>CACCPY010000005.1:70000-112664 GCA_902547955.1 uncultured Alphaproteobacteria bacterium | reverse complement strand
GGAAGAAAATCATATCAAGGAGGGGAGAGATTTGACGTTCAACCTTTTGAATTTAATAATGGAAAAGTCGTTGTGAATCCTTTAGCAAATTTTGAAAAAAAATTTGTTTTGTTATATTTTAATAATAATAATCTACCTAAACATCCACTTGTAGAGGAAGGGTACTTATCTGTTGGATGCACCCACTGTACTTTCAAGCCAAAAAATATAGAGGATTTAAGATCAGGTCGGTGGATTAATCAGACAAAAACTGAGTGTGGAATTCATTATAAAAAAGATTAACTATGGATTCACACCTAAAAAAACTAGAAAATGATAGTGTTTATATCTTTAGACAAGCATATAGATCTATAAATAACATGGCAATGCTGTGGTCTTTAGGCAAAGACTCAAATGTCATGGTCTGGCTTGCCTTCAAGGCTTTTTTTGGCAAAATACCATTTCCGCTTGTACATGTTGACACAAAAAAAAAATTTGAAGAAATGTATGAATTTAGAGATAGGTACGAAAAGGAATGGAACTTAAATCTTATTAAAGGAGACTGCCCCCCAGTAAATGAAATTGATTCTTCTCTACCGCCAGCTGCGAGATCAGCAGCCAGAAAAACAGAGGGTTTAAAAAAAATTTTAAAAAAATATAATTTTAAAGGTATAGTCGCTGGTATCAGAAGAGATGAGCAAGGGACTCGAGCTAAAGAGAGGGTTTTTAGTCCAAGGGATGAAACTGGCAAGTGGGATATTAAAAATCAACCTCCCGAATTTTGGGATCAATCCAATTTTAACTATCCAGACGAAGTACACATAAGAATTCATCCTCTGCTAGGATGGACGGAAATTGACATATGGAGATACATTAAAAGTCAAAAGATCCCTGTAGTCGACTTGTATTTTTCAAAAAAAGGAAAAAGATATAGATCTTTAGGAGATAAAGACATTACGTTCCCAGTAAAAAGCAAAGCAAAAAATATCGATCAAATCATTGAAGAATTAAAAACAACAAAAGTATCTGAGAGATCTGGTAGAGCGATGGACCATGAACAAGAAGATATTTTTGAAAAATTAAGATCTACAGGATATATGTAAATGGAACAGATCAAGCATCTTCAAGATACTCCTAAAATTGTTATTGTTGGACATGTCGATCACGGAAAATCTTCCTTGATAGGAAGATTGATGTATGAACTTGACCAAGTTCCTGAGGGTAAGTATGAAGAATTAAAAAGGGTGAGTGAAAAGAGAGGCATGGAGTTTGAATTTGCTTTTTTGTTAGACGCACTTCAAGTAGAGAGAGATCAAGGAATAACAGTTGATACTACTCAAATTTTTTTTAAAACCAAAAAAAGAAATTATGTATTTATAGATGCGCCGGGTCATAAAGAGTTTATAAAAAATATGATCACAGGAGCAGCTTCTGCAGATATTGCAATTCTTATAATTGACGTTGATGAAGGAATAAAAGCTCAGACAAAAAAACACGCATACATTCTAAAATTGTTGGGTATTAAAAGAGTAATAACACTCTTTAACAAGATGGATAAAGTAAATTATAAAGAGGATAGATATTTATTGGTAAAAAAAAGACTTTATGATTATTTGCTTAAAATAGACGTAGAGGGCTTATATGATATCCCAATTTCAGCAAAAATTGGGGACAATATAGTAAAAAAAAGTAAAAAAACAAAATGGTATAATGGCAAGTCATTAACAGACGTTCTAGATAACTATGATAATAGTCAAAATGAAAATAAAAATTATTTAAGATTTCCAGTTCAAGATATTTATAAACTTTCTGATAAGCGAATAATTGTTGGTAGAGTTGAGTCTGGAAAAATAAAAATAGACGATGAATTATTAGTTTTGCCCTCAAATGAAAGAGTAAAAATAAAGTCTTTTGAGGAATGGCCCAAATCAAAAAAAGAATATCACACTGGTGAATGTTTAGGATTAACTTTTTCTGAACAAATTTTTGTTGATAAAGGAAATATGATTTCTCACCTGAAAAACCCTCCTAAACTAATGAACACATTTGAAGCGAATCTTTTTTGGTTAAGCGATAAAAAGATGAATCTAAATAAAAAGTATACATTAAAAATTAATACTGGAGAGTACAACATAAATATAAGTAAAGTTAATAAAATAATTGATACTGAAAACTTAGAATCTCGTAATAAAAAAATACCCAATAAAAACGATGTCTGTGAAGTTGTGATCCATTCTTCTCAGTTTATACCAATTGATGATTATAATGTTTTAACAAAAACAGCAAGATTTTGCATATTAGATGAAAATGAAATCGTTTCTGGCGGTATTGCAAGCTTAAAAAATTACCCTGATCAAAAAGAACTGACCAATAATCCAAACATTACACCTGTCAATTTTAATGTAAGTGAAGTTGATAGGGCATCTAGATTTAATCATAGGTCAGGTATTATTTGGATGACTGGACTTTCGGGTTCTGGGAAAAGTACTATAGCTAAAGAAGTTGAAAAGAAATTATTTTTTAAAGGTTTTAATGTTTTTATTTTAGACGGAGATAATCTAAGAATGGGGATAAATAAAGGGCTTTCTTTTTCACCAGAAGATAGAACAGAGAATATTAGAAGAACGGCTGAAGTGGCAAAACTATTTTCAGATGCTGGATTTATAATTATTGTTTCCCTTATCTCACCTTACAGAAGCGAAAGAAAGAAGGCTAGAGATATAAGACCAGAATATTTCAGAGAAATTTACATTAAGGCTTCATTGGAGGAATGCATTAAAAGAGATGTAAAGGGATTGTATGCTAAAGCTATAAAGTCTGAAATAAAAGATTTTACAGGAATATCTTCTCCATATGAAGCACCAACTAACCCAGATCTAATTATTGATACCGAGAATGAAAATATCGAAAAAAGTGTCTTAAAACTTGAAAGCTATATCTCCTCCGAATTCAGTATAAAAAATTGTTGACAAATTTTGTGAAGTTACTAAATTAGCACTCGTTAGGTATGAGTGCTAGCAAGGCTCTATCTATCTTGAATTGTCTAACAAAGGAGATTCTATGAAATTCAAGCCACTTCACGACAGAGTTGTCGTCAAACGCCTTGAGAGTGATGAAAAAACATCAGGAGGCATAATTATCCCAGATACAGCTAAAGAAAAACCAAGTGAAGGAGAAGTTTTGGCTGTTGGTCCTGGAGAAGTTACAGAGGATGGAAAGTTGAGACCTATGAATGTTAAAAAGGGTGATAAAATTCTTTTTGGAAAATGGTCTGGGACAGAAGTTAAACTAGATGGAGACGATCTTTTGATTATGAAGGAATCGGACATCATGGGAATTTTAGAATAGAAAGGAAAAATTATGTCAGCAAAAAAAATATCATTTGGTTCTGATGCACGCGATTTAATGATCGCCGGTGTAGACGCTTTGGCTAATGCTGTTAAAGTAACTTTAGGACCTAAAGGAAGAAATGTAATTTTAGATAAATCATTCGGGGCACCTCGTGTTACAAAAGATGGAGTTTCTGTTGCTAAAGAGATAGAGCTTAGAGACAAGTTTGAAAACATGGGCGCTCAAATGGTTAAAGAGGTGGCGAGTAAAAGTTCAGACGCAGCAGGTGACGGAACTACAACTGCTACTGTATTAGCTCAAGCAATTGTCAAACAGGGAGCTAAAGCTGTTGCTTCAGGGATGAACCCAATGGATCTAAAAAGGGGAATTGATTTAGCTGTGGACAAGGTTTTGTCAGATCTTAAAACAAGAGCTAAAAAGCTAGGTTCTTCCGGTGAAATTGCTCAAGTAGGAACAATTTCAGCCAATGGGGAAGAAGAAATAGGAAAAAAAATATCCGAAGCAATGGATAAAGTTGGAAGAGACGGAGTTATTACCGTTGAGGAATCTAAAACCAGAGATACCACCCTTGAAACAACCGAAGGTATGCAATTCGATCGTGGTTACCTTTCTCCATACTTCATTACTGATGCAGAGAAAATGATTTGTGAATTTGAAGATCCTTTCATTCTTTTGAATGAAGGAAAACTTTCGAACCTTCAAGATTTATTACCACTACTTGAATCAGTTGTTAAATCAAGTAAACCTCTTCTAATTATTGCCGAGGATGTTGAAGGAGAGGCACTTGCAACATTAGTTGTTAATAAACTTCGAGGCGGATTAAAAGTAGCAGCAGTTAAAGCGCCAGGTTTTGGTGACAGAAGGAAGTCTATGCTAGAGGATCTTGCCATACTTACAGGTGGCCAAGTAATTAGTGAAGAGCTGGGTATAAAGCTTGAAAACGTAACAATCAATGACCTTGGTTCCTGTAAAAAAGTAAGAATTGACAAAGAAGATACCACAATTGTTGGAGGTAGTGGACAAACATCTGATGTAAAAGCAAGATGCGAACAAATAAAAACGCAAATTGAATCCACTACATCTGATTATGATAAAGAAAAACTTCAAGAGAGATTGGCGAAACTTTCTGGAGGTGTTGCTGTCATTAATGTCGGCGGATCAACTGAAGTTGAAGTTAAAGAACGCAAAGACAGAGTTGATGATGCGTTAAACGCAACTAGAGCAGCTGTTGAAGAAGGTATTGTTCCTGGTGGTGGTACTGCATTACTTTATTCAAAAAATTCTCTTGAAGGTTTAAAAGGAGCAAACTCTGATCAGAATGCTGGTATTGACATCGTAAGAAAGGCCTTAGAAGCTCCATGTAGACAAATATCAGAAAATGCTGGCGTTGAAGGTTCAATAGTCATTGGTAAATTATCAGAGCAAAAGGACGTTAATTTCGGTTTTGATGCTCAGACTGAATCATACACTGATTTAGTAAAATCAGGAATTATCGATCCTGTTAAAGTCGTAAGGACGGCTCTTGAAAATGCTTCTTCAATAGCTGGTTTGTTACTTACTACTGAAGCTATGGTTGCTGAATTACCAGAACCTAAAGAGCCAATGCCACCAATGCCAGGAGGAGGAATGGGCGGCATGGGCGGCATGGGCGGCATGGGCGGAATGGATTTCTAAGACCCTGTAGTTTCTAGTGCACTTAAAAAAACCCAACCTAGTAAGTTGGGTTTTTTAAGGTTGATAATACAATCCCATACCCATTTTTAAACATTCTAGCCAAAACTTCTTCTGCTTGCTTTCTATTTCCACTGAATTAAAACCACATCTTAATAAGAAGATATATTGATCAGGAAGGATATGTCCTGAAGCTCTAACTTCACCGATATATTGAAACTCAATTCTTAATTTCTTTGCTTCCGAAAATGGTCTTCCATCTTTAAAAGTTAGAAAGTTAAATTGAATCATTTCAAAAAAACTAATTTCTTCCTCAATTAAGCTCAAGGATTCGTCAGAGTTTAATTGTATCCCAATATTTTTTTTTTTGCTTAGAGTTTTTTTATTATCTAACCATTGAGATAGTGTAACGATTAAATTTCCTGAATTTGATTTTGTTAAGTTAGTTAAGTCATCTACAAAAAAATATTCATTTTTTAAAACTTTATTTTTGTTAAGGATTACTTTTGTCATAGAGATCTTTTTTGAATGGATCAATTCCAACTCTGTTAAACACACTTAAAAAATCTTCATTATTTTTTTTATTTCTCTCAAAAGTTTTAATAATTGTTTGTATTGCCTTGATCAATTCTTTTTCTGAAAAGGACGGTCCAACGATTTTACCTATACTTGTTTTTTCATCTGCAGACCCACCAAGTGAAATTTGATAAGATTCTTCTCCGTTTCTATCTAAACCGAGAATACCAATATTTCCAACATGATGGTGACCACAAGCATTTATACAACCAGAAATTTTAATTTTAATATTTCCAATCTTGTCTTGTATTGATTGATCTTTAAAATGCTGACTAATCTTTTGAGAAATAGGTATTGATCGTGCTGTTGCTAATGCACAATAATCCATTCCTGGACAGCAAATTGTATCTGTTATAAGCCCAATATTTGGTGTAGCAAGTTTTAGTGCTCTTAGTTTATTCCACACACTGAACAAGTCAGAATTTTTAATATGTGGAAGAACTAGGTTTTGTTCATGAGTAACTCTTATTTCTCCATAAGAATATTGTTTTGCAATTATAGATAATGTTTTCATTTGTTCAGCAGTCGCATCACCAGGAGGTTGATTGTAATGTTTGAGCGAGACCATTATAATTGAATAACCGGCTAACTTGTGTTTAATAACATTTTGATTTAGCCAGATATTATATTCTTTATTTTTCTTCACTGGAATTGAAGATTTAATTGGATCATTGATTGGAAGTTTAAAGTAATTTTTAATTTTTTTTATTTCGTCTTCCTCAAGCAAAAGTTTTTTATCTGCAAATTTTTTAAACTTACTTTCTATTAAAGATTTTAGTTTTTCTGCACCAAGTTCATTAATTAAAATTTTTATTCTGGCTTTATAAATATTATCCCTTCTACCCATCTCATTATAGATCGATAAAATTGCCTCTAAATAATTCAATAAATCTCTCTTTTTTACAAAATTATTTATTTTTTTTGCGATAAAAGGACTTCTACCTTGCCCCCCACCAACATAAACTTCAAAACCTATTTGATTTCTTTTTTTTACTAATTTTAGTCCAATATCATGTACTTTCATAGCTGCCCTATCTGTTTCACTTGCAATTACAGCAATTTTAAATTTTCTTGGGAGATAAGAAAATTCTGGATGAAAAGTGGACCACTTTCTAATTATTTCACACCATGGACGGGGATCTTCAACCTCCTCATTATTGATACCTGCAAGGTGATCGCAAGAGATATTTCTTATACAATTTCCAGATGTTTGTATTGCGTGCATTTCTACACCAGCTAATTCATTTAAAATCTTGGGAACATCTTCAAGCTTAGGCCAATTAAATTGAATATTTTGTCTAGTTGTAAAGTGCCCATATCCTTTATCATATTTTTCTGAAATTTCTGCAAGTTTATTTAGCTGAATGTGTGACAACTCTCCATATGGAATTGCTACTCTAAGCATATAAGCATGCAGTTGCAAATAAAGTCCATTCATTAGTCTTAATGGTTTAAATTCTTCTTCGGTTAAATTGCCATCAATTCTTCTTTTAACCTGAGAGAGAAACTCTTTTGTTCTATTTCTTACTATTTGTTTATCTTTATCTGAATATTGATACATAATTAAACTTAGAAGGTTGTTCCATTTTTCCTAATAATATCTCTTAGTTTCTTTATTGTTCCATCATCATTTAACTCAACAAATATTGGTGATATAATTATACATTCATCCTCAAATTTTTTTGCTATATGTTCGTGTTCTTCAATTTCAGAACGATTGATTTTTTTAGCTTTATATACTTTTTCTGACCAATCATCTCCATTGTAATAAACAACACTTCCCGTTTTTAAATCATTTGCAGAAAGAAAGAAAGAATCACCTTTAAGTTTTTTTGCCATACATTATGATGTGTAAATAATAGTAAAAGTAAAGTTTTTTTTCAATATTACAAGATAAAAATGCATTATATTTATTTATACACTAATTATTTGTATAATTAATTATTTTTGAACTTGATAATAATATCAAACTAAATAGTTTAATAATTATGGTAGAGAATAACTTAAAAGTTTGGCCGTTCATAGAAGCAAAAAAATTGCTAAAAAGGTTTGAAAATTCAAAAAAAAAAGAATGTATTTTTCAAACCGGGTACGGACCTTCAGGCCTTCCTCACATAGGAACATTCGGAGAAGTGTTAAGAACAACTATGGTTATGAAGGCATTTAGGTATTTGTCAGACATACCGAGTAAATTATTTGTTTTTTCTGATGATATGGATGGTCTTAGAAAAGTACCCCAAAACATACCTAATCAAAATTTAATAAAAGAAAATTTAGAAAAGCCTCTGTCCTCTATTCCCGATCCATTTGGAAAATTTAAGAGTTTTTCAGAGCATAATAATAATAAGCTTATTGACTTTTTAAAAGGTTTTGAATTTGACTTTATTTTTAAGTCTTCTACCGAGCAATATAAATCAGGTAAATTTAATGAGGGATTAGAGGCAATTTTTGATAATTATGAAGATATATGTAACGTTATTCTTCCAACATTAGGTAAAGATAGAAGAGAAACATATTCACCTTTTTTGCCAATATGTAAATCAAGTGGAAAGGTTTTACAAGTTAAGGTTAAAGAGTTAAACAAGAGTCTAAAAAAAATAGTTTATTTCAACCCTATTACCAATTCTGAAGAAGATTGCTCCATATTTAATGGGGAGTGTAAACTTCAGTGGAAAGTAGATTGGGCAATGAGATGGTATGTGCTTGGTATTGATTATGAAATGAACGGAAAAGACTTAATTGAGTCCTATATTCTTTCAAATAAAATTACAAAAATAATTGGTGGAAGGTCGCCAGTTAACTATACATACGAGTTGTTTTTAGACGAAAAGGGCGAGAAAATTTCTAAATCAATTGGAAATGGAATTTCTGTTGATGATTGGTTAAGATTTTCAAATAAAAAAAGTTTAGAGTTATTCATGTTTCAAAACCCAAGCAGAGCAAAAAGATTATTTTTTGATATAATTCCAAAAACAACTGATGAACTTCTTAAGCTCAAAAATGACTATGAAAATCTACCGAAAGAGCAAAAGTTTAATAGTCCTATTTGGTTTATTGATGAAAAAAATGAAGAAAAAACTCCTGAAAAAATTTCATTTAATATGATTCTTAATTTAGCGAGTGTTTGTAATGCTGAATCAAGTGAAATATTGTGGGGCTTTATTGAAAATTATTACCCCAAAATTGTGAAAGAAGACAACAAACTTTTAAACGAGCTTTTAGGGTATGGTGTTGTTTTTTACAAGGAATTTATTTTACCAAATAAAAAATATCGTAACCCATCTGATAAAGAAAAAATTGGTTTTAAAAAATTAATTGAAGTTTTAGAAACGTCTTCAACTGATGAAGAGCCTGAAGAAATCCAAACAAAAATTTATGAAATTGGGATGTCTTTAAAATTTGAGAATCTTAAGGACTGGTTTTCAGCTTTCTATCAAGTTATATTGGGTCAAGATCAAGGTCCTCGTCTTGGTTCTTTTATTAAATTTTATGGATTAAAAAAAACTATTCTTTTACTCGAGGAAAAGCTATCAGATGAAAAATAAAAAAGAGTCTTTTGTTTACAGAGTTATGTTAAACAATGAGTGGGATGAATTTAAAAAAAAAAAAAAATTTTTTGGAAACAAATTAGATATTCAATCAGGTTTTATTCACCTTTCAACTAAATCACAAATAAAGAATACAATTGAAAAATACTATAAAAATGAAGATTCAATAATAATTTTTAAAATTAATGTTAAAGACATTGCAGAAAATTTAAAATGGGAAATTTCAAGAAATAATCAGCTTTTCCCTCATCTTTATGGATTTATTAATTTCATTGATGTAAAAAAGACAAAGTTAATTTAGTAAAGTTTAATGTATTACAAAATAATTTCTAAAATAAGTAAACCTTTATCACCTGAAATTTTACATAAACTTTTTTTATTTTCTCTTAAATTAAGAATTTTTAAAAAAGAGAAAAATTTCTCTAATTTACGAACAGAAGTGTTTGGTAAATCTTTTGAAAATCCGATTGGTTTAGCTGCTGGTTTTGATAAAAATGCAGATGCAATTCCTGGTTTATTTGATTTAGGTTTCGGTTTTTTAGAGTTAGGTACTGTAACACCAATGCCTCAATTAGGTAACGAAAAACCAAGAGTGTTTAAAATTCCTGAATATGAGGCTGTTATTCAAAGGTTAGGTTTTAACAATAGAGGAGTTGAGGATTTTCTGAGAAATTTAAAAAACTTTGATAAAAAAAAAAATCAGATTCTAGGAATCAATATTGGCAAAAATAAAAATTCAGAAGATAATTTTTCAGATTATGAGTTTCTTTATGATATTGTAAAAGTTCATGCAGATTACATTACCATTAACATTTCATCTCCCAATACTCCAGGTTTAAGAGATTTGCAAAAAAAGGAAAATATAACTAAATTAATCTCAAGACTTCCATCTAAAACAAAAACAACATTTATAAAAATTTCCCCTGATATAAATGATAGAGAATTAGATGATATATGTAATATTGTATTAGATTCTGCAAAGATAGATGGATTAATCCTAACAAATACAACAATTTCAAGGCAAAACCTTTACTCAAAACCAATCAAAAATTCATGGAAAATTGAGGAGACTGGAGGACTTTCTGGTCCTCCATTAAGAGGTCTTAGCAATGAAATAATTAATAGGGTTTATAAAAAAACTAAAGGTAAAATTATTCTTATAGGAGTTGGCGGGGTATCATCTGGTAAAGATGCATTTGAAAAAATTTCTTTGGGTTGTAATTTAGTTCAACTATATACATCACTAATATATCAAGGACCCAGCTTAATCCTCAATATTTTAAAGGAGTTAAGCTATTTGTTAAAAAAAAATAATTTAAAGAATGTAAGCTCACTGGTTGGAACAAATATAAAGCCATGAAAAATTGTGAAAAGTTAAACAACCTATCAGATATTGACGATCATTATGATGTTTTCTTAATTGACTTATGGGGTGTTATTCATAACGGTATAGCAGCATTTGATAATGTATTACCAGTTTTGCAGAGCTTAAAACAAAAAAAAAAAATGGTTTTTTTTATCACTAATGCTCCCAGAAGATCTTTTGTTATATCTCAACAACTAGAAGATTTTGGTATTGAACAAAAACTTTATGATAAAATTATTTCGTCAGGTGAATTAACATGGCTAAGCATCAAAGAAAAATACCAAAAAAAGAATTGTTTAATCATTGGACCGCCTAGAGATTTTCACTTGGTTGAAGGTTTAGATATTTCTGTAGTTGATAAAGACTCAAATGTTGACATAATCTTAAATACTGGACCCTGGGGCGATGATGACAGTCTAGAAAATTATACAGATTTATTAGATTCTCTTGCCAAAAAAAAATCTCACATGATTTGTTCTAATCCAGATAAGACGGTAGTGAGGGGGGAAAACTTCATGATTTGTGCTGGTTTACTTGCGGAATATTATGAAAAAATTGGTGGAAAAGTAGAATATTATGGTAAGCCTTACAAGGAAATATATGAGCATTGTTTTAATTTTTTCGAAAAGAAAAATACCAGAGTTCTGGCTATTGGTGATTCACTAGAAAATGACATAAAAGGTGCAAATGCTCTTAATTTTGATTCCTTGTTAATTACTGACGGTATACATAGAGAAGTAAATAATAATAACGATGTTGATAAACAAAAATTAGATGGTTTAATTAAAACAAAAAATATTTTCCCTGATTTTTTCATGCGGAAATTAACATAAAAGAGTAAAAATTGTCGGATCAAGAATATAAAGATTGGTTAAATTCAGCAGAGAAAGAGCTGAAAGATAGAGGTATAGAAGATCTTAATTGGCAAACACCCGAGGGTATTGAAGTTAAGCCATTGTACACTGTCGATGATATTAAAAATTTAAATCATAAAATTGGTTTTCCAGGTATTCCACCTTTTACTAGAGGACCAAGAGCAACCATGTATGCTAATAGACCATGGACTATTAGACAGTATGCTGGCTTTTCAACTGCTGAGGAGTCGAATAAATTTTACAAAGAAGGATTGAAAAACGGTGTGATGGGTCTTTCAGTTGCATTTGATCTAGCAACACATAGAGGATACGATTCCGATCATCCTAGAGTAGTTGCAGATGTTGGTAATGCAGGAGTCGCTATCGATTCCGTAGAGGATATGAACACTTTATTTAATGGTATTCCATTGGAAAAAATGAGTGTTTCTATGACTATGAATGGTGCAGTCATCCCAGTTCTGGCTTGTTTTGTTGCTTCGGGTTTAAATCAAGGGTGTCCTGAGGAAAAACTGACTGGGACTATTCAAAATGATATTCTTAAAGAATTTATGGTCCGAAACACATTTATTTTTCCTCCAAAACCAAGTATGAGAATTGTTGCAGATATTATTGAATATACTTCAAAGAAATTGCCAAGATTTAATTCAATTTCCATAAGTGGTTATCACATGCAGGAGGCTGGTGCTAATCAAGTGCAAGAGCTTGCCTATACACTAGCTGATGGTAAAGAATATGTTGATGCTGCACTAAAAAGAGGTCTTGACATTGATGACTTTGCACCAAGACTATCTTTTTTTTGGTCAATTGGAATGAATTTTTTCATGGAAATAGCAAAGATGAGAGCGGCTAGATTTATGTGGAGTGAAATTATAAAAAAATATAAGCCTAAAAATAATAAAAGTTTAGCTCTTCGTACCCATTGCCAAACTTCTGGGGTGTCTTTAGTAGAACAGGATGCATATAACAATATCGTAAGGACTACAATTGAAGCTATGGCAGCTGTGATGGGAGGCACGCAATCTTTACATACCAATAGTTTCGATGAGGCACTAGCTTTGCCAACGCCATTTTCTGCAAGGATCGCAAGAAATACTCAATTAATAATCGCCGAAGAAACAGGAATTTCTAATGTAATTGACCCATTGGCAGGTTCATACTATTTAGAAAGCCTTACATCTGACATGATTAGAGAGGCTAATAATCTAATAAAAGAAATTGATGATGCTGGAGGAATGGTAAAAGCAATTGAAATGGGTATTCCAAAAATGAGGATTGAAGAAAGTTCTGCAAAAAAACAAGCAAGAATTGACTCTGACGAGGAAACAATTGTAGGTGTTAACAAGTATAAACCTACTGAAAAACAGAATATTAACATTTTATCTATCGATAATGATCAGGTAAGAGCCAAACAAATAAGTAACTTAAATAAACTAAAAAAATCTAGAAACAATAAAATTGTAGAGGATTTCTTAAAAAAAATTGAACAAGCTGCAAATGATGAATCTCAAAATCTATTGGAAGTTTGTATTCAAGCCGCAAAAAATAAATGTACTGTTGGAGAAATGACTACAGCAATGGAGAATGTTTTTGGAAGACATACATTATCTACCAAAACAATTAGTGGTGTTTATAGTAAGACTGCAAAAAAAAATGAGAAAATAACTTCTATTAACACATATATAGATAAATTTGTTGAGGCTAAAGGAAGAAGACCTAGAATGCTAGTGGTAAAAATGGGTCAAGACGGTCATGATAGAGGGGCTAAACTGATAGCAACAGCTTTTTCAGATTTGGGATTTGATGTCGATGTAGGTCCGTTATTCCAAACACCCGCAGAAGCTGCTATACAGGCAATTGAAAACGATGTTCACGTAATTGGTGTTTCAACATTAGCCGCTGGACATAAAACTCTGGTGCCACTGCTTATAAAATCCCTTAAAGAAAATGATGCATCAGAGATAAAAGTAATCTGTGGGGGTGTTATTCCGCCACAAGATTATGATTTTCTTCACGAGCTTGGAGTGAGTAAGGTTTTTGGACCAGGGACAAATATACAAGAAGCAGCTATTGATATTATCAATTTGATTTAGTATCATTAACCAAAACGGTTAATTATGAAGTTAAAGGAATACCTTAAACTAAATAAAATCTCTAATAAGGAATTTTCAAAATTGATTGGAATAACTCCAGTTTCTCTTTCGAGGTATATAAGTGGAGAGAGAATACCTGAAAAAGAAATTGTTTTAAAAATTTTCGAATTTACACATGGCTCTGTTTCACCCGATGATTTTTATTTCCAAAAAAAAAATACACAGGAATTTAATTCGGATCAGCTAACATTAATTAACCAAATGTCTAAGCAATTGAAAAATGGATCAAAGAGAGCCCTAGCAAAAACTATAACTTTAGTTGAATCAAAACTTAAAAAGGACAAACTTTTAGTACAAAAAATTTTTGAAAAGTTCAAAGTTAATAACAATACCGTAAGGATAGGTATTACAGGAGTTCCTGGAGTAGGTAAATCAACTTTTATAGAATCATTAGGGTTATTTTTAATACAAAAAAGTCATAAGGTTGCTGTATTAGCAATTGATCCTTCATCAAAAGAGTCAGGAGGGTCAATTCTTGGAGATAAAACAAGAATGGAAAAGTTATCTATCAATCCGTTAGCTTTTATTAGACCTTCTCCAAGCGATGGACATTTAGGAGGTGTTGCAAAAAAAACTCATGAATCTATCTTGTGTCTTGAGGAGGCTGGTTATGATATAATTTTTGTAGAAACGATGGGTGTAGGGCAGGCTGAAACAGCAGTCTATGATATGGTTGATATTTTTTTAGTTTTGTTATTACCATCAGGAGGTGATGAACTTCAAGGAATAAAAAAAGGTATTATTGAACTTGCAGATTTAATTATTGTAAATAAAGCAGATAATGATCTTAAAAAAGCAGCAGAAATTACTCAAAGAGAATATAGAAATGCAATTCAAATAACTGGAAAACCTAGGAAAGATCATGAGATTGATGTACTAATGTGCTCATCATTGAAGTCTGAAGGATTTAATGAAATTTGGGATTTCGTATTAAATTTTGTTAATAAACAAAAAAAAAATAAAAAATTTTATGAAAATAGAGAGTCACAAAAAACTAAATGGATGTGGAATTCAGTTAGTAACAATGTCAATGAAATAATTTCAAATGAAATTGTAAGAAATAAATTCATTTTAAAAATTAAAGAAAAAGTTAAAAATAAAAATATAAATATCTTTCAAGCTTCAGAATTAATAATTGATTATTTTATTAAAAATAAATTTTAACTAAGTTGATTTTATTTTCTTATTATGGTTTAAATTACAACGATGAGTAAAAGATGCAATATAACTAATGTTAAGCCAATGGTTGGAAATAACGTCAGCCATGCTGTTAATAAGACGAAAAGAAAATTTTTACCAAATCTTCAGAGCACTTCATTCTACTCAGAAATTTTAGGAAAAAAAATTAAATTAAATGTAACATCAAAAGGTATTAAAACTGTAGAAAAAAATGGTGGTATAGATACCTATCTTCTAAATTTAAAAAACTCAAAGTTGAATGATGAAACAAAAAAACTTAAGAAAGCTCTTATTAGTAAAAAATCTTAAATATTCTTTGTTCCAAGAAATTTCATTAAATTATCAATAATTATATCCCCAAGATTTTCTGCGTCATCTATAATAAAAGCATTCTTATAATATTTTGAAACATCATGACCAATTCCGATAGCAACTAACTTAATTGTTTTAGTATTTTGTATTTTGATAACAGTTTCTTTAAGATGATTATCAAGTATATTCGGAGGATTATTTGAGAGTGTTGAATCATCAACTGGTGCACCGTCAGAGATAACAATCAAAATTTTTTTTTTTTCTTTTCTATTCATTAATCTCCTGAAGGCCCATTGAACAGCTTCTCCGTCTATATTTTCTTTAAGCAGACCATCTTTCAATATGAGGCCAAGATTATTTTTACAATTATTCCAAGTACTATCTGCATCTTTATAAATAATATGTAAAAGGTCATTTAGCCTTCCAGGTTTTTCAATTTTCCCGGTAGTTTCCCATTTTTTTTTTGATTTTCCTCCTTTCCATTCTTTTGTTGTAAAACCTAAAACTTCAACATTAACTTTACATTTTTCCAAAACCTTAGTAATTATTTCTGTCGTTATTGCGGATGTAATAATTGGTTTTCCTCTCATTGAACCAGAATTATCTAAAAGTAAACTTACAACAGTATTTTTTTCGATATTTTCGTTTTTATATTTAAAGATTTGAAGGTTTTTTGTATTTGCAACTAAATTTGCTAACCTTGAGGGATCAATATAACCCTCGTCTTGATCAAACTTCCAAGAATTTGTATTTAATGAACTAAATAATCTTTCTAATTTTTTTGCTAGCCTATTAATTAATCTTTTATTGTCATTATATTCGTTTTCAAATTTTTTTCTTAAAAGATTTAACTCACTTTTTGTAGCAAGATTTTTTGCATTTACTGATAGGTCAAACTCCTTAGTAAAAATATTATACTGCTCGTCATTGATTTCTTTTTTTTCAAAAAAATTTTTTGTTGAGTTTATTTCAGTCTGTTTTTTTTTTTCTGTATTTATTTTTTCGTGAAAAGGTACTTTTTTACTCTCTTTTTTTTTTGATTTTCCTTCATTAGTATTTGTTTGATCTTCATTTTTTAGGTTTTGACTATTTTTAGCTTCTTCGTTTATTGTAATTTTTTTTATTATTTCATTAGCTTTAATAAAATATAACTCTTCATTTGAAATAAACTTTTTCAATTCTTTTAAATCGTTTAATGATAGTTCCGGGTAAAACTTTTTTATATTTTCATGCTTTGTTTTTTTACTTTCAAATACATTCACTATAGTGTTAAGTAGTGAAGCGTTTTTTTTTTCCAGCTTATAATTAAAAAAAATATTAAGCTTGTTAAAACTTTTTTTAATGTTTTTCTTACAACCAATAAACTCTTCAAACCCCAATGTTAGGCATCTGGAAATACTAATAATTTCAAATATTTGTTTTTTATTCTCTTGGGTTGGACAATAATAATTATAAATTTTAGTATCTTTATATCTTTCTTTAAGTGCATTGAAATCATAGATACCCCTGACCTTGTTCAAAAAGAATTCATTTATTTCAGGTTCGTTTTTTGAATCATCAGTGTCGATCTTTTTTTCCTCAGGAAGATTAAGAGTTTTATTTTTTGAAATTGAGTTAGCAACAATTCTTTGATAGCTAAATAAATCTTTTTTTTGTTTTTTAAACAAGATCTCTCCCGAAACATCTTTGATAGAACTCACCAATAACCTTTTTATCACTTTCATCACATCTATTGAAAAAAGTTAATTTGAACGCAGTATCGACATCTTCAAAGATCTCTATATTTTGTGCCCAAATAATTGATGTTCTTGGCGACATAATTATTGATATATCTGAGGATCTAAAAGCATCCCTAATGAGATTTGCTAATTTAACGATTAATTTAATCTGTTCTTTTTTTTTTTTTGAAATTTTTTTAATTTTTTTTTTAATAATTTCCTCTTCAACCTCTGGTTTTAAAAAATTCAAAGTTGTAAATATGTTCCATCTATCTAATTGTCCTTGATTGAGATTTTGAGTTCCATAATATAGTCCTGATTCATCACCCGAACCCAAAGTATTACACGTACCAAAAATTCTAAAATTTTCATTAGGTTTTAAAACACTATTTTGATCTAAGAGTGTTAATTTGCCATCAGATTCTAATAATCTTTGAATTACAAACATTACGTCAGGTCTTCCCGCATCGTATTCATCAAAAACTAATGCAACAGGATTTTCAATGGACCACGGCAGCAGACCTTGTTTAAACGTAGTGATTTGTTTTTCCTCTTTAAGAATAATTGCATCTTTCCCTAATAAATCAAATCTACTAATATTACCATCTAAGTTAATTCTCAAACATGGCCAATTTAGTCTTGCTGCAATCTGTTCTATGTGGGAGGATTTTCCCGTACCGTGCAATCCCTGTACTAAAACTCTTTTATTATACTTAAAACCCATAATAATTGATAAAGTTGTTGCCTCATCAAAAACATAATTTGTATCAATTTCTGGAACAAGATCAGTTCTTTTCGAAAAATGTGAAACGACGATTCTTTTTTTTATTCCAAAAAGTTCATCAGTGTATGAGCTAGTATCAAGTTTAGTTGCGGTGTTTTGATTTTTATTAAACTTCATTTTATCTTTTTACAAACTTCAACAGTTTACTATACGATTTGTTAATTTCTTTAATATTTTTTTCTTTATTATGAAAGTTTTTATTTAAGTCAGGATGATACTTTTTGACTAACTCTTTATACTTCTTTTTAAGCTGTTGCTCATTAAAGTCGTCTTTAATATCAAAAATTTTTAAACACCGCCTAATTTCAGTAGAAATTTTTTTGTTAAAATTTGTATTTTTATTTCCTTTTATTCTCTCAAAATTAAGAGTGTCGTTATTAAAATAATATTCAAATTCAAATTTTATTTTTGAATTAACTCCCTTTGAAAAAGGGCGTGTTGGCCGACCAATAAAAAAGTCATTTTTTTGATAATCGTGAATTTGACTCTGACTTTTACCCGCAAAGAAGTTCCATCGTTTATTATATTCTTTTACATGGGAAAGACAAAATGAATACTTTTCTTTACTATTTGGTGACTTAGGTGCTTCATATCCTCCTGGGTTTTTACAGCCAACTACATCGCAAGATTTTTCGTTAACACCAAAAATTTTGTTAAAAATATACTCAATTGACTTTTTTTTCATAATGTATTCTATTACTTTATATATGGATGAATCAACAATATACAAAAAACTTAACGATTTTTTTTTACCCGATCATCTACAAGTTATCAATGACTCTGATAAGCACAAAGGACATTCTGGAAGTCCAAATACTGGGAATTCGCATTTTTCAGTAATAATAAAGTCTAATCAATTGTGTTCGATGAATAGAGTTGCTGGACAGAGACTAATCTACAAAGTTTTAAAAAATGAAATGCAGAATGGAATTCATGCACTTTCAATAAAAATTCTGACTTAACTTCCGTATCCTGTTCCAAACATAAATTCTTGATGCTTTTTTAATGAATCTTGTAGTTCGTTATTGGCGTAATCATAGAGATCTCTCATAGAAAGTATTCCTACTATTTTTTTTTTTTCAACCACTGGCAGATGTCTAAAGCCTTTTGACTTCATAATTTGTATTGCATCAAAGGTTGTTTTGTTTGGTTGAATAGTCTCAACATTTTTCGTCATAATTTTTGAAACTTTTGTTTTTTTTGGGTCAAGATCCTTAGGTATAACTCTAAAAGTGAGGTCTCTCTCTGATATTATTCCTAATAGGGTATCGTCATTTTTGTGGTCACAAACTAGCAGTGCTCCACATCTATTTTTCAGCATACTTACTGCTGCCTCGTATGCCGACGAATTATGATCAATAATTACAAGTCTTTGATCTATTAAAACTTTTTCAAATAAATCTTTTATTATCAAAAAAAACTCCCCCAAAATACTATAATATTTTTTTTCTTTTTTGTTAATCCTTTTTTTTTGAAATTTTTAATAATGTTATTTGATTGTTAGTTTTATTTAAAATTTCAAATTTTAAGTCAAAAAAGGAAAAAATCTGTTTTGTTTTAGGAATTGTTCTGCTCTCGTATAAAACCAGTCCAGCTATGGTGGAAACATTGTTGTTAATAGGAAGATTAATATTTAACTCTTTGTTCAGGTCTCTGATACTAACATTACCTTTAACTAAAAAATTAGATGGGGATAAGGATTTTATTCCTTTTACTTTTTTTGATATTTTTAACATATCCTGTTCATCATCAATATCTCCAACAATTTCTTCAATAATGTCTTCTAGTGTAACTATTCCAAGAAATTCACCATACTCGTCTACAACAATTGAAAAATGTTCCTTTCTTTTTTTGAATTCCATTAGTTGATTATCAAGTTTGGTTGATTCTGGAATAAACCAAGGTTTTTGACAAAGTAATTTGATATTAAATTTCTTTGGATCAGGATTTTTCTGACTAATTAGTCTTCTAACATGAAAAACCCCAATTATATTTTCGGGATTTTTTTCCCATATTGGAATTCTTGAATGTGGCGATTCATCAAGCTTTTCTATAAGATTATTAAAATTTATGTTTGCAGGTAGACTGAATATATCCTTTCTCGGGATCATGATTGATCCCACGGTTATCTCATCTAAATCTAATATTGATTTAAGCATATTCTTTTCGTCTCTTGAAGAATCTTCACCATGTAAATCAATTGCACCTCTTAACTCTTCTTCTCTTTTTTCAGAAATTTCTTCCTTTTTAAAGTTTGAGTAATTAACACCAACTATTTTTAATAAAACATAGACAATAAAGTTTAAGGTAACAGTTAGAGGATATAGTAAAATAACTAAAAATCTAATAAAGGGTGAAATTTTGAGTGCGTAAGTATCTGATTTTGAAAGTGCCAGTGTTTTGGGAATTAGCTCGCCAAAAATAAGAATCATAAGAGTCATAATAATAGTTGCATAAAAAATACCGTCTGTGTTTGTCAGTTCTATTAAAATTTTTGTTGCGAGGGCAGAAGCAAGAACATTGACCAAATTATTGGCAAATAAAATCGTACAAATTAATAATTCTTTATCTTTAAAAAGTGTTTCAAAAATTTTGGCATTTTTTTTCCCAGACTTGGCTAAGTTATGCATTCTAGGTTTTGATGCCGATGTAAGTGAGGTTTCAGAACCTGAAAAGAACGCCGAGAGGATTACTAATCCAATGATTGAACCAATCAATATGTGTAAAGGTAAATCCATGTTAATTAAAAAAGGTTTTTTTCAAGGAAGTTATTAAGTATATTTTCATCTTTAACCACGTATGCAACTGGTTTTGCAAAATCTTTTAGTAGAATAAATTTCATTTTATTATTTTTAATTTTTTTATCAAACTTTATATGTTTTAAAAAATTTAAAGGTGAAATCTTTATTTTATAATCTTTTAATTTGTAAGGAATTTTTAATTCATTTAAATGAATACAAAACTTATTGATAAGATTTGCATCACATAAACCAAGATAGTTTGAAAATTTTAAAGCTAAATACATTCCTAAAATTACAGCTTCACCATGAAAAATTTTCTTGGAAAAACCAGTGAATGATTCTATAGCATGACCAAAAGTGTGTCCAAAATTCAATATTTCTCTAATTCCTTTTTCTTTCTCATCTTTTCCAACAATTTTTGATTTAATTTTACAACTTACCTTAATGGTTTTGATTATCGTAGCTGTATCAAGAGACAAAATTTTTTTTCCATTTTTTTGTAAAAACCCAAAGAATGATTTGTCACTTATCAAAGAATATTTTAAGATCTCCGCATATCCAGAGATTACTTGTCTTTTCTCTAGCTTTTTTAAAGTTTCCGTAGAAATTATTACGGCTTTAGGTTGATTAAAGCTTCCAATTAAATTTTTTCCATACCTAGAGTTTATTGCTGTTTTTCCACCAACTGAGCTATCAACTTGTGCCAAAAGTGTCGTGGGAATTTGTATGAAGTCAACACCTCTAAGAAGAAGGTTTGCGGTTAGTCCAGTAATATCTCCAATAACTCCACCACCAAAACATATAAGGAGCGCATCTCTATCAATTTTTTCTTTGAGAATTTTTTCGCATAAAAACTGAAGTTGTTGGAAGCTTTTCGTTTTTTCTCCTGAAGGCAAAGTAACACTAAAAAATTTTTTTTTTGATAGTCTTTCAATTTTTTTATAAGACTGAAATAAATTTTTTAATACAACTTTATCTGTAATAACTATTATTTTTGAGTAATCCTCAAACTTTGGGACTAAACCCATAATTTCACTTATTAAATTTTCTCCAATAAAAATTGGGTAACTATAATCTTTAAGCTTTACATTAAGTTTACTGAATTTTTTCATAATTTAATTTTTTTATTATTCTTGAAACTACATCACCTGCAGGAAGTTCGTTTACGCTGATTTTTATATCAGCTTGATTGTAATTAAAAACTCTATTTTTGTACATATTTTCAAGGTTTTTTCTAAGATTTCCTTTTTGAATTTTAGGCCTATTTCTTGTGTTATACTTAAGCCTATTAACTAAATTTGATATATTAATATCAAGGAAAATGCTTATACTTTTCTTTTTAATTTCAAGAATAATTTCATTATCACTCAAAATACCAGCTCCTGTAGATACAATTGTATTATGCTTGGACTGAAGAGATTTTAAAAAAATCTTTTTTTCTAGCTCCCTAAACTCTACCTCCCCATATTTTTCAAAGAAATCTGAAACTTTTAAGTTAGAAGCCTTTTCTATTTCAATATCTGTGTCAATAAATCTAAATTTAAGAATTTTGGATAAAATTTTTCCAATCGTGGTTTTTCCAACTCCAGTCATTCCTAAAATTACAATGTTATTTTTTCTTAAATTCATTTACGATATATTAACTCATACAATTAATGTATAATTTGAATATAAATGATTTACAAATGTGATAATAATAAATAATGCAAAAAATCATATTAAAAGTTTTGATTTCTTTTACTCTAGCCTTTATTATTTTTTTAATTTACTTAGGTACTACGGATTTTATTATCAAACCAAGAATTATCGAAAGTGAGTTTAAAATTGGCAAGAATTAATTTATTAATAATCTTGTTGACTTTCTATGCTAATTCACTTTTTGCTAATCAAATTATTTTTGATAAGATTGATCTTGGAAATGATTCAAATGCACAAAAATATATATCTGAAATTGGTGACGATAAAAAATTAAATTTTATAAATCTTTTTAACAAAAAAAATTATAAAGATATTGAAAATTTTTTACTAGTTTTACCAACTAAAAGCTCAAATCCCGTAATACAAGATTTGATTTTTGAAATACTCACTACAAAAAAAAAAATTGATAAAAATTTTATCTCTTTAGAAGAGGATAAAAAAATTTTTGAACTTTACATAAATAAGTTATTTGATACGGGCAGAATAAATAAAATTGAACTTTATTATTCTCAATACCCGGAATTAAAAAAAAATGAGTTTGTTTTAAAAAAAATGATTGAAGGAAATCTTTTAAGAAATAGACACAATGAAGCTTGTAAAATATTGGATAATAAGTCTGATAAAATGCCAGAGATTTTTGGAAAAATCTTAATAATTTGTGATGTTATTAACAATAGATTTGAGGAAGCAAAACTAGGTCTTTCGTTATTGAAGGAGCTTAACGAACCAGGAAATATTTTTTTTATTGATCTTGCTTATTCATTAATGAGTGAAAAAGAAATTATTGATTCAGAGGGCCTTAAAAAACAACTTAATGAAATAAAATCACTCAATCCAATCATAATGTCCTCTTTACAGTTTGCAGAAATCTCTCCTAACTATGAGCAAATAGAAAACTTAAGTATTAGTGGTTTATTGTCAATTTTATCTAATCCAACAGTCGATACAGATTTTAAAATCTATAGCTCAGAAATTTTAGTTAAACAAGAGAGAATAGATGTCGACATGCTGTCTCAGGCTTATCAATTATCAAGATTTAAAAATAGTGATGTGGAAAATTCACTCACACTCTATAAAACTTTGTCTCCTGCCAAAGCTCGCCCACTTCTTTTTCAATCAATTTTAAAAGAAAAAAATGCCGAACAAAAATTAAAAAAAATAATTGCTCTTTTAAAGATTTCTCAAATAGATAACCTGATTGGTCCAATTTCTAATCTTGTTTTCGATTTAGTCCCTAAAGAAAAAGGGCTTATGTCAACAGAGGATGTACTTCTACTTTCAAGAATGTTTCAGTCTAAAAACAAAATTTTTGAGGCCAATGAACTCTTCAATAAAATTGAAAATAAAGATTTTTCATCAGAGGTTTATTTTCGAAAGATTTCTTTGTTAGTGAAACAATTCCTCAACAATGGTTATTTGGATGAAAATAAGCTTCGAGATTATTTAATTGGTTTGAATAAAAATAAAAAAATTACCTCAGAAAAATTAAGAAAAATTTTAATGGTTATTGTTTTAAATGTTGAATTGCCTCAAGATATAATAAATTTAATTTCAAATTTTAGTTTTTCAGAATCTGATAAAGAAGAAAAGGGTAATTTACAATACCTTTTCCTAACTGATTCATTTTCCAACAATAAAGATATTTTTAATTCCTTAGACATTTTTTTTAAGATCGTGTCAAATAGAGATTTTGAGGAATTAAGTTTTTTAGAAAATTATCAAGTGTTGAAAATTTTAAAAAATTTCTCTCTTGATAATTATTATAAAAGGCTATTGGAATACATGTTACAATGAATTTAAGTAATAGAGACTTAATTGAGGCGTATATTGAGTACATAAGTGCTAGCAAAAATTTGTCAACAAATACAATTAAATCCTACAAGGATGACTTAGTCGAATTTGCAAAATTTTTAAAATTCAAAGAAATCAAAACTGTTAAGGAATATGAATTAAAAAAATATATAAATTATTTATCCTCTAAGTTTTCACCTAAAAGTCACAGTAGAAAATTATCATCTCTCAAAGGTTTTTTTAATTATCTTTTTGAATTTAAAATAAAAGATTTAAACCCAGTAGACATTATTGAGTTCCCAAAATTACCAAAATCCCTTCCAAAATTTTTGACTGAAAAAGAGATTAAAGTATTACTAGATAAAACCTACAAAGATAGTTCTGATAAAGGACTAAGATTGTCGGTAATGCTAGAAATACTTTATGCTACAGGAGTAAGAATTTCAGAATTAATAAAAATAAAAAAAGGAGATATTAGTGAAGATTTTTCTTCAATATTAATTCAAGGAAAAGGTGGACAACACAGGGTAGTACCTTTATTTGGTAGAGCATTAATTTCATTAAGAGATTATTTGATTTCCAAAAAAATGGATAAAATAAATAATTCATTTTTGTTTCCATCTAGCTCAAAGGAAGGCCATATTACTAGACATAGATTTTTTCAAATCATGAAAAAATTAGCAATTGACTGTAATATTTCAACTAATAAAGTGTCTCCTCATGTCATAAGGCATTCTTTTGCATCCCACTTACTTGAGAGAGGTGTTGACCTGAGAATTATCCAAGAGTCATTGGGTCATAAAGATATCTCAACCACTCAAATTTACACTCACATTCAAACTAACAAAATAAGAAAAGTTTTAAATGAGAGTCATAGTTTAAAAAAAGAAATAAAAAAATTAATTAAAATTTAAGTTGAGTTTATTTAAAACTTCTATATTAAACTTAGGATGCTAAACTAAAAATGAGGAAATTATGAGTTTTAAAATTATTGAACAAGCAAAGCCTAGATTAAACAGGAGTGAGCTTGCCGTTCCAGGCAGCAACCCATCATTATTTGAAAAGGCTGCTAAAAGTAATGTGGATGTTATATTTCTGGATTTAGAGGACGCAGTAGCCCCAGACGAGAAGGAGCAAGCGAGAAAAAATATTATTGAAGGATTAAATGACATTGATTGGAATACAAAAACAATGTCTGTTAGAATTAATGGTCTCGATACACATTTCATGTATAGAGATGTAGTCGATCTTATTGAAAAGGCACCAGGTAAATTAGATCTGATCATGATACCAAAAGTTGGAACGATTTCCGATGTTTATGCGGTTGATATGTTATGTACTCAAGTTGAAGATGCCATGGGTCTCGAAAAGAGAATCGGATTTGAATTGATAATCGAGACAGCACTAGGTATGCAAAATGTTAACGAAATAGCCTCTTATTCTAGAAGGTTAGAATCGTTACATTTTGGAGTAGCAGACTATGCAGCCTCAACTAAAGCAAAAACTACAGTGATAGGGGGACCAAATCCCAACTACCATGTTTTGACAGATAAAGACGGAGATAACCCTAGAAAAAAACATTGGGGTGATATGTGGCATCACGCAGTGTCTAAGATGGTTATTGCTGCAAGAGCCAACGGTTTGCGTCCTATTGATGGACCTTTTGGTGATTTTAATGACCCAGATGGTTACACTGCACAAGCAAATAGATCAGCAACACTTGGTTGTGAAGGAAAATGGGCAATCCATCCAAGTCAAATTGATTTAGCAAATCAAGTAATGAGTCCTTCAGAAAAAGAAGTTAATCAAGCTAAAAGAATTTTAGAGGCTATGGAACAAGCCAAGAAAGATGGAAAGGGTGCTGTTTCTCTTGATGGTAGACTTATAGATATTGCCTCAATCAGGCAAGCTGAAGTTTTGGTTGAGAAAGCAAAGCTGATTCAGGGGAAATAGTTCTTAATTAAATGCAAAACTTTTTAGACTTTGAAAAGCCTTTGCTCGACATTCAATCAAAAATGGAAGAGCTCAGGCATCTTAAAGATAATAGTGAAAACATTGCCAACGAACTTAGCAATCTTCAGGAAAAGTTCGATAAAAAATTATCTGAAATTTATAAAGAACTTACACCATTTCAAAAAGTAAAAGTGTGCAGACACCAAGATAGACCAAAATTTGATGATTTAGTATCAAAGATATTTGATAAATCTGAATATCTCTCAGGAGATAGACTTTTTGCAGATGACACGTCTCTAAAAGGATGCCTAGCTAAAATAGGTAATAAAAAATTTTTAGTAATTGGTAATGATAAAGGTAAAGATATTGACAGCAGAGTTAAAAATAATTTTGGAATGGCAAAGCCTGAGGGATATAGAAAAGCTCAAAGACTTTTTAATATCGCAAGTAAATTTAATTTACCAATTGTAACTTTTATTGATACACCTGGAGCTTTTCCTGGGGTAGAGGCTGAAGATAGAGGTCAATCCGAAGCTATCGCAACATCAATAAAAAAATCTTTGATGGTTAGATCTCCAATTTTCTCATTTGTTGTTGGGGAAGGAGGTTCAGGTGGTGCAGTTGCAATGGGTATGGGTAATAAGGTAGTTATGCTTGAGCATTCAATTTATTCTGTCATTTCTCCAGAGGGTTGTGCATCCATATTGTGGCGATCAATAAATCATTCAGAAAAGGCAGCGGAGAATTTAAAATTAACTGCCCAAGATTTACTAGATCTTGAGGTTATTGACGAGATTATCAAAGAACCAATTGGGGGGGCTCACCGTAATGTTAATGAGACATGTGACTTAATAAAAGATTGTCTTGAAAGGATTACCGAAGAATTTGAGAATATGACTCCAGAGGAAATTATATTACACAGAGAAAAAAAATACTTGGAAATTGGAAATAAATTTATGGAAAACTAAGTTAATTTATATTTTTCCACAACAACGTTTATATTTTTTACCCGTACGTGGGCAAATCGCGTTTCGAGATATCCTTTTAGTACCTAGATCCTCTAGACATTGCTTTTCTTCACTTTTAACAATTTGTTCAGTTTCTGATTCAGTTGTAGGAACATCACTCTTAATTTCAATAAAACTTAAAACTTTTGAGATATTTAATCTTATGCCTTGCATCATCTCTTCAAACATAAGAAAAGCCTCTTGTTTATACTCATTAAGCGGATCCTTTTGTCCGTACGCACGCAAAGAAATTCCCTGTCTTAAATGGTCCAGAGACAATAAATGTTCCTTCCAGCTTTTATCGAGTATTTGAAGTAAAATACTCTTTTGAGCAAAAGAAAAAATTTCATCAGTATATTTTGTTTTTTTAAGATTAAGGTTTCTGTCCACTAACGACTTTATTTCCTTTGTGATATCGTCTTGCTGGAGATTTTCTAATTTATCGAACTTGGAAAAATCAAAATCTACGTTTAAGTTAGTACGAATCTTTTCTTTGAATTCCTCTTTCTTTTTATTATCAAACTCAGCTAGGTTTGGAATATTGTTTTGAATAAAATCTTCAATAAATGTATCCATCATATCTTCAATCAAATTGTCGACGTCCTCATCATTAATTATTTCTTTTCTTTGGTTGTAAATTATCTTTCTCTGCTCATTCATTACGTCATCAAATTTAAGCAAACTTTTTCTTATCTCATAGTTTCTAGCTTCAACTTTTTTTTGTGCTCGTTCTAGAGCTTTTGTTATCCAAGGATGCTGAATTGACTCATTTTCCTCTAGACCTAATGTTTGTAAGACAGAGTCAAGTTTTTCTGAACCAAAGATTCTCATTAAGTCATCCTCTAATGATAAAAAGAATTTTGATGAACCAGGGTCTCCTTGTCTACCCGATCTTCCTCTTAATTGATTATCGATCCTTCTTGATTCATGACGTTCAGTCCCTATAATAAATAATCCTCCTCCATCTAAAGCAATTTGTTTATTTTTTTTATAACTTGAATTTTCTTCTAGCCCACCTAACTTGATATCAGTTCCTCTCCCCGCCATATTAGTTGCAATTGTTACTTGTCCTGGTTTACCTGCATTGGCAACTATCTCTGCTTCTTTAAGATGATTTTTAGCATTTAATACCTGGTGACTAATCCCTTTTTTTTTTAAAAGTTTTGAAATCTCTTCAGATTTCTCAATGGATACTGTTCCAACTAAGCATGGTTGATTTCTCTTCATGCAGTCAGAAACTAATGAAGTTATAGCGTTATATTTTTCATTCAAAGTTCGATAAATAGCGTCCTCTTGATCATCCCTAATCATTTTCATATTTGTAGGAATTTCAACTACCTCAAGTTTATAAATGTCATAAAACTCATCAGCCTCTGTTTTTGCTGTACCAGTCATTCCAGCCAACTTCTTGTAAGCTCTAAAGTAATTTTGGTAAGTTATTGAGGCAAGAGTTTGATTTTCAACCTGAACCTCTAAACCCTCCTTTGCCTCTATTGCTTGATGCAGCCCTTCTGAAAATCTTCTACCCTCCATTGCTCTTCCTGTAAATTCATCTACTATTAAAACTTTGTCGTCCTGGACTAGATAGTCTTTATCTCGTTCAAATATAAATCTAGCTTTTAAAGACTGATTGGTGTGATGGAGTAAGGCAACATTGTTAATGTCATATAAACCTCCATCCTTTAGAAGTTTTTTTTTCAAAAAAATATCCTCTAACTTTTCTATTGCATTGTCATTTAAAACAACACTTTTAGCTTTTTCATCTTTTTCATAATCTTTTTCATTCATAGTAGAAATAATTCCATCAACAATTTTATATAGTTCTGATGATTTTTCCGCAGCGCCCGAAATTATCAAAGGGGTTCTTGCTTCATCGATAAGAATGGAATCGACTTCGTCAATAATTGCATAATCAAAGTTACTTTGAACAATTTGATCTTTAGAAAACTTCATATTATCTCTCAAATAGTCAAATCCAAATTCGTTGTTTGTTCCATACGTAATATCAGCTGAATAAGCTTGTTTTCTCTCTTCATCACTTAGACCACTTACAATGTAATCAGTTCTTAAACCAAGTTTTTTAAAAACTTCACCCATCCATTCACTATCTCTTTTTGCTAAATAGTCATTTACAGTAACGATATGAACAGAATTATTATTTAAGCTATTTAAGTAAGCTGCCAGTGTTGAGACTAAAGTTTTTCCTTCTCCAGTTTTCATCTCTGCAATCATACCTTTGTGAAGGACTACTCCACCCATAATTTGAACATCATAATGTCTTTGACCAAGCGATCTTTTTGCAGCCTCTCGAACATTTGCAAACGCCTCTGGAATCAGATCGTCAAGCTTTTCCCCTTTTAAAAATCTGTCTTTAAGTTCTTGGGTTTTTTTTAAAAGATCGTCATCTTTCAAGGTTGAAAATTTTTTTTCTAGATTATTTGTGGAATCTACGTACGGGTAAATTTGTTTTAACAATCTATCATTAGAGGATCCGAATATTTTTTTTGTAAAAAAATTTAACATTGTATTTATTTATAATAATTTTATTAATAAGAATATATATATTTTAAAAATTGTTTAAATGTCTTTTCCTAAATCCCCATTGGCACCAAAAAAATTGGTAAAATTTGCAAAACTCGATGGTGTAAATGTTTCCTCGGTTCACTGTGGTTTAAAAAAAAATAAAAAAGAAGATTTAGTTCTAATTAAATTCGCAGAGCCTAGTTTGATTTATGGAGTTTTTACAAAATCTAATACACCCGGTGAACCAGTTATTTGGAATAAATCAATTATCAAAAAAGCAAAAATTTCTGCCTTACTAATTAATTCGGGTAATGCAAACGTATTTAATGGAAAAAAAGGAAAAATATCAGTAGATGAAATTTTAAAAAAATTGTCTAAAGAATTGAATATTGGAGTTGACGAGATTTATTTAGCCTCAACTGGAGTGATTGGTGAGCCTTTAGAGCATTCAAAAATAATTTCAAAAATACCTTTCTTGATTACCAACCTAAATAACAGTCATGAGTCTTGGATTAAGGCAGCTAATGCAATAAGAACTACTGATACTTTTGCTAAATATCATTCAGAAAAAGTACAGGTAAAAACTAATGAACAAATCTTTATTAACGGACTTGCAAAAGGATCAGGTATGATTGCTCCCAACATGGCAACAATGCTTTCATTTATAATCACTAATGCTAATTTGTCTGCTCCTGATTGTGCAAAAAGATTTAAAGACTGTGTCGATAAAACCTTTAATTCAATTTCGGTTGATAGCGATATGTCAACTAGTGATATGGTCTTATTAATTTCTTTGAAAAACAATAATCAAATAATGAACGAAAAAACTTCTGATCAATTTTTTGATAAATTAACGAGTTTAATGATCAAACTTTCTCATTATATTGTTAAGGATGGTGAAGGTGCCCAAAAATTTATATCAATTAATGTTTCTGGAACAGATACGTCTACGAATGCAAAAAAGATTGCATTTTCGATTGCTAATTCACCTCTTTTTAAAACTGCAATGGCAGGATCAGACTCTAATTGGGGAAGAATAATAATGGCTATTGGAAAATCTGGTATTAAAATTGATACGAAATATCTTTCTATAAAATTTGGTGATAATTACATTGTCAAAAATGGTGAAATTTCAAAAAGAATAAATTTTAAAAAAATTAATAATTACTTGAAAAAAGCCAGTATAGATTTGTTCGTAAAAGTGGGTCTAACGAAGAATTCATCAACAGTTTGGACATGTGATCTGACAAAGGAATATATTTCTATTAATACTGACTATAGGAGCTAATTATTATTAAAGTTGTAGCCTGTGTATTACAAAAAAAAAATAAAATATTAATTTCCTCAAGACCTCAACAGAAAGAATTTGCAGGTTTTTTTGAATTTCCTGGTGGCAAGGTGAAAAAAAATGAATTTTTTTTGTCAGCTCTAAGAAGAGAGTTATTCGAAGAGCTTTCAATTAAAATAGATTTAAATAAAGTTATTTTTTTAAAAAATTATTTAATAAGAAGAAATGATAAGAAAATTTTTATTAATTTTTTTATTTGTGATAAATGGTATGGCAAGATGAAACCAACAGAACATCAACATCTTAAATGGACTACGATAGAAAAACTTTGTAATGAAAACATGCTTTTATCTAATAGAAAAATTATCAAATATTTAAAATTAAACTTCAGCTTTCCAGGAACTTGATGAAATAATTTCACAACTAACTTTTAACTTTGAATCAATGTCTGAATATTTTTTTTTATAAATTTCATTTAGTTTTTTGTAGTATCCAGTATTAAATTTTTTTTCATTGAATGAATGAAAACCACTTTCCCCCATCCCTCTCACGTCTTTTAATATTGACAAAACATCGTTATATAAAATCTCATAATTAATTTTTTCTGTAACAACTTCTTTAAATCCGGCTTGCATAAGCATTTGAGAAAAATCAACAAGTTTAACAAGTTTTGGGAATCTTAGAAATGAGCCACCATAGATTTTTTCATCGGCAAAAATTAGCGAATTTTTTAATTCGATTAACGAATTTTCTCCAAAATAGTTACAAATAAATAAGCCATTCTTTGTTAAAAATTTTTTAAGATTTTTTAAATATTCCATTTTTTTATTTATGTTGTGAAAACAAAAATTACAAATTATTAAGTCAAAAGAATTATCGTTAAATGGATAGGTTTCAAAAGAAGAAAAAATCTTGGTAACTTTTTCTTTTTTTAGGGAAATGTTCTCTAAAAAAGATCTATATTGTGAGCAATAAAAAAGATTTTGAAATTTTAATTTTGTAATTTTTAAAATTATCTCATCATAATCACCGCTTATAACCAAAATATTTTTGAATTCATTTTTTAACTCAGTAACTTTTTGAAAAACCACACTAGAGAATTTCTCAAAAATAAAATTATGTTTACTCCAGTGCGTTAATGCACTATTTTTACATTTAACAAGTTTCTCATTTTCAATTAAATACATAATTATGCAAATTATAATCTATTCATCTATACTATGTCCATATTGTCATGCTGCTAAAGCATTATTAAATAAACTTAATTTAGAATATAAAGAAATTCTGATTGACAATAATCCTACGGTCAAGAAACAAATGATAAATTTGTCCAACCGCAATACAGTACCACAAATTTTTTTTGGAGATAAACACATAGGAGGGTATGATGATCTTCAAAAATTGAATAAGGAAGGTGTAATTTTTAACTTAATCAATGAAAAAAAATAAAGTAAAAATCGCCTGTTTGCAAACAACAAGCAGCAAAGACCCTCAAAAAAATATGAGTATGTTAGAGCAATTGTTTGAGAAAGTGTCTTCAAACGTTGATTTGATTTGTCTACCTGAATGCGTAGCTATTTTTTCTGATAATAAAAAAGATTTAGATTTTTTTTCGAAAAAATACAGAGAGAGTTTTTTTAATTTAATAACTTTTTATGCTAAAAAAAAAAAAAGTGCAATTCTTGTTGGTTCTGTACCTGAGAAGTTAAATAGGTTAAAATTTGTAAATCGTTCATATATTTTCAATGCCAAAGGTGTACAAAAATCCTCATATGATAAAATTAATTTATTTGATGTGAATTTAAATAAAAACGAAAAGTATTTAGAATCAAAAAATTATATGGCTGGGAAAAAACTTGTTGTTTCAGACTTGTTATGGGGGAAACTAGGAATGAGCATATGCTATGATTTAAGATTTCCAAATTTATATAGAAAATTGACCAAAAAAGGTGCACAATTTTTTTCCATACCTGCTGCTTTTACCTTTACAACTGGAAAAGCACATTGGCATTCTTTAATTCGAGCAAGAGCAATAGAAAATGGTTGTTTTGTCTTCGCTCCTGCACAGTGTGGAGTGCACGATAATGGCAGAAGGACTTACGGACATTCAATGATTGTAAATCCATGGGGAAAAATTTTAGTTGAAGCAAACAAAAATAAAAAGCAAATTATAAGTACAATTATAAATATTGACGAAATAGGAAATTCAAGGAAAAAAATTCCATCAATGACCCAGTTCTAATTTTCGATTTTAATTGCATGGTTAGTTTAAAAATTCTTTTCAAATTTTTTTCAAATATTAAATTAATCCGATACACAAGAAAACATGTAATTTACAGACAGATTTCTAATGAGTTTCCATTCATTCTTAATTGGGTTAAATTGAACCCCCTGAAACTTAATTTTAGAAAAATCATTAAAAACTAATTTTTTTTTTAAATTGTTTGGCTTGACAAATTTTTTCCAACTATGGGTTCCTTCAGGAACTATGTTGAGAATTTTTTCAGCAAAAAAAATTGCCTGAAAATATGAATTAAAAGTTTTATTTATTGTAGAGCCTATGAATTTGCCATCTGGTTTTAAAGACTCTTTAACTTTTTTAATTAAAGTTTCTATATCATTCAAATGTTCTAAGGCTTCCATGCAAACAACAATATCGAATTTTTTTTTGAAATTTATTTGATTAAAACTTATTTTTTTGTATTCAATATTCAACTTTTTTTTTCTTGCATGATCAATTGCTGTTTTTATAGCATTGCCATTTTCGTCAATACCAGTAACCTTTGCACCTAGTCTAGCAAGTGGTTCACTCAATATTCCTCCCCCACAACCAATATCTAATATCTTCAAATTTTTTAAATTATCTGATTTTTTTTTTTCAAGTACATCTTTGATAAATTTTATCCTTACAAAATTGAAAGCATGTAAAGCGCTAAAGCTTCCATCAATTTTCCACCAATCATTTGATAGCTTGTCAAAAATATTCTCATCTTGATTCATAGTTTTTGTAATTTTCTTGCTTTTCATTCTAATATCTTTACATATGTTAATAACTTAATTTTTCAAATATTAGAACATTAAATGTCAATTACAATAATGAAATTTGGGGGTACCTCAGTTGGTAATCTAGATAGGATAAATAAAGCTGCTAAAATTGTAAAATCAAAGATCCTCAAAGAAAAACAAAAAATCGTTGTTGTCGTTTCTGCAATGAGTGGAGTAACGAATAATTTAGTAAAAAGTTTTAATAAAATTTCTCATAATATCAATAACCCAGAATATGACGTGATCCTTTCTACCGGTGAACAGTATTCGTCTGGAGTAATGAGTACAGTGTTAAACAGTATAGGTATAAGATCTTGTTCTTTACAAGGATGGCAAGTTCCAATACTAACAGACGATAATCACAGCAAGGCAAGAATAAATTCAATAAATTCTAAACAAATAAAAAAGTTATTTAAATCTTTTGATGTATTGGTTGTCGCGGGTTTTCAGGGTATATCCAGAGAGAATAGAATTACTACTTTAGGAAGAGGAGGCTCTGATACAACAGCTGTTGCTTTAGCTGTTGCGACGAAATCTAATTGTTGTGAAATATTTACTGATGTTGAAGGTATTTTTTCCTCAGATCCCAGGATAGTTAAGAAAGCAAAAAAAATTAAAAAAATTACTTATGAAGAAATTTTGGAGATGTCATCAGCAGGATCAAAAGTACTTCATCCGAGATCGGTTGAATTAGCTATGAAATATGGTATTAAAATTCATGTTAGAAGTTCTTTTACAAGTAAAACTGGAACTATGGTAGTTAAAGAAGAAAAGAAATTAGAAAAAGAGGTTGTTACTGGCATTTCAGCCTCCGATTACGAGGCAAATATTTCTCTCAAAGGTATCCCAGACAAACCTGGAATCGCAGGAAATATATTCTCTTTATTATCAAGAGCTAATATAAATGTTGATATGATTGTTCAAAATATCACTGATGACGGAAAATATACTAGCTTAACTTTTACTGTTCCTGTAGAGGACTGTTCTAAATCCGTAAAAGTTCTCAAAGAGTCGAGAATTAAATTCAAACAAATTAAATTCGACAAAAATATTTGCAAAGTTTCAATTGTTGGAGTGGGCATGAAAAGTAATGTTGGTGTTGCTAAAACAATGTTCGAAACATTAGCCAAAAAAAATATTAATATTCAAGTTATATCGACCTCAGAGATAAAGATTAGTGTACTTATAAACTCAAAGGAAAAAAAAATTGCTCTCAATGCATTACATAATGCCTATAATCTTAACAAATAAATAATTATGAACTTTAAAATGAAAAAACTTTTTGAGAAAGGTAACAGTTTTTTGGGTACCAAATATCCAATATTAGGCGGCGCAATGACTTGGGTATCGGAGAGCAATCTGGTTTCAGCAATATCAAATGCTGGAGGTCTTGGTGTTTTAGCTTGTGGATCAATGGACACAATAAAGCTAGAAAGTGAGATTTTACTTACAAAAAAAAAAACTCACAAACCATTTGGAGTAAATTTAATTCTTCTTCATCCTGAAATTGATGAATTAATTGATTGTTGCATCATCAACAATGTACATATTGTCGTTTTTGCTGGTGGTTTTCCAAAAAAAAGCCAAATCGAAAAGTTAAAATCCAAAAATATTAAAACAATTTGTTTTGCAACTACCATAGTAATAGCTAGAAAAATGATTCAAAATGGTATTGATGCTCTAATATTGGAAGGAAATGAGGCCGGAGGGCATATTGGCCCGGTCTCAATTAATGTTCTGGTGCAAGAGATTCTTCCGCATATTAAAGAAGTACCGATTTTTGTTGCTGGAGGAATTGGTAGAGGTGAAGTCATTCTAAAATTTCTCCAACTTGGTGCAGCAGGTTGCCAAATAGGAACAAGATTTGTCTGTGCTAATGAATCAATAGCTCATTCAAAATTTAAAAATATTTTTATAAAGTCAGAGGCAAGAAATGCACAGATTTCTGTTAAAATCGATGATAGACTACCTGTAATTCCTGTAAGAGCAATTGAAAATTCGGCTACACAAAATTTCATAAGTGAGCAAAAAAAGTTAATAAATTTAGTGGAAAAAAAAGAAATTTCTCTAAAGGATGCTCAATTGTCAATTGAACATTTCTGGGCTGGATCTTTAAAAAAAGCTGTTATTGATGGTGATGTGGAAAGCGGTTCTTTGATGGCCGGACAAAGTGTAAGCTTAGTAAAAAAATTACAAAGTGTAAGTGAAATTTTTAATGAGTTGACACAGCAAATGAAAAGTCAAATCAATTTTGAACAGAAGGACAGTAATAATGGTTAGTAAGATCGAAAAAACAGATGTTCATGAAGCTTTTATAAAAATTGGAAAAAAAATTGCTGGAAGAAGAAAAAGTCTGAGAAAAAAATTTCCTGGAGTTTCAAAAAAGCTTAACATTAACATTGAATATTTAAGGTACATTGAAGAAGGTAAAGTAGACAAAATACCGGATCACGTTCCTGCAAAAGGTTTTGTGAAAACATATGCAAGAATGCTTAATGTTGATATTGAGAATGAATTAAATATAGTTGAACAAAATTCAGAGATTGACCAAACAAAAAGAAATTCCAATTTATCTGACAAACGAAATCCAAAAGTAAATTTTTTCTATTTTATTTTGATTTTTATCTTTTTACTTTCACTTTTATATTTAATTAACTTAAATCATAGTAAAGAGAAAAGTGATAGTAACTTTTTTGGAATTAATAACAAAATAGACTTGATTATTAATAAAAAGATTTTTTCCTAAAAAAAATCTTTTGAAAAGAAGTAATATGTTTTATTTTAAAAAAATAATAAAAAAAAATCTAAAATCTATTACGGAATTTTGATTTTGATTAATTGTACAGGTAATTTAAATGAGTGTTAGACCTTGGAGAGAAATACAAAGAAAAAAAACAAAAAAGATTAAGGTTGGAAATGTGGATGTAGGCGGCGATGCACCTATATCGGTGCAATCAATGACAAACACACCCACAAACGACGTAAAGCAAACTATAAATCAAGTTAGAGAATTAGAGGATGCAGGTGCAGACTTAGTCAGGATTTCTTGCCCTGATGAAGAGTCTTCTACTGCTTTAAAAAAAATTATTAAAGAAGTTAATGTTCCTATTATCGCGGATATACATTTTCATTACAAAAGAGCAATTGAAGCTGCTCAATCTGGTGCTGCTTGCTTAAGAATTAACCCAGGAAATATTGGAAATGAAAAAAAAGTTAAAGAAGTTATTAAAGCGGCAAAAGATTTTAGTTGTTCTGTAAGAATTGGAGTAAATGCTGGAAGCTTAGAACGTGACTTATTAGAAAAATACGGAGAACCTTGTCCAGATGCGATGGTTGAGTCTGCCCTTAGACACATAAAAATTTTGGAGGACAATGATTTTTTTAACTTCAAAATAAGTTGCAAAGCATCGGATGTTTTTCTTGCTGTTGCAGCTTACTACGGTATTTCCGATGCGTGTGATTACCCTATACACCTTGGTATTACAGAGGCTGGTGGGAAAGTTGCAGGTACTATTAAATCCTCAATCGGTCTAGGCTCGCTATTATGGGCAGGTATAGGAGACACTATTAGAGTGTCACTATCTGCAGAGCCAGTTGAGGAAATAAAGGTTGGCTTTAATATTTTAAAATCCTTAAATTTAAGACACAGAGGGGTAAACGTAATTTCATGTCCCTCATGCGCTAGACAAGAATTTAATGTTATCAAAAATGTTGAAGAACTTGAGAAAAGACTTGAACATATTACTATGCCTATGACTTTGTCAGTTATCGGATGTGTTGTTAATGGTCCTGGCGAGGCAAGGGAAACAGATATAGGGTTGACTGGAGGAAAAAGTGGTCACCAAATATACCTTAATGGCGAAAAACATCATGTTTTAAGAGATGGAGATATGATCGATCATCTCGTTGAATTATGTGAAAAAAAACAAAAAGAACTTCTCATAAAAAAGTAATTAGATAATTGGAAAAGATTAACACAGTTAAAGGCACTAAGGACCTATCAGGTTTTAACCTAATGATGCATAAAAAAGTTTGCGAGATTTTCACAAAACTGTGTGAGTCAAAAGGTTTTCAAGAAATAAACACTCCAATAATTGAAAATTCAAAAGTTTTTAAGAAAACCTTGGGAGTTACCTCAGATATAATACAAAAAGAAATGTATAGTTTTGTTGATCAAGGGGGAGAAGAAATTGTTTTGCGACCAGAGGGAACTGCAGCAGTTGCGAGAGCACTTATAACGAATTCAATGCTAGATAATTTAAATAAAAAATTTTACTATTTTGGGCCCATGTTTAGAAGAGAAAAACCTCAGACAGGAAGATTAAGGCAATTCCATCAGGTTGGAATTGAAATTTTTGATGAAAAAAATCCTTTTAACGATGTTGAAAGTATTTTAATAGCAGAAAAATTTTTAAAATTACTAGGTATACGCGATAAAATAAAATTAGAAATAAATACACTTGGTAATTTAGAATCAAGAAAGAATTATATTTCTGATTTAGTCAAATTTCTTAAAAAGAATATTTCTAGGCTATCTTCAGAAAGTAAAAAAAAATTGGAAACAAACCCACTTAGAATACTTGATTCAAAAAATAATGAAGATAAAGAAGTTATCGAAGAATCTCCTAAAATATTAAATTTTTTAGATGATGAATCAAATTTTTTTTTTGAAGCGGTTCTTAATAATCTAAAAAAATTAAATATAGAATTTTCTGTGAATCCTTATTTAGTTAGAGGCCTAGATTATTATAATGATACAGCTTTTGAATTTGTTACATTTGAAGATAAAAGTCAAAACGCTATACTCGCCGGGGGAAGATACGATGGTTTGGTAAGTTCTTTAGGAGGAAAAAACTTGAGTGGTGTAGGATGGGCGTCAGGAATTGAGAGGATAATCCTAAATTTAAAAGAATTTAAAGTTAAAAAGAAAATAATAGCTATCATAGCATTATCAGAAGATCTTAACACTAAAATTTTAGAAGTTTTATACAAGTTAAAGCCTTTTGATGGTGTTGTTTTTCATAGCATTTATTCTGGAAGCTTTAAAAAAAAAATGATAAAGGCTAATAAGTTGAAATCTTACGGATGTGTTATTATTGGTAATGAGGAGATTAAAGAAAATAAAGTTATTTGGAAAAATATGGAATCAGGGTTTCAAGAGATATTAGATTTAAAAGAAATAAATGAATTTTTAGAAAAAAAAATAGCAAATTAACGTGTCAACACAAAAAATATTTTCATCGAAACCAGCACAAATTGCGCATGCAGCAATAAAGCTTTCAACTCAAATTTTTGGAGAAGATAAAAAAATTAAAATAGCAGCTATTGGTGATAAAGATTTGGTATTTAGTATTACAAGTAATTTCAAAAAATATGGATATGATGAGTGTAGAGTTTTTAAAAAATCAAATTTTTTTTACATTGATTCAGAAAAAAAAAAGATCGTAGATAAAAAAAAAGTCTTAGGAGAATTTTTTATTTATGATGTAATTTTGATTGGATTTGACGAAGGTTTAAAAGTTATTTCAAAAGAAATTGCAAAAGTGTTCCTAAAAGAGAGAAAGCAAAAACCTATTTTTTTTGTTGATGTAGGTTTGCCTGGCAATGTTGATCCAGAAATTTCAAAAATAAGTAATTGTTATCTTTTTGATTTAAATGATTTAGAGCAGTTTTTTACAATTTTCTTTGGTGAAAATAGCTTGGGAAAATTTAATAATTATGAACAATTTTACCTGGAAGAGAAAGAGATTTTTTCGAGTTTTTTTAAAAAATTGAAATTCAATGAAAGTCAAAAAAAAATTTTCAATAGCTATATTGAAGATTTTTTCTTCAACAATAACGAAACAAATCAAAGAGAAACATTTTTAAAATTCTTCAAATCATTCAAATAAGTACTATGGAAAAAAAAAAACTAGAAAACATACTTGAAAAATTTAAAAATTTAGAAAAACAAATTAATTCTTTAGATAAAGATGATTATAAACAATTCGCAAAATTATCAAAAGAATATTCTGATTTGAAGCCTTTGGTGGAGAAGATCAATTTATTATTAAAATTATTTGGCGAACTTAATGATTTAGATGAATTATTGGAATCTGATGATTCAGATATGAAAGTTGAAGCTGAAAAAGAAAAAGAGGAGTTAACTTTAAAAATTAATGAATTGGAGAACGAAATAAAATTTTTGCTAATACCCAAAGACGAGTCCGATGAAAAAAATGCTATCATTGAAATCAGAGCTGGTACAGGTGGAGAAGAGGCAGCATTATTTGCATCAGATTTATTTAGAATGTATGTAAAATTTTCAGAAATTAAAAAATGGAAAACAGAAATAGTGGAAATAAGTCAAACAGATCATGATGGTATTAAAGAGGTTGTAGTAAATATTTCTGGTGATGAGGTCTTTGGTACACTTAAATTTGAGTCAGGAACCCATCGTGTTCAAAGAGTCCCAGAAACTGAATCTGGAGGGAGAATCCACACATCAGCGGCAACTGTTGCGGTACTACCAGAGGCAACTGATGTGGATGTTGAAATTTTGGAAAAAGACTTAAGAATTGATATTTTTAGATCTAGCGGACCTGGTGGGCAATCAGTTAATACTACGGATAGTGCAGTGAGAATCACACACATGCCTACAGGGATAGTTGCTCAATGTCAGGACGAAAAGTCGCAACATAAAAATAAAGCAAAAGCTTTGATGGTTTTGAGATCAAGAATTTTTGAAATAGAAAGGCAAAAAAAAGATGAAGAAAGAGCTATGAATAGAAAGTCACAGGTTGGATCTGGAGATCGTTCTGAGAGAATAAGGACTTATAATTTTCCTCAAGGTAGAGTCACCGATCATAGAATTTCTCTAACACTCTATAAGCTTGATCAAATTTTGAATGGTGAGGGATTGGAAGAAATTATAAATGGTCTTGTTTCGGATGATAATGTGAAGAAATTAGCAGAATAAAATTTAGTTTAGACTATGCTTGTAAAAAATCTTTTAAAACAAACAGATCAATTTTTAACATTTAATTCAACTTTGGACAAAAAATATGAATCTCAATTATTATTATCAAATCTTTTAAATAAAAATATCATTGAAATTATTGTAAATCATGAGCTTAAAATTACAGAAAAAAAAAAAAAAAAATTTTTAAAAAAAATTTATTTTAGAAATTTAGGTAAACCGCTTTCAAAAATAATCGGCGTAAAAGATTTTTATTCAAGGCAGTTTTTTGTAAACTCATTCACTTTAGACCCTCGTCCTGAATCTGAGTTAATTGTTGACTGTGTGAAAAAAATAAAAAAAATAGAAAAAAAAGATTTAAAAATTTTAGACTTAGGTACAGGAAGTGGGTGCTTATTGATATCTATTATCTTAGAAATAAAAAGAAAAAATATCTATTACGTTGCAACTGATAAATGTGTGAAAGCCCTGGAGGTGGCAGAAAAAAACGCAAAAAAATTTGGTATTGAAAAAAAAATAAATTTTATTCAAAGCGATTGGTTTTCAAATATTAGAGAAAAGTTTGATTTAATTGTATCAAACCCACCTTACATAAAAGAAGGACTAATCAAGGGTTTATGCGAGTCGGTAAAAAGTTTTGACCCATATCTCTCTTTAAACGGAGGTAAATGTGGTTTAGAGGCTTATAAAATTATTGCAAAACACTCAAAAAAATTCTTGAAAAGCAAAGGACTGGTTTGTGTAGAGATTGGTTATGATCAAAAAAAAGATGTTAAAAGAATTTTTAAAATGAATGATTTTAGAATAATAGAGGAACTCAAGGACCTCAATAAAAAAGATAGAGTTTTAATTTTTGAAAATAAAATTTGAATATTTTTTTTATAATGTTAGGGTATGATTTTCCCCTTTGAAAATTTATAGATAAACTTAAATAATAACTTAATATTTTGTATAAAATTGATTGATAGAAACAAACCCCGTAAAAGAAGGCCAAGAGTAAGTCATAGGCGTAACTCTTCTACTAAAGTTTTTAATAGCCAGCACAATAATATCCCCAAATCCAGAACTGGCATTTCAAAAGCTCTGGAAAAGTATACTTCTTTGGCTCAGGATGCTTATTCTAACGGAGATAGAATTGTTGCAGAAAATTTTTACCAATATGCTGAACATTATCAAAGATTGCTTAACGAAGAGTTTGGGTTTGACCCAAAAAAACCTAATAACGATCAAATATCTCAAAAAGATGGTAATGAAAAATCAAATGATATTAACAATTTAAAACCTTCTCGAACCCAAAGAGCTATAAATGCGAAAAATGAGAGATTAAGTAATAAAGTCCACCCCCCCGAGGGAAACAAAAATAATGAAAACGACGATTTTACAAGCGATGGTATTGAAGCATTGAAACCTTTTGAATCTTCTTTGAATAAAGAAAATTCTCGATCTTCTTAATAATTTCCTGCTGTCTCTGTTTCTTCAAATTCTGTTGCCAAAAATCTTTCTCTTGTAAGGGCAATATTTGCGTAAAAATTGGACATGTCCTGTTCCTCAACATTAATGGTTGATTCTAATCTTAACTTTATAGGATTTATAGTACGGTTTTTATGCTTTACTTCGTAATGTAAATGAGGTCCTGTGCTTCTGCCACTTGTCCCAACAAATCCAATTATGTCACCTTGTTTGACAACTTTACCTTTTTTTAATCCTTTTGAGAACTTATACAAATGTGCATAACGAGTTTTAAAATTATTAAGATGTTTAATTTCAATAAATCTTCCAAACGAACCATTTCTTCCTGCAAATGTTACCCTGCCATCTCCTGCTGCCATTATTGGGGTGCCTCTTTTTGCCGCAAAATCAACCCCCCTATGCATTTTACTATATCCTAGTATAGGATGTTTTCTTACACCAAATTTTGATGATAGTCTCGCACCTTTTACTGGTGTTCTCATTAAATGCTTTCTTATACTTTTTCCATTAGCATCAAAATAATCTTCTTTACCGTTGCTTAGTCTGTACTTAAAAAGTTCTAGTTTATGGTCTGTTAGATTCATCAAACCATAAAGCAAAGCAGGTTCACCAACAATCTTTTCATTTTTAGTAAAGTTGGCCTCATACAAAATGTCAATTATGTCACCATTCTTGACATCC
>CACCPY010000005.1:0-67500 GCA_902547955.1 uncultured Alphaproteobacteria bacterium | reverse complement strand
GGTGTGGCTGGATCACCTCCTTTCTAAGAGTTTTTTAGAACATTGTTCTAAAATCTTTTATTATTAATCACCACCTTCACATTCCTTTATAACAATTTTCCAAATGGGCTAGTAGCTCAGTTGGTTAGAGCACACGCTTGATAAGCGTGGGGTCGGAGGTTCAAGTCCTCCCTGGCCCACCATTACTTAGGGGGCGTAGCTCAGTTGGGAGAGCGGTAGCTTTGCAAGCTATAGGTCGTCGGTTCGATCCCGTCCGCCTCCACCAACCAATCAGCAATTTTTTGAAATGTAAATAACTAATTAATATCAAGTGATATTTGTATTTTATTACAAATTTTATTTTCACTCTTTTTTGTATAAAAAAAGTTTGAGAGTTCAATAAAGTATGAAAAGGGCGTATAGTGGATGCCTTGGCATTGAGAGGCGATGAAGGACGTAGCACGTTGCGAAAAGCTTCGGGGAGTTGCGAGCAAACTTTGATCCGAAGATTTCCGAATGGGAAAACCCGACTCTTTAGAGTCATTATTATGTGAATTCATAGCATAATAAAGCAAACCTAGTGAACTGAAACATCTAAGTAGCTAGAGGAAAGGACATCAACCGAGACTCCGTTAGTAGTGGCGAGCGAAAATGGAATAGGCCAGTGTTAGCATATTAATAACCAGAATTAGTTGGAAAGCTAGGCCATAGTGGGTGAAAGCCCCGTATGGGTAAAAATTTATGTTAATCTTGAGTAGAACGGGACACGTGAAATCTTGTTTGAACATGGGGGGACCACCCTCCAAGCCTAAGTACTCCTCAGTGACCGATAGTGAACAAGTACCGTGAGGGAAAGGTGAAAAGCACCCCAAGTAGGGGAATGAAATAGTATCTGAAACTGTATGCCTACAATCAGTAGGAGCCTCTTTTGAGGTGACTGCGTACCTTTTGTATAATGGGTCAGAGACTTAATTTTACGTGCAAGCTTAAGCCGTTAGGTGTAGGCGAAGCGAAAGCGAGTTTTAAAAGAGCGTTTTAGTTCGTAGGATTAGACCCGAAACCGAGTGATCTAGCTATGGGTAGGTTGAAGGCACGGTAACACGTGCTGGAGGACCGAACCCACGTATGTTGAAAAATGCGGGGATAACCTGTGGCTAGGGGTGAAAGGCCAAGCAAACTCGGAAATAGCTGGTTCTCCGCGAAAACTATTTAGGTAGTGCGTTGTGATTAGGTTAACGGGGGTAGAGCACTGGATAGGGAATGGGGGAGCGATCCTTACTGACCCTAACCAAACTCCGAATACCGTCTAACTTTGCACAGCAGACAGACTATGGGTGCTAAGGTCCGTAGTCGAAAGGGAAACAGCCCAGACCACCAGTTAAGGTCCCCAAGTTATGGTTAAGTGGGAAAGGGAGTAGAAAGTCCAATACAACCAGGAGGTTGGCTTAGAAGCAGCCATTCCTTTAAAGAAAGCGTAACAGCTCACTGGTCTAAATAAGTCTTTCCGCACCGAAGATGTAACGGGGCTTAAACCATACACCGAAACTGTGGACACTCTTTTAGAGTGTGGTAGCGGAGCGTTCCGTAAGCCGTTGAAGTTAGATTGTGAGGTCTGATGGAGGTATCGGAAGTGAGAATTCTGACATGAGTAGCGATTAATAGTGCGAGAAACACTATCGCCGAATATCCAAGGGTTCCTGCGCAAGGTTATTCCGCGCAGGGTAAGCCGGCCCCTAAGACGAGGGCGAAAGCCGTAGTCGATGGGAACCAGATTAATATTTCTGGGCCTGCTAGTAGTGACGAATGCCAAAGTTTGTATTTCCTTATTGGATTGGAAGTGCAATGGAGGTGTTCCAGGAAATAGCTCTAGCATATAGACCGTACCCCAAACCGACACAGGTGGATAAGTAGAGCATACTAAGGCGTTTGAGAGAACGATGTTGAAGGAACTCGGCAAATTACTCTCGTAACTTCGGGATAAGAGAGCCTTAAGTGTGGGCAACCACGTTTAAGGGGCACAAACCAGGGGGTAGCGACTGTTTACTAAAAACACAGGGCTCTGCAAAGTCTTTAAGACGAAGTATAGGGTCTGACGCCTGCCCGGTGCCGGAAGGTTAAAGTGATGTGTGCAAGCATTGATCTGAAGCCCCGGTAAACGGCGGCCGTAACTATAACGGTCCTAAGGTAGCGAAATTCCTTGTCGGGTAAGTTCCGACCCGCATGAATGGCGTAACGACTTCCCCACTGTCTCCAACATTGACTCAGCGAAATTGAACTCTCCGTGAAGATGCGGAGTACCCGTGGTTAGACGGAAAGACCCCGTGCACCTTTACTATAGCTTCGTAGTGGTATTAGTGAATTATTGTGTAGGATAGGTGGGAGACTTTGATGTAAGAGCGCCAGCTTTTATTTAGTCGTCCTTGAAATACCACCCTGTGATTTATTGATATCTAACCAAATTCCGTGAACCCGGAGTTGGGACCCTGCGTGGTGGGTAGTTTGACTGGGGCGGTCGCCTCCTAAAGAGTAACGGAGGCGCGCGATGGTAGGCTCAAACCGGTTGGAAATCGGTTGTAGAGTGCAATGGCATAAGCCTGCCTGACTGCGAGACTGACAAGTCGAGCAGAGACGAAAGTCGGTCATAGTGATCCGGTGGTTCTGTGTGGAAGGGCCATCGCTCAACGGATAAAAGGTACGCCGGGGATAACAGGCTGATACTGCCCAAGAGTCCATATCGACGGCAGTGTTTGGCACCTCGATGTCGGCTCATCACATCCTGGGGCTGGAGCAGGTCCCAAGGGTATGGCTGTTCGCCATTTAAAGTGGTACGTGAGCTGGGTTTAGAACGTCGTGAGACAGTTCGGTCCCTATCTGCCATGGGTGTTGGATACTTGAGAGGAGCTGTCCCTAGTACGAGAGGACCGGGATGGACGTACCTCTGGTGTACCGGTTGTGACGCCAGTCGCATCGCCGGGTAGCTAAGTACGGACGGGATAACCGCTGAAAGCATCTAAGCGGGAAGCCTCCCTCAAAACTAGGTATCCCTTGAGAGTCGTGGAAGACTACCACGTTGATAGGCTAGGTGTAGAAGTATGGTGACATATGAAGCTAACTAGTACTAATAACTCGAATGAACTTTATTGAATATCTCAGACTTTTTTTATACAACTTGATTACTACTACTGTGTTTTTATGGTCCGGTGGTTATGGCGAGGGGAGAACACTCGATCCCATTCCGAACTCGGTCGTGAAAACCCTCTGCGCCGATGGTACTTTGTCTTAAGGCACGGGAGAGTAGGTCGTTGCCGGGCCTTAAAAACACAGCTGCTATTGACGCGGGGTGGAGCAGCCTGGTAGCTCGTCAGGCTCATAACCTGAAGGTCGCAGGTTCAAATCCTGCCCCCGCAACCAAATTTTGCTTACAATTGGAAGTTATTTCTTTCAAACAGTGAAATATTCTTAATAATCAACTTTAAACACTACTATTTTCTGTTCTAAGATAAATCAATCAGATCTTTTAAAAAATTAAGTCATCCTCTTAATTTTTAGAATGACTGATTAATTACTTATAAAATATTCTTAGGAAGTTATAGAAAAAAATTTTATAGACAAAAAATTTATTTATTTTAATTAACGATTTAAATTCACTTGTAATTGGGAGAGTATTAAAAGCCAGGATACCTATAATTGCCTAATTTTAAATTATAAGCTTTATTTAATTTAATGTTATTTTCAGAATAAATATCCATTAGTGAGTCTTTTTGAGACTTATTAAGAAGTATTTTCGCTGGTTTTTTATTTTGAAAAAATCTATTTAAAATCCCTATTATTTTCTGACCAAAAGGAATTAAATTTGTTATACTGCTTTGCGGCAATTTTGACCTTAATTTGTAATAGGTAAATTCCCTGTCCGTGATTCTTGGGTTTTCTTTAGTAATTTTTATTTCTTTAAATTTTACACCACAGAAAGACAATATGTTTCTTATATAAATTTGGTTATTATTAATAAAATCTTCAAAAAGAAAGATCTTTATATTTTTTTGTTTAAAATATTTCTCATATAAAGAGATCATAGAATAATAATCTAATTCTCCAAGAAAATTGTTCTCGTATTCCTCAAATGCATAATCAAACCAGTTGTTGAAACTAACAAAAGAACCCAAAAAAGGTTTTGGAGATTTCCTTAGAGTCCTTTCATGATTTATGTAATAAGAAATAGCCGCATCATATTGATTCCTAATTGTAAAAAAATATTTTGGCATCTGGATAAAACTTGCTAAGTCTTTGTATCACAGCTTCATTTTTTAGCGATGCAGTGCAAAGAGTTTCTTCTGAAAGGATATTTATTTTTTTTTTATTTATGAGTTTTAAAGAAAGGTTTCGAGTTAAATCAAAATCAAAAAATGGAGAATTTTTTTTTAGGTTATTAGAAAGCTGTCTATTTCCAGGTTTTAAAGAATACGGCCTGCCTACTAAATTAATATCAGAAAACTTGGGGGAACACAGAATTTTAAAAAGTAGTAGTTCAAGGTACCAAAACCTAAATATATAAACATTTTAACCTTACTAAGTTTCATTTGTGAAAATATAGAATTGAACTTTGTGGTTATATAAACTTGACAAAAAAAGCAATAAACATATTATGTTCACATGATGAACATAAGAAATGAAAAAAATATTGAAATAGAGCTCAAGCTTTTAACAACAATTGAAGAAAATAAAAATATTTCTCAAAGATCCATTTCTAAGGAGATTAATGTAGCTTTAGGTTTAACAAATTCTTTAGTAAAAAAATTTGTAAAAAAAGGTTTTCTTAAACTAAAACAAGCTCCAATGAAGAGGTTTTTATACTATCTGACGCCTCAGGGTCTCATTGAAAAAAGCAGATTGACTCAAGAATACATAAAATCATCCTTAACTTTTTTTAAAAGAGCTAAACAAGATTTTGAAGAAATTTTTAATTTAATTGAAAAAAAAAAAAATCAACATATTTGCCTAATTGGAACGGGTGAAATATGTGAAATTGCTATTCTTGTTTCGAATCAATTAAATGTAAATATTGATTGTATTTTCGACAAAAAATTTAAAAAGAAATCTTTCTGTGGTATTTCTGTAAAAAATAATTTTGATTTGATGTCTAGTCGTAACAATTTTTCTTTTATTTTGTGTGAAACTAATACTATTAATCTTAACTCAAAAAAATTTTCAGATCTTAATGAAATAATTTTTTCACCTAAATTTATGATGATTAATAGGAAAAAAAAAAAATGAGTTGGATTGTTGTTAATACGAAGTCAAATTGTGAAATTAAAGCATGTTCGAATTTAATGCGTCAGGGGTTTAAAGTTTTTTTTCCTAAGATTGAAAAGACAGTTATAAGATTTAAAAAAATATGCAAAACCTTTAAACCACTTTTTCCAGGTTATATTTTTGTTTTATTAGAAGATAATAAAAATTGGACAAAAATTAATTATACATATGGAGTATTTAAAATTTTACGCTTTAGCGAAAAAATTTACTATCTTCCTTCTGAAATAATGAAAAATATAAAAAAAAATTGTAACGAAAATGGAATATTCAAAAAAAAAATTAAAATACAAAAAGGAGAAAAAATTACATTTATTAAGAATAATTTTTTTACCATGGATGCAGTGTTTGATGAGTATATTGATCAAAACAGAGCTTTTATTTTTTTAGAGTTTTTAAAACAAAAAGTAAAAGCAAAAGTAAAAATGTCAGATATTCAGATTCAAAATTGAAAATCTGTCAAAGAAGTTTTTTTAATTTTCAAGTAATATGCGAACTACTTGGACTGCGGTAGCTATGTCTAAATTTTACACGAAAATAGTTTAATGGATTAAGAGTTTGAAAAAAACTATTACATTTTTCATTAATGATCTTAATGCCGGTGGTACAGAAAAACATCTTCTTAATTTGGTTAATTTTTTATCAAAATACTTTAAAATCAATGTGTTTGCTTTTAGAGGTGGTAACCTCGAGCAAGATTTCAAAATGCTACCGATAACGATCTTTATTCCAAAGTTTAGGATATTTTCTTTTTTTTCTTGTTTTTTTTACATTAAAAATCTTAACAGTGATATCCTTCATTTCTTCTTACCGAAATCATATTTAGTTGCGGGAGTTTTTTCGATCTTTAAAAGTTCTTTAAGGGTAATGAGTAGGAGATCACAAAATTATTATCATTCAAAATATTTATATTTATCATATTTTTTAGAAATTCTTTTACATAAATTTACTGATAAAATTTTGGTAAATTCAAAATCAATTTTCAAACAAATACAAAGCGAATTTGTACCTCAAAATAAAATATTTTTGATTAATAATGGTGTCAGAGTTCCAAAAATAAAAAAAATAAAAAAAGAATCAAAAGTAGTTAAGATTGGAATGATAGCTAATTTAATACCGTATAAAGGTCATCAAAAAATAATTGAAATTGTTTCTAAATTAAAAGATGAAAATTTTATTGTTTACTTTATAGGCTGTGATTACAGAAATTATAAAAAAAAAATTGAGAATTTGATAAAAAAAAAAGAATTAGAAAATAAATTTTTTTTTTCAGGTTACATTGTTGATATTAATTCTAAAATAGCTGAGTTGGATATTATTATAAATGCTTCTTCTGAGGAAGGTCAATCTAATGCTTTGATCGAAGCTTTAGCATTAGGTAAGCCATTAATAGGATTTGACGTTGGGGGAAACTCCGAAATTATTAAAGATAAGTTTAATGGATTTTTAATGAAATATAATGATCTTGAAAATTACTCCAAGATGCTAGAAAAATTAATAAATAATAAGTCACTACGAATAAAATTTGGAAAAAATTCAACAGAATATTATAAGAAAAAATTTCAACTTGATAAGTCCCATAATTCTTACCTAGGTTTTTATACAAAATTATTAACAGAAGTCAAAACTTCAAAATGAAATTATCAAACAAATTTAAAAAGATTTTTTTTCTTTCTCAAAAAATTAGAATGATTGAAGAAAAAATAATTGAAATTTATCCGACAGATAAAATACAAAGTCCTGTACACTTATCTATCGGCCAAGAAAGTGTTGCCGCTTGTCTCTGCGATAGTCTTTCAAATAATGACTGGATTTTTCCTACCTATAGATCTCACGCAATTTATATTGCTAAAGGGGGAGACATTAATAAAATGTTTGCTGAATTATATGGTAAAAGGTCGGGTATTGCAGAGGGAAAAGCTGGTTCAATGCACTTGACCGACCCCTTTGTTGGTGTAATGGGTGCATCTGCTGTTGTAGCAAGTTCAATACCTCATGCAGTAGGGGCAGCATATAAGTCAAAGTTTGAAAAAAATAACAGAATTTATGTCGCCATATTTGGTGATGGTGCAGTTGACCAAGGTGTTTTTCACGAATCTTTAAATTTTTGTTCACTCAATAAACTTCCTGTTTTGTTCGTTTGCGAGAACAATGATTTGGCTGTTTTTACAAAAAGAAAAAAAAGACAAAGTTTTAACATTTCAGACTTAGTAAATTCTTATAAAATAAAAAATTTAAAAATTAATGATAGTTGGAACTATGAAAAAACTAGTAAAACATTTTTAAAAACTATCCAATTTATCAAAAAAAACAAACTTCCTTTTTTTGTTGAAGTTGATGTTTGTAGATACAAAGAACATGTAGGAATTAATGATGATAATGATTTAGGCTATAGGTCACTAAGTATAATAAATAAATGGAAGCAAAAGGATCATTTAATTAAAAAAAAAAAACTTTACAACAAAAATAGTATCAAAATTAATAAAATAATTGATGATGCTATTTCTTTTGCTGAATCGAGCAGATTTCCTGGTAGAAAAGATTTATTTAAAGATTCAAAATATTATTTCACTAAAAGAACAAAGATCAACTTTTACAAAAATTCAAGTCTCAGTTACAGAGATGCTTTAAAAAAAGCTATGCATCATTCAATGAAATTAAATCAAAATTCTGTAGCTATTGGTCAAGGGATTGATGATCCAAAAAAAATATTTGGAACGACTGATAAGATTTTAGAGAAATTTGGGAAAATTAGATCCATAGATACTCCTATCTCAGAGGAAGGAATAACAGGTGTTTGCCTAGGTATGTCTTTGAATAAAATTTATCCTATTCAAACTCATATTCGTTCAGATTTCCTATTGTTAGCGACTAATCAGATTATGAATTTAATAGCAAAATATCAATATATGTTTGGTGGTTTATATACAGTTCCAATGCTAATTAGAGTTGTCATTGGAAGGAGTTGGGGGCAGGGAGCTCAACACTCTCAAAGTCTTCAATCACTTTATTCTCATATACCAGGTTTAAAAGTTATTATGCCTTCTTCCTCTCAAAGTGTTCTAGAAAGTTACCCAAAAATTGTTTCTAGCTTTTCAGGTCCAGTTATATCCTTTGAACACAGATTATTGTATGATTTACAGTTTAAAGTTACTGAAAAAAAATCAAGTTTTAATCCTTTTTCTTCAATTTTGATAAAAAAAGGAAAAGATTTAACCATTGTAGCTACTTCGATTATGGTACTTGAAGCCAAAAGAGCGGCTGATTTTGTTAAGGAGTTTTATAACATTGAATGCGAAATTATAGATTTACATTGTACTTCAGATATCGACAAATTAAAAATATTAAAAAGTGTAAAAAAAACAAAGAAACTTTTAGTGGCTGACACAAGCTGGGCAAATTTTGGAGTTTGTGCAGAAATTAACAGAATAATTAATGAAAATTTTGTAAATTTGTTAGAAAAACCAGTTAAGAGTTTATCTATGAAATTTACATCTTGTCCAACCTCAAAGTCTTTAGAAGATCTTTTTTATCCAAACCAAATTGATTTTGTTAAAAAAATTCTTGAATTATTTGATGTAGAGAAAAAAAAATTACCTTCCGAAAAATCTATGTCTGATGTATATAAGAAATTTAGAGGTCCATTTTAAATGAGAGTTTTTATAACAGGTATTACTGGTATGGTAGGAAGTCATCTTGCTGAATATATTATTAAAGAAAAGTTGGGTGAAGTTTATGGTCTAGTTAGGTGGAGAAGTCCTTTAGATAATATTAATCATTTCAAAGAAAAAGTTAACCTCGTTAGTGGAGACTTAAATGATCTTAATTCTTTGATTGCTGTTATTAGGCAAGTAAAACCACATCGAATTTTTCATTTAGCTGCACAATCTTATGTTCAAGACAGTTTTAAGATTACATCTGAAACCCTAAAAACAAATATAATTGGAACAACAAATTTATTGGATTCAGTGAAAATTAATAAATTAGATCCATTGATTCACATATGTTCATCATCTGAGGTATATGGTCAAGTCTTGGAATCTGAGGTGCCAATTAAAGAGAATAATCCACTTAGACCTGCATCTCCATATGCTGTTTCAAAAGTAGGTGAGGACTTTATAGCATTACAATATTTTTTGTCTTATGGTATGAAAACAATTAGGACGAGAATGTTCACGCATACTGGACCCAGAAGAGGGAATGTTTTTGCTGAAAGCTCATTTGCTAAACAGATAGCTGAGATTGAAGCAAATATTCATCCAACAGGTATTGTAAGCGTTGGTAATTTAGAAAGTGTTAGAACATTTTCTGATGTAAGAGATGCTGTTCGTGCTTATTGGGTTTTATTGGATAAATGTGAACCTGGAGAAGTTTATAATATTGGTGGTAAAGAAACTATGACAGTCGGTAAAATGCTTGATACTTTAAAATCTTTTTCTAAAATTAAAATTAATCACAAGACGGATAAAAATCTTTTAAGGCCATCTGATGTAACTTTACAAATTCCTGATTGTTCAAAGTTTTTGAAAAAAACAAATTGGCAACCAAAATTTTCTGTAGAAGAAACGTTACATGATCTGCTGAACTATCATCGACAAAAATTATAAGATGAAAACTTTTGAAATTTTAAAAACTCTTGAGGCAAGGGTTGACTTGTTTAATCTTTCAGTTTTTTTATCTGTAATTGTTGCTCTTACTGAAAGTATTGGTTTGACCTCCTTAGTAACGATTCTGATTTATGGTGATTTTTTTGTTGTACAAGAAATTGAAAAATTTCTTCCAAGTTTTTTTCTGGGGGAGTACTTCCAAGATATTTCAAAAAAAATAGATCTAATCACTATTTTGATTTTATTTTCTATAATCATAACAATTAGACAAGTCTTTATTTTTATTTCCAATTCGATAATTATCCACTCTCAAACAACGATTGAAGCAAATTTACGAAAAAAAATATTAAAAGGTTCTTTGGAGTGCAAAATTGAGGAATTGAAGAAAACAAAGTCAGGTGATTTTGTAAATTTTATTATTCATGAACCTTCTAATGTTGCTTCTGTAATAGTTCATTTATTTAAAATTTATAGTAATGTAATTTTAATCTCTTTATATTTAACAATTTTAATAATATTAAATTACTATGTTATATTTATTTTTTCCTTTTTGTTTTTAGTAGTATATTTTTTATCAAAGTTTTTGTCTAAAACCTCTTATAAAATCGGAACCGTTATTAAAATAAGAATAAATAATCTCTTCCGAGATGTTTTAGAAATTTTTCGCTCAATAAAACTAATTAAACTTTCAAACTTAGAGATGAAAACAAGATTTTTCTTTGAAAAAGAGATTGATGAAGTTCGCAAGCAAAACTTCAAGTTTTATTTATCAAAAATTTTATTAGAAACACTTACTCCATTATTTGTTTTAATCTTACTTTTACTAATTGTTCCTGTTGCAGAGGGAGGGAGATACTTCTCGTTAATAGAGTTTGGTATATATTTTGGAATAATTTTTAGAATTTACAACTTATACACCCAGTATTCTGTAGAAAAAATTTCAATGTCTAGAAAATTTGCCTATATTGAAAATTTTGAAAATTTTTTAAGCAAAATTGATAATTCTAACGATATTGAGGGTGGGTCTAAACCTTTTGTTTTTAAAGAATCGATAGAATTTAAGAATGTTAGTTTTGCTTACGGTAATAATTTGATACTTAAAAAATGCAATTTTAAATTGATTAAAAATAAAATAACTGCAATTGTCGGAAAATCTGGTTCTGGTAAGTCGACAATTCTTGATTTGTTAGTTTATTTATACAAACCAAACTCTGGGAATATTTTAGTAGATGGTCAAAATTATTTAAATATTGATAAGAAAAAATTAAGATCTACTATTGGAATGGTTACTCAAGACATTAATATTATAAACGAAAGTATCAGAAAAAACTTAACCTTTACGTCAAATAGAAAAATTTCTGATAGAGAAATTCTTAATGTTGCCAAAATTACAGGAATGAGTGAATTTATAAATTCTAGACCGGATGGATTGGATGCCAAAATTGGAAATAGTGGTTCATTATTTTCAGGAGGTCAACTTCAGAGAATTGCATTTACCCGGTGTATATTAGAAAGAAAAAAAATTATTATTTTAGACGAACCCACAAGCTCTATGGATAAAAATACAGCCAAATATGTTAAAAACTATCTTAGGTCAGTCAGAAATAAGGTGACCGTACTGATAGTTGCTCATAGCTCTGATATTGTTAAAAACGCTCAACATATTTACCTACTTGAAAATCAAAAAACTAGTTATCTCGGGCAATTCAAGGACGAAAAAAACTTTAAGTATAAAGGTTTGAAATAATGATTATAACAAGAACACCATATAGGATATCTTTTTTTGGTGGGGGGACAGATTATCCAGATTGGTTCATAAAAAATGGTGGTGCAGTTGTCTCTGCAACAATTGATAAATATATTTATATAAGTAGTAGATTTTTACCTCCGTTTTTTGAAAAGAGGCATAGAATTGTATGGTCGAAAGTTGAAGTAGTTAATAAATTTCAAGAAATTGAACATCCAGTAATCAGAGAAGGACTTAAATACTTAAAATTTAGTCAAACAAAAGGTCTAGATATTCATTATCAAGCTGACCTACCAGCAAGAAGCGGTATGGGTTCAAGTTCTGCTTTTACTGTTGGGTTCTTAAATTGCCTGAAAAAGCTAATTAAAAATAAATTTTCAAAGATGGATCTTGCACTTGATGCAATTCATCTTGAGCAAAATTTACTTCGTGAAACAGTTGGGTGCCAAGATCAAATTGCATGTGCATTTGGTGGTTTAAACAAAATTACGTTTCATAAAAACAAAAAATTTTTAGTTGAGCCACTTGTTTTACCCTCTGGAAGAATTGAGGAGTTAGAATCTAATTTATATTTAATTTATCTTGGTATTGATAGATTTGCTTCACAAGTGGCACAGAAATTTGTAGAAAATTTTAAGGAAAGAAAAAATAACCTGAATAAAATATTTTCGTTTGTACCTGATGCGATTAAAATTCTAGAGAGTAAAAAAAACCTTGATGAATTTGGTGAATTATTACACGAAACTTGGATGCAAAAAAAAGCTGTTCATTCAATAATTTCTAACGATAGAGTGGAAGCATTATATAACACTGCAACTAAAAATGGAGCTATTGGAGGAAAACTATTAGGTGCAGGAAAATCTGGTTTTATGTTATTTTATGTCAATAAGTCTAATAAAAAAAAATTTCTCAGTGGTATTAAAAACTATTTATATGTTCCATTCAAATTTTCTTATAATGGGAGTCATATCATTCAAAAGGGATATTAAATGGTAACAGATAAAATAATTAATGATTTTTTTACTCATTCAAATTTAGAAAATTTTCTAGTAGTAGATGTTGGAGCTAGAAATGGTTTTAGTTGGCTTGAGAATTGGTATACAAAAAAATCAAAAATTGTAGGCTTTGAACCAAATAAACTTGAATGCGAAAAGTTGAAAAAACATATCACAGATGCAAGCAAACAAGGTATAAAATTTCCAAAATTTAAAACCTATGAATATTATGATAAAATTGTATGGGATAAAAAAGGTAAGTTAAAATTTTGTGAGATTTTAAACTCACCAGCCAGGTCAGGTGTCGATTTAAAACCAACAAAATTATTAAAAAAGGTCTTTGTGGATGGAGAAAACATTGAAACGAGAATTAATAAGCATAAAGTTATTATCAAGCAGAGCATATGTATTGATGATTTTTTTAATAAAAAAATTATTGATTATTTAAAGATTGATGTTGAAGGTGGAGAAATTTTCGTTCTACACGGTTCGAAAAAAAAACTAAAGAACAAAGAAATTCTTTTTATTAAAACTGAATTTATGTCTAACAATTTTTACAAAAATTCATCAAATATTACAAATTTAATACAATTTATGAAAAAGTTTGGATACAGACTGATAGATATTGATTTAAATCCATATGGTTACCACAGAAGCTCTGAGAAAACATTAGTTAACCAGAATAAAGATTTTCTTTTAGGTGGAGATCTTAATTTTATAATTGATCCAGATGAAAATTTTCTTTCTAATGAAATTAAATTTAGACTTGGTTTTGTGCTTGTAGGAGCTGGTTTTAAACAATGTGGCTTTGAGTTAATTAAAGAGTCAAGTTTTTTAAATGATCCTGAAATAAGTTCTTTAAAAAATCAATTATTAAAAGTTTCAGTAACCAGAAGTTTAGTAAAATTTTATCATTCAATACCTTCAAGAATATTTAATTTTTTGAATAAAATTAGGTGATTAAATGACCAAGGTTTTTAATACAAAATGGTTTAACATCACGAAATTTAATTATGGGAAATCTGAGTATTATAAATTAAATCAATCTGAAGGAATTGTTATTTTACCTTTAACAAAAAAAAATGAATTAATTCTCATTCAACAATATCGTCCATGTCTAAAAAAAAAAACCATAGAGTTTCCAGCTGGTTCCTTAGAAAAAAATGAAACGATACTGAATTGTGCTAAAAGAGAGTTACTTGAAGAAACTGGTTATATTTCAAAAAATTGGAAATTGCTCGGAAGTGGAGTTTTGCGTCTAGAACGAGAAAATACTAAAAACTATTTTTTTTTAGCCAAAGATTGTCAATTCTTAAAAAAAAATGAGGAAAAAAACTGTGTTAAGTTTTTTGGTAAAAAAGAATTTAAGAGATTAATCAAAAAAAATGAATTTGATCATATTGCAGCAACTGTATCTTTGATATGGGCAAAAGAAAAATATAATATTAATTTTATTGATTGAAAATATGAAAAGTAATCTGGAACTCTATAAATCATTATATTTAATAAGATACTGCGAACAAAGAATAATTGACCTTTATCATGAAAATGAAATGAGGACTCCGATGCATATGAGCTTTGGACAAGAGTATATTCCAGTGGGTGTGTGCTCTGGATTGGATATGAAATGTGATATTACATCCTCTTATAGAAGTCATGCAAATTTTTTAGCAAAAACTGCTGACTATAAATCTTTTTTCTACGAGATGTATGGTAAAGAAGATACTGTTGGTAAAGGTAAGTGCGGGTCAATGCATTTAGGTGATCCAAAAAAAGGTCATATTTTATCAAGTGGAATTGTTGCAAGTCAAATTCCTGCCGCAACTGGTTTAGCCTTCGCCAATAAATACAAAAAAATACAAAATTTTGCAATCTGTTTCTTTGGAGATGGAGCTATTGATTCAGGTTGTTTTTGGGAAAGCTTAAATTTAGCGTGTTTATTTAAACTGCCAGTCTTTTTTATCTGTGAAGATAATGAATGGGCGGTACATACACCAAAATCTGATAGAAGGGGATATAAAGATTTGAAGAAAATAGTTGGTAATTTTGATTTATATTTTTACGAGGAAGAATCTAATGACGCGGAAATTCTTCAAAAAAAAGTCAATGAAGCCAAAAATAAATATAAGAGGAATCCCAAACCAATATTCTTCAATATCAGATGTTATAGATATTTAGCTCATATAGGTATTGAAACGGATTGGAACTATAATTATCGACCAAAAAAAGTTTATAATAAATGGAAAAAAAAAGATTGTTTGAAAATACAAAAAGATAAACTTTTTGTAAAATATGATAAAAATTTAATAAAAAACACAGAACAAAATATAGAAAAAAAGGTTGATGCAGTTATTTTAAAAGCAAAAAAATCTAAATCTTTAAATTCTAGAGAAATGTTTAAAGGGTTATTTTATGAAAATGATTAGTTATCAAGAGGCCATTAGACAGGCAACCTACTCTGAAATGGAGAAAGATAAAAATGTATTTATTTGTGGTATTGGGATTACAAGTCATGCTAAGGCTTTTGGAACAACTGAGGGATTAGAAGAGAAATTTGGTTCTAGTAGATGTTTTGACACGCCAATATCTGAAGATGCAATGACTGGATTTGTCTTTGGATCAGCGGTAAAGGGCCTAAAACCGATACATGTTCATATTAGATCGGACTTTTTCATTCTAGGAATGAATCAATTAGCAAATATAATTTCTCCATTTCAATATTATGTTCATGGTACTATTCCACTTCCAATAGTTTTTAGAGTAATTATTGGTAGAGGTTTTGGTCAGGGAGCACAACATAGTAAAAGTTTATTATCCTTTTTCACACACATGCCGGGTTTTAAAGTAATTGCTCCTTCATCTCCGCGAGATGTAAAAGGTCTTTTAACATCAGCAATAAGAGATAATAATCCTGTCATTTTTTTTGAACATAGATGGTTATATTGGTCGGAACAAAAAATTAGAGAAGAATCATATGAGATTCAAATTGGTAAGGGAAAAATAATAAAAAAAGGCGCAGACATTACAATTGTTGCTATATCATGGATGAATGTTGAGGCTATCTTTGCCGCCAAAATTTTAAAAAAAAGAAATATAAATGTTGAAATTGTTGACCCAAGGACTCTTTATCCTTTAGATAAAAAAATAATTATTAGTTCAGTTAAAAAGACAAAAAGATGTTTAGTTGTTGATTGTGACTGGACTTTCAGTGGTGTTAGTGCAGAGATAGCTGCTATTGTGTCAAGAGAATGCTTTGATTCTCTAGAAAAACCTGTTCAAAGGTTGGGATTCAAGCACGTTCCTTGTCCAACTGCAAGACATTTAGAAAATGCATTTTATCCAAATGCAGAAAACATAGTAAGAGCGGTTGAAGAAATTTTACAGATTGAACCTATGAATTTGGAAGGAATTGAATTTTTTAGTAATGAAAAAAGATTTAAAGGCCCACTTTAATTAAATGAATTTAAAAAAAAAAAAAATTAAATTTGGATTTGGGACTTATGGAATAGGAGAAAAGAAATCTAGGAATTTCTGTTCTGAAAAGAGCAGGATTTATTTTCTAAATAAAGTTTATGAAGAAGGAGTTTTTTTTTTTGATACTGCAGAGGATTACCATAAAGGATTTTCTGAATATCTACTGGGAAAAGCTTTCAAAAAAAATGATGAAGTTGTTATAGCAACAAAAATTTCACCTATTAATTATAAAAAAAACATACTTCAATCTATTGATGAAAGTTTGAGAAGATTAAACCGCGATTGTATTGATGTAATCCAGCTTCATTGGCCAAACTATAATGTTGATGATTTAAAAATAATTGAGTCCTTGTATGAAGCCTTTTCAATGAAAAAAATTAAATACGTTGGACTTTGCAATGTAACAAAGAAATATTTAGATAGATTTCTTAAATTATCTATGGGTAAGTTAAAAATTAAAATCATTCAAAACGAATACAACTTATTTGAGAGATCAGTTGAAGAGAACCTATTGAATTTTTGTAAAAAAAAAAAAATAAATTTTTTTGCTTACAGCCCATTTGGTTCATCGAAACAAGTGAATAAAATCTTTTCATCTTTACGTATAAAAGAAATATCTGAGGTATTTAAACTCAAGCCTTCTCAAGTTATCCTTCAGTGGTTGAGTTACAATGGAGCAATTCCAATTTTTCAAACAAGTAATTTATCAAATTTAAAAGAAAATATAATGTTTGATTCAAGAATAATATCAAAAGATTTTTTTGAAAAAATTAATAAAGAATTTGAAGTGAAGGTTGTAAAGGTGTTGCCAATTGAAATACAAATTGTAGAATCCTTTTCAGGAAAATTTTATACAAACATTGAGCAGGCAAAAAAGAATATTTATAATTTTTCTCCAAGCCCCATGGAAGTAGCTATGGAAATTAAAGAAAATGATATTTTGAAACCTATTAAATTGAAAAAAACGAGAAGTGGATACTCTTTATATGAGGGTCAGTTAAGATATTGGGGTTGGGTCTTAGCCTATGGTAATAATTCTCCTATTGAGGCTATAATTGAATAGTGTGAAATTAAAAAAAGGAAACTATGTTGTTTTTGGTTCATCTGGAATGATTGGTACTCACTTTTTAAAAAAAACAAATAATTTGGAAGGTGTTAATATAAAAGCTATTTACTTTCAAAATCCCCCAAAAGTAAAAGGTAGAAATATTAGGCCCTTAAAAATTGATATAACAAAAAGTGAGGATTTAAAAAAAATTTTAAAATCAACTGACACTGTTTTTAACTTTGCTGGTAAACTTGCTACCTCTAAAGTTTTAATGAAGGATTCAATTACACCCATTTATTATAATATTAAAATTTTCAATAATTTAATTTACAATTGTTGGTTAAATAATGTCAAAAATTTTGTTTGGATGAGCTCAACTACTGGTTATTCAGAAAAAAAAATAAATAAAGAAGAGGATTTTTTTACTAATAATCCTCCCAAAAATTGGTATGGTATAGGACATATGACTAGGTTCTTCGAAAATTTTACCACTTATATAAATAATCATCCTACAAAAAAGATGAAATCTATTATTGTTAGACCCTCTTTAATTTATGGTGAATACGATCATTTTTATGGTGATGAGGCTCACTTTATACCTTCAATTATAGAAAAAATTAGTAAAAATCCAAAAAGTTTAACTTTCTATGGTTCACCAAATGAAAAAAGAAATATAATATATGCAGGAGACGTCATAAATATTTTATTGAAAATACTTAGTAAAAATTGCTCACCGATTAATATAGGTTATTATAGATCTTTTAGATTGTCAGACATAATTCAAAAAATTTGCAATTTAATGAATTTCGATTATAAAAAAGTAGTTTTTAAAAAATCTAAGAATAAAAAAATTGAATTTGAATTTTCTCTTGAAAAAATGAAACAAAATCTATCTTCTTTTGAACCCACAACTATTGATGAAGGTTTGTTAAAAACAATTAAATGGTTTGAAAAAAATAAAAAATGATTTGTAAAGTAATTATACCATCTTGGTCTTATTGGAAAAACCCAATGAAGCTTCAACCTTTGTGGGAGCTTTATTATGCGACTTTAATAAGACAAAGCTTTACTTCTTTAGAAGTAAAAGTTGAGGATCTTAGGGATAAAAAAAAAATATTTGATCCAGAAAGTGCTGATATTTTCTTTTTCTGGTTGATGAAATCAGCAGATGCAGATGAGGTCTATGAAATTTCTAAAAAAATTAAACTTCAAAATAGTAAAGCACTTACGATTATTGGCGGTACACACGCAGATCATATGTCTGCACAAACATTAGAAAATTGTGATTGTGTTCTGCAAGGAACAGCTGAAGATACATTAAAAGAGGTTATTAGTAATTTCATAAAACAAAAAGAAAAGACTAAAGGGATTATTCAAAAAGTAAAAATAAATAAATTTAACGAGTTTGACTTTCCAAGACGTGACTTTATTGAAAAAGAAAAAATAGTAAATAATCTTCACTTTGAAAAGTATGGAGGTGTAGTTGGCACAGGAGCATATTTTTCAAGAGGTTGTTCATTTAGTTGTAGGTTTTGTGTTTACAATAATCCTCCTGTTTTTGAATACAATTCTTTTGAAAAAATTACAAATGAAATTGAATATCTAAAAAAAAAATATGGAGTTGAGGGTATCAATTTAAGAGATGAAGTATGTATTCCAGTAAACAAAAAAATTGCAGTCCCTTACTTAGAGGCGATAGGAAAACAAAATATTATTTGGAGGGGGCAAACAGTTCCTTTAGGAAGTGAGGAGCTTCTTAAAATTGCATCTCAGACCGGTTTAAAAGAATTAGCTCTTGGAATTGAGAGCGTTGACTCTGATATGGTTTTAGAGATTTCAAATAAGCCATCAAAAAGTATAGCTAACAATATAAAATACATAGAATTATGCAGAAAATATGGTATCAAAGTAAAAGTTTGTTTGATTTTTGGCTTACCCGGAGAATCAAAAAATGTTTTAAAAAAAACTATTGATTTTCTTGATTCAGTCAAGCCCGATTATGTCGCTGTATCAGGATTTGCTCCTGTTCCTGGTTCACCGTTTTATCAAAACCCAAAAAAATACGGAATCAAACATATCTATGATGATTTATCGCAACATGCTCATCTTTTATACCGATTTGATGAGGATGAAGACTCTGGTCTACCTTTTGAATATGAGTCTACGACTCCTTTTGGAAAGTCTTTATCACGTGATGAAATTATATTTAATATCAAAGAAGTACAAAAATATTTAAGGGAAAGAGAGATGTCTTACTAATGAAAAGCAAAATTAAAAATTACACTAAAGATTCTGAAAGTGAATTATTAAATAGAAAATCCCTGATTGATTTATTTAATAAAAACCCAATTCCTAACGAACAAGTTTTATCTAATCTTGGGCTTTTTTTAGATTCAAAGAACTTATCAAGAATTTTATTAATGAATCATCTTTATAAAAAGATTATTAATCTTCACGGAAATATTTTTGAATTTGGTACTAGATGGGGAAATAATGGAGCAATCTTTACGTCATTGAGAAGTATTTACGAGCCGTATAATAGACATAGGAAAATTGTATTATTTGATACATTTGAAGGGCTTAAAAATATTAATAAACTTGATGGGAAAAATGAGATGATGTTTGAGAAGAGTCTCTCTACAACTAAGGATTACAAAAAATATCTTGATTCTTTAATGAAAACTCAAGAATCTCTAAACCCGCTATCTCACATAAAAAAATATGAGATTGTAAAAGGTGATGCCTCAAAAAAAATTGTTGAATATTTAAAAAAATTTCCAGAAACCATTATTTCATTAGCTTATTTTGATTTTGATATTTACAAACCAACTAAGGATGTTTTGAAAGCTATTAAAAATAGACTTTGTAAAGGTTCAATTTTAGCTTTTGACGAATTAAATGATGCTGATGCTCCTGGTGAAACTATTGCTCTAATGGAACAAGTTGGTTTAAATAATATAAAATTAGAGAGATTTCGCTATGCTTCAAGGGTCTCTTTTTTTCGATTTTAAACTTTATGGTCCATAAACTAATTCTTAATGCAGAAATTGGTCATTTAGAGTCCCTCAATAAAAAGTATTTAAATGGAGATGCTGAGATATTCAAAATTATTTTTGATTATTTTAAATCCAATAACATTTTAATAACTTTACTTATAACTAAAAAAATATGGATTAAAAGAGACAGAAAAATTGAGAAAAGCTTGAATTTATTGAAGGATAAAGGAACGATAGAAAATTTCTACATAGTTGATTTGGTTAATTCTATTCATGAAAAAATACCAAAAAATATTTATCATTCTATTAGGATAAAACTTTCAGCAATGAAAGAAAGCCAAAAATACTCAGAAGAATTTTCTAAGATTGTTAATCTAATAAACCCCGATTTTGTATTTAGCTTTCAAGATATTTTTCCAGTTTATTATAATTCAAATATTCCTTTGGTTGTTTGGGGTTTGCATAACTCTGAATATGTTATAAGGTTTAATTATAGTAAAAAAGAAAACTTTTTTCTCAAAAATCAATTACTTTATCTAAAACTTTTTCTAAATAATATTTTTTATAAAAATAGAGTAAAAATGGTAACACTTAACTTGTGCCCATCTATTTATTGTGGAAAAATGAATGAGAAAATTTTTAAGAATAAACCTAAAGTAATTTATTTTAACCACCCAGCAAGAGATTTAAAAAATAAACAACCCTCATTTAAATCTGGAAAAAAAAAAATTGTTTCTTTAATAGGAACAACTCAAACCACTTTTGCACAATCTAATTTAGACTTTTTAGCATATGAAATATTATTACAGTATTCAAAGGAATTAGCTGAATTTGAATTTCATATAGTTGGAGAAAATAAAAATAATTTACATAAATCAAAAAAAATTCTAAGTAAATTTACGAATGTGAAGTTTTGTGGATATTTGGATGATTTATATATGAAAATTCTTAACTCTGATATTGTTCTTCATGCAGTAAAATATCCACCCACATCAGGTTACAAGTTACCAAATATATGTAGTGGCTACCCTTGTTTACTTCTCCATAAGGAGACTTTTAAAGGTTTCCCTGAATTGTTCAGAAACAAAGCTTGCTTATCTGCTTCAACAGGAAGAGAGTTCGTAAGGAAATTAAAAATTTTAGCTAAAAATAAATCGCTGTCGATTAAATTAAGGAAAAATGCTCGTAAAGTTTATGAAAGATATTATAGTCTTAATAATTTACCAAAAATATTGGAAAAATGTGAGAAAATGGTATACAGAAATTATGAGACAAGTTAAGATTGGTATAAGTCAAATTAACAATAGTTTTTCCGGAGCCCACTATTTGCCATATGCTGCGGGTGTTCTTCAAACTTATTTTCAGAAATATTCAAAAAATAGAGATAAGTATAAATTCTTGCCACCATTATTTAAGAGAATAAAGGTGAGCGATGCTGTAAGGCAGTTTGAGGCTGCAGATATTGTTGGCTTTAGTCTATATTCTTGGAATGAGCAATTATCACTTGCAATAGCAAAAGAATTGAAGAATCGTAATAAAAAAATTAAAATCATCTTTGGTGGACCACAAGTTCCGGATAACTCTAAAGATTTCTTAGAATCACATAAATTTATTGATTTTGTAGTGAATGGAGAAGGCGAAAAAGTTTTTTTAAATTTAGTAGAATCTATAGGAAAAAAAAAAATAGTTGATGTTGAAGGAATTTCATTTTTGAAAGAATCAGGTGAATTTGTTACGAATCCTAAGCCCAGTAGAATTGGAAATTTAGAGGATATACCTTCTCCATATTTAAACGGGGTATTTGATGAATTAATAAAAAAATATCCAAACGATGAATGGTTAATTCTTTGGGAAACTAATAGAGGTTGTCCTTTTAAATGCACATTTTGTGATTGGGGTTCAGCTACCGCTGCAAAATTAAATAAATTTGAAATAGATAGGCTACAAGCTGAAATTGATTGGTTTTCGAAAAAAAAAATTGAATTTATTTTTTGTTGTGATGCAAATTTTGGAATTTTAAAAAGAGATATTGATATAGCGAAATACGCCTCAACGAAAAAATTATTAACAGGTTATCCAAAAGCATTATCAGTTCAAAATACAAAGAATGCCACAGAAAGAGCATATATCACACAGAAGATACTTGCTGATTCTGGTTTAAATAAAGGTGTTACACTATCAATGCAGTCTTTAGATGAACATACATTATTAAATATTAAAAGAGATAACATATCATTAAATACTTATGAAGACCTCCAAACAAGATTTACTAGAGACGGTGTTCCTACTTATTCTGATTTGATACTTGGTCTTCCTGGAGAAACTTATTGTTCCTTTACAGAAGGTGTTTCAAGGCTAATAGAAAATGGTCAACATAACAGAATTCAATTTAATAACTTATCCATTCTTCCTAACTCTGAGATGGGAGACGAGAGTTATCAAAAGAAATTTCAAATGGAAACGGTTGATACAAATATTTTAAATATGCATGGATCGTTTGCTCAGGACGATTTTGGAGTTCCTGAAAAACAAAAGCTTGTCATTTCCACTTCTTCATTGCCTAAAAAAGAGTGGGTGAAGGTTAGGGCATTTTCATGGATGACAGCATTTTTGCATTTTAATAAAATTATACAAATTCCGATTATTATTTTTAATCATTTAACTGGTGAAAACTATAACAATATTTTTGAGTATTTTAATTCAGTTGAAAAGAAAAATTATCCTGAGATCTTTAAAGTCAAAGAACATTTCTTAAAAGCTGCAAAAATAATTCAAGATGGAGGACCTGAATATCAATTTTCTAAAAAATGGCTCAATATATGGTGGCCTCACGATGAATTTATGTTGATTAAGTTATATGAAGATGAATCAATATTCAATTTTTATAGAGATTGTGAGTCACTTTTAATCAGTAAACTTTTAGAAAATGATCCAAGTTTATCAAAATACAAGTCTTTGGTAGAACAATCTATACGCTTAAACTATGAAATGTTAAAACTTCCAAAAAGAACTAATAATATTGAGATTTCAAGTGATTTCAATGTTCTTGAATTTTATCAGTCTGTCCTTGAAGGAAAAAAAATTAAGTTAAAAGAATCAAAAAAGAAATATTTAATTGTTCGTAAAGATGAAGAATGGGTAGATGATAACGACTGGGCAAAAAAAGTGGTTTGGTTTGCAAACAAAAAGGGTGCTTATCTTTATGGAAGTAAAGCATTAGAAAAATACTACGCCTCACATTACTAATACTAAAATATTAAAGTAAACAAAGTTAGTGAATTAGATTTGGTTAGATCGAGAATTGGTTTTGGTTGTTGGGGAATTGGAGGAGGGACAAAAATAAACCCGGCATACGGTAAGATATCAGAAACTAAGGCGATAGAATTATTAGAGTTTTCTTTAAAAAAAAAAATAAATTTTTTTGATGTTTCACCTGCTTATGGAAATAGCGAAAAATTGTTAGGATTCATTTTAAAAAAAAATAGAAGAGAAGATTTGATTATTTCCACGAAATGCGGAGTTTCTGATTTTTCTCAAAAATCAAGTTTTTCAAAACAATCTATTATTTCTCAGATTAAAAATAGTTTACAAGTCTTAGGAACCGAATACATAGATTTTCTGCAACTGCACAATCCACCGAAAGATTTTTTGTCAAATATGGAGTATTTTACTTTTATAAAGAATTTGTTTGGTAAAAAAATTCGAAACTTCGGAATCTCTTTAAGGAATCCTGAAGATTTTTATTGTATCAACGATTTTTCTATGGTCGACTTTATTCAAGTAAATTTTAATATATTAGATATAAGAATCTTGGAAAAAAATATTTATGAAAAATGTAAAAAAATGAATATTAAAATTATTGCCAGAACACCCTTAGCTTTTGGATTTTTGACTGGAAAATACTCAGCCAAACACATTTTTGATGAAGATGATCATAGAAAATTTTGGAAGATTGACCAGAGAAGAAAATGGATTGAGGAAAGCAATAAAATTTTTAAAAAAGTTGTAAAAGATGAAAACGTAACTAGAGCCCAACTATGCTTAAATTTTTGTCTTTCTTTTTCACAAATTCATATTGTATTACCTGGTATGATAAATAAGTCACAGATTATTGAAAATGTTAAAGCAGAGAAAATAAAAAATCTAAGTGAAGATAATATAAAAAGAATTAAGGAATATAATATAAAATACTTTAAATTTGACCAATATGTTGGATAAAAAATCGAGAATCTTTGTTGCGGGTGCCTATGGTTTTATAGGTTATAATTTAACTAATAAACTTTTAAAAGAAGGTTACAAAGTTTATGGAAATAGGTTTTCAAATAAGCATTTGAAGCATATCCATAAAAATTATAAGGAAACCTCATTTAATTTAGAGGATAAAGCCAGCTGTATTAAAGCGCTGAAAAATATTGATGTAGTTTTTATGTGCGCAGCAGCAACCTCAGGAGCTTATGATATCTTGAATAATCCTCTTTATCATGTAACTTCAAATATAAGAATGCTGTTAAACTTACTTGAAGCATCCATAAAGCAAAAAATAAAAAAGTTTGTTTTTATCAGTACTGGTTGTGTTTACCCTAATATAAAAAAAAATAAATATTCTGAAAATGATATGTTAAAAGGTAATCCCTTTGATGTATATTATTCTGCTGGTTGGACGAAAAGATATTCTGAGATTTTGTGTCAAATTTTTTCTACTAGAGTATCTAAAAATTTTAGCTGTTTGATTGTTAGACCTTCAAATATATTTGGTCCCTATGATAAATTTGATAAATTAAAATCACATGTTACAGCATCTATTATAAGAAAAGTATACGAAGACCATAACCCACTGGTGATTTGGGGAAATGGAGAACAGAAGAGAGATTTAATTTTTATAGATGATTTTATAAATGGATTAATTGAGGTTTCAAAAAAAAAATTTGATTTTTTAGAAGTTAATATTGCTTCTGGAAAACTTCATTCAATAAATGAAATTTTAAAATTTGCTACTGATTTAAAAAAAACTACACCAAAAATAGTATATGACGTTCATAAGCCAAAAACAGTTGATAAAATAAAATTTGATATATCAAAAATTCAAAAAATTATTGGGTTTAAATGCCAATTCTCTGTTCAAGAAGGTATTAAAAAAACATTCAATTGGATTGAGCAAAACAAAAAAGAAGCGTTTAAAAGATGATAAAAAATTTTTTTCCATTAATTTTAGCTGGTGGGAAAGGTACAAGATTAGAATCGATTTCAAAGGGGACTCCAAAACCTCTAATGAGAATCAATGAAAAATTTTTTATTTGTTATATTTTTGAAAAATTGATTTTGGCTGGATTTAGAAGAGTCTATATTTCTGTTGGATATAAATCAGATGTTTTTCAGGAAACACTCGGTAATGTTTATAAAGACCTTTCGCTAGTTTTTTTAGAGGAGAAAAAACCACTTGGAACAGGAGGAGCAATTCTAAATGCTTTTAAAAAAATAAAAATTAATCATCTTTTTGTTCTTAATGGAGATTCAATATGTAATATTGATTATAATGAGTTTCTAAACTTTTATTCCTCGAAAATGGACGTTTTAATGCTTACTGTTAGAATAAATAATAGTTTAAGGTTTGGAAATGTAGAAGTTGGAGAGGGAAATAGAGTATTATCTTTCTCTGAAAAAACTGGAAATACTAATATAATAAACGGTGGTATTTATGTTCTAAAAAGGCAGGTTTTTGATGGAATTTCAGATAGTTTTTTTTCATTTGAAGAAGATATTTTGAAAAAAAAGAAAAATAATTTTTATCACTATTTTACTAAAAAAAACTTTTTAGATATTGGAACTCCTGAGTCTTTTAGATATGCTACCATTCAGTTAAAAAAATATGTTTTTAAAGAGAAAACAAAATGAACTTTTTAAAGAAGATTATATTATTAAATTATTATATCTCTCAAATCTTCTTTTGGAAAGAATTCAAATATATTGTAAATGAATTTTTCAGTAATATTGAAAAAACAAATAATCTTCGAAAATTTTTAAAAAAAAATATAAAATTTGAAAAAAAAAAAAATAACGTTTCATTTAGTTTTAAAAACACATTTTTGTTTTCATCAAATTTAGGACTGTTTATAATTAATGAAAGTCAAATTCAAAAGATTTTTGCTGGAGACGTTCACGGCGTATCAATTTGTAAAGATGTAGTTTTTTTTTCAGTATTTACGGGTATTCACTCATCAATAATTAAAGCAAAATTAATTAGAAATAAATTGTCTTTTGAACTAAGAGAGAAAGAAAGAATATTAAGTTTTGAAACTCTTTACGGAAATGAGAGGATACATGGATTATCATTTGACAAAGAAACTGGTAACTTATGTTTTGCAAACACACAAAGAAATTCGATTTGCTACGTTGACATAAATAAGAAAAAGATTGTCAATGAAATTTTTATAATGAAAGATAAAACGGGACTATCAATTTCTTCAGATCACAACCATGTTAATTCTGTTAACTGTATTAATAATTTTGTTTTATTCACGTGTCATAGTGGCTCAGTTGGTATAAAAAAAAGAGGAGGGTCTTTAGTTGGGTTTACCGATAAAAAAAAAATATTTTTTTTTAAAACTACAAATAGAGGTGTTCATGACATAAATTTAATTAGTAATGATCTTTATATTTGCGATAGTTTTGGAAACTATAAAACATACACCGGACGATTATTAAGAAATGGAAAGCCTTATATGGAAAACTTATTGAGAAGATTTTCGAGTAATTATATGTTAAGAGGTTTGGGAATATCAGGTAATGAGTTTTTGATCGGGTGTAGTAATATTAATCCAGATAGAAGTTTAAGAAAAAAAAATAGTGGTGGATTAATTTTTATGTGTGAAAAAAATATTTTTTTTAAAAAATTACAGTCATCTCAAATCAATGAAATTAAATGTGTAAATGACAAAGATGTTCGGGTTGGAAAAGCTAATTTATTAAAAATTTTTGAAAAAAGTTTTGGTAAGTGTATATATCAACAAGAAATAGAAAAAAATTTCATATCAAAAAAAATAAATTTGATTTGAAGTTTATATTAATTTAGTTTAGCTTAAAAAATTAATTTTTATCCTAATGAAAAAAATAAAAATAGGCTATAAATCCATAAAAAATTTTGGAAAGCCTTATATAATTGCTGAAGCATGTATTAATCATCAGGGAGACTTCGAAATAGCTAAAGAGATGGTATATGTAGCTAAAGCAGCTAAGTGTGATGCTATTAAATTTCAGATTCATCAACTTGATGATGAGATGCTTACTGACACACCCATTTCAAAGAATTTCGGAGACAAATCTTTATATCAGGCTCTTGATGAAACCAACTTATCAATTGAAGAGTTATCCAATCTAAAAAAAATATGTGAAGATATTGAAATAGAATTTTTATGTACTCCATTTTCTTTTAAGTCGTGTGACATACTTGTAAATAAAATTGGAGTAAATGCTATTAAAGTTGGTTCAGGAGAGTGTACTAATCATCCCCTGCAGAAACACATAGCAAGTAAAAAAAAAACAGTTATTTTTTCAACTGGTATGACTGAATTTAATGAAGTAAAAGAAACCTATAATTTGTACAAAAAACAAAAAGTAGATTTTGCAATGATGCATTGTGTTTCGGCTTATCCGTGTCCTTACGAGATAATGAACTTAGGTCTTATTAAAAATTATATTGAAAAATTTAAAGTTCCAATAGGATTATCAGATCATACACCAACAATTTATTGCGCTCTCGTAGCTGTTAGTCATGGTGCATGTTTAATTGAAAAACATTTTACATTAGATAAAAGTATGAAAGGGCCTGATCATCAATCATCAATTGATTCTAAAGAACTTTTTGAATTAGTTGAGGGGTGTAATGCTGTATTCAAATCGATGGGAGATAAAAGAAAAATTCATAAAGAAGAAAAAGAAATAGTTTTATGGGCGAGAGAAAGTGTAGTTTCTCTAAAAAATATTTCAGTTGGCGAATTATTAAGTAGTAAAAATATTTCTGTTAAGAGGCCTAGTCCTGGTAAAAATAACATTCCAGCTAAGGATTTAGATAGAGTTATTGGTAAAAAAGCAAAGAAATTTATAAAAAAAGATTCTCAATTACTGTTATCTGATGTCTTCTAAGAAAAGAAGAGTCTGTTTTTCTTTGGACTCAAGAGCAACTTATGGATATGCCAAAAATGTTCTTAAGGTATTAAGTCAATTTGACAAGCTTGAATATAGAACAATTGTTCTTGGAGGACACTTATCAAAAAAACATGGTTATTCAATTAAAGAAATTATCAAAGACAATATTAGGGTTGACGAAAAAGTAAAGTTTGATGTTCCAAATAAAAGCTTTGGTTGGTCGTTTACAATGGGAAAGGCAATTTCAAAAATATCTATGTCTCTAGAAAAAATTAAACCAGATATCGTGCTTATTTTCGGTGACAGAATTGAGACACTCTCAGTTTGTCTTGCCTCTGTTTATATGAATATTCCTGTGGCCCATATTCAGGCTGGTGATAAGTCCGGTCATATAGATGATTCAGCGAGATATGCGATTGCCAAATTATCACATTTACACTTTGCTTCTTGTTTGGATTCAAAAAATAGACTTTTAAAACTTGGTGAGCAAAGATTTAGAATATTTAATACAGGTGCTCCTCAGTTAGATAATATCAGAGAAGATGCACGGAATTCTAGTGTAACAAATATTAAATTAAAGAAGTTTATTGAAAAAAAATATATTCTTGTTCTATTTCATCCTGTATTAAATGAAAAGGAACAAGCCGGAGAATATATGAAAAATATACTAAAAAGTTGTCTGTCTCTTGATATGAATGTTCTATGCATCTTTCCTAATACTGATTCAGGTTCTGAGTTAATTCTGAACTCAATAAAAAAATTTACTGATTCGAAACTTTTAGTTTACAGTAATATTAAACGAGAGTTGTTTTTACATGTACTAAATAAATGTTTTCTTTTAATAGGAAATTCATCCGCAGGGATTTTAGAGGCTCCGTCTTTCAAAAAGCCTGTAATAAATATAGGAATTAGACAAAGAGGAAGACCTCAATCGTATAATATAATTAATTGTGATTATGACGTAAAATCAATTATGAATGCATTAATGTATGTAAAAAATAATAAAAAATTTCACCAAAAATGTAAAACTGTTAAAAATCTTTATGGTGATGGAAAAAGTGGTTATAGAATCTGCGATATTCTAAATAAAATAGAAATTAATAAAAAATTACTTGATAAACAAATCATCTACTAATGAATATTCTTGTTACAGGCTCATCAGGGTTCATAGGATACAACTTATGTAATTTCTTTTTAAAAAGAAAGAATAATGTTTTTGGTATAGACAATTTTTTTTCTAGTTCTAAGCAAAAAACTCAAAAATTAATAGAAGAGTATCCAAATTTTAAGTTCTACGAAATTGACATTAGAGAAAAGAAAAAAATGGAACCTATTTTTAAGGATATTGATGCCGTAGTAAATTTAGCTGGTCAGGTTTCAGTTCAAAAATCTTTCACTGATCTATTAGAAAATGATTCTATAAATTCTCAAGGATTTATTAATATTTTGGATCTATGTTTGAAAAATAAAATTAAAGATCTAATTTTCGCCTCAAGTTGTTCAGTTTATGGTGAAACTAATGAAATTCCAATTAGGGAAAATTTTTCTCTTAAACCCAAAAGCCCATATGCAGCCTCAAAGATTTCTAATGAAACTTATTCACAAGTGTTTTGTGATTTAAATTATCAAACTGTAATAACAGCCTTAAGATTTTTTAACGTTGTTGGTCCATGGCAATCAATTGATTCAGATTATGGAGCAGTAATTCCAAGATGGATAAATTCATTTTTGAAAAATCAAGTTCCGTTAATCTTTGGAGATGGTGAAGCGACTCGTGATTTTATTGATGTAGAAGATATTTCAAATTTGATAAATTTAATAATCTCTTCTGAGAAGAATTATTCGTTTGAAATTTTTAATGTTGGTTCAGGAAAAGAAACAAAAATAATCAATCTTTTTAATATAATGAAAAATGTAATGAAGAAATATAAAATTGATTTTAATTTTGAATACCCTCAATTTAAAAGCAAAAGAGCAGGAGATATTAATAGGTCAGTCAGTGAAAACTCTAAAATTTCTAATTTTTTCCAATATAAAGATTACATAGACATAGAAAAGTCTATTAGTAAAATACTTACAATACAATACGATAAAAAATGAAGAAAGTTTTAATCACAGGAGGTTCAGGTTTAATAGGTTTGGAACTTTGCAAACAGTTAATTGAAAAAAAATTCAAAGTCATATGTATGGATTTGCCAGAGCAATTGGAAAAAAATAAAAATTTATTTAAAAAAGTAAAAAAAAATAAAAATTTAAAAATTTTAAATGGCTCAATATTTGAAAAATCTCTGCTTAATAAGGTTATTAGTGATGTTGATGCAGTGTTCCATCTTGCTGCGATGCTAGGAGTAAAAAGGACTGAAGATAATAAACTTAAATGTCTTGAAGTAAATGTTAAAGGTACTGAAAATATTCTAGAGGCATGTGTCTCAGGAAATATAAAACATATAATTTTTGCTTCATCTTCTGAAGTTTATGGTGAACCAAGTCATAACCCTATCAATGAAAAAACAGATACACAGGGTAAGACTGTTTACGGAATTTCAAAGCTTGCGGGTGAGGAATATGTTAAGGCCTATTGTCAGATTTATAAAAAATTAAATTATACTATTGTTAGATTTTTTAATACTTATGGAGAGAATCAAGTTTCCCAATTTTTTTTAGCTAAAATTGTTAGAAATATTATGTCGGGTTCCGATCCTATTATTTATGGTGATGGTCAACAAGTGAGATCCTTTTGTCACGTAGAGGATACTTGTAGGGCATTAATTGAAATTGTAAAAAATAAAAAATCTTATAATAAAATTTTTAATATTGGAAATTCAAATGAAAAATATACCTTAAATGAGGTTGCAAAGATTGCTATAAAGACATTAAAAAAAAATAATCTCAAAATTAAGAATCTACCTTTTACTAAAAGTGATAGGACAGTAAATAGAGAAATTTTTAAAAGATTTTGTGATGTTAGCTTAGCAAAAAAAACATTTAATTTCCAACCTAAAATCTCAATTGAAGAGGGAATAAAAAGGATTTCTAAAAATTTAAACTTTCATAATGATTGGTAGTATTTTTGTACAAAAAAAAAAAAATTCTCGCAATTATTCCTGCTAGAAAAGGTTCAACAGGAATAAAGGAAAAAAATATAAGATTAGTGAAGAATAAACCTCTTATCGGATGGACTTTAGAACTTGCTGGCTCAATAAATTTTTTTGATAAGGTTGTGGTTTCATCTGATTGCAAAAAAATAAAAAACATTACAGAAAAACATAAAATTGATTTTATAGATAGGCCAAAAATAATATCTTCTTCAACTGCTAAAACAGATGATGTTTTAATTCATACTATTGACTATTTAGAAAGAAAAGAATTATATTTTGATTATATTGTTACATTGGAGCCTACATCGCCACTCAGAAAAAAAGAAACTGTAGTCAAATCTATTAAAAAAGCAGTAAACAAAAAATTAGATTCTTTGATATGTATAAAACAAAATCAAGAACTAATAGGTAAATTAGTTAATGACAAATTCATTCCGCTTGTAAATCAAAAGTCAAGAAGAAGGCAAGAAAGAAAATCATATTTTTGTGAAACTGGGGTTTCATATATTACAAACGTCAACTTTCTTAAGAAAAAAAAGAAAATGATATCCAAAAGAACAGGTTTTTTAATTGTGGATTCAAAAGAATCTTTAGATATTAATGATGAAGTGGATCTTAAACTAGCTAATCTTCTCATAACTTAAAATTTAGGAATGAAAAACTTTTTATACCTAGTATCTAATATTATTTTTTTATTAAAAAATTTTTTATATTTACCTCATTTAAAAAAAAATATAAAAATTTTTAAAAAAATCTTCAATCTAAAAATAGTAAATCCACCGCCAAAAAAAAATATTAAAAAAAAACTATTTATATTTGGCAGGGTTGAATTTAATCAAATACTTTTTCAGATTCCTTCAATTTATGCTGCCAGACTAAATGGATTTAATGTTACGGTAGTGTTACCTGAAATTTGTTTGTGGTATTTAATTTTATATAAAAAAATTGGAGCTAATAGTTTTATCTTTTATGAAAATATTTTTTTTAGATTTATAAATAAAAAAACCATCCCCATTTTTAGAAGATTATTAAAAGGTAATTTAAAATATAAAAAGATTAACCTTAAGAAGATCATTCTCTCAACTCTTTTAAGAAAAGAAAAGAAAGGTTTAATCAATTTAAAGAAATACGACTCCAAAATACTGAAAGAAATTATTTCTAAAAGTATACATATAATTGATAACCTAAATTTTTTGATTTTATCAAAAAAACCAAATTATTTTATTTTTGAGGATAGAGGATATATTCCAGAAGGTCTTTTTTTTGAGTATGCTGTAAATAACAAAATTGATGTAATTGAATTTCATGCTGGACATAAACCTAATCTGTTAAACTTTAAAAGGTATAATAAGCGCAATATGACGGTTCATCCATTTTCCATAACAAAAAAGAAATTTTATCAAATTAAATCACAATTAAATTATACAACTTTAAAAAAAAAGGTTTTTCAAGAATTAACTGAGTGCTACAGAAATGAGTTATGGTTTTCAGAGGTAGGAACAACTAGAGAAAAAAAAGAAATTTCAAAAAAAAAGTTTCTTAAATCTCTTAATTTAGATCCCCGAAAAAAAATCGCATGTTTTTTTAATCATATATTATGGGATGCTACATTTTTTTGGGGTAAAGATTTATTTAATAGTTATCAAGATTGGTTAGTTGAATCAGTTAAAATGATGTATAAAAAAAAAGATATTAACTGGATTATAAAATGTCATCCTGCGAATGTTGTAAAAAATTTCAGAGATAAAAGTAAAGTTTTTTCAGAGGAGAAGCTGCTGAAATGTTATTTCAAAGACCTACCAAATAATATAAAAATAATCCCATCCGATTCTCAAATTTCAACATTTTCTATCTTAAAACTTATAGATTACTGTATCACCGTTAGAGGGACAATTGGGATTGAGGCTGCTTGTTTGGGTATCCCGGTTATAACTGCTGGAACTGGTAGATATGAAGATTATGGATTTACACATAATTCGACCAATAAAAATATTTACTTAAGTAAATTAAGAGGAATTGATAAACTTCCTAAGTTGCGTCAATCTCAACTTAATGCATTAGCTTTTGCATATGTTTCTTTATTTACGAAACAAATTCAAACTAATGTAATAGATTTTAAATTCTTAAAAAACAAATCTGCAGATTTAAAAGTTACCGTTAACAATGATTCTGAAGGTGAAGATATACAATTAATATCTAATTGGCTAGAATCAAATAATGAAGACCTACTTAATTAATTTATAATTTTATGTGCGGAGTATCTGGTTTTTTAAACTTTAATCAAAAATTAATTAAAAATGATCTTATTTCTTATGCAAATGAAATGAATGATAGCTTAAGAATGAGAGGACCAGATTTTTCCGATTTCTGGTTAGAAAAAAATATAAATTTAGTTTTATGTCATACAAGATTATCAATAATTGATTTAGATAAAAGGGCTAACCAACCAATGATTAGCAAAAATAATAGATTTGTAATTGTATTAAATGGAGAAATTTATAATTTTTTATCAATAAAAAAAGACTTAACTAAATTAGGTGTAAATTTTAGAACTCAGGGTGACACTGAGGTATTATTGGAGGCAATAAGTCACTATGGTATTGAAAAGTCCTTAAAATTAATTGAAGGAATGTTTGCTTTTGTTTTATGGGATAAATATGAAAAGAAACTAATTTTGGTAAGAGATAGATTAGGAATTAAACCTTTATACTATTACTTTGATAAAGTTACTTTCGCATTTGCATCAGAAATTAAAGCTATAAGAAGACTTGACTGGCTTGACTTTAGTTTAGATAAAAAATCGATTACATCCTATGTAAGACTAAATTATATACCAGCACCAAATTCCATTTACAAAAATATAAGAAAAGTTTTACCTGGAGAAATGATTACTGTTAACCTAGAAAAACATATTAAGAAGAAACGATTTTGGTCATTCCAAAAACTAAGATCTTTTGATAAAGAAGATGTAAAAATTGACTATGAAAATAAATTACATGATCTTCTAAGAAAGAAAGTAAAAAGTCATTTAATTGCAGATGTACCAGTAGGTGTTTTTTTATCTGGAGGAGTTGACAGTTCTTTGATTACTTCAATTACGAGTGAAGTTTCGGAAAAAAAAATTAATACCTTTACAATTGGATTTGAGAATTCTTCATTTGATGAGGCAAAATATGCCAGAGAAGTTTCAAGACATCTTGGAACCAATCATAATGAGGTATATTTTAACAATAATATTTTTTTAGATTTAATTGAAAAAATTTCTGATGTTTATGATGAACCTTTTGCTGATTCTTCTCAACTCCCGACTCTTTTATTGTCACAAATTACTCAAAAAAAAGTAAAAGTTTCAATATCAGGCGATGGAGCAGATGAACTGTTTGGTGGGTATTATCGATATTTTATAGCAAATAGATTTAATAAACTAATTATAGATTCACCAGTGTTTTTTAAAAATTTAATTTATGTAATAATAACAAAAACGCCTAAATGGGTCTGGGAAAATATTGGCGTAATATTATCAAAAAAATATGGTAAGAGGCAATTTGCAGATAAGTTATTAAAACTATCAAATGTAATTAAAGATTCAGATGAAAATGTATTTTATTTTAGATTAATTAGTAATATAAATAATCCTGAGGACTGTGTCTTAAATAAGAATGAAAGAAGTTTTATTATTTTTGATTCCATAATTGAGAGAGAGTTCCCAAATTTTATTGAAAGAATGCAATTAATTGATACACTAAAATATTTACCTGATGATATACTCACAAAAGTTGATAGAGCATCAATGCATTATTCACTTGAGGTTAGAGTTCCTTTCTTAGATCATGAAATTGTAGAGTTTTCAAAAAACATTCCCCTAAGAATGAAAATTCAAAATGGGAAAGGAAAAATAATTCTAAAAAAAATTCTAAGAAATTACTTACCTGACAAACTTGTTGAGAGAGAGAAAATGGGTTTTGGGATTCCATTGAATTTTTTGATAGAAAAAAAATTATCTAACTACATTGAGTCTCTTCTTTACTCAAAAGAGATTCAAAATCAAGAAATTTTCGATATTAATTTCTACAAAACAAAATGGAATGAACACAAAACAAAAAAAAGAGATTGGAAGTTTCTTTTTTGGAACTTTTTTGTTTTTCAGAAGTGGTTTTCAAGATGGAACTCAGTTGGATGATTTATGGTTATTGGTAATGGATTAATAGCAAAAGCCTTTGATTTATATAAAAGTAATAAAAGTATTCTAATTTTTGCCTCAGGTGTTTCAAATTCTCTTGAACATCGGTTATCTGAATTTAAAAAGGAAGAAAATATTTTACTAGAGGTAATGGATACGTATAGATTTGAAAAGTTTGTTTATTTTAGTTCATGTTATTTAAATGATCTAAAAGAAAAAGGAAAATATTTATTTCACAAAAAACGAATGGAAGAATTAGTAAAAAAACAAAAAAATTTCTTAATTTTTCGTTTACCAATAGTTGTCGGAAATATAAGAAATAACAAAGGTTTGATTAACCATATTCTTTATAAAATAAAAAAAAAACAAGAGTTATATATTTATAAAAAACTTAAAAGAAATTTAATTGGCGTTGATGATGTTTATTATTTTACAAATAAAATTTTATTAGATAATAAAATTAATAATAAAATTATTAATTTATCTTCTAAACACTCATGGCTAGTTCAAGATATAGTAAATGAGATTGAGCTTATTCTAAATAAAAAAGCAATTTTAAAATTTATTGATGATAAAATTGAAAATATAGAAATTGATTTAAAAGATATAGATTCACTTACTTTTAAAAATGATCTTTTTTGTGAAGATTATCATAAAAAAGTTTTAAGAAAATATTTGAAATGAAGGGTATTATTCTAGCTGGAGGTTTAGGAAAAAGGTTGTTTCCGTTAACTCGTAATTTGTCAAAACAAATTCTTCCAATTTATGACAAACCGATGATTTATTACCCACTATCGGTTTTGATGCTTGCTAATATTAAAGATATAGCAATAATTGTAAAAAAAGAAGATTATAAAATGTTTAATGAGCTTCTAGGTAATGGCTCTTCATTAGGTATTAAAATTAAATATTTTATTCAAAAAAGACCTAATGGATTGCCTGAAGCGTTTTTGATATGTAAAAATTTTATAAAAAAAAAAAAAGTAATGCTAATTTTGGGAGATAATATTTTCTACAGTAATGGGATTGTTGAAATTCTAGATAAGGCAAAAAAAAACGAAGGAGCTACAATATTTTCTTATCAGGTTAAAGATCCATCAAGATTTGGAATCTTGAACTTAAAAGCAAAAAATAAGATTAGCTCAATTATTGAAAAACCGAAAAACTCAAAAAGTAATCTAGCAATAACAGGTATGTATTTTTTTGATGAAAATGTAAGTAAGTATACAGACGAATTAAATTTTTCTAAGAGAGGTGAGCTTGAGATTGTTGATCTTATAAATATTTATTTAAAAAAAAAAAAATTAAATCATTCAAGACTAGGTAGGGGATTTGCTTGGTTAGATACAGGAAATTTTGAATCGCTATTGGAAGCTGGAAAATTTATTGAAATTATTGAAAAAAGACAGGGTCTAAAGATTGGTTGCATTGAGGAAATAGCCTTTAAGAAAAATTTTATAACAAAAAAACAAACTGAAGATCTCATAAATTCTTTTCCCGAAAGTGATTATAAGAATTATATCAGAAAGATTTTAAATGAATAAAAAAATTTTTATAACAGGAAGTTGTGGTTTTATTGGATATAACTTTTGGAAAAAATGTCAAAAGCTAAACCTTGAAACATTTAGTGTTGATAAACTTTCGTATTATTCTAATAAACAAGCATTTGTAGATTTAAGTAAAGAGAAAGCAATTGAAAAAATTGACATTTCTAGCAGTAAAATATTCAGATTAATTGAAAAGTTTTCTCCTGATGTTGTTGTTAATTTTGCCGCTGAAAGTCATGTTGATAGATCAATTGAGCAGCCTAGTATTTTTTTAAATTCAAATTATTTAGGAGTTTTTAATTTACTGATTTCTATACAAAAATTTATGAAAAAGAAAAAAAAGAAAATTAAATTCATTCAGATTTCGACTGACGAGGTCTTTGGATCTTTAGGTAGAAACGATACACCAAAAAAAGAAACAGACAACTACGAACCCTCCTCCCCATATTCTGCAACTAAAGCTGCTGCTGATTTATTGATTAAATCTTGGATAAAAACATATAAATTTCCTGCCATTATTTTACATCCCTCAAATAATTATGGTCCATGGCAATTTCCAGAAAAATTAATACCACTTTCTATACTAAAAATAATAAATAATAATAAAGTTCCTGTTTATGGAAGTGGAAAAAATATAAGAGAATGGATTTTTGTAGATGATTGTGTCGAAGCAATATTAAAAGTCATTGATTATGGTGTAATTGGTGAATCTTATAATATTGGAAGTAGTGAACAGTATACTAATATTGAGATTATTAATCATTTGATAAAAAGATTAAAACCTAATGACTATGATAATAGAAAAATTATAAAGTTTGTTGAAGATAGACCAGGACATGATTATAGGTATAATTTAAATATTTCCAAAATAAAAAAAGAATTGAAATGGACTCCTAAGTTTTCATTAGAACAAGGGTTGAATTTAACTGTGGACTGGTATTTATCTAATTTAGATTGGCTTCAAAAAAATAAAAAAATTTATGGTGTTTCAAAAAGAATTGGTTTAGATAAACAATAAAATGTCCAATTATTTTTTTACTCTAGTTGATCAGAATTTTGTTTTGCGTGCTCTGACACTTTATAAAAGTTTTAAAACTTTTAATAGAAAAAGAAAATTTATTATTGTTACTTTGGATGATAAATCTTTTAAGCTTGTCAAAAAGTTTAAAGATGAAGATCTAATTTCCTTAAATGTGTTAGATTTTGATTTAAGAATTGTAAAAAAAATCAAAGAAAAAAGAACCTATAAAGAATATTGTTGGACAATGAAATCAATAGCATTTAGTTATATTCTTGAAAATTTTAAACATATTACATGGTTATTTTATTTAGATTCTGATTCAATGGTTTTTTCTAAATTTCAGTCTTTAAATGATGAAAAATTTGATGCTTTACTGACACCTCATAGACCTTTAAATAACTTTTTTAAAAAAATTGTTAAAAATGTTGGTAGATTCAATGCAGGTTTTCTAGGGATTAAAAATAATGTTAACGGAAGAAAAATTTTAAAATATTGGAAAAATCGTTGTATAGAATCATGTAAAGAATTACCTGATAAAAATGAGTATGGTGATCAAAAATATTTATCGGAAATATCAAAAAAATTTTTAAGAATTAATATTGACCCAAACAATGGTTTAAATGTTGCTCCGTGGAATTTATGTGATGAAAAAAATATAATTAGTTATAAAAACTTACCAAAAAATTTAATTTTCTATCATATGCAAGGTTTCAAAATTTATAATTTAAACATTTTTAACTTATATTCAGATGATTTTTTTGTATGCCAAAACGTATTTAAAAAAATATATCTCCCATATATCAATTTGCTAAAAAAGACTTACAATGAAATAAAAAAAAAAGATAGTTCTTTTTTTCAAAGAAAAGAATTTAAAATAGATCTTAAGTTTTTAATAAAAAAAATAATTTTTGGTATTGGTAATTTTAAATTAAAATTTTTCTATGAAAAATAAAATTCTAAGTAATTTTAAAAATGTATGGGTTGCTGGACATAACGGTATGGTAGGTTCAGCAATAGTAAGAAATCTTGAGGAAAATAATATTAATGTTTTAAAGGTTGACAAAAATTTACTTGATTTGAGAGATCAAGCAAAGGTTGATAAATGGTTTGCCAAGAATAAACCTGATCTTATCTTCTTAGCAGCTGCAAAGGTTGGAGGTATATTAGCTAATAAGGAAAGACCAGCTGAATTCATTTCAGATAACATTTTAATTCAAAGTAATATTATTAATTGTTCATTTAAATATGGTGTTAATAAACTAGTTTTTCTTGGTTCATCTTGCATTTATCCAGTAAGTGAAAATCTCTTAAAAGAGTCTGATTTAATGAATGGAAAATTAGAAGAAACAAATATAGCTTACGCTGTTGCAAAAATTGCTGGTATTGAGATGTGTAGATCGTTTAATAATCAATATAACTGTAATTACATATCTGTATTACCATGTAATCTTTATGGTCCTAATGATAACTTTTCAAACGATGACAGTCACGTCATACCTGGTCTTATTAGAAAGATTTACGAGGCGAAGAAAGAAAATGAAAATGAATGTTCTATCTGGGGAAGTGGAAAACCTCTAAGAGAGTTCTTGTATGTTGATGATCTGGCTACTGGACTTATTTTTTTGGCTGATAAATATGATAGTCCAGAACCAATAAATATAGGTTCTGGTGAAGAATACTCTATAAAAGAAATTGCTTTAAAAATTAGTGATATTGTAGGTTATAAAGGTAATTTAGCATTCGATGAGAATTATCCAGATGGAGTGATGAGAAAAATTCTTAATTCAGAAAAAATTAATAAACTTGGTTGGAAACCAGAATCTAATTTGGATAAAAATCTGCAAAAAACCTTTGATTGGTTCGTAAACAATAAAAATTTGAAATAACAATGAGAACCATTCATTTTATAGGTGGTGCTAGACCTAACTTTATTAAAATTGCACCATTATTGACGTTATTTGATAAAGAGAGTTCATTCAATAATATTTTTATTAATACAGGTCAACACTATGATAAAACACTTTCAGATAATATTATGAAAGCTTTGGATTTAAGAAAACCTAATTTAGACCTAAAAGTTGGTTCAGGTAGTTCTGTCAATCAAATTTCTTTAATAATGAAAAAATATGAAGAGATTTTAAAAAAAACAAAACCAGACTTGGTAATTGTTTTTGGAGACGTTAATTCGACATTAGCTGGAGCATTGGCAGCAAAAAAAAATGGAGTTAAGGTTGCTCATGTTGAAGCTGGATTGCGATGTTATGATGATAACCTTCCTGAAGAAATTAACAGGCGTCTGACTGATTCAATATCAGATATACTATTCACTCCTTCAAAAAATGAAAACTTAAATCTAAAAAAAGAAAATATAACAAAGAATGTATTTTTTGTTGGGAATATTATGATTGATAGTTTGATTTCTTTTTTTGAAAAAACTATTGATAAACCAAATTTTTCAAATATTGATGGATTAATGACACTACACAGACCAGAAAATGTGGATGAGAAAAAAAAATTTGAAAGTATTTTAAAAAATTTAGAGAAATGGACTAAGAGATATAGGATACTTTTTCCTATTCATCCAAGAACAAAAAAAAACCTAATTAAGTTTAAATTATTAGAAAAACTAAAAAAGATAAATAACTTAAATTTAGTTAACCCTCTCAGTTATTCTGAATTTTTATTACAACTCAAAGATTCAAAATTTATCATAACTGATTCTGGAGGAATTCAAGAAGAAGCATCATTTCTAGGTAAGCCTTGTTTCACCTTAAGAAAAAATACTGAGAGACCAGTAACAATTAAAATGGGTTCAAATAAACTTGTTAAACTTAGTAGTATAAACAAATTATTAAATAAAGAATTAAAACCAAAAAAAAAAAAAATCCCTAAATGGGACGGTCAAACTGCAGAACGTATTTTTGAAATTCTAAAAATATATCTAAGTACTTTAAAATTATGAAAAAAAAATTACCTAGGGTTTTAATAATAAGTGAATTTTATTTTAACGACAATTCTGGCGGAGGAGTCTTATTAAAGAACTTATATGAAAAGTACCCAAAAGATAAAATTTTCATAATCCATGAAGATGTTAATGTAAATTCTAATACTAATAACTCATATCTACTAAAAAAACCAAGTAAAATTGGTAATTTTTTAAAAAAATTGTTACCTTCATTTTTTATTGTACTCTTAATTGAGTTTAAAAATTTTTATATTATAAATAAAAAAAAAAAGGTTAATATTAACCTCCTCACTAAGCTGAAGCAATTTAAACCAGATATTATTTATACTATTTTTGGTAATTATAATTTAATGTGTTTGATTAAGCAGTTGAAAATAAAATTAAAAATTCCTTTAATTACACATGTAATGGATAATGTTTTAGCAACATACAATAACAAAACAAAAGACTATAAACTTTTTAAGTATTTAATAGATTCATCAAAAATAAGAATTGCAATTAACACAAAAATGTCTACTGAATACAGAAAAATTTTTGGATATAAATTTGAGGTTCTACATAATGGTGTTGATCGTAAAAAAGTTAGAAAAGTTAATTTAAAACATAAAACTAAGATCATTACTTACATTGGTTCAGTTTTTAAAAATGCCCAATTGAACTCTCTGATAGAGATTACAAATGTATTAAAAAAATTAATGGAAGAAAACTTCAATATTCAATGTTTATTTTATTTACCTGAAAGTCAAAAACGAATTTATGAGTCATATTTCGCAAAACATCAAAATATTTATATTAAGAAACATAATTTAGATGAAAAAGAATATTTTAGAAAGATCAGTGAGAGCAACCTTCTATTATTAGCCTCAAACTTTGATAATTATTCTACAGAGTATTATAAATATTCATGGCCAGCAAAAATGGGTTCTTATTTGATGTCGAAGGTTCCAATTTTTATTTATGGTCCTGACAAAATATTTTTTATTAATGATGCAAAAGAAAAAAAATGGGCTTATGTTGAAGATAAAAAATCATTTGTAAATTTAGAAAAGTCTTTAAAAAAAATTTTATATGATTCAAACCTTAGAAAACAAACTTTAGAATATGCTATGAAGAAATCAAAAGATTTTGAACTTCAAAACATTCAAAAGAAGTTTAAAGATATAATTGGGTGTGCTTACAAATGAAACAAGTTTTTCTATCTAGAAAAGGAATTGAGACTAAGGAGGTTCCTGAGCCAGTAGTTGAAAGGGGAAAAATTTTAGTAAAAAATCTATATTCATGTGTATCTCCTGGTACTGAGATTTCATCCTTAAATTCAATAAAAAAAAATACATTGAGAAAAATAATAGAAAAACCCCAGGTCTTAAAAAGTTTAATTAGTATTTTAAAAAAAAAGGGTATTAAAAGTACTAGTGGAATTGTCACCAGAAAACTTGGAGAGTATTATGAACTTGGTTATTCAAGTTCAGGAATTGTTGAAGGGGTAGGAGAGGGTGTAAAAAACTTTTCAAAAGGAGATCTTGTAGCATGCTGTGGTGGCGGTTTTGCTTCTCATGCTGAAAGAATACTTGTGCCAGAAAATTTAGTAGTAAAAACTAAATTAAGAGAAAATTTATCTCTTTACTCTACTGTTGCCCTAGGGTCAATAGCTATGCATGCCGTAAGAAGATCAAAAACGAGTATTGGTGAAATAAGTTTAGTAGTTGGTTTGGGTTTTATTGGACAAATTACAATGCAAATTTTAAGAGCTGCAGGTATTGAAGTTTACGGAATTGATCCTAATGAGGATTTTCTTAAAAGATTAAAAAAAGACGGTTTTGCGAATGTTTATAAGTCATTTGAAGATTTATCTAAAAAAATATCTCAAGACGTAATGAGTATAGGCTTTGATTCTGCAATAATAACTGCTTCAAATAAAGTAGATGATTTACTGAACAAAACTTTTAGATTATGTAGAAAAAAATCTAGAGTTATATTAGTAGGAGATATTGATATTAAAATTAATAGAGAGGAAATTTATTCAAAGGAAATAGAATTTTCAATATCTGCATCTTATGGTCCCGGCAGATATGATTCAACATATGAAATAGAGGGAAAAGATTATCCATTGGAATATGTAAGGTGGACTTTAAATAGGAATATGAAAAGTTATATTAATCTTATTGATAATCAAAAAATCAATATTAGTAGTTTAATAGACAATATAGAACCTATACAAAATGCTAAACAGGTTTATTCTGCCTTTGAAAAGAAAAAGAGACCAATTTCAACTCTTTTTAAATATAACCCTAAAAATGAAAAAATTATTAAACCAAAAATTTCTTTTATTAAAAAAAAATCTGGAATTATCTCATCAGCATTAGTTGGAGTTGGAGGATTCTCAAAAGAAGTAATCATTCCAAACCTTCTGAAAATGAGGGCTTATAATTCACTTGACTATCTGTGTGTAAGAAAACCAATTTCATTTTTAAATTCTTCAAGTTTTTATAAAAACATAAATGTTGTTAATGACTATAATTTAATGCTTAAAAAAAAATCTTTAGATGTAATTTTTATTTCTACTAGACATAATGATCATTGGCAACTTACTAAAAATGCACTCCTTAATCAAAAACATGTATTTTGTGAAAAACCATTGTGCATAGAGCCTAATGAACTAAAAGAAATAAAAATGTTTTTCACAAAACAGAAAGTTACACCAATACTTGTCACTGGATTTAACAGGAGATTTTCTGATTCTGCTAAAATTTTAAAAGGTTTTATTGAAAAAAATACAAGTCCAATTTTTCTTAATTATACTGTTAATGCAGATAAGTTATCACCTGATTCATGGATATATTCTCGTGAGGGAGGAGGCAGAAATATCGGTGAAGCTTGTCATTTTTATGATCTAATTTTATTTTTAATAAATGATAAGTATACCAATATTCAAGCAAGCTCAATAAACTCTGACAATAAAAATTTACATAAGACTGATAATTTTTTTGTAACTATAAAATTTAATAATGGAAGCGTTGCAAAATTAAATTATACTTCAGCCGGCTCAACGAACGACAAAAAAGAAATAATTGAAGTCAGAAATATCAGTGAAACACTAATTATGGAAAATTTTCAAAAAATCACATTAACTGAAAAAAATAAGAAAAAAATTATCTATTCATCTAAATTTCCTGATAAGGGTTATGAAAATCAATATCAAAGCTTTTTTTACAACTTGAAACTTAACAAATTCTCTATTTCTGTCGAAGAACAAATTCAAGCTATGAATTTATGTTTTAAAGTCGAGGAACTACTTTAATGTGCGGCGTCTCAGGCATAATGTATTTTAACAAAAAACTTTTTGTTAAAAAAAAACAGATCCATAATATGAATTTGACTTTAAAACATAGGGGGCCTGATGCTTCTGGAATATGGATTTCTAAAAATAAAAATATTGGTTTAGGTCATACACGGTTGTCAATAATAGACCTTTCAAAAGAAGCGAATCAACCTTTTGTAGATCGAACAAAAAATTATATTTTAGCATTTAATGGAGAAATTTATAATTACATAGAAATAAAAAAAAAACTGATTGATAAAGGTTATAAGTTTAAGACTAAAAATTCTGATACCGAAATTTTACTTTTGTCATATATCGAATGGGGAATGAAATGTGTAGATAAATTCAGGGGTATGTTTGCTTTTGCGATTTGGGATAATTTAAAAAAAAAAGTTTTTTTGATTAGAGATAGAGTTGGTGTTAAACCTTTATATTATAAATTTGATTCAGAAAAATTAATTTTTTCTTCTGAAATAAAAGCTATTTTACTTGATCCAGATTATATTCCTGAAATTGATGAAGAAAGTATGTATCATTACTTAACTTTTCTGTGTACTCCTGCTCCTAAAACAATGTTTAAACAAATAAATAAGCTAGAAGCTGGCACTTGGTTGAGCTTTGATGAAAAAGGAAATAGTGAAAAAAAACAATACTGGGATCCATTACAAGATAAAGAATTAACAGATTCAGAGAATATTAATAAAGTTTTAGTTAAAACTTTAAAGGAATCAATTAAATACAGAGGAATATCTGATGTAGATGTTGGAGTTTTTCTATCCGGGGGTATTGACTCATCTACGAATGCATATTTTTTTTCAAAGGATTCAAAAAAAAAGATTAAAACTTTTTCCATTGGTTATGATAAAGAATATAAATCCTACAAGTCGGAATTAAATTATGCCAGAATCGTTGCTGAGCATATTAAATCATTACACTTTGAAAAAAAATTAAGGAAAGATGATATTAAAAATTTGATTTTTGACATGGTTTATTTTCAAGATGAACCAATATCTGATCCAGTTTGTGTGCCAATTTTTTATGTTTCAAAACTTGCAATAGAAAATAATGTAAAGGTTTGTCAGGTGGGTGAAGGAGCTGACGAATTATTTTTTGGTTATACAAACTGGCTCAGAACATCAAAAATAAATTTGTTATTAAATAATTTTTTTTTCCCAAATTTTTTAAAAAAATTAATTTTATTACTCTATAAAAAGCTTAATATTCAATATAAATATACAGCAGATTTACTAAGAAGATCACTTGAAAAAAAACCAATATTCTGGGGCGGTGCTGAGGCTTTTAGTAGCTTTGAAAAAAATCAATTATTTTCAAATAGTTTTAAAAGGAAAATTAAAAATTTTGATAGTTGGGATTGTATAAGGCCACACTACGAATTTTTTAATAAAAATGCTAAATATAAAAATATTGAAAATTGGATGACTTATTTAGATCTGAAAATTAGACTTCCAGAGTTAATTTTAATGCGTATAGATAAAATGACTATGGCAAATAGCTTAGAAGCTAGAGTTCCTTTTTTAGATCATAATCTTGTTCAAAAAACAATTGATTTACCGAAAAGAATTAAAATTAAGAAAAATAAACTTAAAGTATTGTTAAAAGATATTGTCAAAGGTTTATTACCATATGAAATTTTAAATAGAAAAAAACAAGGTTTTGGTTTACCACTGAAAGAGTGGTTTGAGGACGGTTTAGGTATAAATGAAAAGGAAATAATCAATGAATTTGTTAATAAAACTGATTTTTTTAAGAAGGTGACTATAAAAAAAATTATTGACAGAAAAGGTGACACAAGGCTTTGGTTTTTACTTAATCTTGCTATATGGTGGAAAATTTTTATTAGAAAAAATAAATTAAAAATTTCTTAGCTCGTAGTAAGCGTTTATACCTGCAATATTTTTCCTAAAATATGGAATTCTTTTTTTAAAGTAAATTTGTTTTAAAAAATCTTTACTACTAAGTTTTATCTTTTTAGATTTAATTGCTTCATTAATGAGATTAACTTTACTTAACTCAAAAAGTGATATGCTTACGTCTTTAAGTTTAGACCTAAATTTATTTTTTTTGCAAATTTCAATAAATTTAGATGGTGAAAAACAATTTGATACCGGACATTGAAAACCATCAGTTGAAATTTTAAAAACTTCTTCATCAGAACTATTAGAAAAAACTTTTTTTTTTATCATAAGTTCATAATTTACATGCAAGTGAAACCATAAAGAATCACGATTGTAAATCATAAGGTTGATTACACCATTTTTTTTTAAAATTCTTTTAAATTCTCTGAGAACAAAATCTATATTCTCTATATGATGCAGAACCCCGTCAGATTTTATTACATCAATAGAATTGTCATCAATAGAACTAATCTTTTCATTTTCATTAATTTTAATAAAAGAAACATTCAAATTATGTAATTTTGCTCTTTTTTTGGCTAAATAAATTGATTTTTCTGAAACATCTACAGCATATATTTTTTTTGGGTTGGAGTTATTAATTATATTTATCAAACCATTACCAGGTCCACAGCCATAATCTAATACAATTTTTTTTTGAGTATTTTTAAAGTACATATTTTTTTCTGAATTAATGTATTGATTATTTCTCCATTTTAGATGATCCATGGACTCTTTTATTGACTTAAAACCATTTTTAGGTGAACTTACTGTATTTTCATTCCAAAAAGATTGAGATGTCTTAAATGTTCTTAATCTGACAAAACTTATGTATAATTTAAGAATTAAATTTAAAATAAAATCTGGTAAAACATTTTTTAAGAAAGATTTAAACATTGGAAAATAAAAGAATATATAAATATAATCCAATTGAAGATTGTTATGCTACAAAAAAAAAAATTCATATTTTCAGAGATGAAATTGAAAAAAGAGGATTAAAAAAAAAATACTTAAGCATTTTGGATTTTGGATGTGGAAATATCGAGGATTGTGGTAAGTACATATTAAATAAAAAAGATTTCTATTTAGGATTTGATATTCATAAAGAATCATTGGAATATGCGAAGAAAAAATATAGAACAAAAAAAGTTAATTTTACAGAAAAAATTCCTAATAAAAAATTTGATATAATTATTATATCCGAAGTTCTTGAACATCTTCATAAACCTGAAGAAGTTTTATTTGAGTTAAAAGATAAATTAAGAAAAGACGGATTAATTCTAGGGTCTATTCCAAATGGATATGGTCTTACTGAAATTGAAAAGTTTGTTATTCATAAATTTTTTATTTATGATTTTTTGAAGTTTTTATATTCATTTTTTAAAAAAGAAAAAGTTAAAAATAAACATATACCTTTTAATCACGATTCAGGTCATGTTCAATTTTTTACATTATTGAGATTTAAAAAGATGATAAATAAATGTAATTTAAAAATACATGAAATTAGAAACGGAACTTTAATGGGTGCAGATATTTCTGGTTCTACTTTGTTAAAATTTGAATTTACAAAAAAAATTAATACCAAGATAGCTGATTTTATTCCACACTTTATGAGTGCAACATGGATATTTAAATTAATAAAAGATGATTAGTTATTATTATATTGCTATTAAAAAATCTATTAAGAAAGTAGGCTTGGTATGGTTTTCTGTATATGTAGCATTAAGCTTATTAATAAAAGTAAAAAAAAAAATTTTTAAAATTTTTATTTCAATTTTCCCGTCTTATTCAAATAATCTTAAAAATCTTAAATATAAATACAATAAATTATTTGACTATGAAAAAATTAAAAACTTTCATATCTATGATAGAAAACAATTAATTAATAATAGAATTAAAATTTTTTCAAATTTTACTAAGGATTATTCAAAAAGTTTCTTAGAAAAGAAAAATGAATTAAAAAAAACAAATAATTCAAATAGAAAAATTATTTTTAAAATTTTTGATAAAATTAATAAAAGTAAACTTACTAACTGGAAAATTGATAAAATTTCTGGATATGAATGGAATTCTTTAATTTTCTCTGATTCTATAAAAATTCAAATAGACAAAAAAATGGATATAAAAGTACCGTGGGAACTTGCTCGACTGCAACATTTAACAAATTTAAGTATTAATGCACATGTAAATAAACTGGACGATTTTTCCTTTATTAAAAATCAAATTTTAGATTTCATTGTATCAAATCCGCCTTATTGGGGTGTCAATTGGTTTAATGCAATGGAAGTATCAATTAGGGGTTCAAATTTATGTGTAATTGCTGATATTTTAAAACAAAATAAAAGCTTAAATGAAGAAGAATTTTTAATAATTTTAAATTCTATAAATGATCATTTTAAGTATGTGATTGAAAACTTGGAATGGACTATATTTTCAACTAATAATCACTACTTTTCCAACTTAGTAGGATTATTACTTATGGGATATTATCTTCCTAGGTGTAAATTTAATGAAAGTGTCCTAAAGTTTACAATCAATCAGTTCTATAACGAGATAGATTATCAGTTTTATGAAGATGGAGGGTCTAAGGAGGGGTCAACCAGTTATCATTTATTTTGCTCTGAGATGATTTTTTTTGGGATGTATTTTTTAGAAAAATTAAAAAAAGAAAGAGTTTTTAACTTTAAAGTGTTAAAGCTAGGTTTATGTAAAAAAATTATTAATAAAATAAATTATATTTCTCAAATATCTTTTCGTCTCAACCAATCAAGATTAAAAAAAATCAAAAAAAAAATAGAAAATATTTTTGAATTTTCAAAAAATTTAGTCAGGAATAATAATACTCTTCTGCAAATTGGAGATAACGATTCAGGTTGCTTCATAGACCTTAATTTTAATAATAATCAAATGGAAAAAAAAAGTCTTCATCTTCATTTAGAAAAAAAACTGAAAGGCTCTTTTTTTGAAGTTGTTAAATCTTCAATAAATTTTCCATCCAAAACAAAAAGAAAAATTAAAAAATCAATCAGTAAAATTAAATTCAATGTAAAAGATTTTAAATATAAGCAATCTTATTTTTTTAAATTTCCAAAACAAATAAACATTAAAGAAATAAATAATTATCAATTTTCAGATTTTGGCCTATATATCTTTGAACATAAAATATTTAAATTATTTATTACATGCAAAAATAAATATGATTTCTTAAACTCTGGTCATCATCATTATGATAATTTATCAATTGATCTTTCAATTAATAGAAAAAATGTGGTAACTGATCCAGGAAGTTTCGTTTATACTTCTGATATTGAGAAAAGAAAAAAGTTTAAAGGATTCCAAAGCCATTTTGTTCCTTTCTTTAAGGAATTTGAATTAAATCAGAATAAAGATTCAGTCTTCAATTGTAATTTTTTTTTTAAAGCAAAATGTCTAAACATGTCTAAAAATAATTTTTTGGGAAAAATTACTTATGAAAAAGGAATTATATTTAGATATTTAAGTATTTCAGAGAAGGGAATTGAAATTTATGATTGTTCAAATGATCAGGATATTTTTAATCTAAGAAAAAATTTTAAAAATAATAAAATTAGTTCTAGTTATAGGATATTAGATAATGATAATATTTTTAATTCTGATTTTTTATGAAGAAAATGATTTTTGTTTTAACCGAAGATTTATTGAATGGGGTAATAAAATCCCAAGTTTTAACTCACATTAATTTTTTAAAGTTTCATAAAATAGTCGATACTCAAATTTTATTTTGTTATTGGGATGAAAAAATATTAAAAGATCAAAAAAGAAAAAAAAAAACTATTGAAAAGTTGTATAAATTTAAAATTAGCTATTTAAAAATAAAGGCTCCCTCATCGTTTTTATCAATTTATTTTAACCAAAAAATTATGCGTAGAGAATTCTTAAAAAAATGGATTCATATTGATTATATCCATGCAAGAACAGATTTTTGTGCTTTAATATGCGTTGGAATAAAAAAAATTTTACCTAAATCAAATTTAATATGGGACTGTAGAGGATATGCACCCGCAGAAATTGATTATCAAGAAAATAGAAAATTAATTTTTTTTAAAAAAAAAATTCTAATTAAGAGATTTAAAAAAGTTTGTGATTATGCAGATAAAGTAATTGTAGTGTCTAGCCTATTAAAAAAATTTGTTAACGATAATGGAAACAAAAATACTTTTTTACTTCCAAGTGTTGCTTCTAGCAAAGTTTTTTATTTTGACTCTTTAATTAGAGATAGAATCAGAAACAAACTAAAAATAAAAAAAAAATCTAAAGTATTTATTTATTCTGGTAGCTTAAAAAGGTATCAAATGTTTGAAGAAACAATTAACTTTTTTAAAAGATTGAATAAAATTTATAATGATTTGTATTTAATCATATTGACAAATGATGTTTCTGAAGCAAAAAAAATGGTAAATAATAGTTTGAATATTTTAATATTTTCTGTAAATCAAGATAAGGTAAATGAATTTTTAAATGCGTCTGACTATGCGATTATGATTAGAAGAGATGATTTAACCAATAATGCTGCAAGTCCAACTAAATTTGCAGAGTATTGTTTAACTGGATTGCAGGTAGTAACAAATTCCGCGGTGAAAGATTTTTACAAGTTTAAGAATCAAGTGTGTAATATAATCGATTCAAATCATTTTAATTTTACAAAAATAAATAATAAAAACAGATTTAAAATTTCAACTTTTTATACAAAAAAGATAAGCAGAGAATGTTTTTTAGAAGACTATAAGAGGCTTTATGAATAAAATTCAAGATTTTAATGTAATACTTTTTACATTTTTAGGATTAATATGTTACCTCTATTTTGAACCGGTCCTTCATCCAGATTCCTTGGGTTATATTAATTATGATTCCTTAAGATCTGTTGGTTATTCATCTATAATTAATTTGTTTAACAAAAACTTAGAGATTGTAGTAGCCTTTCAAATTTTACTTACAATAATTTCATGCAGTTTTTTCTTAAAAAGTCTAAGATCTATTTTTAATTTTAATAATTTCTCATACCTTTTTATAAGTTTAGTTTTAATAGTCATTTCTTTAAAAACTTCATTAAATGTATTAACAGGATCTTTTGCGTTTTCTTTTTTTTTAATTTCCCTTGCATTTTGCATTAATTCTCTTTTGAAGAAAAAATTAATTCTTTTAATTTATTCGACTTTTTTCTTATTTATTGGAATTTTGATAAGACCTCAACTCATTTTCTTTGCACCTGTATTAATTTTTTTTGCTTTATATTTATTTTATTTGACAAAGGAAATGAAGTTTACATTAATTTTACCCCTTACATTAATTTTATTTTTAGTTCCGCAAAAAATTAATAAATACTTCAATAATCATTATAATCAAGTTAACATTTCCATAACAGATTCCTTCAATCAATTAATGATTTTACCGCTTTTTATTAGTAAGCCTGAATTGAAAGATTTCTATGAAGATCAATTAATGGCAAAACTTTTTGTGATAGCCCATGATTGCTCAACAAATAAAAATTTGAATAAAAGAATTGTTTCTGAAGCAGGTCAAAACTGGGTATATACTCTTGAAAGTAATTCTTTTCCAGTAAAAAATTGTGTTAATAATGCTATTGATATTACTTTTTCTAATACATCAATTACTGAAAGAGAAATCATAAGTAAGGATTTATTCATCAATACAATTAAAGCGCAGATCTTATTTGAACCAAAAGAATTATTTTTTAGCTATTATGAAAAACTTTCATATGGTTTTATGAATAAGTATTATTTCTTAATTTTTTGCCTATTTACAACCTTCATATTTTTTTACTTTTTACTTATAAGGAATCATCAGTTATTTTTATTTCTAGTAATTTTAATTTCACATTTGTCAAATATGTTGATAGTTTGTTTGGGGGCACCAATGCTTACTAGATATAAATTTTACACGGAAGTGTTGGTGTTAGTTATTTCTCTTTCAATAATTATTCATTATTTAAATTTAAAAAAAAATTAATGAATAATAATTATCTTTATAAAAAAAAATTTGGATAGCTGGACATAATGGAATGGTTGGTTCAGCTTTGTATAGAAATTTAAAAAAGAAGAAAATGAATCTAATAAAAGTTTCAAAGGATAAATTAGACTTAAGAATACAGAAGGATGTTGATCAGTGGCTAGGCAAAAATAAACCTGATATAATTTTTCTTGCCGCAGCAAGAGTTGGCGGGATTCTTGAAAATAATAATTATCCTGCTGAGTTTATTTCTGAAAATCTTCAAATTCAAACTAATGTAATTACCTCTGCATATAAAAAAAACATTAGACAAATTATTTTTCTAGGTTCAGCATGTATATATCCAATTAGTAATAAACCAATTAAAGAAAATGATTTATTATCTGGTCGTCTTGAACCTACTAATAGAGCATACTCAGTTGCAAAAATAGCTGGGATAGAAATGTGTAGGTCATTTAGTGAACAATATGGTTTAAATTATTTAAGCGTTCAGCCAAATAATTTGTATGGACCTAAAGATAATTTTTCTGCTAAGTCAGGACATGTAATTCCTGCGTTAATTAAAAAAATGTATGATGCTAAGGTAAGTAATAAAAAAAAATGCGAAATTTGGGGTTCTGGAAAACCAAAGCGCGAATTTTTATTCGTTGACGATTTAGCGGAGGCGTTATTTTTTATTTTAGAAAAGTACAAAAAAATCGAACCTATTAATATTGGTTCAGGTTTTGAAATTACTATTCATGACCTTGCTTTATTAATTAAAAATATAATCGGTTATAATGGTGAGTTAATCTTCAATGAAAAATATCCAGATGGTGTTTATAGAAAATTTTTAGATTCAAGTAAAATAAAAAATCTGGGATGGAAACCAAAAGTTTCAATTGAAGAAGGATTAAAATTAACTGTTGAATGGTTTTTAAAAAATAAATGTTAGAAAAAATAAACTCTAAAATTTTTTATTTTCTTTTATTATTTTTTATTTCATTATCAATAATATTTTATTCACCATCATTTTTTGAGATTTTAGAGAATGACAGTCTTTCTTATATTAATAATGAAAGTATCAGATCTGCTTTGTATCCATCTTTAATTGATTTTTTCCAAACGAACTATAATTATGTAATAATATTTCAAGTTATATTTTTAGCATTAAGTATAGCTTTTCTAGTTCAAGTACTAAGTGAATTTGTAATTAATAAATTTTTGAGGTTATTCTTTTTTTTAATTATTTTGTTGAACTTTTATTATACATCTTTTTCAAAATCAATTCTTACAGAAGCTGTATATTTTTCTTTTATAAATTTTTCAATCGGTCTTTTTTTAATAAGAAATAGGATACAAAATTCTATTTTTACAAACTTCTTTATAGGTTTCTTTATAGGCGGGGTTATGGCTATAAAACCAGAGGGATTACTAATAACCTTGTCTTTATCAATTATTTACATCATAAAACAAAAAGAAAATTTGAAAAGAATTATTTTCGTAATTAGTCTTTGTATTTTGCCATTCATAGAAAATATGATTTTTTATAATCTTCATAATGAAAGGAATACTGTATTAGATAAATCAATCATTGGAAAAATTTTTATTCTTTCTGGATACTATGAGAATAAAATAGAGATAGAAAAAGACTATAATTTTATTGAAATAGTTTCTGAAAAATCAAAGTCAGTTAATGCATATTTAAAAAATATTTCAAATCCATTTTTGAAATTTAATTTAAAATCAGATTATGAGGTTGTTGGCCAGTATCAATTATCTGAAATTCTTGAAGAAAAAAACATATTCATTAAAATAGAGAAGGAAAAAATAGATATTTTAAAAAACCTATTAATTAATCGCCCTTTTGATTTCATGAGTCTTTGTATATCAAATTATTTAGCAATGTGGATGCCTGGAGGTAAACAAATTTTTTTTGAAGAATACCAAAAAGATCATCCCTCACCACCTTATTTAAATTTATTAGAAAAATCTTCTGGAAAAATTATGAACGTAAATAAAAAAATACTTTTAACTGTAATGATTTTCTTTTTTATAATGTTGATTATTAATATTTTAATAACTTTGTGTTCTTTATACGAGCTATTCAAAGCAAAATTTAGTAATAATTTTGATCTAAATATTATAATGATACTAATAAACCTTCATCTATTAGTTGTTTCAACAATAAACATAGCTTCACCTAGATATTTAATGCCTTTTTTTCCTGTAATAATTTTAATTCTTTTTATAAGATTTAATAAAATATTTAAGTATTAGTTATGTTTTTCAGACAAGGTATTGATATTGTTGAAAATAAAAGAATAGAAAAACTTTTAGAAAAGTACAAAGACAAATTTAAAAAAAAAATTTTATCAAATGATGAAATCTTAGATATTAATGAAATAAAGTCACAAAAAAGAAAGATTCAAAAAATTAGTAGTAGGTTTGCAGCAAAGGAGGCAACAAGCAAAGCTCTTTGTACTGGTATGAGATTTGGGCTAAATTTTAAGGACATCGAGATATTTTATTCCAGAATTGGTGTTCCAAGTTTACAAGTGAATGAAAAATGCATAAAGAAAGTTTTACCAAAGTATTATAAAAAAATTCATTTTAATTTAACAATTAGTAATGAAGAAAATTTTACTGTTGCGTTAGTAACAATCATATCTAAATAATATATTAAAAGTTTTTTAATTCACATTTAATCATTTCTTTGACCAGTTCTTGAAAAGAAATTTTAGGGTTCCAGCCTAAAATTTCTTTGGCTTTGGTATAATCTCCATGTAATATATCTACTTCCGTTGGTCTGAAATATTTTTTATCTACTCGAATCAAAATTTTTTGTGTTGTTTGATCTTTTCCTACTTCATTTATTCCTTTTCCTTCCCATTTAATTTTTATCCCAACTTCATTAAATGCAATTTCTACAAATTCTCTCACAGAATGAGTTTTACCTGTTGCTAAAACAAAATCATCAGGTTTTCTTTGTTGTAAAATCATCCACATTCCTTCAACAAAATCCTTGGCATGCCCCCAGTCTCTTTTAGCATCTAAATTTCCTAAGTATAAGCAATTTTGTTTTTTTTTACTTATTGCGCATGCCGCCATGGTTATTTTTCTGGAGACAAAAGTTTCTCCTCTTATAGAACTTTCATGATTAAATAAAATACCATTTGATGCAAAAATTTTATAAGCTTCTCTATAGTTAACGGTTATCCAGAATGAATAAAGTTTTGCAACAGCGTATGGACTTCTTGGATAAAATGGAGTTTTTTCATTTTGAGGAATTTCCTGAGCTTTGCCATAAAGTTCCGAGGTAGAGGCTTGATAAAATTTTACTTTTTCTTTTAACTTTAGAATTCTTATTGCCTCTAAGATTCTCAAAGTACCAAGTGCGTCACTATTTGCCGTGTACTCTGGTGTTTCAAAACTTACTTGAACATGACTTTGTGCCGCTAAGTTATATATTTCATCTGGTTTTATTTCTTGAAATAATCTAATAATATTTGTGGCGTCGGTCACATCCCCATAGTGTAAAAAAAAATTAGTTTTGAATTCATGGGGATCTTTATATAAATGGTCTACCCTTGCGGTATTAAATGAAGATGATCTTCTTTTAATTCCATGAACCTCATAATTTTTTTTTAGAAGAAATTCTGAAAGTAACGCTCCATCTTGTCCAGTAACTCCAGTTATGAGTGCTTTTTTTTTCATCTCTCGAACATTATCATAATCATCGTTAAAAAAAATTATTCAATTTTTTTTTATTCTTCCATAAATATCTTCAAGTCTTACTATATCATCTTCTTTTAGATAAATACCAGTTTGAACTTCAACTATAACAAGATTGGTTTTTGTTTCGTTTGAAAGTCTATGTACTTCACCCTTTGCTATGTAAGTTGATTCATCTTTATTCAATTTAAAAGTTTTTTTACCTTTTGTTACTGATGCACAACCCTCTACCACAATCCAATGCTCAGAGCGTTTGTTATGATACTGAAGTGAAATTTTACTTTTTGGATATATTTTTAAAATTTTGATTAAAAAATTTTTTTCTGTATAGATACTTTTATATTCACCCCACGGTCGAAAAACGGTTTCATTTGTATTTATTTTTTCAATTTTTCTGAAGTTAATTTTTTTTATTATTGACTTCATATCGAAATTTGAGGATTTTTTTTTTACTAGAATTCCATCATCATCTTCTATCAAAACCAGATCATCTAATCCAATGACGACGATTTTTTTATTTTTACTCCATATAATTGAGTTTTTAACTTTATCGATTAAAACATTATCGTTTGTTGAGTTTTTGTTTTTATCTTTTTGAACTGCATCCCAAACTCCTCTCCATGATCCTACATCGAACCAATTAAAATTCACTGGCACAACTGCTGCATTTTTAGTTTTTTCCATAATTGCCTTGTCGAAAGGAATATTTTTAAAATTTTTAAAAATGTTTTCTGGTAAAACTCTGAAAATCATATCATCTTTAACATTATCTAAAATTTTTAACGCTAAATTAGATGTTTTTGGTGAATGAATACTAGTTTCATCTAATAAACTTTTTCCAGAAAATAAAAAAATTCCACTATTCCAAAAAGAGTTTTTAGATTTAATTAAACTTTTAGCCTTTTCTATTGCTGGCTTTTCAATGAAATTTTTGATTAAAAAGGCATTGCCTATTTTTTTTTTCCCTGAGGTTATATATCCCATTGATGTGCTGGGATTATTTGGTCTAATTCCAAAAGTAGCAATTAAACCTTGATCAACAATTTTAATTGAATTACGAATTATTTTTATAAATTCTTTTTTTTCATTAATTATATGGTCAGCAGGGAGAACTAAAATATTAGCTTTAGGATCCTTTTTTATAATATCCAGGGTACATAAGGTAATAGAAGCCATTGTGTTTTTTCTCATGGGCTCAAGAAAAATTGAGCGATAATTAATCTTATTTATTACTAACTCATTTTTAATTAAAAACCTGTGCTCAAAATTCCCAATTATAGTTGCAGGAAAAAAAAGATCTTTATCTAATCTTTTTAAAGTATTTAAAAGAAGAGAGTTTTGTGAATTAATTTTTAGGAATTGCTTTGGAAAACTCTCGGTCGATGATGGCCATAATCTTTGACCAATGCCTCCAGACAAAATTACTGGGTAGATTTTCTTTTTCATTTATTCAATGATTATGCTTAGCTAAGTTGATTTATAATATAATTTTGTTAATTATTTAATTTTTTTATTATAATTACCAATTTAAATAAAGAATATTATAAATTATTATATGGAAAACGCCCAGCATAAAACTTTTCTCATTAACTCCTTTTTAAATGTTCGAAAAAAAACAATGGAGTTGATAAAAAATTTAAATCCAGAGGATATGGTTATACAAACTGAACCATTTGTTAGCCCGATAAAATGGCATTTAGCCCATACTACATGGTTTTTTGAAAATTTTGTTCTTAAAAATTTAAAAAATTATAAAATTTTTGATAAGTCTTTCAATTACATCTTTAATTCATATTATTACTCAGTTGGTAGCTTTAATCCCAAGGACATGAGAGGTTACTTGAATAGGCCAGAGATAAAAAAAATTTTTCAATATAGAAAATACGTAGAAAAAAATATCTGTGAACTAGTTTTGAAATCAAGCTTGGATAAAAAAAAAAGGAGAATTTTCTTGATTGGAATCAACCATGAGCAACAGCATCAAGAATTAATTTTGATGGATATTTTAAACATTTTTTTTAAAAATCCATTAAGACCTCAGTTTGTAAAAAAAAAAAAAATTAATGGACTTAAAAAAAGTAATCTTTCTTGGATAAATGAAAAAAATATAAACTTTAAATATGGTGAAGAAAAAAGTAATTCATTTGCTTACGATAACGAGTTCCCATCTGGAGAGAAAAAATTAACACCATTTAAAATTGATTACGATTTTGTATCAAATAATGAATGGATGAATTTTATTGATTCTGATGGTTATAAAAGACCTGAATTATGGCTATCCGATGGATGGGATTATATTCAGAAGTATAAAATTAATAAGCCAATGTATTGGATTGACAAAAAGTTTCAATTTGGTCTTACAGGGGTGGAAAGAATTGATAATGATCAACCAGTTTCTCATATAAGTTTTTATGAAGCTGATGCTTATTGTAGATTTAGAAAAAAAAGAATGCCTACCGAATTTGAAATGGAATTTTTTCTAAAAAAAAATAAAAAAGAAGGTAATTTTCTTGAAAATAGATGCTATAAACCTGTTAATATTTATTTTAAACAAAAATGTAACGGAGTCTATGGTAACCTATGGTCCTGGACTAAAAGTAATTATATACCATATGAAGGATACAAGCCTTATTCAGGGAACCTAGGGGAATACAATCAAAAATTTATGTGTAATCAATTTGTATTAAAGGGAGGATCTTTTGCAACACCTAGGAGTCATATTAGATCATCTTACCGAAATTTTTATTATCCTTCTGACAGATGGCAATTTAGCGGTTTGAGACTAGCATCGGATCTCTGATATGGAAAATTTAAATTTTTATAATTTCATTGAAAGTAGTTTTTTTGAAGACAAAGAAATTGTTGATAATCTTAAAAGCTCTCCTCAAAAAAAAATTAATTCAAAACATTTATATGACGAAAATGGATCTAAACTTTTTGAAATGATTACTAATCTTGATGATTACTATCCAACTAGGTCAGAGCTAGAAATTCTTGATCAAAAGAATGTTTTTAAAAAGAATTTACCGGAAAAAGCATCTATCATTGAGTTTGGTAGTGGGTCAAATAAAAAAGTAAGGAAACTATTAGAAGCTTTAAGTAATCCTAAAGAGTATATCCCAATTGATATAAGTTATGAATTTCTTAAAACCAACGCAAAAGAACTTGCTAAAAAATTTCCTAAAATAAAAGTTAAAGCGATTTGTGCTGATTTTAATAAGCTTGGTTCTTTACAAAATATTATTGAACATAAAAGTAAAAACTTAGGTTTTTTTCCAGGATCAACAATAGGCAATTTTTGTCCCGATGACGCTAAAAAACTTTTAAAAAAATTTGCAAAAATTCTTGGAAAAAACAATTATCTAGTAATAGGTATTGATATTAGAAAAGATAAAAAAATTATGGAAAAAGCGTATAATGATTCAGAGGGTATCACAGCAGAGTTCAATAAAAATATTTTAAAAGGAATAAATAAGAAAACTGGAGCTAAATTTGATGCAAATAGTTTTGAACATCTTGCTTATTTTAATGATAAAAAAAAAAGAATTGAAATGCATCTCATAAGTAAAGAAAATCAGACTGTTAATGTATCTAATAAAAAAATTAAATTTGAAAAAGGTGAAACAATACATACTGAAAATTCCTACAAGTATTCTGAGAAGGAATTTAAAGAATTATGTAATTCATCTGGTTACGATGTAATTGATTTTGTTACAGATAAGAACAAATATTTTGGAGTTTTTTTTCTAAAGGTTGAGAGAATTTGAGTTATATTAATTTTAATAATGCTGGTTCAAGTTACTTAACAAACAAAACTCAAAAAATTGTAAAAGATTTTCTTGATTATGAAAATATCGTTGGAGGTTATAATGCTGAAAATTTGTATAAAAATAAATTAAATGAGTTTTATTTAAATGCTTCAAAATTGATTAATTGTGATCCAAAAGAGATTTCTTTTTTGCAGAACTCGACATATGCTTGGAATTTTTTCTTAAATTCTACTCATTTTAGTAAAGATGAGAATGTTGTCATCCTAGATAATGAATATGGAAGTAACATTATTGGTATTTTAAATAAAAAAATTAATTATAAAATTTCCAAGATTAATGCAAATGGCCAAGTTTGTTTTGAAGATTTAAAAAATAAAATAGATAAAAAAACAAAAATCGTTTTTGTATGTCATATAGCTTCACAGTGCGGTGATGTAATTGAGATAGAAAAGGTTAGTAAATTGTTAAAAAAAATTAATAAGAATATAATTTTAGTTGTTGATGCATGTCAGTCGATTGGTCAAGTAAACATAGATGCAAAAAAACAAAAATTTGATATCCTAGTTGGCTCAGGTAGAAAGTATTTAAGGGGACCAAGAGGAACAGGACTTCTATATGTAAATAAAAACATAAAAAAAAAACTCTCACCTTTTATTCTAGATATAAAAAATTGTTCAGTAAAAAAAGGAGAAATTTTTATTAAAAAAAATTTACCACTCTTTGAAGTTTTTGAATATTCTCCAGCTTTAAAGCTTGGCTTATCCAATGCTATTGCTAACGTAAATAAAATTGGAATAAAAAAAATTGAAAAAAAAATAAAAAAATTAAGCGCTTTTTTTTTAAACGAAATGAAATCTTTCAATCAATTAGTTTTTTATGAAAATTCTAAGTTAAATATAGGAATAAATACATTTTCTATAAAAGGGATAAATTCCTCTTCAATTTATAATTATTTACTAAAAAATAAAATTTTGACTTCAATTTCTAATTCACAAACTTCGATGCCTTATTTTAAAAAAAAAAAAATAAACAGTGTTATAAGAGTATCTTTTCATTATTATAATAAGTTTGAAGAAGTTAAAAAGTTAAAAAAATGTTTGATTGACTTAATTAAAAAGTAAGTAGATATTTGAGAGTATGGAGATTGTTAAAATAATAAGATCTATTCAGGTTTTGGCCGTGCTAGTAATTCTTCTAGGTTCAGTGTTTGGTTTCTTAAATGAAGTTTATACCATGATTATGGCTAAGAAAGTTGATTTGGCTGATCTCTTGTTACTTTTTATTTATGTTGAGGTTATGGGAATGATAAGGGTCTATCTTCTTAATGAAGAGATTAGGATCACTTACCCTTTAATAATTGCTATAACAGCTATATCAAGATTAATAATTTTACAAAAAAAAGACCTTGATCCTTCTATATTGGTATATGAATCTGTTGCTATTTTAATTATTGCATTAGCGATTATAGTTTTGAGATTAAGATATTTAAACATGCTAAAACCAAAAAGAAATTTTAAATGATATAAATGCAATCTATCTCATTAAAAAAAGTCTTATTAACAAATACCTTTTTTTTTGCCTTCTTTGTTTTACTATTTTTTTTATTTCCAAATTTAGATATTCACTTTTCAAAGTTATTTTTTTACGAAGAAAAATTTATTTCAGAAAAGCATATTTTTATTAAAAATCTTAGGTCTTTTTTAAAAGATTTAATGGTTGTTGTTTCTGTTTTTTCACTTTTACTAATTGTGACTGGTATATTAATTAAAAAAAAAAAAAAAGTATTTTTTTTAAAACAAAGGACAAAATTAATTTTATTAGGTTTCATAGTTGGCCCAGTAATTGGATGTGGATTAATTGCCAACTTTTACTTTAAAGATAATTGGGGTAGGGCTCGACCAATTAATATTCAAGAGTTTGGAGGTGATAAAATTTATGCTAAACCGTTTATAATATCTGATCAGTGTAAAAAAAATTGCTCTTGGATTGGTGGTGAGGCATCCGCAGCCTTTTCCTTTATTACAGGAACTATAATTCTTAAAAACCCAATTTATTTGATAATAAATTTAATTTTTGGAATAGTTGTCAGTTTGTGTAGGATTGCTATGGGAGGACATTTTTTAAGTGATAATATTTTTGCAATGATTTTTATGATTTATCTAGCTATTTTGTATAAATATTTTGTTTTTTTATATTTAAAAAAAAATGTTTAAAATTCTAGTTATTACAGATACAAAACTTAGCAGTATAAATCAGTGTAATTCCGTAGTAAATGAATTAACTTCCTCTAAAAAAATAAATTTACAATACATTAAAATTAAAAAAAGTTTTTTTCATTTTTTTCCAAACTCATTTATTTATTTAAAACTATTAATACAACTATTTTTTGGTTTAGGTATCAAAAAACAAAGAATTGATTTGATAATCTCTTGTGGACGTATTGCAGCGCCCTATAACTTAATATTTAAAAAAATTAATAATTGCACAAATCTTCATATCCTAAATCCTTACTTTAAAAAAAATGAATTTAGTAAAATTATAATTCCACAACATGATTCATCAAAGTTTTTTAATAAACATAATTTAATCCTCACAAGAGGAACTTTAGTCGATAGAAAGAAAATTAATTTAAAGAAGAAACAATTATTAAATATTTCAAAACTTTTCAATGAAAATTTTAAGATCGTATTGTTTTTAATTGGTGGCAATGGTAAAAGCTCTAAGATTGTATTTGCTGATCTTAAGGAAACAATACAAAAAATTAATCAAGAAAAAAAAATAGAAATTGTTTATTGTTTTTCCAGGAGGACCCCACAGTCTCTAAAAAATAATATACTCAAAAGTAAAAAAAAAAGATCGTTAGTTTTTCCTGATAATTTTTACAATCCCTATTGGGAATTAATAAATATAGCTGATTATATTTTTGTCACTGCAGATTCTATAAGCATGACCTCGGATGCTTTGTCGACAGGAAAACCTACATACATAATTCCAGTTAGTAAAATAAAATCAAAAATTAAAAATTTTCAAATAAATTTAAATAAAGATAAAATTACTCGTATTTACAACAAAAAGCTAGATAAATGGAGTTATAAAAAATTGGAGGAATCAAAATTAGTAGGTAATAAGTTGAAACAAATTTTAAAACTCTAATTTTTCCACCTATTATGAATCCATATCCATTGTTCGGGATATTCCTTTATCCATTCTTCTATATATTTGTTTAGGTGAATAGTAATTTTCTTCTCGGTCTTTAACTTTCTTATTTTTTCATATAATATTGGTTTAAAATATTTTATTTTGAAATTTGTACCACCAACTCTTATACAGTAAGCTGGAATAACAGTAGATTTAAATTTTAATGCTAATTTGGCAATTGCAGTAGCTGTCATAGCCTCTTTACCAAAAAAATTTATTGCTATCCCATCATTCATTTTTTGATCAATGAGCATTCCAAGATTTCCTTTTTTTTTTAAAACTCTGATGCACTCTTTGGCACCTTCATTTCCCTTTTTTATTAATTTAACTCCATATTTTTTTCGTATTTTTTTTAAAAGATTCTCTACATAATGATTATTTGGAGGTCTATATATAAAATTGATATCGAATCCATTTTGAACCAAAGGGTGTGAGGACAACTCCCAATTACCAATATGAGCTGAGAAAAAAATACAGTTACCATTTTGTAAAGGGTTTAATAAATTTTCTATTTTTTCGATCTTAATAACAGATTCGTCATTAAAGTCTATTTTGTCTAAGTGAGCATATTCACCTATTACTCGACCAAAGTGAAACCACATTTTTCCTAAAATAGCTTTTTTTTCTTTTAAAGTCTTTTCAGGAAAAACAATGGTTAGGTTTTTCATTCCTATTGAATTTTTTTGTGAAAAAATTCCATAACAGTACACAATTATTCCACCTAATATAGATGAAAGTCTCAGTCCTATAATCTTAGAGAAAAAGTAAAAAAAAATTAGTAATATATATAAAAATAAATTCATAAGTCATTAAAAATATCAATATATTTATCAGCAACAAATTCACCTACTGGAATTGAAGATGTTAGCCCAGGTGAATCTATACCAAATAAATTTATAAGTCCTTTGATCTGATGATCTGAATGATCTTGAATTATGAAGTCATTTTTTTTAACTTTAGTTCTGATGCCGCTATAATCACAAGTAATCTTGTCAAGAGAAATTTCTGGCCAAAATTTTTTAATAGAATTAAAGAACTTTAATCTTTTTTCATCAAAAACATTATAATTTATTTCTTTAACTACTTCATCATCTGGACCAAAAATCGTCTGACCATCAAGATTTAAAGTTGAATGGATCCCAAGACCATTTTTTGTTGGTACAGGATATATAAGTTTTTTAAAAGGAGATTTTCCTGAGAGTTTCATATAACTACCCTTTACAAAAATAATTTTTGGTATTGAAGATTTCTTTAATTGTTTGATGTTCTGTGCAAGTAAGTGACTTTCAAGTCCTGAGCAATTAATTAAAACCTTGGTCGAGTAATAATTATTGTCATTATTTATACAAAATTTTATTTTTTTCTTTTCTATTTTAACATTACTAACTTTGCTTTGAAAAACTAATTCTCCTTTTTTATCTTCAATATCAAAAATAAAATTTGCCATTAAATCATGTGAATCGATTATTCCAGAAGTTTCAGAGTATAAAGCTGAAAAACAATTTAGATTAGGTTCAATCTTTTTTAAATGTGTTTTGTTTTTATATTTTAAAATAATTCCATTTTTTTGAGCATTTGTTTTTATTTGTGATAATATTTTTTCTTCATAAGAACTATTGGCAATGATTAATTTTCCGCACTTATTAAAATTTATACCGCGTTTTTTAGCATAGGAATAAATTTCAGAATTCCCTTTCTTACAAAAAGTTGCTTTGAGCGAATTTTTAGGATAATAAATACCAGCGTGAATAACACCACTATTTCTTGAACTTGTTTCTTCTCCAAATCTTTTATTTTTTTCTATTACTAATACTTGTTTGTTTCGTTTTGCTATGCTCCTGGCAACAGATAACCCCACTACTCCAGCTCCTACTACCACGCATTCAAAGTCAGTTTGATTTGTTTTCATAAAACTAAAGCCATCTATCTTATGATTAATATAGCAGGCGAGGTGATTTTATTTTTTTTTATAAATGAAGTACATTCTTTTAAATTTGTTATATAAATTTTTTGATTTTTAAGTGATGCATTTTTAACTATAGAAACTTTTTCATCAGGAGAAATTTGATTTTTTTGAAGATTTCTTGAAACTTCTTCAATTTGACTAATCCCCATATAGATAAAAATTTTACCTTTATTTTTACTAATATTTGAGTAGTCGACTTCTTTAGAACTCGAATTAATTTTTTTATGTCCAGTAAAAAAATTACAGGTTCTTTTTTTATTAAAAAATAATCGATTAGTCTCACTAACTGAAGCTTGAGAAGAGGTTATTGCCGTAAAAACCTTAAATTTAATTTTATTTTCTTTTAAAAATTGTACCTCCTGACTTGCTCTGCTAAAAAAACTTACATCTCCACCTTTTAGTCTAAGAACTCTTTTACCTAAATTTGCATATTTAACCATTAAATGATTAATTTCTGATTGAGTGCAAGAATTTTTTTTTGTTTTTCCTGCATATATTAATAGTGCCTTTTCTTTACAATCCTTTAAAATATTCTTATTTACTAGAGCATCGTATATAATTATGTCAGCAAGTTTTAGTATTAACTTTAATTTCAATGTTACCAATTTTTTTGATCCAGGACCTGCACCTGCTATAATGACTGTATTTTTTTCAAATTTAATATTAGAATGTGAGTAGTTTAATATCATGGTAAAAATTATTTAATGCATAATACAATTTTTTTAGAAAATGTTAATGTTGATTTTGAACAAAAAAAAATTCTGTCTGATATCTCATTTAAAGTTTTACCTAATAAACCTGTTTGTCTAATCGGAAAAGGTTTATCAGGTAAAAGCACTATATTAAAATCAATAGTTGGATTAATTAATATATCTGATGGCGATATCAAGATAAGCGGCGTTTCAATAAAAACAAAAGAGATTTTCGATGTTTATGAATCTATTGGAATGGTTTTTGAGAAAGATGCCCTTTTTGATAGTTTAAAAGTTTGGGAAAATATAATGTTTAAGAGTCTTACAAAAAAAAAAGAATCAGAATTAATCATTAAATCTGTTTCTCTACTTAAAATGGTTGGGTTATCTAAACGAGATGCTAATCTCTTCCCTTCTGAACTTTCAGGAGGAATGAAGAAAAGAGTTGCCATCGCAAGAGCAATATCACACCAACCAAATTTTTTGTTATTGGATGAGCCAACGGCTGGACTAGATCCTGTAAAAACAAATATGATATTTGACATTGTGAAGAAATTAAATAAAAAACTTAAAATCACAGTATTGGCAGTTTCATCTGATGTGAAAGGAGCAATTAAATATTTTGATGAATTTATTGTTGTAGAGAACACGAAGATACATTGGAAAGGAAACAGGGCGTCTTTGTTAAAGAAGCCTACAAAATTGATTAAGGGTTTAGTTTGATGGACTGGTTATTTTCTCTTTAGATCAGCACAACCCGCTGTGGCGTCTATACCGGCTTCTACATAACAAGCACTGATGTTATTTTTATCCAGTAGCTTACCAATGTTATATCCTCTACTATTTGATGCTACCCAAGTTATAGTAATATTGTCTGGGTGAATAACACCAAAAAAATTTTTTGTACCGTCTGTGTAGGAAAAAGTGCCTTTAAATCTTCTGTCTTTTTGTTCAGTTATTTCAACTTTTTTCTCCCAAGCTTTGTAACCACGTAACTCGGAAAGAGTCTTATTAACTCCCTCCCACGTACCTATAAGATTTGGAATTTTATGATCATCGGACTTAGAATCTTTCGAAATTATTCCGACAGTTAATATATATATACAGCAAAGTAATATTCTCATATTATTATTATTGTATTAAATAATAAAAATTCAACAAAAATGTTTGGAAACTTTTTAAAATTATATTGTAATAAAAACCAAATCTTAATTTTTGTGATGGGTATTTCCAGTGGAATTCCGTTATATTTAATACTTTCCACACTCTTTATTTGGTTAACTAGAGAGAACATAGATATTTCTACAATTGGCCTCTTTGCCCTGACACAGATCCCTTGGAGTTTAAAATTTTTATGGGCTCCACTTTTAGATAATTACAATGTTCCTTATTTACATAAATTTTTAGGTCAGAGAAAATCTTGGCTTTTATTAATCCAGTTAAACCTTACGCTGTTTATTATTTTTCTTGGATACAGCGATCCAGTAAATAATCTTCATACAACTGCGATTTTTGCTTTATTAGTTTCATTTTTTTCAGCTAGTCAAGACATTGTTGTGGACGCCTACAGGATTGAAATATTAGATGATGATTCTCAAGGAGCAGGCGCAGCTATGACACAATTTGGTTATAGAATAGGGGGGCTATTGGCTGGTGCAGGATCACTTTACTTAACACTATACTTTAACTGGGAGCAGGTATTTTTATTAGTTTCAATAATTATTTTTTTTTTAATGATTTTAATTATTTTCGTTATTCCTTCTAAAAACAATCACACTTCGTCAAATAGAAATCTCATTTCCCCATTCAAAGAATT
>CACCPY010000004.1 GCA_902547955.1 uncultured Alphaproteobacteria bacterium | reverse complement strand
ATAATGGAAGGGGGATACCCACTAATATTCATAAAGAAGAGGGAATCTCGGCAGCTGAAGTTATCATGACCCAGCTACATGCAGGGGGGAAGTTTGACCAAAATTCTTATAAAGTTTCTGGAGGATTGCACGGTGTTGGAGTTTCTGTTGTTAATGCATTATCAGAATGGTTGGAATTGACAATCGAGAGAGAAGGAAAAAAATATTTTATTAAATTTAATGACGGTGAATCAGAAAGTGCATTAAAAGAAATAGGAGCAACAGAAAAAAGTGGAACAGAAATCACCTTTCTTCCCTCACAAAAAACTTTTAGTTTAACCGAGTTTAATTTTAAAAAGCTTGAGTCCAGATTAAGAGAGCTTGCCTATCTAAATGCTGGAGTGAATATTAAGCTTATTGACTTAAGAGAAGAAAAAGAAATTGTTTCAGAGCTTTCAGCACGAGGTGGACTGAAAGGTTACGTAAAGTTTTTAGATAAATCTAGGGAGGCTATAGTTGAGGATGTTATTTTTTTTAAAGGTTCAAATGATGACATTTCTGTTGAATGTGCAATACAATGGAATAAAAGTTATTACGAGCACTTTTTAGTTTTTACCAATAATATTCCTCAAAGAGACGGAGGTACTCACGTAGCGGGATTTCGTTCAGCATTAACTAGAACAGTCAATACAGCTATAACTAATATCGGATTACAAAAAAAAGATAAGGTAAGCTTAACTGGAGAGGATGCAAGAGAGGGCCTAACTTGCATTCTTTCAGTTAAAGTTCCAGATCCAAAATTTTCTTCACAAACGAAGGATAAACTTGTTTCATCAGAGGTAAGACCGGTTGTAGAATCTATAGTATCCGAAAATTTAGCTAATTGGTTTGAAGAAAACCCAAAAGATGCCAAGTCAGTGATAACAAAAATTTTTGAAGCGGCAGCGGCACGTGAAGCTGCAAGAAAAGCTAGAGAGGTTTCTAGAAAAAATTCAGCTTTTGAGGTAAGTTCATTGCCCGGAAAACTAGCTGATTGTCAAAGTAAATCACCAGAAAATAGTGAACTTTTTATAGTCGAAGGTGACTCTGCTGGCGGGTCAGCTAAACAGGCTCGAGATAGAAAAAATCAAGCAGTTTTACCCTTAAAAGGAAAAATATTAAATACGGAAAAATCTAGACCAGATAAAATTTTAAATTCTGCAGAAATTGGGACTTTAATCCAGGCTTTAGGCACAGGTTTCAAACCCGATTTCAAGATTGAAGATTTAAGATATCATAAGATAATAATTATGACTGATGCTGATGTAGATGGTTCTCATATAAGAACATTATTATTAACATTTTTGTATAGGCATATGCCTGATTTAGTAAGTAGTGGTTATGTTTATATTGCTCAACCACCTTTGTATAAGATTAAAAGAGGCAAAATGGAATTGTATCTAAAAGATGACGGTGAACTTGAAAATTTTTTTATAAATGACATAACAGAAAATGCAGTCTTAGAACAAAGCTCAGGATCTGCTGTAAAGGGATCTGATCTAAAAAATATTTTTAATAATATAATTGGATACGACAAACTTTTGAATCTTATTTCGGGAAAAAATGCGAGTTTCTATTTTTTACTTGAGCAGGCAACAATTTCAAATTTTTTTAACCTAGACAATTTTGAGAATCAAAGAAAATCCTCTCAAACGATAGATTATCTTTTAAAGAGATTAAATTATCAAGAAGATGTTTGGTCAGTCTTATTAGAAAAAAACGCAATAGTTTTCTCCAAAAAAGAAAACAAAGTAACAGAAAGCTTTGAAATAAAATTTTCTGATTTTAACGACTTCAACTATGTTAATTTAAAAAAATACAGTGAAATTATGCAAGAATATTTCTTAAGTAAATCATTTCTTAAATCAGGAGATCATAGTATTGAAATTCACAGCCCTAGAGATTTAATAACAAAGGCACTTGACCAGTCCAAAAAAAATTATTCCGTTCAAAGATATAAGGGGTTAGGTGAGATGAATCCAGATCAGCTGTGGCAAACTACATTAGACCCTGAATATAGATCAATTCTTAGGGTTGAAATTGAAGACGCACAAAGAGCTGATGATGTTTTTGAAGAGTTAATGGGTGATGATGTTGAAAAGAGAAAAATTTTTATCCAGTCGAATGCAAAAAAAGTGTCAAATCTTGATGTATAAATTGTAATTTGATTTAAAAACAAATAAATGGAATATTTTTAATTGTGAGATTAATCAAGTGGTTATTTCTAATCTTTATTTGGTTGGTGCTTTTCATAAGTATCGCTGTTACTTGGTCATTGCTTAATCTGCCGGAAACCGAATCAATTCAAATTTCAAGGCAACCTAGCATAACCTTTTTAGATAAAGAAGGTAGAATAATAGCCTCTTACGGTGATATTTATGGACAATCGATTCAGTATGAAAATCTGCCTAAAAATCTTGTCAATGCTGTAATTGTAACTGAGGATAAAAGATTTTTTTTTCATCCAGGAATTGATATAAAAGGAATTGTAAGGGCTGCAATTGTTAATCTAAAGGCAGGGAGAATTGTTCAAGGTGGGAGTACAATCACTCAACAACTAGCAAAAAATCTTTTCCTTACACCAGAAAGATCTTTTACCCGAAAGCTTCATGAACTAATTTTAAGTTTTTGGTTAGAAATAAGATTTACTAAACAGCAGTTGCTGAGTATTTACCTTAATAGAGTATACTTGGGGTCAGGTACTTATGGAGTACAAGCAGCATCAGAAAAATATTTTAATAAGAAGGTAGAGGAGCTGAATTTGTACGAATGTGCGCTTATAGCTAGTCTACTTAAAGCACCTTCGAGATATAATCCTATTGCAAATGAGGAACTTTCCCGAGAGAGAACTTACAAAGTTTTAAAAAATATGAAGGAGAGTAGTTTAATTACTGATCAGAGTATTATCGAGGCAAAGCTAAATAATAAAATTTATAACAAATATACTTCAGCACCAAAAAGTACTCGATATTTTATAGATTGGTTACTTCCAAGGGTTAAATCCTATCTGGGTGAAATAAAAGAAGATCTAATTGTAAGAACAACACTAGATGTAAAACTTCAGGAAATTGCTGAAGACTCTGTAAACTCAGTTACTTCTAAATATCCATCTGCAGATCAATCAGCTTTAGTTGCCTTAGATCTTGATGGAGGTGTTATGGCAATGATCGGAGGCAGAGATTATGGTGACACACAATTTAATAGAGTGACACAAGCACAAAGACAACCAGGATCAGCCTTTAAAATCTTTGTTTATTTGGCCGGATTAAAAGAGGGTTTTGAGCCAGAGGATGAAATGGTTGATTCAGAAATCAATATTAATGGTTGGTCACCAAAAAATTATAAAAAAGAATATTTGGGTGAAATATCTTTGTTTGACGCTTTTGCAAAATCAATAAATACAGTTGCAGTTCAGTTGTCGGAAAATATTGGCAGACAGAATGTGATAAACATGGCAAGATCTATGGGAATTAGAAGTCCAATAATAAATTCTCCATCACTCGCACTCGGGACTTCCGAGGTAAATTTACTTGAATTAACCGCAGCATATGATGTTTTGGCAAATAGCGGAAAAGGTATTTTTGTTCATGGAATACGTTCCATTGAAAACACATCTGGTAAAACTCTCTTTATGAGGGAAGGAAAAGGACCAGGTGAAATATTGGATTCAGGATTAGTTAATACGATGATAAGGATGCTTGAAAATACTATCCAAACAGGTACAGGAAAAAATGCTAAAATTGATAGACCAGCTGCAGGAAAAACAGGCACTAGTCAATCTTTAAGGGATGCTTGGTTTATTGGTTTTAGCTCTGATTTAGTTGTTGGTGTTTGGTTTGGCAATGATGATGATTCTCCTATGAAAAATATTACCGGAGGTACTGCTCCAGCTATACTTTGGAGTGATTTTATGAAAAAGGCTCACTACGGAAAACCACCAGTGGCTATAAGCGACTCAATAATAGCTAACAGAGATAAAGAAAACAAAAGTAGAATTGATAGACTGATAAAGAAAAGTAAAGAAATTGACCAAAGAAATGTATTTGAAAAAATTTTAGATAATTTCTTTTAGATATTTATTTATATTATCTATATTAACTTCATTAGGCCTCAATAAAGCTAAAAAATTGTCATTTTCATCGATTATAAAAATCAAAGAACTGTGATCAACTAAATAGGTATTATCACTTTCATTTTTTTTATTGTAATTGACATAAATTTTGAAGCTTTTTACAACCTTATCTATTTCTTTTGTTGTTCCAGTTAAACCAATAAAAGCATCGTTAAAGTTCTCAATGAAGTTTTTTACTGTATTTTGATCATCGCGTTCTGGATCCACGGTAATAAAAATAGGTAATAACTCATTTTTGAGATCGTTATTTAAATCGTAAACCTGGGAAATTTTTAAAACATCCATTGGGCATATATCTGGACAGTAAGTATATCCGAAATAAATTAGTTTTTTTTTTTTAATACTTTTTGAGTTAAAATAACTTCCCTCATGATCCTTTAATAAAAAACTTCCACCAACATTCTGTATTACATCGTTCTTTGAGGAAAATAAATTAATTACGAAAATACTTATGGAGATAACCAATATGATTAAAACCATCATAGTAAGATTTTTTTTAAATATATCTTTGTATTTGTTCACAATTAAGAATTACGTAAGCGTTTGAAAATTGACTTTCAAGTTTTAATGGTAATTTTTTAAAATCTTTTCTATGGCCATTTATATAGAGCTTGTATTTGATTTTAGATTTTTTGTTAAATTGTTTTAATAATTTTTCTAACAGTTTTTTTTCTTTAAAGATAAGCACCAATTTTCCAGATATGCTATCATCTAGAATTTTTTTTATTTCATAAAGTGTATCAGGAAAATAAAAAAAAATAGATGAATTTTTTTCTCTGTTTGTAAGAAACTCGTTTTTTTCGTTTACCCAAGTAGCTATTTCAAGAATACCAATAATCTTAATTACATCAACTTTTCTTTTTGAAAAAAAATCTTCAAAGTGATTTTTGTAATTAAAATGTGGGTCTCCAGATATAAGATATGCAATAGAATTGTTTTTTTTTAATAGGTTAAAAATACTTTCACAAAATTCAATTTCTTCTTTATCTGAAATGTCTTCTTTAAATACAAAAGTTTTATTATTATCTTTTAAAAAACTTCTAAAACCTCTATGAAAAGTTTTAGAAAATATTATTATCTCAGATTTTAGTAATGTCTCCACTCCTTCAATTGTCATATCAAAAAAATCGTTAGGATTAGAACCAATAATATAGAATTTTTTTTTATTTTGTGTATACATTACTAGCTAGGATAAACTAAAAATGATAAAAAAAAACTTTAAATTTTTACTTTGTTTTTTAATATTATTTGCTTTACCTATCCGTTTAATTGCTTTAGATGATAGTGATATATTTTTAGATTCTGTATTATTTTCAGCTGTAAAAAAATCTAACTACGATAAAGTCCAAAAGATGATTGAAGAGGGTATTTCTTTAAATATAAATGATTTTGAAGGCCTCACTCCATTAGCTTATGCGCTAAAAAATGACGATGAGAAAATGTTTGATATTTTAATATCAAAAGGAGCAGATATTAATAAAAAGATTTTAGAAGGTAATTCTCATTTAATTTTTTACATCTCCAATAAAAGATCCAAACTAATTGAAAAAATTATTAACTCTAATGCAAATTTAAATTTTCAGGATAGAATTGGTAGAACAGCATTAATGAATGCGATAGAGAGAAAAAACCTGAAAGCTATAAACATATTAATTGAGAAAAATTTTGATAAGGAAGTTACAGATTATTCTGGAAAAACTATTCTTGATTACGCTAATAGAACAAGGGATGAAAATATAAAAAAATTAGTGAGGGGGAGGTATTTTGGTGAGTAATTTTTTTATTACAAGATTGAAAATTTGATTTTCATTCATTAAAGAAGACGAAACTGTTACCTTTTTAAAAAAAATATCATGAAAGTATTTTTTATTTTTTGAGTATAGAAATCCTTGAAAAAAAAAGATTGGATGAAGTAGTATTGATAGTTTATCATTTTTAAAACGTTTTAATTTTTCTACCACATCAGTTTCACCACCAACATAATGAAAAAATGATTCTGATAGATTCAGTTCCTTAGAAAGAAGTCTTGTGTATTTTTGCAGATCTAGTAAAACAGACTTATCTTTACTGAATGACGAACTTGTTACCAATATAGTATTCTCATCTTTTTTTATTTTTTTTTTAAGGATTTTTGTAGTTTCTGGTAATATTTCATTTAACAAGGATAATTTATCAATTAATACCACGTTTTTAGATTCGTTATATTTTTGTACAAGTCTTTTAACATCTTTTTTAAAATGATTACCTTCAAAAATCAGAAATGGAAAAATAAAAACTCTGTTGTACTTTTTGGGGTATTTTAATAAACAATCCTCTAATGAGGGCTTATTGACTTCTAAAAAACTTGCGAAGACTTTAATATTAATTTTCTCTTCAATTTTTTTCTTAATTTTTCTTAAATTAATGGAATGATGTTTTGATTTTGATCCATGACCACATAATAAAATGACATTATTATTTTTCTGATTTTTCATTAGTTATATTCTGAATAATTTTAATGATATTATTTATTTCAATTCTTGATTCATTACTTTTTAAAATTTCTTCAGAGTCAAAATCTTGTTTATATAAAAATCTATTTAAGTCATTTCTTGGTTGAAGGTAAGAACCCTCAATAGAACTTCCTAGAAAAAGGCCTTCGTTATCTGTAAAAGAATATATATCAGCAAGTCTTAGCGTACTTTCTGCTGAGTATCCAATTCCATCTGATACAACAACTGCGTCAACATCAACACCAAATTTAATTCTTTCTTTTAAAACTGATTTAAGCCCTCTATTTGTCATTACAGTCATAACAACTTTACCAGATTTGGCTCCAAACTGTAATCCCACACTCAGTCCTCCTATTGAATAAAAAAAAGGACCAGAAAAGCTATTTATTGATTTTCTTATTATTAATAGACCGTTTCCTCCTTTGGCTCCAAAAAAAAATCCTCCCTCATAAATTTCTGGAAAGATTAAAATTGCTCTAGAATTTTTCAAGTAGTCCTTAAAGTTTTTCATATCGCTATTTTTATTCAATTTTTTTAGTGTTAATTCAGCCGATTGAATTAAGTGTGATATTGTGTATTTACTTTCATCATTTGAGTGGGAATAAATAGGATGACAAAGTAAGTAAATTGAAATAAAAATTTTTATAAGATAACCCATTTTAAATACTGCAAATAACAAATACTGTTATTATACTAGGGAAAAATTAAAAAAAATATGAAAATTAACATTTGTTTATTCTTTTTCTCTTTACTATTTTTAAGTGATTTAAAAAGTGCAGAGTTAGTAATAAAAATTCTTAACATTGAAGAAAATATTGGATCAATTCACTTTGCAGTCTATGATAACCCAGAATTTTTTCCAGAAAATCATGGAAAAAAAATCGGATTTAAAAAAAATGTTACTGAACTAACTGATGGTCAGGTTACAATAACTGATTTAGAGGAATCATTTTATGCAGTCGCAATATATCACGATAAAAACTCTAACGATAAATTTGACACTTTCTTATCAATTCCTCAAGAAAAATTTGGTTTTAGCAATGATGCAAAAGTTTTTTTTGGACCACCAAGTTTTGATGAGGCTGCATTTTATTTAAAAAAAAATCAAAGATTAAAAATTGAAATTAGTTTAAGGTAATAATTGTGAAAAAAAGAGTTTTAGTAACTGGTGGTGCAGGATTTATTGGGTCATTTATTTGTGAGAGACTTATTGAGGAAGGGCATTATGTAATCTGTTGTGATAATTTTTATACTGGGACAAAAAATAACTTAGTAAATATATTAGATAACAAAGATTTCGAGATTTTAAGGCACGATATAACATTTCCAACATACTTAGAAGTTGATGAAATTTTTAATTTTGCATGTCCAGCATCTCCGGTTCATTATCAAAATGATCCAGTGCAAACAGTAAAAACTTGCGTGCACGGAGCGATAAATATGCTTGGTTTAGCAAAAAGAACTGGTTCAAGAATTATGCAAGCGTCAACATCAGAAATTTATGGTGACCCTGAAGTTCATCCACAAACCGAATCCTACAAAGGTGCAGTGAGTATAGATGGACCTCGAGCGTGTTATGATGAAGGAAAAAGATGTGCTGAAACAATTTTTTGGGATTATCAAAGGCAACACAACGTTGATGTTAAAGTTATAAGAATATTTAATACTTACGGTCCAAGAATGCAAAAACATGATGGAAGAGTTGTTTCAAATTTTATTATTCAAGCTTTAACAAATAAAAAAATTACAGTTTATGGTGATGGTTCTCAAACGAGGTCATTTTGTTACGTTGATGATTTAGTCAATGGAATTTTTTTAATGATGAGAAAGGAAAATTTAGCTGGACCAGTAAACCTTGGTAATCCATCAGAAATTTCAATTAATAATCTTGCACAAGAAATAATTGATTTAACTGGTAGTAAATCAAAAATTATTAACAAAGAACTTCCAGTTGATGATCCTAAACAAAGATGTCCAAATATTGAAATTGCCAATAAAGAGTTAGGATGGCAACCATCTTTTGACAGAGAGGTAGGACTTAAAAAGACTATTGAATATTTTGATGAACTGTTGAACAAGGAAAAGTTAAAGTGAATTCTCTGGAAAAGGTTTTATGTATAGGTGATGTTATATTGGATTGCTATAGTGCAGGCAGTGTTGAAAGAATTTCTCCAGAGGCACCAATTCCTGTTTTAAAGTTATCAAAAGAAAACAGAGAAGTACTTGGTGGTTCTGGTAATGTTGCTAGAAATATTTGTGCTGCAGAAACAAAATGCCATTTAATCTCAGTTATTGGAGATGATAGTGACTCGAAAAAAATTATTTCATTATGTAAGAAGGTTAAAAGTTTATCTTTTGATTTAATTGTTGATAAAGGTAGGTGTGCCACTAAAAAACATAGATTTGTATCTGAAAATCAACAAATTTTAAGAGTTGATAATGAAGATGTCACTTTGATAAATGAAAAAATTGAAAAAAAAATACTAGAAAAATTCACAAAAAATCTTAAAAAATCTAACGTTGTTGTAATCTCTGACTATCAAAAAGGCTTATTAACAAAAAGCCTGTTATCAAAGATTATTAAGCTCTCCAATCGAGAAGGAAAAGTTATTATTGTTGATCCAAAAAATATTGACCTTGGATATTATAAAAACGCTACAATAATTACACCCAATCTTAAAGAACTATTAGGGGTAGGCCAAAATGATGTCAATGATTTTAAAATTGAAGAGGTTTCAAAAAAATTGATAAAGGTTTATGGTTTTAAATCAGTTATTACAACCAAAGGTTCAGACGGAATATCTGTTGTAAGAAAAGATGGGCATAACTTTCATATTCCCTCAAAAGCACAGGAAGTCTTCGATGTATCTGGTGCTGGCGATACAGTTGTTTCGTACATAGCATCGGGAATAGCAAGGAATGAGGATTTTGTATCTTCAGTTGAGCTGGCTAATGAAGCAGCAGGTATAGCTGTAGGTAAATTTGGTACGGCAATAGTTGCTCGTTCAGAAACAAGAAAGAAAGAGATCACAAACTATAAAGTTCATTCAATTGAAAACCTTCTGACAGAATTAAAAAATTTAAAATCTTACGAGATTGGTTTTACAAATGGATGTTTTGACTTAATACATCAGGGACATATTGACTACCTAAGAAAGGCAAAAAAGCAATGTGATTTTTTAATTGTGGGATTGAACAGCGATAATTCAGTGAAAAAGTTGAAAGGCTCGTCAAGACCAATAATAAATCAATTTGAGAGATCATCAATATTGTCAAGTTTTGAATTTATAGATAGAATTGTAATATTTGAAGAAAGTACACCCATAAATTTAATAAAAAAAATAAAGCCAAAATTTATTTTTAAAGGAGACGATTACAAAAAAAGTCAGGTTGTTGGGAATAAAGAGATAACAAAATGGCAAGGGTCAGTTATTTTAATAAAATGTACTAAAAATAAATCTACCTCTAAAATAATTGAAAGAATAAAAAATGGAACTTAGTGCAGTTTTTTTTGATGTTGATGGTACGATAGCTGAAACTGAAAATTTTCATAGAAAAGCGTTCAATGATGCCTTTAAAGAATTTAATTTAGATTGGTTTTGGGATGAACCAATTTATAAGGAATTAATAAACATTGGAGGTGGTAAAGAGCGAATCATGTATCATATCAAGCGAGCTTGGCCTGAAATGTTGACTTATAAAAATTTATCTAAGTATGTCGATTCAATTCATAAGACAAAAAATGAAATATATGAAGATTACTTAACCGAATCAAAGATAAAAGTAAGACCAGGAATCATGAGATTAATTAATGAATTAAAAGGAAAAGGTATCAGGCTTGGTTTGGTATCGTCTACATCTGAGGTGAATTTATTAAATTTATTTGAAAAAGGATTGAAAATCGATCACAAACAAATTTTTGATATTGTTGCTCATGGTGATTCCACGCCAAACAAAAAACCATCTCCAGAAATTTATGAGTGGGCATTAGAAAAGCTTAGGTTACCTTCTCAAGCATGTATAGCTATTGAGGACTCACCAAGAGGTTTAGATGCTTCATTAAAGGCAAACATTAGTACAATTGTTACACCATCAATTTTGACGTTAGGTGAAGAATTTAAGGGTGCAAAGTTAGTTGTGTCTGATCTTGGAGAGCCAGATAGAGCTTTTGAATTAATCGCCGGTAAGGATTTTGGTCATAAGTTTGTTGATACAGATTTGTTATCAAAAGTTATTGATATATAAGCAGATAAAAAACAAATCCCATAATAAGAAGTTGTAAAACAAAAATTATAACGCTGAATCTATGCAATAACTTAAATTTTCTTTCATCTTTTAAGTCAGAGGCATTATTGATTTTTTTCATCAAAAAAAATTTAGAGTAAAAGTATCCTAGTGAAATAATAAAGAATATAAAGGAGTAAAAAACTTTATCAAAAAGAAGTAATACTGCAATCAATAAGCTGATTATTGCTGCGTATGTGTATATTTTAGGAAATAAGGTTCGAATAAACTTCCTGGCGTTTTTTTCGTCCAGGTTGATGAAAGTATTCGGAGCTACTATCGCAGAGAAAAAAATCAAACTCCCCATAAGAAAAGGTATTAAAAAGGTTACAAGGTTATTTAAAATTTCAGTCATTTTAATAAGTATATTTAATTGTATTTAAAAAAAAAAACAATGATGGTAAGAAATAATAATGAATTTAAAATTTATTTTGTTTATCCCAATTATTGAAATTCTTTTATTTGTATTATTTGGAGATTTTCTTGGCTTTTTTCTAGTGGTTTTTTTAATTATTTTAACTGGTGCTTTTGGTCTTATCTTACTAAAAAGTAACATTAACTTGAATGACATAAAAGAGTTAGCACTTGAACCAAATGAATGGGTTTATAAAAAAATTGCAGGATTGTTATTAATTATTCCAGGTTTCTTCACTGACTTTTTAGGCCTAATTTTATTGATGAAAAAGTTAAGATCATTAGTTTGGAATTTGATTGTAAAAAATAATAAAAACCAAAAAAATAAATCTAATAAAAGTGATGATGTTATAGAAGTTGAATATAGAGACTTAGATGAAAAGTAATTTAACTACGTATACGGTTGAGGTCAAAGGAAGAGTTCAAGGTGTTGGGTATAGAGCATGGGTAGAAAAAAAAGTTAGAGATTTTGATTTACAGGGATGGGTTATGAACTCTGAAGATAAATCGGTAAAAATGGAATTATCTGGAAAAAAAAAAAACATTAAAATATTTTTAAGTGAATGTTATAAGGGCCCATTATTAAGTAAAGTTTTGGAAGTTACTGAAAAGGAGATACCTTTTAAGGATTTTAAAAGCTTCGAAATAAGATTTTAATGAATATTTTTTTTTTAAGACATACTTCACTAGATGTTGAGCCAGATGTTTTTTATGGGCAGACAGACCTAGATGTATCTAACACTTTTGAGGAAGAAGTTAAAATAATTAAAAAAAAAGTCAATAAACTCATAACTAAAGATTACAAAGTTAAAGTCTATTCAAGCCCATTACAGAGGTGTCGAAAACTTTCACAAAAAATTTCAGATAACGTAATACTTGATCCAAGGATAATGGAGCTAAATTTAGGTGACTGGGAAATGAAGCCTAAGCAATCAATTCCTAAGGAGCTCGTTGAAAACTGGGAGAAAGATATGATAAACTTCACCATACCTAATGGAGAGAGTAATAAAAAATTTTTACAAAGATTAAAAGAATTTACAGATGAAATTTGTGCAACTGAGGAAGACGTTTTGATTGTTGCTCACGCAGGTTCAATTAATGGGATGATTTCAAATCTAACAGGAGAGCCATTTGATAAATTATTAAAAAATTTTTGGGAAAAAATTAGTTACGGATCACTTTCACTTTTAAAAAAAGAATCAAAGCAATTTATAATAAAATTTATTGGAAGGTAATTAAATTGAAAATCTTGGTTAAAAATAAGTGAAAAGTTTTTTTAATATTTTTTTTAATAAAAAAGAGTATTCTTCATATATTTCAGGAATCAAGATTCAAAGGTCTTCAAGAAGAAATAGTACAGTTTCATTAAAAATAAAAGATGGGAAATTAATTATTTTGTGCCCAAATTTTCTCGACGATAAATATCTTACTGAGATTATTAAAAAGAAAAAAAGTTGGATTGAAAAAAAGCTAAAAAATAGAAAAAAAATTATCGAATTTTCTGAAAAAAAAAATTTTCCTATTTTAGGAAAAAACCATAAAGTTAGATTTGTTAAGTCTGATAAAAATGAGGTAAAGGTTATCGACGATTTAATAAAAATTTCCTGCACAAAAAAAAATACAATGAAATCAATTTTTACAAATTGGCTAAAAAATGAGTCAACAAAATATTTAAAAGTCAGAGTTTCTGTATTGTCTAAAAGAATAAAAATTAATGCTCAATCAGTTTTTGTAAAGACATACCAAGCAAGATGGGGAAGTTGTAGTCACAAATCTGAAATTTTTTTAAATTGGAAGCTTTTTCTTTTACCAAAAAGAATTATTGATTATGTGATTATCCATGAGCTAGCTCACATATTAGTCCCAAACCATTCAAATAAATTTTGGTCAACAGTAGAGCAAATAGATTCAAATTATAGAGAAAAAAAAGATTGGCTGAAAGTTCATGGCTATGCTTACATACAATTCAATTAGAGGTAATTATTGTGACTTTTTTAACTCATCTTCTGCATCACTGATTATCTTTTTTGCTCGTTTAAGATTTTCAGAATCAACCAGGATTCTCATCGGAATAGCTGTAATATTACCCTCTACAGAGGACATTGATTCATCTAATATATAAAACTTTATATTATTACATAACAGAATATGCTTAATCCAAGATAATGTTATATGATTATTTGTTTTCAACACAGTTTTCACAAAGTTATATTATTATAAAAATAATTATTTAAAAGTAGATTTCTTTGATGGTGCGCCCGAAAGGAGTCGAACCCTTAACCTTTTGAGCCGAAATCAAATGCTCTATCCAATTGAGCTACGGGCGCTAAAACTAATTGTCAATTCCATGTGACAACCTGATTAATTTTTTATGAAAAAAAATTGTAGTAAAACCTACTACTAAACACAATATAGTAATTCCTAAAAATATCACAGTTTCACCTAAATTTCCTGAACTTTCTCCAATTGTACCTGCTAATTTATTTCCTAACCCAATAGTAGCAAAATAAATTCCCATAATACTGGCAACTAATTTTTTTGGTGAAAGTTTTGTGATGTAAGATAATATCACTGGTGAAGCACATAATTCTCCGATTGTGTGAAATAAATAAGCTAACACTAGCCAATACATCGAAGATTTACCAAAAACTTGGGACTCCAGTGATGCAAAGTACATAAACACAAATCCTAACCCCATAATGATTATTCCTACGGAAATCTTAAACAGAGAGGAACTAATAATTTTTTTTTTTGCTAAAAAGACCCAAAACGCTGAAATCTGAAAACCAAGTAAAATTATCATCAGTGGATTTATAGATTGAAACCAGCTTGCAGGAACCTCAAAGTTGATAAATTCTAAATTACGATCTGTTTTTTCAAAAGCATATAAATTCATTAGTCCACCCGCTTGCTCAAAAGAAGCCCAAAAAATAATTAAAATTAGGGAAGAGATAACAATTAACTTAATTCTATCTCTCTCGACTAACGAGAAGGAAGAGTCGAAAGTTGATAGTTTTTTCTTTACTTTTATTTCTTCAAAATTCTTTTTTCCTTTTAGAAAAAAATACTGGCCTATTAACATTCCAAATCCTGCAAGTGAGAAACCATAATGCCAGCCATAAACTTCGCCTATGTAGCCAACAATTAAGCTAGAAAAAAAAGCTCCAAAATTAATTCCGATATAGAAAATTGTAAAACCTTGATCTCTTCTATTATCGTTTTCTTTATAGAGTTGTCCTACAAGAGTTGAAATATTTGGCTTGAGTAAGCCAACTCCCGTAATAATTAATATTAGTCCAATAAAAAAAAAAGATTGATTTTGTATTGCTAGTGTTAAATGTCCAATACATAAAAAAGCACCACCAATTGTAACAGCGTCTCTGTTATTTAAAAATTTATCACCAATTATTCCACCGGGTATGCATGCTAAGTAAACTAGGGCAGTATACCAACCATAAAGTTTAATTGCATCACTGTTTGACCAACCAAGGCCAGGGTTTGAGTTGTTATGTTCTGAAACTAAGTATAGAACTAGAATAGCTCTCATACCATAGTAGCTAAAACGTTCCCATAGTTCAGTCAAAAAAAGTGTAAGGAGACCTTTTGGGTGATTTTTTATTTCTGCAAGTAAACCTAACATAACACAAGTTTTTACTCTAAGTCCTCCAAATCCTTCAGGTGGGTTTTCAAAGCTTTACTACTAAGGTGAATTTCAATTAGGAAGACTATAATAGCTATGCAAAAAAAAACTAAAGCAATAATAAAAAAGATTACTGAAGATTTAATTCCATAAATTCCAATTAAAATCGTCAATAAATTAAAAAAAAAGGATAAACCAGAAAAAAGTTGCATTAATTTTACATATACGAGTCTTTTATTTAAAACATCTATTTGAGCTAAATATCTCATAGCCGATTTATCATTTTTTGAAATTTTTTTATTTATAAATTCGTCATGTATTTTTCTTATTAACCTGCTTAAAGACGTATATCTATTATTAAAAGAAATCATCATTAATGGGATAGCGGGGAATAAAAAAGCTGCGTATGTTAATTCAAAACGGTAAACCATAATTATATTTGAAAGATAAATTACTATATTTTCTTACATTACCAACCAAATTAAGTCAAAAAAGTTTGGCATATAAATTGCTTATTAGTATTATCTCTGACTTTGTGTCAGAAATTTGAACGATGGGAAGATCTAAAAACATAATATTTCCTCCCTTAATAAAGAGATCTTCCCGTTCATTATTCTTTAATTTGAGTAATAAAATTTATAAGATCCCCACATTTTTCATCTTCTATATCTTTGTATGAACAACCAAAATGTGATTTGATTAATGTACAAATGTGTGCATAAGGATTTCGTCCCTTAGGATGATTTGGATGAGGAGACAGTTTATTTACTAATAAGTCTCCATGTCTTTGAATAACTCGCCAAACCTCTTTTTTGTTTTCATTATTCATTATCTTATACCTTGATTTGTTCTTCTTCTGGCCTTTTTTTCTGGTTGTTTTAAAATACTTTTTGATTTTTTTTTTATGGTTTTTTTCTGAATAACATATTTGTTTCCAGGTTTAGGTTGGGGTAGCCTTATAAAAGTCCCATCATCTTTCATTAGAAAATAATTGCCATTATTGTCTTGAATGATTTCATCTGAAATAACAGGACTTGAACAGGTTAAAAAAAACAAAAAAAATATCTTTGTAATTAGTTTCATTAATCTAAAATATGATAATATGGTTGATTTAATAATTTTTCTATTGGATTCTTAAAACTATTTAAATAAGAAATATTTTTTCTTTTAAAAATCCACTCTTTAATTTCTCTGGTAACAAAATCTCCCTCTACATCTCGTAGCATCATGTGATAACTTTCAATATAAACTCCAAGATCAAACTTTTCTCCAATATTTTTTTTTATATCTGGATTTTGTAATATTTCAATCAAAGGTTTTCTTGGTACAATCTGATCATTGATTGGAATCAGTATCAATGTATTATAAGATGGATTTTTTAAATAATTTTTTGCATCTTCAAAAGACTCATCCATAAGGTTGGTTATTCCATTTAAGCTTTTTAATTTTGGTTTATGAATGAAAAATGGATCATCAGATAATTCTTTTAATATTCCTAAATTATCACTTGCCTGAACCTTAATTAACCCTTTTCCGTTAAGACTGAGATTAGGAAAAATTTTTGAAAAAAAATTTAGAGTAATACTCTTAAAAAAATTTCTTTCTTTAAAATTCCAAATTGCCGGTGCAATGAGTATAACTCCATCAATTGGTAAAATTTTATTTGAATTTATAAGGCTAAAAAGTATAGCTCCTCCCATGCTTTCACCCATCAAATATAATTTCTTTTTGGGATATTTTTTTTTTAATTTTGTTATTTGATTTTTTATATCATTAATATGTCTTTCAAGAGTATACCATTCTCCACGAGAGTTATTATTTCCGAATCCTCTTAGATCAAAAGCGATTACAAATAAATTAAATTTTGTTAAAAAATTTGCAGGAATTTCAAAAGATTTTGAATAATCATTATATCCATGAATAGCCAGAACCATTGTTGAACTATTTGTTTCATCTCCCCACCTTAGCTCATGAGGATTAAAATATGTATCTTTGTCATTTATGGAATCTTTGGTCAATGCGCACCCTAAAATAAACAAAAATATAAGAAAAACATTTATTCTTTTAATAATTTTATAAATATATCCTCTAAATCAGATTCCTTTGTTGATATTTCTTTTAGTTTAAATTTTTTTTCAACAAAAATTTTAATTATATCTGCTGTGCTAATCTTACTTTTTTTAAATTTAAGTGTTAATGATTTTTTCTCTTTTTTTTTACAATATTTTTTTATTTCTGCTGGAATCTTTTTAATTTGCTCAGAAAATTCAATAATCAACTCTTTCTCATCCAAGAGTTGCATAAACTTTTTTTTCTCGTCGCATGCTATTACCTTACCTTTATTAATTACAGCAATTCTATCACACAAAATTTCAGCTTCCTTTAGATAATGAGTTGTTAATATAATTGTAACTCCTTTTTTATTTAAAGTTCTTATAGAATCCCAAAGTTTACTTCTCAGTTCTACATCCACTCCAGCAGTAGGTTCGTCCAAAATTAATAAAGGCGGATTGTGAACCATAGCTTTTGCGACCATTAATCTCCTTTTCATGCCACCAGATAGACTTCTTGAGTAAGCTTTTGCTTTTTCAAATAAATCAAGATTTTTTAAAATTTCCAAATTTTTATTATTTTCTTTTTTTACCCCGTACAATCCTGCCTGAATGTCCATTATTTGTATTGGAGAAAAAAAAGGATCGATGTTTATCTCTTGAGGAACAACCCCAATATTTCCTCTTACGGTTTTTGGATTTTCATCCAGATCAATACCGCAGACTTTCACTACTCCAGATGATTTATTTGTAAGTCCTGAGAGAATATTTATAAAAGTACTTTTTCCCGCTCCATTTGGTCCTAGTAAACCAAAGATTGAACCTGAATTAATAGTGAGGTCAATATGGTCTAAGGCAAAAGAGTTACCAGAAGTATACCTTTTGCTTAACCCTGAAACTTCTATTATTTTGTTTTCCATGTTATAAAATAAAGTTATATTTTTTTTATAAAAATGCGACAATTAATTTTTTTATGGACGAAGAATTTTTTAATAAAGTAAATATTATTGATAGCTCAAAGGTAAGTTGCAGCGGCGTGGGATCAGATTCTCATCCCATTGTTTATCTTGATTTATCGTCAAGACAGATTATCAGTTGTCCATACTGTGGAACAAAATTTAAAAAAAAATGAGTGATGCCAGCAAAGAGGAATTAGTACTTATTGATGGCTCCGGATATATATTTCGAGCCTACTATGCTCTTCCTCCAATGTATAGATCAGACGGTCTACCTGTTAATGCTGTTTTCGGTTTTTGTAATATGCTTTTAAAGCTTGTTGAGGATATTCAGTCAGAAAAAGGTGGTAATGTTGAAATTGCTGTAATCTTTGATGCAGCTCGTGAGACATTTAGGAATCAAATTTATCCAGATTATAAAGCCAATCGGTCGGATCCTCCTGAAGATTTAAAGCCACAATTTGACATCATAAAAAAAGTACCTCAGTACTTTAACTTAGAATCTATTGAATTCAAAGGTTTTGAAGCTGACGATTTAATTGCTTCATATTCAAAAAACGCGGTTGAAAAAAAAAAAAAGGTCACAATTGTTTCCTCTGACAAAGATTTAATGCAATTAATTGACGATGACACTCTAATGTTTGATCCCCTAAAAAAAAAAGAAATTGGAAAAGAAAGTGTTTTTGAAAAATTTGGTGTCTATCCCGAAAAAGTTATTGATGTTCAAGCACTTGCGGGAGATTCATCAGACAATATTCCAGGTGTACCTGGTATTGGGCCTAAAATAGCAGCTCAGCTAATAAATGATTTTGGAAATCTTGAAAGTTTACTCGATAATACTGACAAAGTTAAGCAAGAAAAAAGGAGAATTTCATTAGAGGAAAATAAGGATATAGCAATGATTTCTAAAAAATTAGTTACTTTAAGGCAAGATGTTAAATTACCAGTACCCCTAGAAAAGCTAAAGTTTCGACCTCTAAACGTCAACAAGCTTTTGAATTTCTTAGATGAAATGGAATTTAATAAGGTGAAGGCAAACGTAATTTCGAAGTTTGGAAAAGGCTCAGAAGATGTATTAGATAAAAATAAAAAAGAATCAAATTTTTTAGATAAAAGAGAATTAAACAGTCCATTAAGAGAAAAAATAGATAAAAATAATTATAAACTAATTACTAATTTAAAAAACCTAGACGAGTGGTGTGACGTAGCAATTGAAAAGGGAGTTGTGGCAATTGACTGTGAAACAACTTCAACTAATCCTGTGGAAGCAGAAATTGTCGGATTTTCAATGTCATTTGAAAATAGTCAAGCTTGCTATATTCCCCTGAAACATCATGAAAGAAAAAGTGAGCAGATTGACCTTAATGAATTTGTTTCAAGGATAAGAGTTATTTTAGAGGACGAATCTATTCTTAAAATAGGTCAAAACATTAAGTATGATTTCATAATTTTAAAAGGTTTAAATGTAACCCTAAAAAATATGGATGATACTATGCTGATGTCTTATGTTTTAAGAACAGGAAAAAGGGGACATAACCTTGATGAGTTGGCGATGGATTTTTTATCTCATGAAACTGTGAAGTTTTCAGATATTACTACTGTAAACAAAAGAAAAGTTCTATTTTCTGAAGTGAATTTAAATGATGCATTGTTATATGCTGCCGAGGATTCGGATATAACTTTTCGATTATGGGAAATTCTAAAATTAGAGTTAATAAAGAATAAATTATATTATTTTTATTTTTACATTGAACGGCAGCTTATCGAGATTGTAGGCATGATGGAGATTAATGGTTGCAAAGTTAATAATGAGCATCTAAAAAAAACTTCAGAGGTTTTTCAAACAAAAATTGAACTATTAGAATCAAATATCTTTGAATTAGTTGGAGAACAATTTAATATTGGTTCACCAAAGCAATTGGGTGAAATACTTTTTAAAAAATTAGAATTACCATATGGGAAAAAGGGAAAGAGTGGAAATTTTCAAACAGATGTAAAAATTTTGGAAAAACTAAAATCAGAAAAACATGAGATTGCTTCACTCGTTCTGGATTGGCGACATTTTGCTAAACTTAGAAGCACTTATTGTGAAGGCTTGTTGTCTCGTGAAAATACTAATACACAAAGAATTCATACTTCTTTTGGAATGGCAAGTACGTTAACAGGAAGATTTTCCTCCAATGATCCAAACATACAAAATATTCCTATAAAGACTGAGGAGGGGCGTGAAATAAGAAAGGCATTTGTCCCTGAAAAAAATAATAAAATTATTTCAATTGACTACTCACAAATTGAACTAAGGATTTTGGCACATGTAGCAAAGGTTAAATCATTGCAAGAAGCATTTAAAAATGATGAAGATGTTCACAATGTTACTGCGATGGAAGTATTTCAAGTTGATAAAAAATCTTTAACTAGTGATCTAAGAAGGAAAGCCAAAATTATAAATTTTGGAATAATATATGGAATTTCACCATACGGTTTGGCACTTCAGTTGGAGATCTCAAATTCAGAAGCAAAAAGTTTCATTGAAAGTTATTTTCTAAAATATCCTGGAATAAAAGAATATATGAAAAAAACGATTGAGTTTTGCAGAGGAAATGGTTTTGTCTATACTCCTTTTGGAAGAAGAATACATATACCCTTTATTAACGATAAAATTGTAAACAGAAGAAACTTTGCAGAAAGATCGGCAATTAATGCACCAATACAAGGAGGTGCCGCAGATTTAATAAAAATAGTTATGCCAAAAATTTATAACTTTATTGAAGTTAAGGAACTTAAAACAAAGATGTTGATTCAAGTACACGACGAGTTAATTTTTGAAGTTCCTATTAATGAGGTTAATTTAGTTAAAGAGGAAGTACCAAAAATTATGATTGAGTCACATAAAAATTTTTTAGATCTAAATGTTCCTATTAAGGTCGACGTTGGTGAGGGTTTGAATTGGGACGAGGCTCACTAGTTTTTGAGAGCCTCTTTGTGAAGTTTAACAAACATACCCCTTAGCTTTTTTGAATCTGTGATTTCTCTGTCGAAATACAGTCTGGTTAGTAACTTTTTTTTTCTTAAGTCAAAGCCGTCAGGGTCAATTCCGACAATTTTCCACCTTCCGGATTTCTCAGCAGCTTTTATGTTTTTTATAAATTTTTGTAAATACAATTTAATGCTTTCATTATGGTGCTCATTCATATGGTTCATTATATCTGTCTCACTACTCGCATATCCTTGGTTTTTTTTGTTAACCAGTTCATTCTTTTTAAACCATTTGACCTGAGCAAAACCTCCAATTAAATGTGCACTCTTAATATCTAACTTGTAAAAGTTCATATCTCCAAAATTTGCATATAGTCCTGCGGCAGGATGCCGGTTTAAAAATCTTATACGATGATTTTTATCTGATGATTTTTTAAGATTACCAATGAGTGTTACTCGTGGTCTTGACATCGGATCTTCATAGTCGATATTAGGAAATTTGTTATTAAACTTAGGAAAAAAGTTGTATAGATTTTTTTCCTCACAAACCATTAATGATACTGAGCTATTGTTAATAACGTTTGTTGTATGCTCAGACAAATTTGACAACAAGAGAATTGGAGAAAGATCATAATCATATGCAGTCATTACAAATGTCGAATATGAAAATGGTTTCGATAAACCAGTTTTCAGACTTTTAAAGTTTTTAGGATTAAACTCAGTAGATAGGAATCCTCTAGAAGATGATCTAATAAGTTGTCGAGTTTTAAAATTGATATTCATTTATTTATAATTTAAAATTATTATATAGATATTAAATATTAATTATGAAAAAAAAATTCAAATACTTACTTTTATTAATTTTTTTTACTATTTCATTTAATGAAGCTTTTTCCGAAAAAAATAATAAACTGGTTATTCATGGCTCGTATACTTTCGAGACGTATGAAGGACAAGAGAATATTGCAGTATACATGAGCTTTTTTAATAATACTGATAATGATATAGAAATAGAATCTTTCTCAAGCAAATTATCTCCAAGGGTAGAAATGCACGACATAAAAATAACCAATGATATTGCAAAAATGATTATGATGAAAAAAGTTTTGGTTAAGAAGAATAGTCAACTTTATTTACAACCAGGTGGAAAACACCTTATGTTTTTTGGGATTAAAAAAAAGCTTAATGATGGAGAATCATTTGATATCAAAGTTCACTTAAAAAATGGTGTGACGCAGAATGTCAAAACAATGGTTTTAAATAAAAAATTAAAATCTAATTATTTAAATTAAAAATGAATCCAAAAACTATCCACGCCACCTCAGTTGTTATTGAGGATTCTGGTGTTTTGATAGTGGGAAATTCCGGATTAGGTAAATCAGATTTAGCTTTGAGGTTAATTGATTCAGGAGCTACCTTAATATCTGATGACATCACAATTTGTAAAAAAGTTGATGATTCAATTTTTTTATTTCCTCCATCACAAACAAGAGGATTGTTAGAGGTAAGAGAGGTAGGTATAATGACTGTACCATATGTTGATAATATTAAGCTTTTACTAATCGTTGAACTTGTAGATCATGAAATAGAGAGGTTACCCAGTAAAAAAATAGGCAAATTTATGAACCTAAATATTTCAAAAATAAAAATTTATGGAAAAAACTCATCATCAGTTGCAAAAATTAAATTAAAGTTAAATGAAATAAAAGATAATGCCTAAAAAAATTTTGATAGTTACCGGACTTTCAGGTGCAGGAAGAACATCTGCATTAAAAATCTTGGAGGACTTGGGGTTCGAAGCAATTGATAATATCCCAACTTCGTTGTTAGTTAATATATTAGAAGCAAATATAAAAACTAATTTAGCTGTGGGTATTGACATAAGAAGCAGGAACTTTGACGCGAAGAAAATTTCTCAATTAATTAAAAAAAAAAAAGAAAAAGTTGATATTTCTATAGTTTTTTTTGATTGTGAAACAACTAAACTTTTAAATAGATTTAAGGAAAGTAGAAGAATCCACCCCTTAAAGCTTGATTTGCCCATGCTAGAAATAATAGATAGAGAGCGTGGTTGGCTTGAGCCTCTAAAAAAAATTAGTGACCATTACGTAAATACTACAGACCTATCAATTAATTTACTTAGAAAAAAAATAAAAGCTTTATTTAGTAAAGATATTAAAACTAAAACAACCGTGAGAGTAATTTCTTTTGGTTATAAGAACGGATTACCAAAAGAGGCTGACTTTGTGTTTGATATGAGATTTTTAAAGAACCCATTTTATGAAAAAAAACTCAAAAAAATGACAGGTAAGGAAGAAAAAATAATCGAGTTTGTTAAAAATCAGGAGCATTTTGATCTATTTTTTGATAAAATAAAAATCTTATTTGATAAAATGTTAAGCGGGTTTAAAGATGAAGAAAAAGATTACATAACAATAGCCTTTGGTTGTACTGGCGGTATACATAGGTCAGTTGTATGTAGCGAATTTTTTTTTTCTTTTCTTAATCAAAAAAAAGGTATTGAAGTTTTTATAGACCATAGGGATTTGAAATCATGATTGGTATAGTAATTGTAAGTCATTCTAATATCGCCTCAGAATTTGTTTCAGTTTTAGAACATATAGTTGGTAAACAAGAGAACATTGAGGCAATCTCAATATTTCCTGATGATAATGTAGAAAAAAAAAGAAAAGAAATTATCAAAGCAATTAAAAAGGTTGATCAAAAAAAAGGTGTTATTGTTTTGACTGATATGTTCGGCGGCACACCATCAAACCTAGCTATTTCAGTTATGGATGAAGAAAAAGTAGAAGTTGTTGCAGGCGTTAATTTACCAATGTTGATAAAAATTTCATCATTGAGAAATAAATGTAAAATTAAGGAATTGATAAAGATATCTCAAGAATCAGGCAGAAAATACATGAATGTTGCTTCAGCTTTTTTTGGAGAAACAACTAATTGCAACAAAAAAAATTAGAGAAAACCATTTTAATTACCAATAGGCTTGGCCTGCACGCAAGGGCTTCGGCCAAGTTTGTTGAATTAATATCAAAATGCAAATCTAAATTTGTAATTAAAAAGGGAAAAAAAATTGTTAACGGTTCTTCTCTTCTTGGGCTAATGACGTTGGCAGCGTCAAAAGGTACAGAAATAAAAATTCAATGTACTGGAGAAAACTCTCAAGAAGATTTATCTAAATTAGTAAATTTAATTAAAAATAATTTTGGAGAAGAGAAACCATTATCTGATAACATTACAAAAGAAGAGTCATTTACAGGTATACCTGTGTCACATGGTTATGTTATTGGAAATTGTTTTGTGATGGAGGGAAGTGATATTACATACTCAAAGTACAATATCGCTATTTATGAAATCAAAAAGGAACACAAAAGATTGGACTTGGCAGTAAAAAAAGCTCTAGATGACTTGTCAAAAATTATTCAAAAAATAAAAGGTTCTAGGAATGATATTTATCAAGAAATGAAGTTTATGTTACAAGCAAATAAATCGATTATAACTTCATCTTCATTTATTAAAGATTCCAAAAAAAGAATTGAAACAGATCTTATTAACGCCGAATTTGCAATTATTGAAGAGTTAAATAAACATTCAAAGATATTTAAGAAAATTAAAGATGACTATCTAAAAGATAGATTTGATGATGTAAGAGATGTTTGTAAAAGGATTTTGGAAAATCTACAAAATAAAAAAAAAAAAAAAAGTAGATTAAAAGATAATCAAATCCTTGTTGCTTCTGAGTTAAGTCCAGCAGACTTATTATCTCATGCAAAATCAAAAATTTCTGGACTTGTCAGTGTTTTAGGGGGACCAGAGGGACATTTTGCAATTGTTGCGAGGTCTTTGTCAATTCCTACAATCGTAGGAGTTAAAGATCTTTTAAAAAATATAAAAAATAACGAACAAATTGTTCTTGATGGTGAAAAAGGCTTACTAATAAAGAACCCAACTAATCAAACAATCAATTTTTATAAGAAAAAAATTGAAGAACAAAAAAATCGAGACAAAAAATTAAATTATTTAAAGAAGATAATTCCTAGAACCACTGATAACGTCCAAATTAAAATTGAGGCTAACATTGATAACTCTTCTGAAGCGAAAGAATCAATGAAAATTGGAATTGATGGAATAGGATTATTCAGAAGTGAGTATCTTTTTATGAATAAAAAAAGGATGCCTTCAGAAAATGAGCAGTACGATTCTTTAAAAAAAACTTTAAAGTATCTAAAAGGAAAACCTCTCACAATAAGAACATTAGATGTTGGTAATGATAAAAAAGTTCCTTCAATTGATAGATATTTAACTAAATCACCAAATCCTGCTTTAGGACTTAGAGCAATTAGACTGACTCTTGCTTTTCCAAAAATTTTTAAAAGACAAATCTCAGCTATTCTGAGGGCAAGTAAGTATGGAAATATTAGAATAATGCTGCCGATGGTCTCAAATGTCTCAGAATTATTAGAAGCAAAAAAGCTGATAAGTGATGTAAGAAATGACCTATTATCAAAAAAAATTAAAATTCTTGAAAAACATGTTGATATTGGGGTGCTCATAGAAACACCGGCAGCAGCTTTGATTTCTGAATCTATTGCAAAAAACTGTGATTTTTTAGCGATTGGAACAAACGATTTAACAATGTATACTTTGGCAATTGATAGAGGTGATGAAGAGGTAGCAAAAATATATGATCCAGCACATTTGTCAGTATTAAGGTTAATTAAATTATCTGCTGAATCAGCAAAAAAAGTTGGAGTTCCTATCAGTGTTTGCGGAGAAATGGCTGGAGATACAATGTTCACATCATTATTGTTAGGAATGGGAATTGATCGATTATCAATGAGTATTTCAAGAATTCTTAAAGTTAAACAGTTTATTGAAAATGTTAACTATGAAGAAGTAAAAAAAATTTCTGATGAAATTTTAAATCAAGATGATAGTGTACGCATTAAACAAATTCTTAAATCGTATTACGATAAGATTTACAGTGTAATAAATAACTAAAATTAAGGTTGGGAAAGATACATGAGTGACTATAAAATTAAAGATATAAACTTATCCGAATGGGGACGCAAAGAAATTAATATTGCAGAGACGGAAATGCCTGGATTGATGAAGCTGAGAGAGGAGTATGCTGAATCTAAACCCTTGAATGGTGCAAGAATAGCTGGATGTTTACATATGACTATTCAAACTGCAGTTTTGATTGAAACTTTAATTGAGTTGGGAGCATCTGTGAGGTGGAGTTCGTGTAATATTTATTCAACTCAAGACCAAGCAGCAGCAGCAGTTGCAGAGAAAAATATTCCAGTGTTTGCCTGGAAAGGAGAAACTGAAGAAGAATTTTGGTGGTGTATTGAACAAACAATAAAAGGTCCTGATGGCTGGACTCCAAATTTAATTTTAGATGATGGTGGAGACTTAACAAAATTAATGCACGAAAAGTATCCAGAAATGATGGATCAGATAAAAGGTCTTTCTGAGGAAACTACAACTGGCGTGTTAAGATTAGTTGAAATGGAAAAGAATGGATCTTTGAGGGTTCCTGCAATCAATGTCAATGATTCAGTAACAAAATCTAAATTTGATAATAAATATGGTTGTAGAGAAAGTCTTGTTGATGGTATTCGAAGAGCAACAGATGTTATGATGGCAGGTAAGGTTGCTGTAGTGGCAGGTTATGGTGACGTCGGAAAAGGTTCTGCTGAAAGCTTAAGAAATGCTGGTTGTAGAGTTGTTGTTACTGAGGTTGATCCAATATGTGCACTTCAAGCGGCAATGGATGGTTACGAAGTTAATACAATGGACGATGCGGCAAAAAGTGCTGATATATTCGTTACAGCAACTGGTAACGTTGATGTTATTACTGTAGATCATATGAGAGCAATGAAAGATAGGAGTATAGTTTGTAACATTGGTCATTTTGATTCTGAAATACAAATTGAATCACTTAGAAATTTTAAATGGAACAACATTAAACCACAGGTGGACGAAATCGAGTTTCCTGATGGAAAAAAAATTATTGTTCTTGCAGAGGGAAGGTTAGTAAATTTAGGGTGTGCTACTGGTCATCCAAGTTTTGTGATGTCAGCATCTTTTTGTAATCAAGTATTGGCTCAGATTGAATTGTGGGAAAATTCAGAGAAATATAAGAATAAAGTATACGTTCTTCCAAAAGAGTTAGACGAAAAAGTAGCTAAAATTCATTTAGAAAAAATTGGAGCCAAACTGACTAAACTTACTAATGAGCAAGGTGAATACATTAATGTTCCAGTAAATGGTCCATTCAAAAATAAGGAATACCGATATTAGATTACAACTTATTAATCCCTTTAGTGGTGGAATATTCAAAGTGAAGAGTTTTATCTGGATTAATTTTGTTGTAACAATTGTGTGAAGCAATCGCTGCTTCTGCAAAACCAGTGAGGATAAGTTTTAACTTTCCTGGGTAAGAGCACACATCACCAATCGCAAATATTCCATTTAAGTTTGTTTCGCAAGTTTCCTGTTTGACCTTCAGAATATTTTTTTCCAACTCTAGTTCCCAATTCTTGATGGGGCCAAGATTTGTTGAGAGTCCAAAAAAAGGAAGAAAATAGTCGACTTTTAATTCTTTTTTTTCTTCATCCATGTTTTTAATAACGAGTTTTTCAATGATACCATTCTTTCCACGGATTGAATCAAGTTGAAAAGGAATCATCATTTCAATCCTACCTTCTTTCTCTAATTTATGAAGAGTCTCTACATTCTGAGGAACAGCCCTTAGCTTACTTCTTCTATGAATAAAAAAAATTTTTTTAGCGTTTTTTGATAATTCAATTGCCCAATCTACTGCTGAGTCTCCACCACCTGCAATCGCTAAAGTTTTATCTTTAAATCTTAATTTATCTTTTACATGGTAAAAAATGGTTTTATTTTCGTAGGAGTCGATATTTTCAATTGGGGGTTTGTTAGGGCCGAAAGCTCCATTTCCAGCAGCTATTATAATACATTTTGCAAGTATAATATTATTCTCTGATGTTTTAACATTATAAAATTCATCATATTTTTCCAGTTCAACCACTTTCTGATTCATAAGAAGGGTTGGTTTGAACGGATCAATCTGTTTTTTTAAATTGACAATAAGATCACCAGCTGTCAAGGATGGATAAGCGGGAATATCATAAATAGGTTTATCTGGATACAAAGCGGTGCATTGTCCTCCAATATCCTCAAGACTATCAACAATACAAGATTTCATTCCAAGTTGGCCAAGTTCAAAAACAGTGAACAGACCAACCGGACCAGCCCCAACAATCAAAACATCAGTATTAATTTTTTTCATTTTATTTTTGAATGGATACAATATTATCTATTAAATTAATATACATAAATACATATGGATTATGACATAAATATAAGTGTTAAAAATTTAAATGAAACAAAATATTTGGCCAAGGTTTTTTCTTTAAAATTTACCACTCCATTGTTTATTTCTTTAAAGGGAGAAATTGGGACAGGAAAAACTACTTTTGCAAATTTTTTTGTTAACCATCTATCAGAAAAAAAAACTAAAGTACTAAGTCCGACATTCCCAATTGTAAATATTTATAAAATAAAGAAAAATGAAATTTGGCATTACGATTTATACAGAATTAAAGATAAAAATGAATTTTTTACTTTAGATTTTGATGTAGCTTTAAATCATTGTGTATTAGTTGAGTGGCCTGAGCTAATGGAAGAGTTTTTTCCTAAAAAAAGAATCGAAATTACATTTAAAGAAAATAGAGCTGATAACAGAAATGTTAAAATTTGTCTTTTGGGATTTAACAGTTCTTATTATAAAGAAATATGGAAACTCTTAAAAAAAAAATTCTTAAAGCATTAGAATTAAATAATTTTTCAGTCAATGATTTGTCATTTCTTGCCGGAGATGCATCAGATAGAAAGTATTTTCTAGCGAAATCACTAAAAAAAGAATTTGTTATAATGGTTGATAAGAACCGAGATAATCTCAATCAATTTTTAAAGATCACTAAAGCCTTAGAAAAAAAAGTTTCTGTTCCAAAAATTTATAAGTATTTTAAGAATGATGGATTAGCTATAATAGAGAACTTTGGTAAATCAAAATATAGTGAAATAATTAATCAATCAAATAGTAAAGAGCTATATAAATTAGCTGTTGAAAATCTTATATCAATCCAAAACAAAAAACTTTCAGTAATCTTACCTAGATATAGTACTAAAAAATTTTTAGATGAATCAAACTTATTTTTTGATTGGTATTTACCTTTTTTTAATTTTAAAGGAGGTAATATGAAAAAGGAGTTTAATTTGATTTTTAGAGATTTTTTGAAAAAGTTAGAAAAATTACCTCAAGTTTTTGTTCACAGAGATTATCATATTGACAATTTATTTTTTTTAAAAAATAGGAAAGGAATTCTCAAATGTGGGTGGATTGACTATCAAGATGCTGTTTACGGTCCGTCTTTATATGATCTAGTTTCGTTGACTCAAGATGCTAGAATCGATGTTAATAAAAATATTGAAAACTTTTTAGTAAACTTTTACATAGAGCAAAAAAAAATAACAGATAAAGATTTATTTCATTTTTGTTACAGCTTACTCGGGATCCAAAGACATTTAAAGGTACTTGGAATTTTTTGCAGACTTTCCAAACGAGATAAAAAAAATATTTACTTATCACATTTACCAAGAGTAAAAAAGATGCTTTTATCGAATTTAATGAAAAAGAAGTTCTCATCACTTTATTCACTTTTAGGACCTGTAATTGAGAATGGATAGTATCGACGAAGCTATGATATTTGCTGCAGGTTTTGGAAAAAGAATGCTACCATTGACCAAAAAAATACCGAAACCACTGTTAAAGATAAATGGTAAAGCAATCATTTCTTACCAAATCGAAAGACTTATTGAGCTAAACTTTAAAAATATATTAATTAATGGACATCACTTATTTAAAAAATTAGAAAACGAATTAATAATTTATAAACCCTTTGTAAAAGTTATTTATGAGGAAGAAATTCTTGAAACTGGGGGGGGATTATTAAATTTAATTAATAAAAAAAAATTCAAAAACGTAAAATCGCCAAAATTATTAATAAATGGTGATGTCTATTGGGAAAGAACAAAAAATTGCCCAATTGAGAATATTATTAAAAATTGGGATAAAAATATGGATTTACTTTTACTTTTAAAAAAAAATGATGAAGTGTTAGGCTATCAAGGAAAAGGTGATTTCTCTTTAGAAGAGAAAAACAAAAAAGTTTCAAAAATTATTAAAAGTAGTAAAAACAATGATTACATGTTTGCTGGTTTACAAATAGTAAATCCTAAAGTAATAAAAAATAAGAAGCAAAAGTTTTCACTTAGTGAAATTTTTTTGGAATCAATAGTTAAGAAAAAAATTTATGGATATTTAGATAAAAATAATTGGTACCATATCAGCAATCCAAAAGACTTACAAAAAGTCAATGAAATATTTTAAATATGCCATATGTTTTTTATGATTTTGAAACGAGTGGAAGGTCAGCTAGATTTGATCAAATCCTTCAGGCTGGTTTTATAATTTACGATGAACATTTCAGAGAACTTAATAAACTAAATATTAAGTCTAGAATTAATTCTGACATAGTTCCTTCAATTAATGCCTTAAGAGTTAACAGATTAAAAATGTCGGATTTACTCTCTGAAAAATTTAGTTGTTATGAAATGACACTGAAAATAAAAAATTTTTTAAACAAATATTCAAACAGTTTTTTTGTTGGTTTTAATTCAATAAACTTTGATGAGGAATTTCTTAGGCAACTTCTTTGGGAGCATTTTATTTATCCCTATATAACGAACACTAATGGAAATTTTAGAGGAGATGCTTTAAATTTTGTAACAATGGTTCATGCTTTCTATAAAGAAAATGTTAATGTAAAGAAAAGTGATGAAGGTAAACTTACATTCAAGCTAGAAAAATTAGCTGAGGCGAATAGCTTTGATAATTCAAATTCACATGAAGCGATTGCCGATGTGGAAGTTACAATGCAATTATTTGAATTATTAAAAAAAAAAAACGAAAATTTATTCTCAATCTTTAAAAATAACTCGGTTTCTAGAAATGTCGAAGAAACACTGGTTAAAAATAAACTGGTTACTTATCACAATTACATGTTCAGTTCACACCGAATATATCTTGTAAAAAATTTAATAAAACATCCGGTATATAATAACCAATATATAAGTTTTGATCTAAAGTATGACACAGATGGGTTTGCTGAGTTGAATGAGAGCGAACTCAGAGAAATTTACAAAACCAAAAGCTTTTTTAGAAAAATTAGACTGAATAAGCAACCTAACATCTTAGATAAAAAATATGCCATGCAAATAAAACCATATTCAGAGTTTTCTGAGGAAGAAATAGAAGTTAAATGTCAAAATTTAGAGAACGATAATTTTATTAAAAATTTAACAAGTATTTTAGAAAAGGAGTCTATGGACTTGATTGACACTCAGAGTCAAGAGGATAAGTTGGAAGAAGAAACAATTTATACTAAAAATATAGGTTATAAAGATTCAACAATAATGCACGATTTTCATAATTACTCTTGGGAAGAGAAATGGACTTTTGCTGAAAAGTTTATGGATAATAGACTGAAATATTTTGCTGCAAAACATATTTTTAGAAATGCGCCAGAATGTTTACCGAATAAAATATTTAAATATCTACACGTTAAAATTTCAGAGAAATTACTTTCACTTGAGAACCAAAACTTTATTTCAATTCCTTCAGCTATGCAGGAAGCTGATAATATATCGTTAGAAATTGAGGAAGATGAAAATTCATCTTTTATTAAAGAACAACTAATTCAATATAATATTTACATAAATTTTTTAAACGATTATTATAGTCAAAAAAATCCTAGAGCAGTTAGGTTTGATTCACAATTATCCAAGAAATTGTTTGGATAAACTTTATGGAGAAGTTATGAGTAGTATAAAAAATCTGAACGCAGAAACATTTGAAAAAGAAATATCAGGAAGTAAGGTTCCGATGTTAGTAGACTTTTGGGCTGAGTGGTGTGCTCCGTGCAAAGCACTTGCACCAATTTTAGATGAAATTTCGGGTGAGTTAGACAGTAAAGTGGCGATTGCTAAAGTTAACCTAGATGATAATCAAGAGTTAGCGATGAAATATTCAATAAGAAGTATTCCAACTCTTCTACTTTTCAAAGGGGGAGAACTGTTGGACATGAAAGTTGGATTACCAAGTAAATCAGATTTACTTGAGTGGATCGACTCGAAGATATAGTTTACCTAATTTTAAAACCATCCGCCTTTAATACTTCACCGGCAAGATAAAGTGATCCACATATGAGAATTTTTCCAGAGGAAAAATTTTTTGATACAAAATTTAAGGCATCATTTATGTTTAAACAACATTCGGTTTTAATATCCTTTTTAAGTTTTTTCTTCACATTTTCTCTGATTTCATATGGATGAATATATTGATGATCATTTATTGGAAGAAGTATAAGGAAATTGAATTTATCAATAATTTTTCTTAGAAAACCAGTTGGATTTTTACCAGCAGTCATTCCTAAAATTAAAATTTTGTTGATGTCAGACCAATTTTCAATAAACTTCAAAATTACATCTGCTGCGTGATTATTATGACCGCCATCAAGCCATATATCAAAATTTCCTGAACATTGTTTTTTTAGCTTACCATTATTGATTTTCTGCATTCTCCCTGGCCAAAATACATTTTCTATTCCTTTTGTTATAATTTTTTCATTAATTACGATTTTTTTTATAGATTTTACAGCAGAAACTGCTGTTGCTGCGTTTTCAATTTGGTGGTTTCCAGCTAAAGAGGGAACAGGGAATTCAAAGTCACAATTCATGTAGTTAAGAACAAATGAGTGTTCTTTTATTTTTTTAATTTTCCAATCAACTCCTTCTTCAAAAATAACACTTTCCTTTTTTTTTGTTTCTGCTTTAACAATATCTCGAACTATTTTTTTTTGTTTTGACATAATAACAAGTGACTTTTTTTTAATAATTCCTGCTTTTTCAAAAGCAATCTTCTGAATATTGTTGCCAAGAAAATTCATGTGATCCATAGAAATTGGTGTAATCACATTACAAATTGGTCTTTTAACTACATTTGTTGCATCAAATCTTCCACCCAGCCCAGTCTCTAGTAAAACTAAATCAGCTTTGTTTCTACTGAAAGCAAGAAAAGCTGCAGCAGTAGTAATTTCAAAAAAAGTAATTGGATCTGAATTATTTTTCTTTTCACATTCTTCTAATAAAGAATTTAAATATTTATTTTCAATTAGGTTCGAATTAATTCTTATTCTTTCATTAAATTTTATCAAGTGAGGTGATGTATAAGTATGTACTTTTAAATTAGCAGCCTCATAAATAGATCTAAGATAAGATGTTACAGAACCTTTACCATTTGTGCCTGCTACATGAATAACTGGGGCTAAATTGAGGTGAGGATTACCAAGCTTTTTAAGGAGTTTATTTAAACGAAGTAAAGATAAATCGATTTTTTTTGGATGTAAAAGCTCTAGTCTTTTTAGAATTTGGTTAGATTTATCCACGGGGATTAAGTTTATGTGAGAAACTCAATTATATCTGAAATTTTTTTATTTAGTTCTTTTCTATGTACAACTATATCGATCATACCCTTTTCAATTAAATACTCAGACTTTTGAAAGTTTTGAGGAAGTTTTTCTTTAATTGTCTCCTCTATTACTCGACTTCCCGCGAATCCAATTGTGGCGTCTTTTTCTGCTATTATTATATCCCCTAACATTGCAAAGGAGGCAGATACTCCACCGGTTGTTGGGTCAGTTAAGACAGAAATAAAAGGGAGATTGGTCTTTGAAAGAGAATTTACTGCAATGACAGTTCTTGGCATCTGCATGAGCGATAAAATACCCTCCTGCATTCTTGCTCCCCCCGATGAACTAAAAATTATAAGTGGTAAATTGTTATTTCTGGCATAATTACACGCCGTAACAATTGCTTCTCCAGCTGCCATTCCCATCGAACCACCCATAAAGTTAAAATCAAAAATGGCAACTGTAACTTTTTTTTTTTCAATGGTACCCGATGCAACAATAACTGAATCGTAAGTACTATTTTTTTTTTGTGCTTCCTTTAATCTATCTGAGTATTTTTTATTATCTTTGAACTTTAAAGGATCAGCTTTTACCTTAGGGGTATCCATAACCATAAAATTATTTCCTAAAAAAAAACTCAATCTCTGTTTTGCACTAATCCTGAAGTGATGATCACAGTGTTTACAAACAAAAGAATTATTTTCTAATTCCCTTTTTAAAAGCATTTGGGAACATTTTGGACATGTTTCCCATAAATTATCAGGAACTTCTTTTTTTCCTACGAATGCCTGAAGTTTAGGTCTTACGAAATTTGTTATCCAATTCATTCTAAAACTCTAATTACCTTTTTTAATTTTTGACAAGAATAATTTAATTTTCAACAAAGTTTTTTCTATAGAATAATTACCTTTTTTTGAATCTTCAATTAAATTTATTATTGCAGAGCCAATAACACAACCATTTGCAAATTTATTAATTTCTTTTACTTGGTTTGCGTTATTTATTCCAAATCCAACAAGCACTGGAAGCTTTGTGTTTTTTTTAATTTTTAAAATAGATTTTTTCAATATCGATATACTTGGTTTTTTTGTGCCAGTTATACCCATGATTGAAACATAGTATAAAAAACCCTTTGATGATTTTGAAATTTTACTTAGTCTTTCTTTATTAGTTGTTGGCGTGACCAACCTGATGTTATAAACATTATACTGTTGTGTATAATTTTTTATTAAACTATCTTCTTCGGGAGGTAGGTCAACTATTATTAAGCCATCTACACCAACTTTTTTGCAAATTTGAAAAAATTTTTTTAGTCCAAATTGAAATATTGGATTAAAATATCCCATTAGAATAACGGGAGTTTTTCGATTACTCTCTCTGAAATTTTCAATAAGTTTAAAAGTTTTTGCTAAGTTTATACCAGATTTAATTGCTCTTTGACTTGATCTTTGTATCGTCGGCCCGTCTGCCATTGGATCTGAAAAAGGAATTCCAATTTCAATAAAATCTGCCCCAAATTTAGGGAGAGAATTTATAATTTTTTTTGATGAATGAAAGTCGGGATCTCCTGACGTAACAAATGCAACTAAAGCTTTTTTTTTTTCTTTATCAAGATTGATAAATTTTTGATCTATTCTGTTTAACATATTTTTTAAATTTTCATGCCTAGGTGCTCTGCAATTGAATAAATGTCCTTATCTCCACGACCACACATATTCATTATAATTAAGCTTTTTTTAGAAAATTTTCTTTTATTTTTTAGCAAAAAAGATAAAGCATGAGCTGGTTCAAGCGCTGGAATAATACCCTCAAGCTTGGTGCACAACTTGAATGCCTCTAACGCCTCTTTGTCTGTTGCATTAACATAAGAAATCCTCCCAATCTCTTTTAACCACGCATGTTCAGGACCAATTCCTGGATAATCTAAACCTGCTGAAATTGAATGGGCATCTTCAATTTGTCCATCTTTATTCTGAAGTAAGAATGTGTGATTTCCATGCAAAAAACCTGGTTTACCCTTTGAAATTGATGCCGCATGCTTACCAGACTTTACTCCTTTCCCGCCAGCCTCTACCCCTATTATTTCTACATCATCATTTAAAAAAGGGTAAAATAAACCTAGAGCGTTTGACCCTCCGCCTATACAAGCTACTAGATAATTTGGAAGTCTTTTTTCTAATTGGAGAATTTGCTGTTTTGCCTCTTTACCAATAATGGATTGAAAGTCTCTTACCATCATAGGATATGGATGTGGGCCAGCAACTGTCCCAATAACGTAAAAGGTATCATTAACATTGGATACCCAATCTCTCAAAGCCTCATTCATGGCATCTTTTAGGGTAGCTGTTCCTGACTTTACAGAAATTATATCTGCACCCAGTAATTTCATTTTGAAGACATTTGGTGCTTGGCGCTTAATGTCTGTTTCTCCCATATAAACTATACATTTTAAGTTAAATAATGCACAAACAGTTGCTGTCGCAACACCATGTTGGCCAGCTCCGGTTTCTGCGACTATCCTCTTTTTTCCCATTCTTTTGGCTAGTAAAACCTGTCCTATACAATTGTTAATTTTATGAGCTCCGGTATGATTTAATTCGTCTCTTTTGAAATAAATCTTAGCCCCATTGAGCTTTTTTGATAGACGTTCAGCAAAATAAAGAGGACTTGGTCTCCCTACATAATTTTTAAAATAGTAATCAATTTCATTTAAAAATTTGGCTGATTTTTTTGCCTTTTCATATTCTTTTTCAACATCTAAGAGAAGCGGCATAAGAGTTTCAGCTACAAATCTTCCACCAAATTTCCCAAATCTACCATTCTTATCTGGAAAATCTTGAAAATTGAATTCTTTAAATTTTTGTGAATCTACTCTTTTTAACATATCTAATTAATTCTTTTATCTTTTCAGGACATTTTACGCCTTTTTCTACTTCCACACCAGATGAAATATCTACAATTGGAGCACCAGTTAACTCAACAGCTTTTTTCAAATTTTTGATATTTAGACCTCCAGCTAACATCCATTTTTTTTTGGATTTATATTTTTCAAGTAAATTCCAATTAAAAGAAATTCCACTTCCACCTCTTATCTCTGGGGTTTGCAACTTCGTATCAAATAAAATCATTTCGCAAAATGGTTTAAATGTTTCTGACAAATCGACATCCTTTTCTGAACAGATAGATATAGCTTTAATTATTGGTTTATTCAATCTTTGTTTGATTGCTTTAATCATTGATAAATCTTCATCACCGTGAAGTTGAATAAAGTCTAAATTAACATATTCCGTTATATACTCAATGAGCTCAATATTTGCATTGACAAAAAGACCTACTTTTTTTGTGTTTTTTGAAAAAAACTTAGAAATTTCTTTTGCTTGAAATGCTGTTACAAATCTTGGAGACTTTTGATAAAATACTAGACCAACATAATCAACATTTTTACATGCTCTAGCTGTTTCAGAATCATTTATTCCACAAATTTTTATTGCGATATTATTTACCATACTCAATATTTTTAACGATTTCCTGTATTGCATTAACTGGATCTTTACTTTTTGTTATTGGTCTTCCGATAACTAAGATATTTGAACCAGCTTTTATCGCAAATCTCGGTGATTCTATTCTTTTTTGGTCATTTTTTTTATTCTTAGGTAATCTGATTCCCGGTGTAACAAAAATCAGACTTTTGTATTTGTTTTTTAGGTATTTTGTTTCTTTTGGGGAGGACACAATACCATCTACACCTGCTTTTACTCCAATTTTAACTAAATTTTCTACAAATTTTTTGTGTCCGCAACTAAAACCCATCCTTTTTAAGTCATGATTATCAAGGTTTGTTAACATTGATACACCTATGATTTTTGTTTTTTTTTTCATTTCTGCGAGTTCCTCGAGCATATTAAGACCACCACTTAAATGAACAGTGACATAATTAGGAGATAAATCTAAAACGTTTTTTAAGGACTGCTTAACTGTGTTAGGAATATCATGAAGTTTTAAGTCTAAAAAAATAGGAAGCCCAATTTTTTTTAATTTCTCAACGCCAAGTGGTCCATTTTTTGTAAAAAACTCTAAACCAAGTTTTATTCCGCCAATATGATCTTTAATTTTTTTTGCAAAACTTAGGGTAAGTTCTAAGTTGCTAAAATCAAGTGCACAAAATATATGTTTTTTGGTTTCCATTAGAAAATTTTTTTAAAAATCAAAATTACTAAACCTAATATAAAGCCCAAAAAAAATATACATAATGTAAAAATATAAATTGGTACTTCAAAAAAATAGGGTAATGGAAAAAGGCTAAGTTTTATTGAATATTTATTTGCTATTGAAAATAGTAGAAAAAAAATTAAAAAAAAAAAAAAAAAAAGAAACTTAATACTTTTTTAATATTATTCTTCATTGATTATTTTCTTAAGTTTTTTTCCTGGAGTAAAATGGACTAATAGTTTGTCTTTAATTTTGATTTTCTCTCCAGTTGATGGATTTCTTCCAATTCTTGATTTCCTAAGACGAGTTGAGAGGCTTCCAAAATCTCTTATTTCAATTCTATTGCCTTTAGACAAATTGGATGAAAAAAATTGCAATATTTTTTCCAAAGTCCTTTCCACTTCTCTTTTTGGAAGATATTCGAATTTCTTTTCTAAAATTAGAAGTAGATCAGATTTTTTCATTGTTAGGGTGTCCAAATCGCAAGAATTCCATCGGTTAACTTTAATTCCATATTACTGAATTTTTTTAAAAATTTTAGATTAATTAGTTCAAAAAAATCAGTTTCTTCAGCATAGTCTATTATTTTAATTTTGTCATCTAAACTGGCTTTTTTTTTAAGCCATTCGATAGCATCACTTTCAACTCCAATTTCATCAATCAGATTAATCTCTTTAGCTTGCGCTCCTGTAAAAATTCTACCGTCATTAATTTTAGTCAAGTTTTCTACAGAAATTTTTCTTTCCAACTTAACAATCTTACTAAATTCTTCCTGCATAGTTTGAACAATATTTTTAATATAATCAATTTGATAGTCATTAGCCTGTTCCAAAGGGTTAGGAACAGCTTTAAGGTCTCCACTTTTTATAACAAGTGGGTTAATTCCAATTTTATCAAGTAAAATCGAAATATCTGCCGTTTGCAAAATGACACCTACAGAACCTGTAATAGTTCCAGTGTTGGCAAAAATTTTGTCCGCGCCCAAAGAGACCAAATATGCTCCTGACGTAGCAACTTCTTTCATATAAATGGCAATAGGAATAGTTTCATTAAAAAACTTCAGTGAATCATAAATTTCTTTACTGCTTACAAAAGTTCCACCAGGACTATTAACTTTCAATAAAATTCCCTTAAGGTTTTCTTTTTCTTTTAACTGATCAATTTTTTCCAGAAGATTGGTTTCATTACTAATCATCCCTTCAAGATAAAGCTTTGCAATGAAAGGGTTATCTGAATAATTATTGTTTAATATAACGACGGAGGACAAAAATAAAATTATTAAAATGAAAGATTTGATGATCTGGGACTTTTTTTTTGTAAAGTACTCAACTAGGGAATCATTTTTTTTCATCTTTTATTTTATCAGAATCTTTTTTTTTATCCTCTTTTAATGCGGCACCAATTATATCTCCAATGCTAGCGCCTGATGACGAAGAGCCATATTCTTTTAATGCCTCTTTTTCTTCTTGAATCTCAAGGTCTTTGACCGAAAGTTCGTATAGTCCCTCTTTATTTTGTTTTTTAATAACTTTTGCATCAATTTTTTCTTTCACAGCAAACCTCTCGGTATTTTGCTCTGATTTAAGCTTTGCTAAATTTATTTTTTTTATGTACCCTTTTTTGTCTTCGTCGAAAGAAACTAGAATTTTATCATTTTCAATTTCCGTAATGATTCCAGTCATTACTTTTCCAAAAAAATTGTCGGTTTTAGAGGAATCTTTACTTAATTGCTTAATGCCTAATGAAACTCTTTCTTTATCTAAATCAATTTCTAAAATTTTAAATTTAACAAGATCATTTAATTTATAATTTTTTATTGTCTCTTCGCCTGAATCATCCCAGGAGATGTCGGACAGGTGTATTAATCCATCAAGGTCTTCAGACAATTCAACAAATAGTCCAAAGTCAGTAATGTTTTTGATTTTACCTTCAAGTAAATCACCTCTTTTATTTTTTTCTGCAAATTTTTTCCAAGGGTTTTCAGTGCACTGTTTTAAACCGAGGCTGATTCTTCTTTTTAAGTTATCTATTTCTAAGATGACAACTTCAACTTCTTGATCTACTTTTAAAATGGTATTGGGGTTAACATTTTTGTTAACCCAGCTCATTTCCGAGCTGTGGATAAGACCCTCGACACCTTTCTCTAATTCAACAAAAGCACCATAATCTGCAATACTTGAAATTTTTGATTTTATCTTTGCACCAACTTTATATACTTCTTCAACGTTTTTCCATGGATCCTCTGTTAATTGTTTTAAACCAAGACTAATTCTATTGCTTTCTTTGTCATATTTCGTAACGATAACCTCAATTTCTTGACCCACCGTGAACTTTTCAGATGGGTGGTTAACTCTTTCCCATGATAAATCTGTTACATGTATGAGCCCATCCAACCCTCCAAGATCTACAAATACACCATAATCTGTAATATTTTTTATAACACCTTTTAATTTATCTCCCTCTGAAATATCTGATAAGAGTTTTGACCTATCTGCTTTTCTTGATTCCTCCAATAAAGCTCTTCTGGAAACGACTATGTTTCCTCTGATTTTGTCCATTTTAAGTATAACCATCGGTTGAGGTTTATTTAACAACGGTGAAATGTCTTTTATAGGCTTAAGATCAACTTGACTTCCTGGTAAAAAAGCCAAAGCACCTTCAATATCAACAGCATATCCTCCTTTAACTCTTCCCGTGATTACTCCTGTTACTTGTTGTTTTGAATCTTGAAGTTTTTCAAGATTACTCCAAGATTCCTCTTTTCTGGCTCTTTCACGGCTCAGAAGAGCCTCTCCCTCTTTATTTTCAAGCTTTTCTAAATAAACGTCATACTTTTGCCCTATTTCAACAGAGTGCTCTTCTCCTGGTGAATGAAACTCTTTTAATGGGATTCTACCTTCGGATTTAAGACCGACGTCTATTACTACAGTGTCATTAGTTACTGATAGAACTGTTCCTTTTATAACCTGACCTTCTTTATATTTAAAGTCAACAAGGCTTTTTTCTAATAATTCACTAAAATTTTCTTCCAATATAATTTCCTCAAAATATTGGAATACCATTACAAAATTTTGTTAATTAATGCAATGACTAAATAAAATCTATTTTTTTTTTAACTTCTTTTATCGCAATATCTAAAACCATCCTTTCAGAAATATTTGATGTATCAATATATAAACTATCTTTTGTTTTAATGAGAGGACAGTTTTCTCTGTTTTTGTCATTGTAGTCTCTTGTTTTCATTTCATAAAACACTTTTTCATATTCTTTTTCTGGTAAGTTAAGTTGAATTTGCCTTCTTTTTGCCCTTTTTTCTAAGCTAGCATCAATATAAAATTTTACTTCTGCATTTGGAACTATAACACTTGTAATATCCCTTCCATCAATTACAGAACCTTTTCTACTTGGTGGCTTATCTGCGAAATGTCTTTGGAGATTAATTAATTGCTTTCTGACAAATTCATTTTTTGCAATTTTTGAGGCAGTTTTAGAGACTAATTCTGATCTCAAATTTTTGGATTCATATAAGGTTTTATCGTTGAACAATTCAATATTGATATCAATTTTGTCAACTTCTTGAATCTTTTTTTTCAAAACCTCATGTGCATAAATTCTGTAAAGCATGCCACTATCGAGATGGTCGAAGCCAAAAAAAACTGCTAATTTTTTTGCAAGTGTACCTTTTCCAGAAGATGCTGTTCCATCAATAGCTATTACGGGAAATTTATTTTGATACGTTGACAATATCAGCTCCAATTGAGTTAAAAACTTCCTTAAAATTTGGAAATGAGGTTTTAATCATTCTTTTCTCATCAATAAATATTTCGTTTTCTGAGGCTAATCCAAAGACTAACATAGACATGGCAATTCTATGGTCGCTAAAGGTTTTGACAATATTTCCACCTGGCTGTTTGGTATTTCCAGAAATTTGGAGAGAGTTTGTTTTTTGATTAATATTCACACCAGCATCTTTTAGTGCTAGTGCCATCGACTCCAATCTATCACTTTCTTTAAATTTAAGTTCCTCCAATCCTGTAAATTTCGATTTACCAACTGCGAATGAAGCAGCAACAAATAAAATAGGAAGTTCGTCAATTAACCTTGGAATAATTTGTTTGCTTACTGAAGTAGATATCAATTGTGAACTCGAAACCTCTATATCACCAACCAACTCCCCATTTAAGATTTTTTTGTTTGTTATGAATATTTTAGCTTTCATTTTATTAAGAACATCTAAGAGTCCAGTTCTATAAAAGTTAAGACCTACTTGTTGTATTTTTAATTTACTATTTTTTGTAATCAAGGTTGCTACTATTAGAAATGCCGCAGAACTAAAATCACCTGGAATTATTAAATCTTTTGGTTTAAGGAAGTTGGGAGAATTAATTGTTATTTTTTTCCCCTTTCTATTTATATCTGCTCCAAAAAATTTAAGCATTATTTCTGTGTGGTTCCTGCTAGGGAATTTCTCGAGAATGGTTGTGGTCCCTTTAATATTAGTACTTGCAAGCAAAATTGCACTTTTTATCTGTGCAGACCCAATTTTTAAATTGTATTCTATAGGAACCGGGACTTTATTTTTATTAACAATTTTTAAAGGTAGACAACCTTTTTTACTTTGAACAGTCAGATTCATTAGCTCTAAAGGCTCAATAATTCTTTTCATTGGTCTAGACGATAAAGAATCGTCACCTGCTAAGGTTATATTCAAACTTCTTGATGCTAATAGACCAGTAATTAATCTTACCCCAGTTCCAGAGTTTCCTAAATACAATCTTTTCTTTGGTTTTTTATATAGTCCTCCTTCACCATATACTTCATAATATTTTTTTTTTTTTAAAATTTTTACCCCTAATTCCTTTAATGATTTTAATGTATGTTTTACATCCTCTGATTCCAATAAATTGAAAATTTTAGAATTTCCTAAACAAAGAGACGAAATTATTAAGGCACGAATAGAAATAGATTTGTCAGAGGGTACAAAAATTATTCCATTGAGGGATTTACTTTTCCTAGATTTAAGAGTAAAAGGTTTTTTCATTCTAATTTTTATATATAATTCATTTATTTTATTAAAGGAACTCTAAAATGGAAGATTTTGATAAAGGAGCAAAAAGAAAATGCACTAGTTGTAGTACCCTCTTTTTTGATTTTGGGAAGTTCCCAATTATTTGTCCAAACTGTGGTGCAACCGTCAACTCTTTGCTGACAAATGTTTCAAAAAGAGGAAGACCTCCTAAAGTTGTAAAAGCAGAAGCATCGATTCCAGAAACTGAGGACAAATCTAGCGATATCGTGAATGATGAGGGTTTAAATCCAGACGTAGATGTTGACGTAGGTATTGAAACTGATGATGAGGATTCGGTGGATGAAATGGTTGAAATTAATAGAGATGAGGATCAGTAAATTTATCCATTACAAGGTATTATCTAGATAAATGCCAAAGAGATGAGTCATCGTCATCTACTATCAAAAAAATGTCACCATTAGCACCAACTTCGAAATCTCTTATACGTCCAATTTCATTATTCAATATAATTTCTTGCTCAACTACCTTATCGTTTTCTAACACTAGCCTAAATAATAGACCGGCTTTTGTTGCACTTACAATTAAATTGCCATCCCACTCTGGAAAAGTATTTCCTGAATAAAAGTTTATTTGTCCAACTCCTATTGAAGGTACCCAGGATATTATTGGAAGATCGTATTTTTTTTTAAAAGGTTCAGTTCCAATTTTTGCTCCATAGTATTCTGTGCCTCCCCAGGCAACAACCTTCCAACCAAAATTTCCACTTTTTTTCAAAATTCCAATGTTATCACCGCCACGTGGACCATGCTGAGAAAAATAAATTTTTTTATTTTTAGGAGATATTGCCATACCTTGAGGGTTTCTTATACCAATTTGATAAATTTCAGGCAGCCAATTTGGTTTGTTTGTGTTGTGAGGGTTATCTTTAGGGATGGATCCATCAATATTAATTCTAATAATGCTTCCAGGATGTTTAGAAGGATCTTGAGCTATCATACCTAAACCTCTTTCACCAAAGCCTGCATACAAAAGATTTTTATTGATAACTATTCGTGATCCCCAATGAATATTTTTTGACAATTTAGGTTTACCTAAAAGCAGTAACTCTAGATTTTTTATTTCATTATCAATCAACCTACCTCTGCTAATTGCAGTACTGTAAAGTTTTTTACTTGTTTTTGTATTTTCAAACTGATGACTATACGAAAAGTACAAAAAACCATTATCATATAAAACATCGAGCAACCCTCCTTGATCGCTGCCATCAAAAGGAATACTATTTATTTTATGTTTAACCTTTGTTACCTTTTTTGAATTAATATTTATTTTTAAAAGTCCTCCGTTTTTTTCCGTTACTATTAAATTTTCTTCATCAATGAAGGTCAATCCCCATGGATGATTGAGTCCCTTCACCACTTCTTTTAACTTAAGTTTTTCTGTAACTACTTTATATTTTTTAAAGTCATGAACTGGGACTTCTGCATTAAGATTATTGAAGAAAAAAACAAAAAAAAATAATTTAAAAAAATAAGACATAGTGTAATAATTAATTAAGTGAAGTATTAATAAATTATATTTACAATATAGATATTTTCAATGTTTCAAAATCAAAGCTTAAAAAAAAAAGGGGCTGTAGCTCAGTTGGGAGAGCGTCTGGATGGCATTCAGAAGGTCGTCGGTTCGATCCCGTCCAGCTCCACCATTACTAAAATATATTTAATTGTTTTACTTTTATTTTTATTTTCAAATCAAAACGCCTCTGCAAACACTGTTAATTCTTATAAGCTATTGATACCTGGAGAGACTTTCCGCAACGAAAACCAAAAAGAAAGTGAGATTGAAAATTACATTGGATCAGGAGTTTCATATAAAAGTTGGAGGCAAAGAAAATGTTATAAAAAAGCTTTTGTAATCTTTCAAAACTCAAAACTATGTACTCATGATCCACATTTGTGTGCGCAAGATTATGCAGTTGATGAAATACATTTTTTTCAAAGGTATAAAAAGCTTCTCAACAAAATTTCAGACGTATGTGCGGAGGGATATCCCCTTGATTATCAGGATCGAAAAGTAATAAAAGGACATTCAACGAAAGAAGTTGAGGAATTTATAGTTTACTTAAAAAACAAAAAAAAAGTCGATTACGATAATCCTCCTCTAAATAAGTCAGTAAATATAATAAACAAACCAAAAGAAAAGGAAAAAAAAAGGCCAGTTCAAACTGGAGCTCATGGGGCTCTAAATAATGTTATTGATGAAAACAAAACCCAAAACCCAAATTCCAGTGAAAATGAAATAAAGGATAAAGAGGCGCAGCTGTTAAAAATGGAACAAAAGTTAAATATAGAAAAAGAATTACTTGAGGAAGAAAAGAAGTTATTAGAAAAAAAAAAGAAGTTGCAAGAGTTAGAAATAAAAATTTTTGAATCAGAGGAAATTTTAAAGAAAAAAAGAAAAAATATTAACTAAAAAAGGAACTTTTCCTAATGATCTTTAAAACTTCTTTTCTGAAAAATAATATTTTTACTGTAAAAATAGTTGAATTAAATACCATAGTGTAATAAATATATTAAAGAACGCTTATAAGTAAGGTTCTTGTTTAATCGCTCAACGAATAGAGGATTTATGAGTAGAATGTCAGTATTTAACAGCCCATTTCTTTTGGGATTTGAACAGTTCGAACGTACCATTGATAGAATTTCCAAATTATCAAGTGATTCATATCCTCCGTATAATATCGAACAACTTTCATCCAATTTGTTAAGAATTACGATAGCAGTAGCTGGTTTTGAAAAAAAAAATTTAGAAATAAATTTAGAAGGTAATCAACTTCAAATTAAAGGATATAGGCCTGAGGATGATACTGATAAAATTTTTATTCACCGTGGGATTGCCACTAGGCAATTTCAGAGAAATTTCATTTTAGCAGAGGGAATCGAAGTAGACGAAGCCTCAATGGAAAACGGTCTTTTATTTGTAGACTTATCTCAACCAATAAACAATGAAGAATCTAAAAAAATCGAAATTAAAGATAATAAAAATAAACTCAATGATAAATTAATTAGTTTGGAAAATGGCAGATCACACAAATAAAAATAGTCAAAACGAAGTTTTTCTTTTAGATAAAGAAAACTTAAGCTACGCTTTTGTTAAAAAAGAAATACACGAAGAAAAAAATTTCTCTACCGATATTTTTTCAGTTTACGGCTCGGATGGGACTCTCTTAGCTGCTTTTGACAGTAAAGAGTCAGCTATTGCAGCAATTATGCAATCAGGTTTGAGGTATATAAGTTTACACTAGGCAAGTCCGAATAACTTGTATATTTCTTCCGCAGAATCAAGTTTTCTTAACTTTTCGATACACCCCTTTTTTTTTAAAAAATTTGAAATAGCGGACAATATCAGCAGGTGTTCAGACTGCGATGTTTCTGGCGTAATAATTGAGAAAATAATGTCAACAAATTTTTCATCAGAGGCAGAAAAATCTATTTTAGTATTTAATTTGATAAATAATACTTGAGTTTTTTTTAAGCCTTCAATTTTTGTATGGGGAATTGCAACACCATTCCCAACGGCAGTAGTTCCAAGCTTTTCTCTCTCATTGAGTTTTTCAGTGATCTTTCCAGATAGCTCTGGGTTCTTTTTCTCAAAAAAATTGGCAACAGTTTTAAATACGTTTTTTTTACTATCAACATTGACGCCAACGAATATTGAGTTCAGTGATATAAATTCATGTAATTTCATTTTACTTCTTTGGATCAAGCCATCCAATATTTCCATCTGATCTTTTGAACAAAAGATTTAATCTTTTTGTTTGGATATTTTTGAAAAAAATTGCATTTTGATCATTAAGTTTCATAAGCATTAGAGCTTCACCCACAGATATAGTTTTAATTAACTCTTCGGACTCAGCTATTATAATTGGCTCATTGGCAACTTCACCGCTTTTAATTGTTTCAGGATCTTTAATTACATACTCATTGGCCCTTACGTATTTTAAAGATTTTGTGTTATTAAATCTGTGATCAGTAAGTTTTCTGTGATACCTTCTAATTCTTTTCTTTATTTTTTCGTTTGCAAGGTTAAAAGATCCATAGGGATCATTGCTTAATGCATTGGATTTAACGAAAATAGATCCTTCTAAGTGGATGCTAATTTCACATTTAAAATTAAAAGTGTCTTTTGAAAAAAGAACACTTGAGTTTATAAAATTTTTGAAAAATTTTTTCAGAGTAGTCTCTAGATTTTCTTTTACATAAATTGATAAAGATTTACCAATTTTTGTTTGCTTACCAGCAACTGTTATAGCATTGAGTGAAGTCAAAAGTTTTGTCCTAAATAAAACGCTTTAACGGTTTTGTTGTTAACAATCTCACTTGGTTTTCCTTCAAATAAAACTCTACCCTCAAAAATTATATATGCTCTGTCAACAATTTCTAGGGTACTTTTTACATTGTGATCGGTGATTAAAACACCAATGTTTTTATTCTTAAGGTTTTGGATTAGACTTTTAACATCTTGAATAGCGATGGGATCTATTCCGGCCAAAGGTTCATCAAGTAAAATAAAGTTTGGGTTAGAAGCCATACATCTAGCAATTTCTAATCTTCTTCTTTCACCTCCAGATAAAGACAATGAGGGAGACTGCCTTAAATGTTCTATTCCGAAGTCTGAAAGTAACTTATTCAATAATTTTTCTTTTTCAATACTTGTCTTATTAGATTTTTGAAGTATTGCCAGGATATTTTCCTCGACATTCATTCCTCTAAAAATTGAGCTTTCCTGAGGTAAATAACCTAGACCCATTTTTGATCTTCTGTACATTGGTAACTCAGAGATTTCATTTTTATCTAATAGAATAGAACCCACATCCCTTTTTATTAAACCCATTATAATATAAAAAAGAGTTGTTTTTCCTGCTCCATTAGGGCCCAGTAAAGCAACTGACTCACCTCGATTAAGGTTTAATGAAACATTATCTAAAATTTTTTTTTTGTTATAAGATTTTGTAACATTTTTTATTTCAAGACCTTTGTTGTGAATTGCTACGAAGGGTATGTCAATCTGGCTCATTATTCCTCAAACTTCTGTTTTTTATCAATTAATGCCCTAACTCTGTTTTCGTTAAATTTGTCCAAGTTAGGTGCCGGTAATAATTTACTTATACCTTTGTTAAGATCTACTTCAGCATAATCCCCTGTTAAAAAACTATCACCTTTTTGTAATTTTACATTTCCAAACAATTTACAAATACCACTATCTTTATTATAGAGAGCTTTATCACTAAATGCTACTTCATTATTGGTGAAAATAGAAACACTGTTGAAACCAAAAATTTTTTTAACATCGATTTTGCCTTTATTTTCATTTAGATACCATACTAACTTTTCAGCTTTGATCTCGAATTCATTACCTTTTTTTGCTTTTGCTTTTCCAGTCGCTATGGCAACGCCTTTTTCTCTCCAGTATTCCATTTTCTCTTTTGATTCCAATTTATTGTCCTTCGATGTTAAAATTAATTTTTTTCCAAATATTGAAAAGTAATCTTTTTTTAAATTGTATTCTGCTAATTTACCACCAACAATTTTTAAGTTTTCATCAGTAACCACAACTTCTTTATGAGCTTTTAAAAGTTTTATATTCATACCTGAATTGTCCTGTTCTTCATAGAAAGCTTCAATTCGGTCTGATTTAACAGACATCTTACCACTTTTTGCAATTGCATTACCTATTGCCAAGTATTTATTATCGTTCTTATGCCATTCAATACCTTGCTCAGCATAAATTTCTATTGGCCCGCCGTTTTGTTTTTGATTGATTATCTGCTGCGAATTAACAATGTATGGTAATAAATAGAATGTTATAAAAATTTTTACAATTAAATTCATTTTTTATTCAAGATTAATTTTGACTTTCCAGAAAATATAATTTTATTTTTTTTGTTAAAAATTTTAAAACCCTCGGCTGTTATTACTGAACCATCTTTCTTCCCAGTCACATTTTGATCACCAAAAAGAATTTGTTTTCTGAAATCAAAAAATGCCTCAGATGTCAAAAATTGTATAGAACTCATATTTGTTAAATTGACATCTCCTTCAACTCTTAATACTTGATTTTTACTGTTATAAACTCCGAAATTTCCTTTCATAAAGAATTTTTCAGAGTCTGTTTCTATCTCCCCTTTTGGGCTTTCTAGGTTAAATTCTTCTTGATTACTGTTTAATCTTGTAGCTTTAAGAGCGGTTATTTTGAATGGTTTTCTTTTTTTATCCAGTCCAACGAATAAAGGTTTAGATAAAATTTGACTTGCTGAAGAGAACGTTTCACTTTCAAAACTTATGACGTTTTCATTTTCTTGTTTATTAGGAATAGTTTTGAAAGCTAAAACAGAAAACATTATAATTGAAACTAGCAGGAAAGAATATTTAACAGACTTTATAATAAAAGAGTATTCCATAGATCTTAAAGTATATCGTGTAAATGAATAATTCCTAATGGCTTCATTTTTTTTGTTATAAAATAGTTAGTTATTGATTGTTTATTCATTAATTTTACTGCATCGCTCACAGAAGTTTCGATACTAAGGGTTTTGGGTTTTTTAGTCATAATTTCTGTTACTTTTTTTTTGAGTAGATTGGGAGACATATGTCTTCTTAAATCACCGTCAGTAACGATACCCTTTAACACCCCTTTTTTTGATATAACACCAACACACCCTTCACCTTTTGATGTCATTTCAAGAATGGCCTCGCTTACTTTTTGGTCATCTTTTATTAAAGGAATCATATCTTTCTTTTTCATAACATCACCAACTTTAAGGAGCATTTTTCCTAACTTCCCACCTGGGTGAAGTTCTAAAAAATCTTTTGAAGTAAACTTTCTTTTTTTAAGAAGAGCTAGTGCTAGCGCATCTCCCAAGACTAGTGTGCAAGTAGTGGAACTGGTTGGGGCTAATTCAAGAGGACAAGCCTCCACATCTTTTGGAATTTCTAATACTAGCTCAGATTTTTTTGCCAATGTACTCTTTTCTTCACTTGTAATTGAGATTATTGGAACACCTAGTTTTTTACAATGTAAAATAATACTTAATAATTCCAATGTTTCTCCAGAATTTGAAATTAATATTACGGAATCATTTTTTGTAATCATTCCTAAGTCTCCATGGTTTGCTTCAGATGGATGAATAAAAAAAGAAGGTGATCCAATAGAAGATAATGTTGAAGAAATTTTTGATGCTACATGACCACTTTTACCAATTCCTGATACAATTATTTTCCCTTTTGTCTTGAATAATAACTCTACTGTATCGCTGAAACTTTTGGATAAGTTTTTTTTTAAAAGTTGTAAGCTTTTAATTTCTATATCTATTACATCTATACCAGATTTAAGGTTCATTTTTTTTGCTAATGTGAAAAAATATCATAATCAATCCATCCTAATAGATCTAATTCAACTCTAGTTTCTAAAAAAGAAAATATTTTTTCTGAAATTTTTAAACGATCCTCTCTTACCAGCATTTCATAAAGCCTTTGTTTTAATTCAAATAAAAAAATAACATCGTGAGATGCGTATTTAATTTGATTTTTAGATAGGCTAGAAGCAGACCAATCACTTGATTGTTGAGATTTATTTAAATCAACTTCTAATATTTCCTTGCATAAATCTTTTAATCCATGTCTGTCTGTATATGTTCTCACTAATTTTGAAGCTATTTTGGTACAAAAAATATTTTGACAATCAATATTAAAAAATTTTTTTATGACAGCTAAGTCAAATCTGGCATAATGGAAAATTTTTTTTATTTTACTATTTTTTAGTAGAGCTTTCAGATTTTTATATTTACCTTCACTTGTAAATTCAGATTTTTCCAATTTAATCAAATGACATTCTTTTCTAGAAATCCCGATTTGTATGAGACATAATCTGTCTCTTGAAAGATTGAGTCCGGTGGTTTCTGTATCAATTCCTATTTCATCTTTATAATCCAATAAATCAGGTAGATCTTGGTCGTGTAAAAAAACAGAAGTGTCTGCAAATTTAAAAGTTTTCATTTCTTGAACAATATTAACTATGATATTACTTAATATTTAAGTTACAACATAAATACAAAATAAATACAAAAAAATGAGAACTAAATTAAGTGGAAAAAAAGTTTTGATTTTTGGAGGTGGTGGTTTTATTGGCTCACATTTAGTTAAGCATTTATGTAAAGAGTCATGTCAAATAAATATTATTTCTAGAGATACAAAAAAAAACCTGCCACTCTTTTTTGCCAACGAGCCAGGTCAGATAAAAATTAAAAAAATTAATACTTTTAATCAGCAAGAAGTTGACAATTTAGTTGATGGTTGTGACATAATTTTTAATTTAATAGGCATTTTAGCTGAGTCTAAAAAGAATAAGTTCGCTTTTGTACATTGTAAAATCCCTGAAATGATTGCAAAAAGTGCAAAAAAGAAAAACATAAGAAATTTTATACACATTTCAGCACTGAATGTTAATAAGATTCATTCTTCTTCTTACGCAAACTCAAAATTTTTAGGAGAAAAGAAAATTAGAGAAATATTTCCAAATTCATTAATAATAAGGCCAGGAGTTGTTTTTGGAAAAGGAGATAATTTTACTAACTTTTTTTCATCTATTTCTAATTTTAGCCCCTTTCTTCCTCTTATAGGCACTCCCGAAATAAACTTTTCAAATGGCATTTTAAAGTCTTTCAATTTCACAAAAAGAGTCAAATTTCAACCATTATATGTTGGAGATTTAGTGAAATTCATGATCCATGTTTATAATGAAAAAAATAAAATTTACGACCTAGTTGGACCAGTAGTCAAAAGTTTTGATGAAATATTTGATGTAATTTTAAAACATCAAGGAAAAAAAAGAATATATTTACCGCTGCCATTTTTTGCTGCAAAAATAGTTGCTTTTTTTTTAGAAACCCTCCCCAATCCTTTATTAACACGTGATCAAATTAACCTTCTAGATCATGATAGTGTATCAGCTAAAGGATTAGTAAATCTTAAAAAAGTTGTAAAAAATCCTGCCTCTATGGAAACGATTGTAAAAAATTATCTTTAAGAAGTATAAAATAAAAAAATTAAAAAGGTACCAAAAAGTATTCTGTAAATGATAAAAATTAATAGGGAGGATTTTCTCACCCAGGTTATAAGAAAATGAATAAAGATTAACGAAAATAAAAAACTTAAGAAAAACACTAAAACAACATTTAAATTTAGAAAATCATTAATAAAGAAATTGTTTTCATTAAAAATTATAAAGCTTGTTGCACCTATTATTACAGGAATGCTTAAAAGATTTGAATACCTAACAGTAAAGTTCCTATTAAAGCCCAATGAACGGAGGGCTATCATATTGGCTCCAGCTCTACTAACCCCTGGTATCAAAGCTAGACATTGAAAAAAGCCTGTGAATATAGCAAGTTTAAAATTTATAGCATCTTGGTTTCTAACCATGAGACAATACTTATCTAAAATAAATAAAATTACAGCAAAAATTACGCTCGTATAACCAATGATTAAAATTATGCTTTCAGCATTGTAATTAAAATTTTTACCAAAAAAATATCCTATGATTACTATTGGTATAGTTGATATTATAAGATTAAATAAAAGATTCAAATTTTTATCCAAGTCAGGACGATAAAACACTCTGAGCCCTTTTATCATTTTTAATAATAATTTGTTGTAGTAAAAGACGACAGCGAACAAGGACCCAAAATGTGAAATTACATTTAGTTCTAAAATCGAGAGTTCTGAGAAGTAATCCACATTGTAATAATTATTAAAAACTATTAAATGGCCTTGCGAACTTATAGGTAAAAACTCGCTAAATCCTTGTATTAAACAAAAGATAACCAAAAATAACATTGTCTACATCGATATACTTGAACTTTTATTATAACATCATCCGAGAAACATTGCAGTATTGAAATTTCTAAAAACACCACACTTGATTAATCCAGTATCAAAAAATGTATTTACTAAATATAATTAGGCACATATAATTCACAACATGAATATTAAGAATTTTGATCTTAATCTCCTCGTTATTTTTAAAACATTATACGAAGAGAGAAATGTGACAAAGGCAAGTAAAAAAGTGGGTATAACACAACCTGCAATGAGCAATGCACTAAATAGATTGAGATATCTAGTAAATGATGAACTTTTTATTAGAGGACCTAAAGGAATGAGACCAACTCCTAGGGCAAACGAACTGTCTTCACCAATTCAAAAAGCATTAAGTGACCTAGAGCTATCACTTTCGTCGATAAATTTTAACCCTAGAACAACAAAAAAACTTTATAAGATTTCCATATCCGATGATGTTGCACCGTTAATTTTACCTAATCTAATAAATTTTTTGGAGAAACAATCTCCAAACTCGTCACTTAGAATTAGATCTGAGCAAGGATCAGAGGCATTAAAACTGTTAGATAGTAATGATATAGATTTTGCCATTGGTAGATTTGAGGTGGTATCTAGCCGTTTTGGATCTATTGAACTGTACACTGAAAAATATGTTTGCATGATGAATTCAAAACATGAATTGGCTAATGAAAAAAAATTATCTATTGAACAGTATTTGTCTAGCAAACATTTACGCGTAGCTACTGAGGGAACCCCAGTTGCTCCAATAGACAGAAGCTTAAGTCAACTTAATTTAGAAAGAGAAATCTTTGCAAGAATTGATCTCGTTACAATGGCACCATTAATTTTAAAAAATTCTGATCTACTTTTGACACTACCTTCAAAAACAGCACAAAGGATGGCAAAAAGTTACAATTTTTCCATATCAGAACTTCCACTTGAATTAGATAGAAGACAGACAAAGTTACTATGGCATAAGGAACTCACAAATCATCCTGCATATGATTGGGTAAAAAAGCAAATAAGAATAGACTGAAATGAAAGTAATTTTTTTTGGTGCAGGTTATTGTACAAAATATATAATTCCACTCTTACCTGAAAATTCAAAAATTATCTGTACTCATAAAGAAGACATAAAACCAGAAAAATTTGATAAAAAGTTTAATTTGAAAAGATTAAATATAAAAAAATTTTTTGAAAATAGAGATTATTATTTAAATGGTACAAATTTTATATTAAATTCAATTCCTCCTGTTGAAGATGGAGATATAATTTTAAATAATTTAACTCCTGAAATTCTCAAAATTAAAAATACCATTAAATGGTATGGTTATTTTTCCTCAACAAGCGTTTATGGAAATCATTTAGGAGAATGGGTAGATGAAACTTCCAAAACTCAGCCAAGAAGTTTAAGAGGAAAACTTAGACAGAAATCAGAGGCTCAGCACTTAAAACTTTTCAAGCTTTATAAAGTCCCGATTCACATATTTAGATTACCAGGTATTTACGGTCCTGGAAGATCAATTTTTGAGAGATTGCAGCTTGAGAATAAGGTTCAAATAATAAAAAAAGGTCATTATTTTTCACGTATACATGTAGAGGATATTGCTAGTGCAATAAAAAAAAGCATGAAAAAAATCACTCCAGGAGAAATTTTTAATATTTGTGATGATATGCCTTCCGAGTCACATATGATAGTAAAATATGCCGCACAATTGATGGGTATAAAACATATTGAAGCAATTAAATTTGACAGTTCTAAGGTTAACAAAAAAACAAAAAGCTTTTACATTGATAATAAAAGAGTAAAAAATGAAAAAATAAAAAAAATATTGAATTGGACACCGAAATTCAGAACCTATAAATTAGGTTTGAACAATTTATTTAGTTTATTATCAAATGAAAACAGTTCTACAAATTCTTCCTTCTTTAAGAAAGATTAACGGAGGTGTCGAGAGGGGCACACTTGATGTTGCAAAAGAGTTGGCAGAAAAGAGTTTCAAGTCAGTCATTATTTCCTCTGGGGGAGATATGGCTGAAAAATACAAGTACAAAGGTGTTGATCATTATACTATTCAAATTGAAAAAAAAGGATTGATAAATTATTTTTCATCCAGATCAAAATTTGAAAAAGTATTAAGAAAAATTATGCCCGATGTAGTTCATATACGAAGCAGATGGCCAGCATTTTGTTTCTCTGATGTTATAAAAAAAAATCGAATTCCCTTGGTAACTACTTATCATGGAACGTATAGCGGAAATAATTTTTTTTTTAAAAGAAAATATAATGAAGTAATGACCTCTGGTGATGTAACAATTTCTATTTCAAAATTTATTGACGATCACATTAGGTATTTTTTTCCTCATCAAAAAAGCTTAATAAGACAAATTAATAGAGGGATTGATTGCAAGTATTTTGATACAAAATCAGTAAGTGAGATCAGAAAAGAAAAATTTTTATCAAGCTTAATGATTTCAGAGAGAACGCACATAATTCTTTTACCAGCAAGAATCACAAGTTGGAAAGGTCACAACACAGCTGTTGACGCTGTGAAAATCTTAACAGAAAAGAATCCAGAATTAAACTTTGTTTTGGCATTAGTTGGTTCTGAAAATAATAAAGAAAAGTTTACTAAAAAATTAAAAAAAAAAATTTCTAGGTTAAACATTTCAAACCGAATAATTTTTTGTGGAAACATCTCTGATATGCCAGCGGTCTATTCGGTTGCAGATATAGTTTTATCAACTTCAATAGAGCCAGAGGCGTTTGGAAGAGTTTCTGCAGAAGCGTGTGCGATGTCTAAGCCGGTTATTTCAACTAATCATGGTGGCTCGAGAGAAATTATCGAGAATAACGTTACAGGGTGGCTGGTAGAACCAAAAGATCCAGAAGATCTAGCAGATAAGATAACTTATGTACTTGCTTTAGATCAAAAGAAGAAAGATTCAATTGGTAAAAATGCTCAAAGAAAAATTAGAGAGAGATTTAGTCTGAAAGAAATGCTTAATCAAACTCTCGATGTGTATGAGGAATTAATTGAAAGAAAAAAGCATATTGATAATTAAATTTGGAGGTTTGGGAGACGTTGTATTATCTTTAAATGCAATATACTCTATAAGAGAAAAATTTAAAAAATCAAAACTTCTTCTCCTTACTGAAAAACCTTACCGGGAGTTCTTAGAACGCTCAAAATTGTTTGACAATATAATTGTTATTAAAAGATCACTTTTTTATCTTTATGATATATTTCAAATAAAAAAAAAAATGAATCTTTTGTCAATAGATAAGGTTTTTGATTTACAAACTTCAAAGAGATCATCATTTTATTTAAAATTTTTTTACAAAAGAGGTATTTGTACCAATGGAATTGGAGTATACGCAACAATAAAACACAACAATCCAGAAAGAGACATGATGCACACATTAGATAGACAAGCAGAACAACTAAGTTTGTCAAAAGTTAGTTTTAAAAAGAGCATTAATTTAGACTGGCTTTATCCTAAAAAACAAAATAAAAAAAAAATAGCCCTCATTATTCCTGGAGGATCAAAAAAAAGACCTTACAAAAGAATTCCAATAGAAATTTTTTCAATAATTATAAAATTTTTAATTGCTAATAAAATAAAGCCAATATTGATAGGTTCTCAGGATGATTTTCTTGTCTGTAAAAAACTTTTTCAAATTTTTCCCTCAATTGAAAATTTATGTAACAAAACAGACTTTTTTAAAATTGCTCAATTGTCTAAGCAAGCTACAATCTCGATTGGCAATGACACGGGACCAATGCATATTATTTCAAGAGGTAACAATCCAACCTTTATTTTTTTTACAAAATATTCGGACTACAAATTATGTGGCCAACAAGGAAGGAGAGTATCAATGATAAGATACGATCAAAATAATCTTGAATTCGTTAACCATGTTATAAAAAAAATTAAAAGGATTGTATTTACCTAATCGTTATTGACATAGTAAATTTAATAATTTAATTACAATTATGCCCTTGATAACATTTCCAGATGGAAGAAATAAAAATTACGATAGAGGTGTCACAGGTATTGATATTGCAGAGGATATCTCTCAATCATTAAAAAAAAAGGCCATAGCTATTCTTGTTAATGATGAGGAAAAAGATTTATTAGATCCAATTGATCAAGACTCTGATGTTTCAATAATTACAATCCAAGATGAAATTGGTCTTGATATTATGCGACATACTTTAGCAGCTCAAGTATTAGCCAAGGCTGTTAAAAATTTATATCCGTCTTCTAAGTTGGCAATTGGCCCAACAATCGAAAATGGTTTTTATTATGATATTCTTTTCGAAAAACCAATCTCCTCAGAAGATTTACCAGCTATTGAAGAAGAAATGAAAAAAATTATTAAGACCGGGAGTAATATTGAGAAGTTTCTTAAATCAAAAAAGGAAGCAATATCGCTATTCGACAAACTTTCAGAGCCATATAAATCTAAAATAATAAAGGACTCGGATCAAAATAATGCTTTTCAAATATACCATCAGGAAAATACAGATTTCTATGATTTATGCCGAGGTCCTCATTTACCAAATTTAAAGCACATTGGGGCATTTAAATTAACAAAATTAGCTGGTGCATATTGGAAGGGTGACTCAAATAATGAAATGTTACAAAGAATTTATGGGACCGCTTGGAGAGATGAAAAGGAACTAAATCAATATTTAAAGTTGATTGCAGAAGCAGAAAAACGTGATCACAGAAGAATTGGAAAAGAGCTTGATTTGTTTCACTTTCAAGAGGATGCCCCAGGGGCAGTTTTTTGGCATCAAAATGGTTGGATAATTTTCAATAAATTGATCGATTATATGAGAACTAAGCAGGAGAAAAATGGTTATGTTGAGATCAGTTCTCCAACCGTATTAGATAGATCTCTTTGGGAAAAATCAGGTCACTGGGAAAAGTTTAAAGAAAACATGTACATAGCAAAGACAAAGGAAGACAGAAATTTTGCGCTTAAGCCTATGAATTGTCCAGGAGGTATACAGATTTTTAATAATTCATTGAGAAGTTATAGGGAATTACCAATGAGGGTAGCGGAGTTTGGAAAAGTTTTTAGATTTGAACCATCAGGTGCCCTTCATGGTTTGATGAGAGTGAGAGAATTTACTCAGGACGACGCTCATATTTATTGTTTAAGGGAGCAAATGGAAAATGAATGCATACAAATAATTAATTTGACATTAGAAATTTACAAGGATTTTGGATTTGAAAATGTTAAGATTAAATTTTCTGATAGGCCAACAAAAAGAATTGGTGATGATAAAACATGGGATTTTTTGGAGAAGTCACTGATAAACTCTCTAAAAAAATTAAATTTGTCATATGAAACAAATATCGGTGATGGAGCTTTTTATGGGCCCAAGATTGAATTTGTTCTTGTAGATGCTTTATCTAGAGAATGGCAGTGTGGAACAATTCAAGTCGATTTAAATTTACCTCCAAGATTAAACGCAACTTATATTGACTCAGATGGTGATAAAAAACATCCGGTAATGATACACAGGGCTTTTTTTGGGTCATTGGAGAGATTCATAGGTATATTAATTGAGCATTACTCTGGAAAGCTTCCTAAATGGTTAGCCCCAGTTCAAGTGGCAATTGCCACTATAAATGATAATTGCAATGATTACTGTGACGAAATTGCAAAGAAACTTCAATCTGAGGGTTTCAGATCTAAAAAAGATAAAAGAAATGAGAAGTTAAATTATAAAATTAGAGAAATTTCAAATGAAAAAATACCTTATTTGGTTATAATTGGAGAGAAAGAAGTAAGTGAAAAAACACTTTCTCTGAGAGAGTTTGGTAATAACTTAACTGTTAATTTAAAATACGAAGAACTTCTAAAAAAATTAAAAAAATCTTGCAGAATTGACTAATTTGTGACTAATTTACTAATATTAGTAAAAAAAGAGAAAGGAATATTAGAATTAATGCAATCTTTTAGGTATGAATAAAACTTTTCAAAGTTCTAAACGGCAGGGTCCTGCCATCAATAACAGAATATCAGCTAAATCAGTAAGAGTTATATCAGAGAAGGGTGAAATGTTAGGCGTTCTCGATCTTCAAAAGGCCTTAAGCCTGGCTTTTGAGCAAGGTCTAGACCTAGTAGAAGTCTCTCCCAATGCTTCTCCCCCAGTATGTAAAATCATTGATTATGGAAAATACAAGTATCAAATTCAAAAAAAACAAGCTGAGGCAAAAAAAAAACAAAAAACTTTCGAAGTTAAAGAGGTAAAACTCAGACCAGGAATCGAAGATCATGATTATGACGTGAAATTGAAGTCGATTCATCGCTTTCTGAATGGGGGTGATAAAGTAAAAATTACATTAAGATTTAAAGGAAGAGAAATGGCCTATCAACAAAGGGGTATGGAGATACTCAAAAAGTTAGAAAGTACAATAGAACCAGTGGCAAAAATTGAGCAGGTTCCCACCCTTGAAGGGAAGCACATGATAATGGTCGTCGCACCAAGATAATAAATTCATTCTTGCTTTGCACAAAAAAACCTATATAAATAAAAAAATTAGACAAATGCCAAAAATTAAAACAAAAAGTGGAACAAAAAAAAGGTTCAAAACAACAGCAACAGGAAAGGTTGTAATGTTCCCTAGTTGTAAGAGGCATAACCTATCTAAAAGATCAAAAAAAATGAAAAGATCGGCCAAAGGATCTACAATCATGTCTAAACAGGATAGTAAAATTGTAAAAAAATATATGAACGCTAAGATTTAATAAAGGTAAAAAAATGTCAAGGGTTAAAGCTGGAGTTATCACAAGAACAAGACATAAAAAGATTATAAAAAGGGCAAAAGGGTATTACGGACGAAGGAAAAATACCTTTAAGGCTGCAAATCAAGCAGTTGAAAAAGCTGGTCAATATGCCTATAGAGACAGAAAAGTAAGAAAAAGAGAATTTAGAAGTCTCTGGATTCAAAGAATAAATGCGGGTTGCAGATTACACGGTATTAAATATTCCATTTTTATTAATGGTTTAAAAAAATTAAACTTAAACTTTAATAGAAAAATATTAGCTGATTTGGCAGCCCAAGAACCGAATTCATTTAGTGAGATTGTAGCAAAAGTTAAAGCAGGTTAAAACCCATGGACCGCATTAGTCAACTTACTCATTCAGTTTTGGATGATATTGATAATTGTCGTGATCTCGAATCTCTTGAAAATTTAAGAGTAAAATATTTTGGTAAAAACGGAGTCATAACCTCCGAACTTAAGTCTTTGTCTACTCTAGAAAAAGAAGAAAAAAAAGAAATAGGTAAAAAACTTAATTTAATAAAAAATACATTCTTTGAAAAATTTGAAAAAAAAAAAAAGAATATTGAGGTATTAATTATTAACGAAAAATTAAAAGAAGAGGATGTAGATGTTTCTTTACCTTCTAGAGAAAATAATTATTTCGATTCAAAAATTCACCCAATCACACAAACAATTAATGAGATTGTTTCAATATTAGGTGCATTAGGTCTAACTTATGAGGAGGGGCCTGATATTGAGGATGATTTTCATAATTTTACAGCTCTAAATATTCCAGAGAACCATCCAGCAAGACAAATGCATGATACATTCTATTTAGGAAAAAATTCTAATGATTATGTTCTTAGAACGCACACCTCGCCAGTTCAGATTAGAGCACTTAAAAAAAACGATTTTCCTTTGAAAATATTCGCACCGGGTAGAACTTACAGATGCGATTCAGATTTAACTCATACCCCAATGTTTCATCAAGTAGAAGGTTTGGTTGTTGACGAAAATATAAACTTCGCAAACCTAAAATGGTTTTTAGAAAAATTTTGCAGAATGTTTTTTGATAATGAAAATCTTGAATTTAGATTTAGACCTTCTTATTTTCCATTCACAGAACCCTCAGCTGAAGTTGATATTAAATGTAAAATTTCTTCAGGAAAGATTTCAATTGGAGATGGAAATCAATGGTTAGAAATTTTAGGTTGTGGAATGGTACATCCAAATGTCTTTGCAAAAGTTGGTATTGAACGAAAATTAAGTGGCTTTGCTTTCGGTATGGGTATAGAACGCCTTGCAATGCTAAAGTACGGAATGCCTGATTTAAGAAATTTTTATGATGGTGACTTGAGATGGCTTAACCATTATGGATTTTCATTTTTGGATAATTCCGATTTAAGTTGGAAATAAAATGAAATTCACAGTTGGATGGTTAAAAGATTATCTTGATTTTAGCGATACTAGCGAAAATTTGTGTCAAAAATTAACAAGCATTGGTCTTGAAGTTGAATACTTTTTTGACCCTAGTTTAATGCTAAAAAATTTTATTGTATCAAAGGTGTTGGATGTAAAAAAGCATCCTAATGCTGATAAATTGAGTATTTGCAAAGTTTTCAACGGAACAGAAAATTTAAAGATAATTTGTGGGGCATCTAATGTGAAAAAAGATTTGTTGACTGTATTAGCTCCAGTGGGCACCGTTATCAAATCAGGAAGTAAAGAGGAATTTGTTATTAAAAAAAGTTTAATTAGAGGCGAGGAATCTAATGGTATGCTTTGTTCTGAGGAAGAATTGGGGCTAGGGGATAATTCGGAAGGTATAATTGAGCTTGATGGTAATTATGAAGTAGGAAAATCATACTCAGATTGCCTAGACGACGAATCTACAGAGATTGAAATAGCCATAACTCCAAACAGGGTTGATTGTGCAGGTGTTTACGGAATAGCTCGAGATCTTAGCGCTGCAGGCTTTGGGACCCTGAAAGATAAGAAATATAATAATGTCAAAACGACTTTTGAATCAAACATAATCATTAAAAATGAATTAAAAAAAGACGATTGCCCAAAATTTTCTTTAAGATTAATCAAAAATGTTAAAAATAACGAATCTAATCATTTTATTTCAAAGAGATTTAGTCGCTCAGGACTGAAAAAAATATCGTCCTTAGTCGATATCACCAATTATGTCACAATTGATTTTTGTAGACCCCTTCACGTTTTTGATTACGACAAATTGGAAGGAGAAATAACCTTAAGATATTCAAAACAAGGTGAAAAGTTTATTGGTTTAGACGATATAGAGTATACACTTGATGATGGAATGATTCTTATTTGTGATGATAAAAAAATTATTAGTTTAGCTGGAGTAATGGGTGGAAAAAATTCAGGTTGTGACTCAAATACAAAAAATGTTGTTTTGGAGTCGGCATATTTTTCACCTGAAAATATTGCAAAAACAGGTAGAAAACTTAATATTCAAAGTGACGCAAGGTATAGGTTTGAAAGAGGAATTGATCCTGAATCTGTTGAAAGTGGTCTGGAAATGGCATCATCAATGATAAAAGACTATTGTGGTGGTGATTTCGGAACTATTGTCAGTGAGAGCTATCCGTTTAAAGATAGAAAATCAATAGAAATAGAATATTCATTTTTTGAGAAGATTCTTGGAGTTAAAATTGAAGATACCTATATAAAGGAAAAATTAAATGCAATTGGATGTGAAGTTCACGAGAAAAAAAACATATTATCAGTAATTCCTCCAACTTGGAGACAGGATATAAGTATTCCTGAAGATCTGGTAGAAGAAGTTGGAAGGTTGTTTGGGTACCACAATATCGAGAGTAAAGAGATTTCAGATAAAAGTTTGTATAATTTAAAAAAAACTTCAGAGCTTCAAAAAATAAGAAAAATGTTAAAGCAATTACTTGTTAGCAGAAATATGTTTGAAATCATTTCATGGTCTTTTACGGACAAAAAAATTGAAGATATTCTAAAAAATGTGGACAACCCTATAAAAATTAATAATCCTATTAGTTCAGAACTATCATTTTTAAGGTCGTCGTTAATTGGTAATTTACTGGTCACCATTAAAAAAAACATTAATAGAAATATTAGTAATGCATCTATTTTTGAGATTGGACCAGTTTTTTATGAAGACAAATCTTATAAACAGGAAGAATATGTGAGTGGAATAAGGACAGGCTGTTTTTATGAAAAAAATTGGCTTGAAGATCAGCGAAAAATTGATTTGTTTGATTTAAAAGCGGATTTGTATTCTTCTTTAAAATTAATGAATATAAATATTCAAAATTTAAAAGTCTCAAAAAAATCAAGACCTTATTATCACCCAGGAAAAAGTGGTTCAATTTTAATCGGAAACGAGGAGATTGGTCGTTTTGGAGAATTACATCCAAATGTAATTAATCATCTAGAAATAAAAACTAATTGTTGTGCCTTTGAAATTAATTTAACTAAAGCTCTAGGCTTTCAAAAAAAGAAAAGTAATACAAAAGGTGAATTAAAAATTTCATTGTATCAAGCATCAGTGAGAGATTTTTCATTTGAAATTAAAAGAGAAATTTTATCAAACGACTTAGTAAGTTTGATAAAAAAGATTGATAAAAATTTGATTAAAGAAGTTATAATTTTCGACAATTACGAGGGAAATAAAATCGATAAGAACTTTAAAGCTGTAGCAATATCCGTAAAGGTTCAATCAGATAATAAAACCCTTCAAGACTCTGAAATTAACGAATTATCTGAGAAGATTGTTTCAAATGTTGTAGAGAAATTTGATGCAAAACAGAGATAAAATTAATGATAAAAAATATAAGAAATTTTTCAATTATTGCTCATATTGATCATGGGAAATCCACCTTAGCAGACAGGATTATCCAAAGGTGCGGTGGGCTGACCGAAAGAGAGATGAAGGAACAGGTTCTTGATTCCATGGATATTGAAAGAGAACGAGGAATTACTATTAAAGCACAAACCGTATATTTAAAATATAAAGCTAAAAATGATGAAACATACAATTTTAATTTAATGGATACTCCTGGTCATGTAGATTTTTCATATGAAGTTAGTAGGTCTTTAGCTTCGTGTGAAGGGTCTTTATTGGTTGTTGATGCTTCACAAGGGGTAGAGGCACAAACGCTAGCTAATGTTTACCAAGCTATAGATAACGATCATGAGATAGTACCAGTATTAAATAAAATTGATTTGCCTTCATCAGATCCTGATAAAATTAAAAATCAAATAGAAGAGGTTCTTGGTATTGACGCATCTACTGCTGTGATGGTATCTGCAAAAACTGGAGAGGGAATAGATGAACTGCTTGAGGTAATAGTAGATAGACTTCCTGCTCCAGAAAAAATCAAGGAGATTAAGTTAGTGGCAATGTTAATTGATAGTTGGTATGACCCTTACCTAGGAGTGATAATCTTAGTCAGAGTAAAGTCAGGAGTTCTCAGAAAAGGGATGAAATTAAGAATGATGGGTACAGCAGCTAGTTATAATGTCGAAAAATGTGGTTTTTTTACTCCCAAAATCAACTACACCGAACAACTAAATGCTGGTGAAATAGGTTTCATTACCGCTGGTATAAAACATGTAAGTGACTGTAAGGTTGGGGATACAATAACTGAAGAGAATAATCCAATAGGAAAAGCTTTGCCTGGGTTTAAGCCAAGCGTTCCTGTTGTTTTTTGCGGTTTATACCCGGTAGATGCAGATGATTATGAAGTTTTAAAAGACAGTTTGTCTAAACTCGGTTTGAATGATGCTAGTTTCACATTTGAACCTGAGACCTCTGCAGCACTTGGAATGGGTTTTAGATGCGGCTTTTTGGGTTTGTTGCATTTAGAAATCATTCAAGAAAGATTAAGCAGAGAGTTTAATTTAAACCTGATTACAACCTCCCCTTCAGTCGTTTATAAAATCGAAAAAACAAACGGAGAGGAAATCGAAATTCATAACCCATCACAAATGCCAGATGTGGTTAAAATAAATAAAATTTCAGAACCAATTATAAAGGCTACAATTCTTCTTCCTGATGAGTATTTAGGAGCAGTGATGCAATTGTGTACAGAAAGAAGAGGAATTCAAAAGGATTTAACGTATGTTGGTAAAAGAGCAATGATTATTTATAATCTTCCTCTCGCAGAAGTTGTTTTTGATTTTTATGATAGGCTTAAATCAATTACCAGCGGATATGCAAGCTTTGATTACGAGTTTCAGAGGTACATTGAAAATGATCTTGTAAAAGTACAAATTTTAGTAAATTCTGAGCCAGTTGACGCATTATCATTCATCTGTCATAGATCAAAATCTGCATCACGAGGAAAGGTTTATTGTGAAAAACTTAAAGACTTAATTCCAAGGCAACAGTTCAAGATCCCATTACAGGCAACTATTGGTGGAAAAATTATAGCGCGAGAAACAATAAATAGCTTTAGAAAAGATGTTACGGCAAAGCTTTATGGCGGTGATGTAACAAGAAAAAATAAGTTGTTGGATAAACAAAAAAAAGGAAAAAAAAGAATGAGACAATTTGGGAAAGTTGAAATACCTCAATCAGCTTTTATAAATGTTTTGAAAACATCTTCAGATTCTTGAGGGAGAGGTGGCCGAGTGGCTGAAGGCGCACGCTTGGAAAGCGTGTAAACAGGAAACTGTTTCGAGGGTTCGAATCCCTCTCTCTCCGCCATTAACTATAAACCGTTGATCTACAAGCCTCTAGGACTTTAAATTAGTTTCTTACCCCCAAATCATTACCTCTAAACTAATATTATTAAGCTATTGAAAAGGTTTTATATGCTCACTAGGACGTAAAAGTTGTGATGAAAAAAACCCACCGCATTCTAACTTTTTTTTACAATTACTACAATTTGGTAAAAAATCATTTTTCCAATCACTTATTGATTTTACTGCAAATTCATATACATCAGAATTTAAAGTACAAAGTTGATGATTAAAAATAGAAACATTAATACCATTTAAACTTAAAGTATTAACTGCGGCTGATAAATTATCTTTATATAAAAAAGGATCTATCCATAAATCGTCAATATTTGCCCTAGCAAAACCCATCAATTCAAGACCCATCAATGCCACATGATCTACAAAGCAAAGATTTCTGACAACAAATTCTGCAAACTTTTCAAGTCTATCAAAGTTTAATTGATGTATGACAAACCTTAATTCAACTATCTGTCCAAGCTTTTTTAAGTTAATAATTCCTCTTATCGTTTCATCAAAAGCATTTTCACATTGAACAATGTAATTATGAATATTTGATATATCAGAATAAAGGGGAATTCCAATAACAGTGTTATAATTAGAAAAATCCGAGAATTCCCTTGCAAATTTTATATCTTGAAAAGTTTTTCCATGTGAAAGAATATGAATTTTTGTTTCTGGTAAAAAATTTGAAAAGTTTTTGATAAGTTTTAAAAAACTTTGCTTTTGCAAAGTGGGTTCGCCACCTGTAAGTCCTATCACCTCTGTTTTTTTGTCGATTAGGGGTATGATTTTATTAATCTCCTCAAAGATCCATTCATCATTAATATTTTTAGGAGGTTGTGAGCACATCAGACAATAATGATTACATTTCTCGGTGACTAGAAAACTATTGTTTTTTGATTTTTTTCTAAATAAAACTTTAACTCTTTTATCCATTAAATTAATTCTTATGATATCACCTTCATCAAGGTACGAAAATTTATCTTCTAGAAGAATTATTTTTTTATTTTTTAAATTTATATTATTTAAAATTTTTTTATCAAAACATAAATAAAATTCAAAACCATCAATAATATTTGAGGAATTGATAATTGAAATAGAACTCTTTTTTATTTTAGTAGGTAAAAAACTTGATTTAGTAACTTTTAAAATTAAATTTTCATTTTGATTGAAGTTTTGAAAAATAACATTTGAAGCATTTAACGGTATCATTTTGTTAGTTAATCCAATTGTAAAAAATTTTTTTTATCTCCTTATCGTTTTCCATCATTAAAATGATTTTACGAATTATTTGAGTGTTTCGAGAGCAAAATGGTGACATTGCTTTTATGCCAACAAAGTCCTTTTGAGTGGCATAATGAAATACAGGGTCTGAACCACAATACGGTTCTAAAGAACACTCACTGCACATAGGGACACTTGTTGTCATACTATATTCTAATGGATCCAAAAATTTATCAGATAAAAGTAAATTTTTATAAGAATCAGTATGAACATTTCCTACACAAAATTTTTTATCTCCCATTTCAGCTAACATTCTCCCTTCATCTGATAAATATACTTCTCCATTGTAATTATAAACCATAACTCCAATTCCAATCCCAGCAGGTGTCATTAAGTCAACATAATTGGTATCAAAAGGTGTTAAAATTTTTTGCAAAAAAATACTTGCTAAATATTCAACAAAATGAAGCCCATCTTTATTTAACTTTATTATGTATTCAAGCCCCTTAAAGTAAAAATCTAACCACTCGTCATGCTCGTATGATTCATAATATTTTGTTTTTATTGCAAATCCGTACGGAGAAAGTTGTCTTAAAAAAAATACCGCTAAAGCCATTTTCAATATACTCATCTATAATTTCCTTTGACTTTGATAAACTATCTTTAGTAGTCGTCATTAATGCAGAAATTTTATCATACCCAATGGATTCTCGGATCTTCTCAATTCCTTCAATAGTTTTTTGATAACTATTGTTGCCTTTTCTAGGTCTATTCTTGTTATGAAGGCTCTCTGGTCCATCCAATGAGGTTGAAAAAAAAATATTATTAATTTTTGCAAACTCTAAGATTTCATGATTTATCATTGCCAAGTTAGTTGCAATGACATATTGAACATTCTTAGTACCCTTGATTTTTTCAGAATGATTAACAATAAATTTAATTATTTCAAAATTAAGTAAAGGTTCTCCACCTTGAAATTCGATTTTTATATTATTGTTTGGACTTTGAAATATTAATTCAAGTGATTTAATAGCAGTATCATGTGACATATCATAAATATTTTTGTTACTATTAGTATTAGCTCTAGAAACTTGGCAATAAGGACAAGAATGTTCGCATCTTAGGCTAGTAACCATTATATGAAGACCAGTAAATTCTTTAAGAAAGTTTAATTTAGTTCTTTTTTTTAATGCAAGAAGATCAATTGCAATATCATTCTTATTCTCATACAAAAAGTGCTTCGACTTTAATTCTTTGTAAATATTTGAAGTAGATGTTAGTTCTTTGTTAACGAATCTTCCTAAGTCACTTTTCTTTATTAAAATATGTTCACCAACAAAGTTTGTAGCCAAATATATATCATTGTCTATCTGATCGAAATTGAAAGGAAGAAGATTATAAATATTTTTTTTATTGGAAAAAGAATTAAGGTCTTTAAATTTAGCCATCTTGTAATTTAGTTTTTGAAAATGTATGACTTAAAATTAAATTTCTTACGTCACTTGTTTCTTTAAAAATTTTTCCTCTAAGGTCATAGTCTAATACATGATTCTTAAAAATATCTACAAACTCGTCAAAAGATAATTCAGGATTTTTATTTATCTCTTTAATTTTACAAACAATTTTATTTTTAATAATTTCAAACTCGAATGAATAACTATCAGAAAATCTGTAGGCTGCTTTTTTTATAACGTCAAGCGAGTATACTTTGGAATCAAAATTGACTGATTTTACCACGAACTGGAATAATGAGATTGATGACTCATATGGCTTCTGTGTGACTGGTGTGACATGTGTGAACGGTGGTAACCAAATTTCACACTGTCACCCTTAAAAAGTGTAAAGTCTTCAATGGCTTCCTGTGATTGTTTTGGTTTCTCTTTTAAAGTTTTTAAATATTCTTTAGACTCTAATTTATCTAAAGAAAAAGCTGCTAAAGTTATCGCAAAAGGTATTAAAAACTTTCTTTTTTTCATAAAATAATGCTAATTTGTTTTTTCGACTTTGTCAAATCCATATAAGCATCTAAACATTAGTCTTGGAAATTGATTTTCTTGCTCTGAAGCAAATATTATTACATTATCATCAAAGGCAAAGTTTGCATCCCAATCACTAGAAAAAGTATTAATTGTTTTTTTGAGTTCTTTTTTCTTACTATGTTTGATAATTAAGTCCCAATCTCCATCTTCTTTAGATGAAAAAATAACAACATTTCCATCTTTTGAAACAATAGGATCCCATTCGTCCATTTGGGAAGAGTAGAAAACTTTCTGTTCTAGTGTATTGATATTTAGAGTGAAAATATCAAAATTTTTATTTTTGTCTGAAATAAAATAAATTAAATTATTTATATCATCATAAACAGGTCGCCACTCCTCCCATTCAGTATTAGTTAATTGAAGTAATTTATTTTTACTAAAAAGATAAAGATCAGGTTTTTTATTCAACTTTGATGTTCCAGCAAAAAAATATTTTCCATTTATGTGATAGGGTATTGAAGAATTTAATTCATAATTATGAACTAAATTCTCAGAATTAGTTTTTAAGTCATAAATATAAATTTGTTCTTCGTCTTTTTTTTGTTTTGAAAAAAGAATTTTTATGTCTTTGCCGTCATCAATTATTCTTGGGTGTCTAAAATTATTTGAGTTTTCTGAACTGAGAACCTTGACATATTTTTTTTTTTTAAAATCAAATATTTTAATAATTTCCTTATTTTTGTCCCATTGTTGAAAAACAAGTAAATTATTATTTTTTGAAATACTAGGATACCTTCCATGTTCACTATGCAAACTATGAGCTTCACTTAATAAAGAAAAATTTTTTACTTTTTTTTTACTACAATCTTCAGGTCTTTTTTTTTTTGACAAATTTGAATGTTCTATCTTGTGAAATTTAGACAAAAAATTTTCAGAAAATATCTTTGCTACTTCTTTTGAACCATCATTGCTTAAATGAATCATATCATTTAAAAAAAAAATTGAATTTGATGACATTTTTTTTTCTAAATCAATTAATAGAATATTATTAGATAATGCAGTTTCACGAATTAAGTTATTAAAAACTTTTTGTTGAATAGAATCCTTGCCTAACGGCTGAGTCATTAAAATTAATTTTTTATTAAGTGATTTAGATATTTGGTGAATTATATTTAAATTTTTTTCGAATTGTTTTTTATGATTTTTATTGATTTCAAAATCTATCTCACCCTCAGTAAGAATATTATTTTTTATTTTTTCCCCCGTCCATGGGTTTATATCAAAAAGATTTTGACCGACGATAAACATAATATTACTAGAATAAAATAAAAAATCATATGCAGTATTAATAAAATTTAAAAATGCAACTTTAACAGATGTTAGGCTTTGTGGTTTTTTTGAGTTTAATTGCATAGAATAAATTGATTTCTTTGATAAGAAAAATCTATCATTTATATTATGCATTAATACAATATAGCTTACCTCGTCAACGATAGGATGGTTCACAAGTAAATTCAAACTATCTTGTGTAGTATTGCCCCTTACACCTAAGTTAAGACCGTTATAATTAGTCTGCAATTTTTCACTTATTAATTTTCCTGCTAAGAAAGGAAATCTTAGATGTTCGTCTACTTCGTTTGTTTCAGTTGTGGATCCACCTAAAAATAAAATTTTGATACTTTTTTTATTAAATTCTTCACTACCAATAACAATGCCGTTTTTATCAGTTCTAAAACTTCTAACCTTTGTATTATTTTTTTTGTAAAATTCTTTTGAATATTTATGAGACACATTTGGAATTAAATACCGAGTTTTTAAATCTAAATTTACCGCCTCATTTCTAAAATTTAATGATGATTTTCTTATAACATTCGTTTGATTAATTTTTCCTAGTATTAAATCTATTATTATTATTAGTATAAGAAGTATTAAAATTGATAACGAATATTTATTTCTTATAAATTTCACAAAAGCCTTTAATTAATATTGTCATTATAAATCTAAACAACACTTAATTACAATGGAAGTTCTCACACATTTAGCTTTGGTAGAGGCTTTTTATTAGCAATCGTACTTATTAGGGGTAGCAAGTCATTATTTTTGAAAAAAAAATAGTTTAACAAAAACAATGATTTAGTAAAAATAATCTGACAACTACATCTGAATTTAGTGTCTTAGATTGGTATTTAGCTTTAACCTGACCTTAGTCAAGTTTTTTTGTCCAGATATTCTATAAATAAAACCAAAGGGGCTATTTATCTTTCCCCCAGTTTAAGTTTCGACAAAATTATAATTAATTTCTTATTGAAAACTTATTCTATTTTCTAACTTTCCAATTCTATCCACACCCGATCTTTTCCTAAAAGGCAAAATTAAAGATCATCTTTTCTTTGTTTTTGATTTTCATTTAAAAGTATAATATTATTTAAATATGACATTATTAAATTTTGCTATTAAAAGTGCATTTGTTACTGGGGCTCTAACTGCAGGAGCATTTTTGACTGGAGCTACAATTGGGATGCTGGTTAACAAAGATAAAGTTATTGACAAGGTTAAAAAAATGCAGATTAAAAGAAAAAAGAACTAGGAGTGTAATTTTTACAGATGCGCTGTAACTCTGAAATTCCTTTTTAAATAATTTTTTTTAAACTACCAGTCTTATAAATAAAATATTGATTTACCAATACCAATTCTTATTGAATCCTAAATATCATTATTGTATTTTTTAAGAAGTGGAAAAACATAAATTTAAATCATTTAAATATAGACAACTACAAAGCTGTAAATGTCTTAAGCTTAGAAAAGCTTCAAGAATTATAACACAGCTTTATGATAAAAAATTAAAGTCTTGTAATATAAAGATAACACAGTTCTCAATCTTATCATTTTTAGCAACGTCAGAAGATCAAACGATGAGTTCTTTGTCTAACGATTTGCTCATGGATAGAACAACTTTAACTAGAAGTTTAGAAATTTTATCGAAAGAGAAATTAATAAAAAATCTTAAAACTAGTGATGCAAGAAAAAGGATTGTAAAGCTTACTGATAAGGGTTATGAAACTTTAGAAAAAGCAATACCCTTGTGGAAAGAGGCTGAGGAAGAAATTTTAGACGAAAGTAAAAAATACGGTTTCTCAGTTTTATAAATTATGTTCCGCAAAATGTATTTTTGATATCTTCATTTTCTTTAGGGGGGGTTATGAGGTGTTGCTTATCATCGTAATCCTCATATGGATTCTTTAATAAATCCATTAGTTCTTCAAAAGAATTCATGTCATCATTATTAATGACCATGTTTATAACATTTTCAACAACGTGATTGCGTGGAATTACTGAAGGGTTTGTTTTTTTTAAGAAAACCATAATTTTATTAACCTTTTCTTTTTCTTTTTTCATTCGATTGTTCCATCCAGAAAACCAATTTTTTATTGCAACCTTTTCACTAAATAACGAAAATAAATCTTGCTTTTTTATTTCGTTTTCTAATGAACAAGATAGCTTTCTAAAAGCACTTGTGTAATCAACCTTTTGTTTCAGTAAAATTTCCAAAAATTCTAAAATTATTTTATCATCACCATTTAGTAATTTAGTAAAACCAAACTTTTTTCTGATTTTTCTTTTCCAAGCACTATTAAAAATTTCTGGAAATTTTTCTAAAGAACTTATAATTAACTTGTTTGATCTTTTTTCATTTTCGTCAATAATTCCTGACAAAGTTTGAGAAAATTTTGTTAGATTCCAGAATATAATTTGAGCTTGATTGCCATACGCATATCTACCATTGACATCAATATAACTATAAACAGTGCTTGGGTTGTAGTTATTCATAAAAGCACACGGACCATAATCTATTGTTTCTCCAGAAATTGTAGTGTTATCTGTATTCATAACACCATGGATAAAACCTACATTAATCCATTCAGCAATAAGATTAGCTTGAAGAATTATGGTTTGTTCTAGTAAATATTGATATTGATTTTTTTTATTTACACTTTCAGGAAAGTGTCTGTTGATAGTGTAATCAGCAAGTTTCTTAATTGATTTCATATCTTTTTTGTAATGAAAAAATTCAAATGTTCCAATTCTGATATGACTTGATGCAACCCTTGTTAGAATACCCCCTGGTAGCATTGATTCTCTTTCAACAAATTCTCCAGTGCTTACTATTGCTAATGATCTTGTTGTAGGGATTCCAAGATGATGCAGAGCTTCACTTATGAGGTATTCTCTGATAACAGAATCTAATGGAGACCTACCATCTCCGTTTCTTGAGAATGCTGTTTTTCCTGAACCCTTTAACTGAATATCAAAAAATTTTCCATTTTTTGCTTTTTTTTCACCCAGAAGAACTGCTCTACCATCACCAAGCTGTTCAACAAAATGTCCGAATTGATGACCGGCATAAGCCATGGAAATTGGCTTAGAGGATTTATCAATAGCGTTACCTGATAAGAGCAAAAGACCAGATTTTTTTGTAAAATAATTTTTGTCTATGTTTAAAAAATCACAAAGATTATTATTAAGTTTCAATAATTTTGGGTTTTTTACCGGGGTTGGATTTTTTTTCTCATAAAATTTTTTAGGTAGTTCTGAGTACGTGTTAACAAAATTCAAATTACTCTTTTTTTTTGCTTCTAAGGTCAATTTAAACTTCCTAAAAGACCAAGTATGATTCCTATGAAAAATCCGAAAACACCGCCCCAAACAACTAACCATCCAAGATGTTTGTGAATCATTTGTTTAATAATTATTTTCACATGTTGAGAGGTAAGTTCAACTAATCTTTGATCAATTATTTCTTCTAAATCTTTTCTAACTGATTCCGCCGTTTTATCATTTTCTTCAACTATTTTGTTGGAGACATCTTCAACCACTTCTTTAATTTTTTTTTTAACAGGTTCTTTCAATGGTTCTAACGCTTTTTTTCCGCCAACCATTCCCAACATTGAGCCTAGTGATGATTCTTCAATTGCTTCAGTTAATTTTGTAAATATTAAATCGTAATCTAACTCTTTAGATAAATCATTTTTTTTCAAACTAACTTTATTTTCAAGAAAATTATTAATTGATGATAATGAGAAAAACTCTGTAAGAATTAATTCCCTTATACCTTGTTTAAACTCTTCAAATCTGTCTGGTATTACCCCTGAACCATGTAAAAGTGGTACTTTTTCAAATAACATATGAATGGCTAACCAGTTGGTCAAACCGCCAGATAATGAAAAAAGTCCAGCCATAAATATTTCTGTTGAATAGATAGGAGAAAACATTCCATAGATAGTCAAACTTAGTGCTAAAATATTAGTGATTAAACTTTTATTCATGAATGAGGTTTTAACTTCCTATATTAATCATTGTACGGTAAAGAGGAATGGTGCAAGTTTATTCTTATTTCATCTTTATTTATTTTTACAAAACCAAATGTATATTCAACTTTTAGCAGTTGACCACTTTCATCTTCAAAAAAATAATTTCCCATTGCCAATGAACTGTCATTATGTTCAATAATTTTGTAATTTTCAAACTTAATTGATTTCCAATTTTTTATTGCAAAGCCACTATCTTCAACGCAAACTTTGTTTTGTCCTAAAAAATATGAAATGAATTCTTCTTTATTTGATCTAAATTGTTCTTTTTTTGCCAGAGTGGGTTTAAATAAAACCTCACAATGATTAAAGGCGTATACATCATTAAGTAATTCTGAAACCAGATCATCGACATTAGTTTTATTTCTGTAAGCTTTTCCTATTTCTAACACAATATTTGCCCATTTTTCTTGCATTAGTATAACTAAATTTTGAATTTCTTTTTTGTTCATATTTCCTCGAATAATGGCTTATAATTTTTCACTTTAAAATATATAAAGTTTGAGTTACCTGCAAATTTAAAGCCTTCTTAATTAGATTTTTAGTCTCATTTATGATAGTTATTAATATATGAATTTTTTTTTTTTTACAATTTTTCTTTTAATAAGTTTTTCAACTAACTCAATGAATTTGTTTAATAAAAGCCTCAGTAATTCAGAAGAGTTTTTCACAGAATGGGAATATATAAGTGACAATGTTATGGGTGGTGTTTCATCGGGAAAGGCAACAATTTTAAAAGATACTGATAACTTTTTTTTGAGATTGGAAGGCAACGTAAGTACAAAAAATAACGGTGGATTTATTCAAGTTAGGTCAAGTAAAGAGATATTTTCAGATAATTTTAAGGGTATAAAGCTTAAAGTAAGTGGAAAACCAAGTGAATATTATATTCACATTCGCACAAACTTCCTTCTAATGCCATGGCAATACTATGCTGGAAAATTTTCTGTTGATAAAGAGTGGAAATACGTCGAGGTTTATTTTGAAGATTTTAAAAAGTCTAACTTTTACCAGCCCTCAGCATTTTCAGCTACAGATATTAAAAGTGTCGGTTTTGTTGCTTATGGTAAAGACTTTGAAGCTGAACTTAATATCATGGAAGCTGAATTATTTTAGTATGTCTGAAAAGAAAAATAACTTTCCTAAAACAAAAGTAAAAAATCCTGAACCTAAAATTGGTGACCCAGATTGGATAATTTGGGCAGCATGGGCTGATCGTATAACGTTTGAAGAAATTTTTGAGAAAACAGGAAAAAGAGAAAGTGAGGTAATCAAGATAATGAGAAGAAGTTTAAAGCCAAGTAGTTTTAGGCTTTGGAGAAAAAGAGTTCACACCAAATCGATCAAAAATAGAAAGCTATTTTCTAAGGGTAGGGAGAGGTTAAATAAACAAAAAATTATTAACTCTGATTATTAATGGATGCCAATGCATTTTCCTTTGCTTTAGCTGAATCTTTTCCAGTGAGGTGAAAAAGACCTATAATTTTTCTCATTAATGCAGCTTCAAAATCGTCAACATGGCCATCAGCCAACATTACCAACCACATGTACTCGATAATTTTTAGAATTTCATCATGAGAAAAGTTGTCTCTGATATCTTTTGTCAGGGAATAAATCTCAACACTATTTTGAGTGATTTCTAGTGCCTTATCAAAAATAGAGTTTATGTTTTCTTTTTCGATTTTAAGTTTTGTATTAAGAAGATTCTTAATTTTAATTATTTCTTCATCCGCAAAATCTCCATCTTCCCTAGCACATTCAATTAACAATGATGCAATAAGGATATTTCTTTCCTCGGATGTAGCTTCAGAGGATTCTAATTCTTTGTTTTTGAATTTTTCGAGAAAATTTAACATTATATCTATATAGTTATTGCATAACAAAAATAAATGCTCAATGTTGATAAAAGTTTTTTAATGATTATAATATGTTTAGTTCTAAATGACGAAAGGGTGTATTCATGAAATCTATTATTCATAAAGTAAATAAATATTTTTTAATCATCAATTTAATTTATATTTCTTGTGCCTCTGTTGCTTATTCTCAAGAAGATATTTATTTATCCCCAGATGTTAACATTATATCAGTTACTCCTGTTCAAGGTTCTGGAATCAGTTTGGACAGGGTTCCTTCAAACATTCAAATTATTAGAAAATCTGATTTAGATGAAAAAAAAAATTTTTCTGTAGTTGAAACTTTAAATCGTAAAGCTGCAGGAATTTCGATATCCAACCTCAACAGCTCACCAATGCAAAATGATATAAATTTTCGGGGATATGTAGCGGGTCCTTTATTAGGAACAGCACAGGCTATGGCAATATATCAAAATGGTATGCGTGTCAATGAAGCTTTTGGAGAGGTCGTTCAATGGGACTTAGTTCCAGATTTTGCTATTCAAAATATGCAACTTTTTACAGGAGGGGACCCAATTTTTGGTCAGAACGCAATTGGTGGTGCAATATCTCTTGAAATGAAGAACGGTTTTGATTTTGAGGGAGTACATTCAACCATATCAGGTGGAAGTTATAGGAGAACAAATGAGGTTTTAGAGTACGGGAAAAATTTTGGTGATGTGGCTATATATTTGGGAGCAAATTTTAATTATGATGGTGGGTGGAGAGATCACTCTGAATCCTACCTTCAAACTCTGTACAGTGATGTTAGGTACAGAGACGATGATACAGAATTGTTTCTAAACATAGGCCAGGCTTTTACTGATTTGCGAGGCAACGGGGCAATGCCGCTTACGCTAGCAGACATAGAAGGTAGAGATGCTGTTTACACTTACCCTGACAATACTCACAATAAAAACTACTATTTAAATCTTGGGGGTAACCATTTTGTAAATGATGCCTTATCAATTCAAGGCAATATGTACTATCGTCACATGGAAAGAAGAAATTACAATGGAGACGAGTTCGAGGGTAAAGATTGTGGTTTAGCTTTTGACAGAAGCGCTGGCGCCGCAAATGGCACGGTATGTGGAGAATATGAATCCAATGCAGCAGCTGATGGCGTTGCTATACTTGATGTTGGAGGTAACATAATAAATTACGAAAACTTAGGCTTAGAGTTAGATGATGATGAAAATGAAATAGAAAGTTTTGGTGCAATAAACAGATCTAATACGAAGACTGATGCCTTTGGATTTAATTTACAATCACTTTATGATTCAGAACTTTTTGGTAAAAACAATACTTTTATCGGTGGGATGAATTATGATTTTTCCAAAAATAGTTTTGGCTCTTCCACCGAATTAGGAATAGTTCAATCAGACAGGGGCGTTCAAGGAACTGGTGTTTTTGTAAGTACTGATGCAGAGGGTGAGGAGCAATTTATTACCAACTTAGAATCTACCACTCACAATTTTGCTTTATATGGGAGCAATACAATTGATCTTGATGATAAAACATCATTAAATGTATCAGCTAGATGGAATTGGGCTTCAATGAAAATGGATGATCAGCATGGTACTGCTCTTAACGGTCATCATTTTTTTTGGAGAATTAACCCAGGGATTGGGATAACAAGAAAAATAGGATCAGCAACGGTATATGCCTCTTATAAAGAATCCAGTAGAAATCCATCAGTTGCTGAATTAGCTTGCGCAGACCCTGATTCACCTTGTAGACTACCAAACTCATTTCAAGCAGACCCACCTTTAGATATGGTAGTTAATAGAAATATTGAATTGGGTGCAAGAGGAAATAAAAACTACAATTTAATGGGAATGAAACACATAATTGATTGGAATTTAAGTGCTTATGCAGGACGAAATTATAATGATATAATCTTTATTGGAGGAAATAGAGTTGGAACTGGTTACTTCAGAAACGTTGGAAATACCCAACGTTTAGGTACAGAGTTTGCTCTGAATGGTTCTCTTGGAAAAAAATGGACGTGGTTTGCGAAATATGCTTACGTCAGAGCTACTTTTGAGACATCACAGAGATTATCAAGTGTTGGACATCCTCTAAACACATTTGATGATGATGATTATGACGACAATGAATTAAGAGAAGCCTTCCAAATTCAGGTTAGTAAAGGAAATGAAATTCCAGGTGTGTCACCTCACCTAGGAAGAGTAGGTGTAGGTTATAACATCACAGAAAGATGGATTGTCAACGGTGATATCGAAGCCAACTCTGATCAATTCTTCAGAGGAGATGAAATAAATCATTCAACAAAAGTTCCTGGCTATTTTCTGTTAAATTTCAGAACTGAATATTCTTTAGAAGGAAAAACCAACGGTGCTAATACAATGTTTTTTCTAGAAGCGAGAAACATTCTTGATGAAAACTATGAAACAGGTGGAATTTTTGCCGAAAATGAGGTGAGTGGAACGGGCGGAAGTGGAACATTTGTGACCCCTGGACAGCCTTTTACAATTTTTGGTGGAATCAACTTAAATTGGTAAATTTATCAATAAAATTCTGTTATTTATTGTTTATAATACTAACTAACTACTGAAGATCGGAGCTTAATATGAATAATTTAAAAAAAAAAACCTTTTTAATTCCAGCCACAATCCTAGCTACTTATGCAGGGTCATCTAATGCTAATAATGATGGAGGAGATTTAGATGATATTAAACTTTATGATATTGTTAAAGTTGAACAATGCCTTGATGCGGCTTTTGATACAATTGAAGGACATGCAAGGAAGTTAGAGTTTAAAATTGAAGGAGATGACCCTATTTACGAATTCGACATAGAGTCTATCAAGGATGGTTTCACTTACAATGTTGAGTGTAACGCAGAGGAGGGATATATAATTGAAATTGAGAAGGAAGTTGACGAAAACGATCCTACATTTAAAGCTAATGCAAAGATTTCAATCGATCAAGCGAGGGTAAACGTTCTAGGTATTCATCCTGGAAGAATTGTATCGGAAGAGAGAGAAATTGGTATGGACGGAACATTTACTTACGAATTTGATATCCAAACCAATGCAGGCTACGAAATTAAAGTTGATGTAGATGCTATAAGTGGGAAAATAGAGGAGGCTAATTTCGAACTTTACGAAATTGGAATGGAACCTGAATAAGACTAAATAATTATTTCTTTCTTAAATCAAGGTTGATTATCTAATGAGTAGTCTGTTCGCATCGCTCGATTCTAAATGAAGGTCACTTTTCTTGATATAAACAACCAATTTAGAAGTTATAGATTTTGTTAGTAGCCTTCAAAATTGAAAAATCTATTGATTTTATATATTTCAAACAAGCTTTTTTACTATTTTTCTAACGGAACCAGATCAAAGAGATGAGCATTCATCCATATATGCACAACAACGCAAGCCGCATATCCTAATAAAATTGCCCATGCCCATTTTAAATGTGCAAAAAATGTGTAGACACCTCTAGCTTGACCCATTAATGCAACTCCAGCTGCAGAGCCGATAGATAATAAAGAACCGCCAGTACCTGCAGTTAAGGTGATTAGTAACCATTGTCCCATATCCATTGCAGGATGAGCAGTTAATACTGCATATACAATTGGAATGTTATCGATAATTGCCGAAAGAATACCAACCAAAATATTTGCATTGGTTGGACCTAATGTTTCGTACATAGGTCCAGAAATAAGTTGTAAATATCCGAGAGATGCAAGACCGCCAACAGCAACTAATATTCCATAAAAGAATAAAAGAGTGTCCCACTCGGCTCTTCCGGTTATAACAAAAATATCAAATTTATTTTTATCAGGATATCTTGTTTTTAAAAAGTATCCGTAAGTTCCTAACATTCCTAACCCAAACATCATACCGAGAATTGGCGGCATATGAAGGACATTATGACCGGTAACAGTTAATGAAATAGTTAAGATTCCTAAAAAAGCAATAACTTTACCACCAGGTAGGATTTGTACTTTTTTACCATCACCCTTTGGAACTTCATTAGGAATTGCAAAGTACATTATTGCTGCTGGGACAACGTAATTAACAACTGATGGTACAAAAATATTAAAGAAATCAAAAAATGAAACAAACCCACGTTGCCACACCATCAATGTCGTAATATCACCAAATGGTGAAAATGCGCCACCTGCGTTTGCAGCCACGACTATATTTATTAGCCCTGGAACGATGAAAGCTTTATTACCCCTACCAGCAACCATTACAACTGTTCCAAGGATTAGTGCAGTGGTCAAATTATCAGCAATAGGAGAGAGAAAAAAGGCTATAACTCCTGAAATTAAAAATATTTTTTTATAGCTAAAATTATTATTTGATAACCATGAACATAAAGCATCAAACATTCTTCTCTCAGTAAGAGAATTAACGTAGGCCATGGCAACAAACAAAAAGAAGAATAGTTCAGCGAATTCTAATACAACATGCCTGAACTGGGTTTCAGCCCATTTTGGCGAAATTGAGGGGTCTTGTGATGCTACATAAGCAATTACAACCCAAATTATTGTTGCAGCTAGGATTACTGGTTTCGATTTCCTAAAGTGAGTAAATTCCTCTGCCATAACAAAACCATATGCTAAGATAAAAATTAGTATACAAAAAATACCCACCGGGCTAAAAATCATATCGAGTGAGGTAGGTCCAGCGGAAGCATCAGCAGCTAAAATAACATCTGGTTTAAAATTAATTGCGAGAAGTGTTAGTATAAAAGTGTTAAATTTATTTAAGAAATTCATTATGCCCCTTTTTTTTCATTGCTTTAAACAACACAAATATATATTTCTTAGAAAAAATGACAAGTAAAACAAAACAAATAAAAAAAATACCAATTTCTATCTTTTTTTCCAAGGATCAAATTCCAAAAGATTTTAAGAGAGTTAAGTTTGAAGAATATTATTCATATTCAATTTATAAAACAGATGAAGAAATCTTAATTAACATCTCAAAAATATCACATTTTAATACTCTACAAAAAAACTATAAATTATTACTTATAGGACAAGCTGTAAGGAACTTTTGTAAATCTAGAGATTTTTTTATTCATTATTTCGGGTGTAAGAAGACGGATATTAAAATTTTTTTATTGGGATGGTCTTTAGCTGACTATAATTTTGAAAATTATAAATCTGAAAAGAAAAAAAAAGATTATGCGAAAATTCATCATCATTTTGAAAAAGAAGTGAATTCAATGTGTGAATCGTATTTCTACACTAGAGACTTAATAAATACGCCTGCAAATATTTTGGGTCCTCATGAGATTTTACAATCAGCAAAAAAATTTCTTAAAAAATTTAGCTACGTAGGATCAGTTTCAGGTCAAAAACTAGAAAAAAATTTTCCGTTGATTTCAGCTGTTGGCCAGGGTGCAGATGAAAACAAGCAGCCATTATTTAGCGAATTTAGGTTGAAGAAAAATAATTCAAAAAAAAAAGTTTTTTTAATAGGTAAAGGTGTTTCCTTTGATACAGGGGGTTTAAACATAAAAACAGGAACGGGAATGTCTTTAATGAAAAAGGATATGGGGGGTGCTGCTAACTGTATTGGTCTTGCAAAGTTAGTTAGTGATTTTGGTGTTAATGTCGATCTTACTTTGTTACTATGTCTTGTTGAGAATTCAATTTCAAAAAAATCAATTAGACCTTCAGATATTATTAGAAGTAGAGAAGGAAGTTATGTTGAGATTGGAGACACTGATGCGGAGGGGCGACTTATACTTGCAGATGCAATTACCTATGCATGTGAAAAAAATGCAGATTTAATAATCGACATGGCGACTTTAACAGGCGCTTCAAGGGTTGCAATGGGGATTGATGTACCGAGTTTCTTTTGTAACAATGATGATTTAGCCATGAAATTAATTGATATTTCTCAAAAAACTGGGGATCCACTATGGCAACTACCATTATGGGAAAATTATTCAAGTCAGCTTAACTCTCAACATGCTGATTTTAAAAATATAGGAAATAGCATGTTTGGTGGAGCGATTACAGCTGCATTATTTTTAGAAAAATTCGTAAAAGATACCCCATGGATTCATATAGATCTGATGGCTTGGACAAGAGCAAATAAATTTAGTTCATACGAAGGTGGTGAGGCCATGGGTATAAGGGCGCTTTTAGAACTTATAAAAGAATTTTAAAAGTATGCAGAACTCAGTAAACGTTTTGTGTAATCAGATTGTGGCTTGGAAAAAATTTTATTTTTTTCCTCAAATTCGATAACGTTTCCAGATTTCATTACCATAATTTTATCTGATAAAGCTCGAACAATTTTTAAATCATGGCTAATAAAAATATAGGTTAATTCTTTTTTTTCTTGAAGGTTTAAAAGTAAGTCAACTATTTGAGACTGTACAGTCATGTCTAGTGCACTAGTGGGCTCATCGAGAATAATTAACTGTGGATCTAAAATAAGTGCCCGAGCTATGGCAATTCTTTGACGTTGTCCACCAGAAAACTCATGTGGATAACGTGATAACATTGATGGATCAAGGCCAACATCTGTAATAATTTTCTTTGTTAATTCCATCATATCTTTTTTTGTTTTGTCTTTGTAATGAACCTCAAGACCTTCACTAACAATATCTTGAATTGTAAGTCTTGGGCTTAAAGAGGCAAAAGGATCTTGAAATATAATTTGAATATCTTTTCGATAGGATCTAAAACTCTTCTCATTAAGTTTTGAAATATTTCTTTTTTTAAAAAAGAAATTTCCTTCTGATGAGATAAGTTTAATTAATGCCTGCGCAACAGAACTCTTTCCAGAACCACTTTCACCAACAATTCCCAATGTTTCTCCCTTCGAAATTTCAAAACTAAGATTTTTAACTGCTTGAAAATCTTGATCTTTATTTTTAAAGAAAAAGCTATTTGTATTTTTATAAAAAACGCTGAGGTTATCTACTGACAAAATCGTTTCTTTTTTTTTCTGAGTTAATTTTTTTTCTCTTGGTTCTGCATTAATAAGTTTTTTTGTATAATTGTGGTCTGGATGATTGAACACTTTTGTTGTTGTATTTTGCTCTACAATAATGCCTTTTTCCATAACACAAACTCTGTCAGCGATCTTTTTTACAATTCCTAAGTCGTGGGTAATAAGAAGAAGGGACATTTTATATTTTCTTCTTAAGCTATCCAATAAATCTAAAATTTGTTTTTGGATTGTAACGTCAAGCGCAGTTGTTGGTTCGTCAGCTATCAAAAGATCAGGATTATTTGCGATTGCCATTGCGATCATTACACGTTGTCTTTGACCTCCAGAAAGCTGATGAGGATAGTGAGACAATCTTGTTTCAGGGTTTTCTATTCCCACTTCCTTCAGCAGATTTATACATTTTGATTTATCTGTACTCTGTCTTTTTGAAAAACATTCAGTGATTTGTTTTTCAATATTGTGAAGAGGATTAAGAGATGTCATAGGTTCTTGAAAAATCATTGAAATTTTTTTCCCTCTGATATTTTGTAAAGTTGGCTCATCTTCCTTTAGAAGGTTTTTATTTTCATAAATCGCTTTACCAGAGATTTTGAGCTGTGAATTTGATCTTATTAATCTCATGATTGTTAACGCAGTCACAGATTTTCCAGATCCACTTTCTCCCACAATTGCAAGACATTCACCTTTATTTATAGTAAAACTGCTATCCTTAACAGCCTCAACTGTTTGCTCGTTAAATTCAAAAGTAATATTCAAGTTTTTTACATCAAGTAAAGTCTTCATTTAAATCACCTTTCTAGGATCAAACGCATCCCTAACAGCCTCACCAACAAAGACTAGGAGGCTTAATTGTAATGATAAGGTTATAAATGCGGATAGACCGAGCCAAGGAGCTTGTAAATTTGCTTTTCCTTGTGCAACCATTTCACCTAAAGAAGGAGATCCTGGTGGCAAACCAAATCCTAAAAAATCCAAAGATGTAAGCGTTGCTATTGAGCCTGAAAGAATAAAAGGCATAAGTGTTAATGTAGCAACCATAGCATTTGGAAGTACGTGTTTAAACATTAGCTTGGTATTGTTCACTCCAAGTGCTTTAGCTGCTTTTACATATTCAAAATTTCTTGCTCTTAAAAACTCAGCTCTAACCACTCCTTCAAGTGACATCCAACTAAATAAAAGCATTATAAATAATAGAATCCAAAAACTAGGTTCTATAAAACTAGAAATGATAATAAGTAAATATAATACCGGTAGGCCTGACCAAATTTCGATGAATCTTTGACCAAATAAATCGATTTTGCCACCATAAAATCCCTGAATTCCTCCTGCAAAAATACCAATAATACTTGATAGGATTGTTAATGTTAGCCCAAAAAAAACAGAAATTCTAAAGCCATAGATCAGCCTAGCTAAAACATCTCTTCCTTGATCATCAGTTCCCAATAAATTCTCGAAAGTAGGAGGAGATGGAGAGGGAACTTTTAAATCATAGTTAATTGTATCATACGAGTACTCAATCAGTGGCATCACTGAGAATCCCTTTTTGTCTATTAAATCTCTAACGAAAGGATCTTTATAATCAGCTTCTGTCTCAAACTCACCACCGTAATACGTTTCAGAAATTTTTTCGAAAACAGGAAAATGTATTTGACCGTCAAAAACAACAAAAATAGGTTTATCGTTAGCAATAAATTCTGCAAAAATGGAAATTAAAAATAAAACAGAAAAGATCAAAGCTGAATAATAACCTCTTTTATTTGCTCTAAAATTTCTTAATCTTCGAATTGTTAATGGAGAAACATTCACTAATTTCCTCTACTTTCAAAATCAATCCTAGGGTCGATTAATACATATGTTAAATCGCTGATTAGTCTCAGCAGTAAACCAATTAATGTGAAAATATACAAACTACCAAATACAACAGGATAGTCTCTTCCAAGTGCGGCCTCAAAACCTAAAAGTCCAAGACCATCTAACGAAAAAATAACTTCAATTAGAAGAGAGGATGTAAATAAAATATTTATAAAGGCTGCTGGAAAACCTGAAATTACAATTAGCATTGCGTTTCTAAAAACATGTCCATATAGAACTTTTTTCTCACTTACACCTTTAGCTCTCGCTGTCAAAACGTATTGTTTATTAATCTCATCGAGAAATGAGTTTTTTGTTAACATGGTAAGACTTGCAAATCCTCCAATAACCATTGCAAGAACTGGTAATGCTAGATGCCAGAAATAATCAATAATCTTATCTAAAAAGTTAAGTTCTTCCCAATTATCAGAAATTAATCCTCTTAATGGAAAAATATCTAAGTAACTTCCTCCAGCAAAAACAACTATAAGAAAAATTGCAAATAAGAAACCTGGAATGGCATAACCCACAATAATTAATGATGAAGAGTAAATGTCGAACTTCGATCCATCTCTTACAGCTTTTTTTATGCCTAAAGGAATTGAAATTAAATATACGAACAAAGTTGTCCACAGTCCAAGCGAAATTGAGACAGGTAATTTTTCTAAAATTAGTGAAATAACGCTTTTGTCTTTGTAAAAACTTTCACCAAAGTCAAAAACTAAATAATTTTTTAGCATTTCAAAAAATCTTTGAAGAGGGGGTTTATCAAAGCCATACTGCTTTTCTAGTTCTTTTATTAAATCTGGATCGATTCCTTGAGAGCCTCTATATTTGCTTTCTTGAGCACTAAAATTCTTTTGAGATTGATTGCTTGATAATTGTTCTCCACCAGATGAAGTGAATCGCTCTGTTACAGAAACCTCTGTTCCTTTAATTTGGGCAATAGCTTTTTCAACAGGCCCTCCGGGTGCAGCTTGAATAATTACAAAATTTACTGCTAGTATACCAAATAGGGTTGGTATTATGAGAAATAATCTTTTTATAATATAATTTAACATTAGCTAGTTTTCCTTCTCATTCTCCAGAGGATAAATAATAAAAAAAATAATAAGAGATAATATAAAGAATTATCCTTTTTTTTTTCAATGCTAGTGGAAGAAACCTCCCCAATATTTCTTGCCTTGTCAGGGTCAAACCACCAAAAGTCAAAACCTAGATCATATTTTGGAGAAACGTTTGGTCTAGAAATTTTATTCCAATAAGCCACTCTATAATGTCCAATATGAAATTGAGGAATTAGATAAAAATTGAATAGCAGTATTCTATCTAACACCTTGGTATATGTAACGAGCTCTTTTCTTGATTTTGCACTTACAAGTTTATCAACTATTTCGTCAATTACCGGGTTTTTTACCCCCATGTAATTAGGACTAGCTTTTTGATCAGCTGTAGCTGATCCCCAGTAACTTTTTTGCTCATTACCTGGTGAAATTATTGAACCATAATTTATGACAATCATATCGTAATCAAAATCCTCTAGTCGTCTTATGTATTGAGAATCATCTTGAACTGTTCTAATGGACACATTAATACCTAATTTTTTTAGATTTCTTTTCATTGGTAAAACAATTCTTTCAAAAAGTGGTGATCTGAGTAGAATTTCAAATTCAAAAATTTCACCTGTTTTCTCATTTGTTAACACATCGTCCTTTATTATCCACCCCTCTTGCTTAAGAAGTCTTCTGGCTGTTCTTAAATTTTTCCTTAAGCCATTTTCTTTTGCTGTATTTGGCGGAGTATAGACACTTGTAAATACCTCATCGGGGATTTTACCTCTATACTTTTCAAGAATTTTTAATTCATCATCACTTGGTAAATTTTGGGATGAAAGTTCGGAGTTATCAAAAAAACTTTTTGTTCTAGTATATGCATTGTAAAACAAGTTTCTGTTTGACCATTCAAAATCAAACGCATAGGTCAAAGCTTTTCTAACATTTCTATTTTTAAAAATTGTTTTTCTTGTATTGTAAGCAAATCCTTGCATTCCACTAGGCCTGTAATATTTGATTTCCTCGACTTTTACCTTACCTTCTTTAACAGCTGGAAATTTATAAGCGGTTGCCCAATTTTTTGATGAATTTTCTTGCTTAAAGTCATAAGCCCCTGATTTGAATGCTTCCAATGCGACTGTTTCATCTCTGTAGTAGTCATAATGAATTGTTTCGAAATTATAACGACCAATATTTACGTTTAGATCTTTTCCCCAGTAATTATTATTTTTTTTCAGAGTTAGACTCCTTCCTGCTTTTACATCTGAAATTAAATAAGGTCCACTTCCTAATGGGGGTGTAAGTGTAGTTTTACTAAAGTCTTTACCCTCCCAATCATTTTTCGAAAAAATTGGTAACTGATATCCAATTATGAGCGGAAGTTCTGGGTTAGGATCTCCTTTAAAAAAAAATTTAACCTCATTTTTACTAATTACATCTACTTTATCAACCTGACCCCAGTACGTTTTATAGGTGGGATGTCCTTTTGACATAATGGTTTCAAAAGAAAATTTTACATCTATTGGTGTAACTTTTGTACCGTCAGAAAATCTAGCTTCTTTTCTTATTTTAAATGCTACCCAAGACCTATCTGCCGGTACTTTAACCCCTTCAGCAAGTAAACCATATTGACTAAATGGTTCATCAAAAGAAGATTTCATTAAAGTCTCAAAAAGATATGCTGCCTGATAAGCAGGTACTCCTTTTAAAATGTATGGATTTAAATTGTCAAATGTTCCAATAGAAAATCTGTTTATTTTACCTCCCTTGAAAGCGTTTTCATTTGCATATTCAAATTTTTTAAAATTTTTTGGGTATTTTAAGTCACCATGCATTGCAATTCCATGTTGATAATTATCAAAAGACTTTTTTTCAACTGGATCAGAAAGTGCTGATGAAAAAAAAAATAAGTTAATAATGATAATGCGTTTTAAGATATTCATTTTATAAAGTTTTTATCAGATTTATTATTTCTTTATGGTGATTAGAAAAGTTAGATGCAATGATTTTTCCGTCAGAATTGATTCCTAAATTCTCCTCGTTCCAATCCGTCATTTTTCCTCCTAATTCTTGAACTAATGCTACTTGCGCCATGTAATCCCAGGGTTTCATGTTAGCTTCGATAATAATATCAATCTTGCCTGATAATAATAAACCATATGCATAACAGTCGGTTCCAAAAATTGGAAACTTAACTTTTTTATATATATCAGTAATAGTAGATCGTCTTTGTTCATCAAACATTAATAGTGAAGTTGATGCCATTATTGTTTGGCTAAATTTTTTTTTCTTTAAGACCTTCTTACATTGTATGTTGTTTAACTTAACACCTAATTTCTCACCCCCAAACCATCTTTGATTAAGTATAGGTATATCTATTACTCCAATTATTGGTTTGTTATTTTTCATACAACAAATGAGAGTACCAAAAAGGGGCTTTCCTGCAATAAAACTGTGAGTCCCGTCTAAAGGATCAAGAACCCATACATATTCATTATTCTCTTTTTCATAACCAAATTCTTCACCAATAACGCCATGCTCAGGAAATTTTTTCTTTAATAATTTTCTAAATTTTTCCTCAATTTCTTTGTCAATGTTTGTTACTAACGAACCATCATTTTTTTCTTCAATATTAAAGGTTTTGAAATAATTTTTTTGCAAAATTTTTTTACTTTCATCTGCAAAGTTTAATGCAAACTTAAGTAAATCAGAATTATTGAGTTTCATTAGTTTAAAGATTTTAAATATGAAATAAGATCTGCTCTATCAGACTCTTTTTTTAATCCTTTATATATCATTTTTGTCCCTTTAATATATTCTTTTGGATTTTCAAAGAAATAGAAAAGTTCGTTTATCGACCAGTTTTTTTTGTATTCAGTTAACGCTTTAGAATACTTAAAGCCATCAATACCTGCTGATTTTCTTCCTACAATGTTCCAAAGGGGAGGACCAACCTTAATTTTCATTGAATTATCAAAACTATGACAAGCACTACATTGTTTTGCAATTTTCTTTCCATTTTCAAGATTTGCAGTTACTAGTAAAGCATTAACATCTACATCTACTTTTGTAGCTACTTCTTCTGTTTCAACTATCTCATTATTTATTTCTTGTTCATCAGCGATTATTACATAGCTTCTTTTAGTTGCTTCTTTATGAAAAAAAATTTCATCTGCAACTTTGAATGATTGAAATAAGATTAATATTGATATTACTGATAGAAAATATTTATTCATGTCTAATTATAACAAAAAATTTTAAGTATATTAATATAAAATACAATTATGACGATCAATAGAAAATTGAAAAAAGAAAATTTGGTAATAATTATTCCAGCCAGGCTTAAGTCTGAAAGACTAAGTGAAAAACTTCTTAGAAAAATTAATAATGTTCCAATGATTTTGAGAGTTGCTCAATCTGCAATAAATTACAAACTTGGAGATGTTTATGTTGCAACAGATAGTAAAAAAATTTTTAACCTCTGTAAAAAAAATAACGTCAATTCAGTAATGACACAAGCAAATATTAAAAGTGGAACTGACAGAGTTTTTAGTGCTTATAAAGCCCTTGATAAAAAATTTGATTTTATTGTAAACTTACAAGGTGATCTACCTATCTTTAAAAAAGAACTAATAGAAAAAACTGTAAATTTATTTTTTGATGATAAAACTGATATTGCCTCTGCAGTTTGTAATTTAGAGAACTCTGAAATTAGAGATACAAATATCGTTAAAGCAAATGTAATTTTAGATGAAAAAAACGAAGGCTTTGCTAAAGACTTTGTCAGAGTTATTAAGTCTAAGAAAAATTTTTATCATCATATAGGTTTGTATATTTATACCCCTATTTCTTTGGAAAAGTACGTAAATCTTAAGCAAACTTCCAATGAAATTAATAGGAGTCTTGAACAAATGAGAGCTATTGATAACAAAATGAAGATTAGGTTAGTTAAATTAAAAAATAATCCTCCAAGTGTAGACACGATGGAAGACCTAAAAAAAATTCGTTTGCTTTTTAAAAATAATAATTCATAACTTACCTAATAATGCCAAAAAAGTATATATCATTTCAGGGGTTGCATGGTGCTTATTCAGATTTAGTTTGTCGAAAATTCTATAAAGATTACTTAACTCTTCCATGTAGTTCATTTGAGGAAGCCATAAGTGTTGTTGAAAATAAAAAAGCAGATGTTGCTCTAATTCCCGTTGAGAATAATATTGCCGGCAGAGTAGCGGACATGCACTTCTTACTTGAAAAAATTAATTTAAAAATTGTCGCAGAGCATTATCACAAAATAGAGCATCATCTTATGACTAAAGATAATATTAACTTATCTAAAATAAAAAAAGTTTTCAGCCATATACATGCATTAAATCAATGTAAAAAAAATATAAGAAAATTGAATATCAGTCCTGTAAATTTTATTGATACAGCTGGAGCAGCAAAATATATATCTGAAACAAAAACAACTAATTCTGCAGCTATTGCTTCAAAATTAGCTTCTGAAATTTATAACTTGAAAATTGTTAAAAATAATATACAAGATTCAAAAAATAACATCACAAGGTTTTTAGTTTTCTCTAAGAAAAGTAAAAAAATCGGTTTAGATAAAAAAGTAATTACATCAATTGTCTTTAATACAAAAAACTTACCAGCATCACTTTATAAAGCTTTGGGTGGTTTTGCTTCTAATTCAATTAATTTAACCCGTTTAGAAAGTTTTTTTGTAAATAAGGATTTCAAGCAATTTTCTTTTTTAGTCGATGTTGAGTCTCATCCTGAAAGTTCAAATTTTAAAAAAGCATTGAAGGTATTAAATTTATATTCAACAAAAGTAAAAATGATAGGTTACTTTGAAGCCTCAAATTTTAGAAATTGATTGAATATTTATAAGTTATTTTAAAATAAAACTTTAAATGTTATTTTATTCTGGGAGTTGAGTTTGGACAATGGCTTCGCCAATCCGGTCAGATCTGAAAAGAAGCAGCCGTAACGATTGTCTTTGGGTCAATACTCGGCTCCTTTTGAGGAAAAAATGACTGACAATGAATATATTGTTTTAGCCAGGAAATACAGACCAAAAAAATTTTCTGATATAATTGGTCAGGATGAGGTTTGCTCTGTAATAGAAGGTGCCATTAAACTTAATAGAGTAGCTCATGCTTTTTTGTTTTCAGGTACCAGGGGCATAGGAAAAACAACAATAGCTCGTATTTTAGCAAAAACACTTAATTGTGAAAATTTAGATCTTAAAAACCCTGAGCCTTGTGGAAAATGTAAAAATTGTATTTCAATTGATAACGAGAGTAATATTGATGTTGTTGAAATAGACGCTGCAAGTAGAACAGGTGTTGCAGACGTAAGGGAAATTATTGAAAACATAAATTATAAGCCTGTTAATGCCAAAAAAAAAATTTTTATTATTGATGAAGTCCACATGTTATCAAAAGCTGCCTTTAATGCACTTCTTAAAACACTTGAGGAACCTCCTCTTGATGTAGTTTTTATTTTTGCAACTACTGAAACTGAAAAAGTACCGGTCACAATTTTATCAAGATGTCAAAGATTCGTTTTGAGAAGAGTAGATTTAAACCTGATTTCAGAACATCTAATTAATGTTTCCAAAAAGGAAGGTTATACATTAGATAAAGAATCAGCACAGATTATTTCTATATGTTCTGAAGGTTCAATGCGCGATTCTTTATCAATATTAGATAATGTTCTAGCTAGAAATAAAAAAATTTCACCTGAACTTGTAAGAAATGTAATAGGGCTAACAGATAATACTCAAGCCTTAGATTTATTTGAAAGTTTATGTAATGGTGAAGTTAAATTGTCATTGGAAAAATTTCAAGAACTCTATGAGAAAGGAATATCTATTGATGAATTAGCGAAATCACTGATGAAATTGACATATAATTTAGCCCTTATTAAATCAAAATTTGAAAATAGCTATGATTTTTTAGATTCAAAAAGTGTTGATAGGTTGAAAAAGCTATCAGAAAAATTTGAAATGGACTTTCTAACAAGATTTTGGGAGGTAATGCAAAGATATTTAAATGAGTTATCTGATACTTTTGATGAAAAACAATGCTTTGAAATGGCAATAATGCGAATGTGTTATATTTCTTTGATTCCAACACCTTTTGAAGCACTTATCAAAAAAGAAGATAATAAAAAAAGACTTGAAGAAATTGAAGAAAATCAACAATCATCTCAAAATAATGGTTCGCAAATTACTCAAAAAAAAACCTTCGACATAGGAAACAACAGCCTTGCATTAAAAAAAGATTTACTTGACCAAAATAAAATTAGTAAAAATAGTGAGAGCAATCTAAAAAAATTTACTAAACTAGTTGAATTTTTAGAAAAAAAGTCAGAGATGTTAGTTGCTTATCACCTCCGTAATTCTTTCAGATTAGTCAGTTATTCTGAGTTAGACGGTAATAAAGATGCATTTCATATTGAGTTAGAAATCATTGGAGAAAATCAAGAGGCACAGTCTATTCTTTGGAAAGCTTCAAAGATTTTAGGAAAGCTTACTAATAAAAGATGGATATTATCCGTAACCAACCAATCGGGATTTAAATCGCTCTCAGAAATTGAACAATTAAACTATGAAAGAAAAGTTGAGCAGATAAAAAAAGAAGATTCGATAAAAAAAATTCTTGATATCATTCCTTCATCTGAAGTAACTTCAGTTAAGGAAATTGAAAAAGAAAACATTAAAAATAAGGAAAAAAAATGACAAATATTTCTCAAATAATGAAACAAGCCAAGGAAATGCAGGAAAAGATGGCAGAGATGCAAAAAAAAATAGAGGAAACTGAAATAGAAGGTCTTTCGGGAGGTGGGGCTGTTAAAGTAATAATTAACGGTAAGCATGTTCTCAAAAAAATTACAATTGATCCAAATATTGTTGATAAAAATGAAGTTGAAGTTTTAGAGGACCTTATTTTGGCGGCAGTTAACGATGCTACCAAGAAAATTTCTGAAAACATGAGTAATCAAATGAATTCCATTTCAGGAGGCTTAGGATTGCCTCCAGGAATGAAGCTACCCTTTTAGAAATTATGTCTGCATTGGGTGATCTCATTGAGCTTTTCTCTAAATTACCAAATCTGGGCCCACGATCAGCCAGAAGAATTGTACTTTATCTTTTAAAAAATAAGGAGAAAATTATACCGCAAGTAATAACTTCGTTAAATGATCTCAAATCTTCACTAACATTTTGTGAGAATTGCGGAAATGTTGACGTTTCATCACCCTGTTCTATTTGTAATTCCAACAAAAGAAAAAGTGAAAAAGTTTGCGTAGTAGAAGATATCGGTGATTTATGGGCCATTGAAAAAAGTAAAGCCTATGATGGTCATTACCATGTTTTAGGAGGAGTCTTATCTGCGATTGATGGGATTGGTCCAGATGAATTAAATATATCTTCTTTAATGAAAAAAGTGCAAAACAAAAAAATTAATGAAATTATTTTGGCTACTAATGCAACAGTTGAAGGTCAAATTACTGCACAATTTATTGCTGATAGTTGCGAAAAGAAAGAAATTTTAGTAACTAGACTTGCCCAAGGGATTCCCATTGGAGGAGAATTAGATAGTGTTGATTATAATACATTATCAACTGCGTTTAGTTCAAGAAGTGAAATGAAAACTAAGTTTTAACATCTAGTTTTATCAGTTTGTCTTTTTTATTTCTAATTTTTTTTGTTGTTATAAGAATATCATTTAAATCATTTTGAGCGTTAGTAAAATGAGAGTCCATTTTATTAATTCTAGTTTCTAATCTTGAAATTTCATCTGTAAGATCTTTGAGTTGATTAAAAATAAATTTAGAGTTTTCTGAAATTTTTTTATCTCTTAATATACTCTCAATATAACTAAGGACTATCCACATTGATGTTGGTGATACAAGGAAAATTTTTAAGTCATAAAATTGTTCAGTAATTTCAGGAATTAGATTAAAAATTTCTAGATAGATTTGTTCACTAGGAATAAAAATAAGCGCTATATCTGAAGTCTCTCCTGGAATTATATATTTATTTTTTACGTCTAAAACATGATTCATAATGTCAGATTTAAAAAGTTTAAGTACTCTACTTTTTTCCTCGTTAGTTGTTGATTTTAAAATCTTTTCAAAGCTTTCCCTTGGAAACTTTGCGTCTATACACAAATTATTTAATGAACCTGAAGATTTTATAATACAGTCAACCCTGCAATTATTTGAAAGAGTTTTTTGAAATTCATAATTTTTGGTAGGTAAATGATCTGATATTAAATTTTCAAGTAAAACTTCCCCAAATTTTCCGCGTTTTGTAGTGTTAGATAAAATATTCTTTAGATCAATTACGTTTTCGGTCAATCCTGAAATATTTTGTTGAGCCCTGTCAATAATTGATATTTTCTCTTTAATTTGATAGAGATTGGATTGGTTTTCTGCTGAAGATTTTTCGAATTTTGTATCAATTTTATCAAATTTTTCTTCAAATATTTGATAAATTGATTTCTCTAGGTTCTCTTGTTTTTCAAGTAAAATTCTAATTCTTTCTTTTGAGCCCGTATTAGAAAAAAAAAATTGAATTATAACTAAAATAAAGAGTAAGCTAGATAAAAAAATAATTATTAAGGTTTCAAAACTCATTTTTAAAATTCTATCATGACTATACTAGAGATATTAACAATACCTGATACAAGATTGAAGCATAAATCGACTATTGTAGAAAGTTTTGATCAAAATCTTAAAAATACTATTAATGACATGTTTGAAACCTTACACGCCTCGGGAAACGGAATAGGCCTTGCAGCACCGCAAGTTGGTATAAAAAAGAGAATAGTTGTTATTGATATTAAAGAAGAAGACGTATCTAACCCAATTGCATTCGTAAATCCGAGAATAATCGAGTTTTCAGAAGAAAAGTTTATTAATGAGGAGGGATGCCTTTCAGTTCCAGAATATTTTGCAGAGGTTGAAAGATCAAAGCAGGTAAAAGTAGAATGGTATAATGATGACGGAAAAAAAAAAAGTGCCACTTTTAATGGACTAATGTCAATTTGTATCCAACATGAGATTGACCATTTGGATGGTATATTATTTATAGATCATCTTTCAAAACTAAAGAGAAAGTTAGCAATTGAAAAGCTAAGAAAAATAAAGAAAAAAAACAAAGCTAATGAATAAGCTATCTAATATTAAGATAGGTTTTTTTGGTACACCAGATTTTTCATTACAATTTTTAAAATACCTTTTTAGTAAAAATTTTTTAATTAAATTTGTAGTAAGTCAACCAGCTTCTAAATCAGGAAGAGGAAAAAAAACTAACCTTTCGCCTGTTGAAAAGTGGAGTTTGGAAAAAAAGATTCCAACCTTTACTCCAAATAATTTGAATGATGAAAGATTTCTTGAGACCTTTAGTAAGATTTCTGTAGATTTTATTATTGTTGTTGCATACGGGAATTTGGTGAATGAGGAAATAATCGATCATCCAAAATTTTTAACAATAAATGTTCACGCCTCATTACTCCCAAAGTGGAGAGGGGCTGCACCAGTGCAAAGATCAATACTTACAGGTGACACAGAAACAGGTGTTACAATAATGAAAGTTGAAAAAAAATTAGACGCCGGACCAATCATTAATCAAAAAAAAATTGCAATTTTAGAGGACGATACAAGTAAAGAAATTTTTGATAAAATTATCAAGTTTGGTCAACCTCTTTTAATAGAAACTATTAAAAGTGTGATAGAAAATAATCATAACTTTATTATTCAATCAAATGATCAGGTATCTTATGCAAGTAAAATAGAGAAAGAAGAAACTAGAATATCTTGGGGTCAACCAGCTGTAATTATAAATAGAAAAATTAGAGCATTTAACCCAACTCCAGGCACTTGGACAAAAATTAAAACACTTGAAAAAAGGATAAAGATTTTTAAATCAAAGGTTATTTCTGAAGAAGGTATACCAAAAGATAAAAAAAAATTGGGAGCAGTTAATGAAGAATTTGAAGTTCAGTGTGGTGAAGGTTTTATAAAAATTATTGAACTTCAACCAGAGGGAAAAGGTAGAATGAAAGCAAGTGATTTTTTAAATGGTTTAAAAATAAAAGAGTTTATTTTTGAGTAAATGTTTAGGGTTAAACTTATTATTGAATATGACGGATCAAACTATGTTGGCTGGCAAAGACAAGAAAACGGTAAGTCTGTTCAAGGAGAAATTGAAAGTTCACTAAAAAAAATTTTTAATGAGAACATAGAATTAACCGTTGCAGGCAGAACAGATGCTGGCGTCCATGCTTTCGGTCAAGTGGCACATTTTGACTTAAAAAAAAAAAAAATTGATGAGAATAAAATTTATAAAGCTATTAATTTTTTTTTAAAGAAAAATAATAATAGTATAACCGTCCTTAGTTCAAAGTATGTTAGTCGAAGTTTTCACTCTAGGTTTTCAGTTAAGAAGAAAATATATCTTTATAAAATTCACAATAGAGAAACAAATTCTCATTTGCTTTCCAAAAGAGTTTGGTTTATTCCACAAACGGTTGTTATTACAAAAATGAAAAGAGCAGCTAAATTTTTAATTGGTAAACACGATTTTAGTGCTTTTAGGTCAATAAACTGTCAAGCAAAAATAACATCTAGAAGTATTGATAAAATCATAATTTCAAAAAAATACGATTGCATTGAAATTAGAGTTGAAGGAAAATCTTTTATGCACAATCAAGTGAGAATAATTGTTGGTACCTTAATAAAAGTTGGTGTTAACAAACTTAATGATTTAAGCGTGAAAGAAATATTAAACTCTAGAGACAGAAAAAGAGCCGGACCTACTGCACCCGCAGAGGGCCTTTATCTTGAAAAAATTATCTATTAATCAGAACTCGTCTTTAAAAATATTTTTTAAAAACAAAAAGTAAATTTCGCTTAATTTTTCAATATCATTAATTGGTATATTTTCATTTATTTGATGCATAGTTTTACCTACTATTCCAAATTCAATTACAGGACAAATTTTTGATATAAATCTTGCGTCAGAGGTTCCACCCGATGTACTCAGTTCTGGATCATTTTTTGTAACTGTTTTTACAGCATTTACAATAGATTCAGTTAATTTTTCTGAAAAATTAAAAAATGATTCTCCAGAAACTTTCGTCTGAAGGTCATAATTACATTCTAACCTGTCAAGTCTATTTTTTAAAAGCTTGATTACTTCTTCAGATTTGAAGTTATCATTAAACCTTACATTAAATCTAAGTTTAACTGAGTTTGGAACTAAATTGGTAACCTTATTGCCGACATCAATTGATGTAATTGTAAGTTTAGAAGGCTGAAAAGTCTTGGATCCCTCGTCAAGTTTTTCGTTTAATGAAGAGCAAACCAATAACAAATCATCAATCGGATTTTTACATTTTTCTGGGTAAGCAACATGACCTTGTTTACCCTTGATTGTGATTTCTCCATTAAGACTACCTCTTCTCCCTACTTTTATCATTTCCCCTAAAATGTTAGGATTTGTAGGTTCTCCAACCAAACAGTAATCAATTTTTTTATTACTTTTACTAAGCCACTCTACAACGGTTTTTGTTCCATAATCAGCATCTCCCTCCTCGTCTGCAGTTAATAAAAAAGAAATGCTTCCATTAAAACTTTTGTTTAAATCTAAAAACTTTTTTGATGAAACTAAAAAGGCAGCAATTGCTGTTTTCATATCACTTGCTCCTCTTCCATATAAAATTCCATCTTTAACAAGAGGTGTAAACGGCTCAGAATCCCATTCCTTCTCATCTCCTGGTGGAACAACATCAGTATGTCCAGCAAAACAAACATTTGGCCCTTTACCACCAGTTAAACATGCATAAAGGTTCTTTACCTTACTTTCACCGAATTCAAGTAAATGGCAATCAAATCCCCATTTGTTTAATAAATCCTGAATAAATTCAAGTGAGCCAGCGCTTTTAGGTGAAATGCTTTTAAAACTCATAAGGTCTGATGATAACTTTAAAACATCCATTATGATCTCAACAATTCATTTATTGAAGTTTTGGAGCGAGTCTTCTGATCGACCTGTTTTACTATAACTGCACAATAAAGATTAATATCACCTTTTTCACTTTTTACTGAGCCAGGAACAACAACAGAGTAGGGTGGAACTTTTCCAAATAAAACTTCTCCAGATTCTCTATTAATAATTTTTGTAGATGCTCCAATATAAACACCCATTGAAATAACACTTCCTTCCTCTACAATAACACCCTCAGCAATCTCAGATCTAGCTCCAATAAAGCAATTATCCTCAATAATTACAGGATTTGCTTGCAAAGGCTCTAATACCCCTCCAATACCTGCCCCACCTGAAAGATGAACATTTTTTCCAATTTGTGCGCATGATCCTACAGTCGCCCATGTATCGATCATACTTCCAGAATCAATATAGGCTCCGAGATTTACGAAGCTCGGCATCAAAACAACATTCTCAGCTATATACGATGAATGCCTTATTATTGCACCAGGAACAGACCTAAAATTTCTTTTGGTCCACTCATCTTCGACCCATCCGGAGGTTTTAAGATTGACTTTATCAAACCAAGTGTATTGTCCTCTTCTTAGATTTGAAGTTCCACTGGAAAATATTGAATTATCCTTTGTTTTAAATGAGAGAAGAATGGCTTTTTTTATCCATTGATTAGCTTCCCAAATTCCGTTTTTTTTTTCACTAACTCTAATTTTTCCAGCATCTAATAAATTAAGAACTTCATCAACATTAGAACGCAAATCAACATTCGTAAGGTTTAAAGAATCCTTATTTTCCCAATAGCTTTCAATTTTTTGTTGAAGTTCTTTTTGTGACATAATTCTCCTTAAAAGTTTTTATTTATCATATCCAGGGCTGATATTATAGTTTTAAATCTAAAATCAACGTAAGATTTTTTTATTGTTGGATTTTTATCGGTAATGTGTACAGTCGTAATACCTAATTGGTGTGCAGGTCTCAAATTTTTTTCAATATCTTCAAAATAAACACAAGACGAGTTATCAATCTTATTTGTTGATAGTAGATTTTTTAAAGGAGACATTTCAGGTTTAGGAATAAATTTTGATTTCTTTATATCCCAGATTGACTTGAATAAATTAGAGATACCAAGTGATTTCAAAACTTTTTCGGCGTAATTTTTTTCACCATTTGTATAAATAATCTTCGAACCTGGCAAATTGTTAATTTTTTTAAACAATACAGAATTTTTTTTGAGTTTACTAAGATCAATATCATGGACAAAGTTAAGAAACTCGTCAGGATCAAGTTCGTAGTTTTTCATCAAACCATAAAGAGTTGTCCCATACTTATGATAAAACTTTTTCTGAAGAATAAATGCATCATTTTCAGAAATTGAGAGTTTTTCAGAAATGAATAGTTTCATTCTTTGGTCAATTTGGTCAAAAATCTTTGTATTTGGGGAATAAATTGTATTATCTAGATCAAATAACCAAACTTTTTTTTCTTTGAAAACTTCTACATTCATTTTCTAATTTGATATTAGGGTACCAACACCATGTTCAGTGAAAATCTCCAAAAGAATTGAGTGAGGTAGCCTCCCATCCAGAATTACAGCTGCATTAACACCATTTTTAACAGCATCAACACAGGTTTCAACTTTTGGTATCATACCTCCATTGATAGTTCCATTTTCAATTAATTTTTTAACATCATTTATACTGATTTCTGTCAGTAAATTTCCTTTTTTGTCTAAAACTCCTTTAACGTCAGTTAAAAGAATTAATCGCTCCGATAAAATTGAAGTAGCAACTGATCCTGCCATTGTGTCGGCATTAATATTATACGTTTCAAAGTTTTTTCCATCATATCCTATTGGCGAGATTACAGGAATAAAGTCAGACTCTAAAAACCAACTAAGCAAATCTTTATTAATTTTGTTTGGCAACCCTACAAATCCTAGATCCAAAATTTTCTCTATTTCACCAGATGATTGATTTTTATTAAATTTTACTGTCTCAGCTAACAGACCATCTTTGCCTGATAAACCTATTGCCCTTCCTCCTTCTTTATTAATTTCCATTACAATTTCTTTATTTATTGAACCTGATAGAACCATTTCAACGATTTTCATAGTTTCCTTATCAGTAATTCTAAGACCGTCTACGAAGGTACTTTTTACTTTTAGTCTATCTAACATGACTTTAATTTTGGGACCCCCTCCATGGACTACAACTGGGTTGATTCCAACTTGCTTTAATAATGTAACATCTTTAGCAAAACTTGCTGATAGTGGGCCATCTCCCATAGCGGCTCCACCATATTTAATTGTTATATTTTTTCCTGTATATCTCTGCATAAATGGGAGAGCTTGAGATAAAATTGAAGCCTGATTTACCCATTCTTTATTTTTAGTACTTGAAATTTTTACCAATTTTTAAATCCAGTGATTGATGAAGAAACTTTCTCAATAAAAGTATCCCATTAATTTCTTTAATACTAGTGTGAAAGATTTTTTTGTTAAACTTTTTTGAAATACCTTCTATTTTTTTATTTATTTTTTCTTTTTCTAAGGCCTTAACTTTATCGGCTTTAGTGAATATAAAGTTTATCTCATTTGTTTGTAATTCTAACAATGATTCTATAATAATTTTGTCAATTGGTTTTATTAGATGCCTGGAATCAAAAAGAAGAAAAATTTTTTCAATATTTTCTCTTTTTGTTAAATAATTTTCAATAAAACTGTCTAATTTAATTATTTTTTTTTTGGGGATATGTGAAAACCCGTAGCCTGGAAAGTCAACAATTCTAAATATTTTTTTATATTGAAAAAAAACAAGGCTTTTTGTTCTACCAGGTGTTTTAGAGGTTTTTGCAAGATTTTTCTTTGTTAAAAGATTAATAAGGGATGACTTCCCAACATTAGACCTGCCCCAAAAAATGTACTCAGGAATATCATCATTAGGAAGACCTGATAATGAATGTGCCTCTTTTAAAAAAAACCATTCACTATTCATAATCTTCAATCAAGCAATATTTTTTTTTTGCTTTTTTAATAGAATGTATTGTTGTCCTATGGAAAGTATATTGTTAACCGTCCAATAAACGACCATTCCCGAAGGAAAAGTAGCAAGTAAGAAGGTAAAAATAAAAGGAAGCATAATAAATACCTTTGCTTGAATTGGATCGGGTGGTGGAGGATTTATTTTTTGTTGTAAATACATTGTTAATCCCATCAAGAGAGGCCAAATTCCAATGGTTAAGAACATAGGTGGGTCCCAAGGTATTAGGCCAAATAAATTGAATAAATTTGTTGGATCGGGTGCAGATAAATCTTTTATCCACCCAAAAAAAGGAGCATGTCTCATTTCTATTGAAACAAATAAAACTTTGTAAAGGGCGAAGAAAATTGGGATTTGAATTAAAATTGGCAGACAGCCAGCTGCAGGGTTGATTTTTTTTTCTCTGTATAATGCAAACATTTCTTGATTCATTTTATTTCTATCATCTTTATATCTTTCTCTGATTCTTTGAATTTCAGGTGTTAAAATTCTCATTGAATTCATTGATTTAAATGATTTGTTTGCAAGTGGAAATAAAATTATTCTGATAAAAATTGTCAAAATAATTATCCCAACTCCGAAATTAGTAAACAAAACTGATAAATAATTGAGAGCATAAAAAAGAGGTTTTGTTAAAAAATAAAACCAGCCAAAGTCAACAGATAGGTCAAGCTTATTTACCTTTAGCGTTTTAATATAATTATCTATTAGCGGAACTTCCTTTGCTCCTGCGAATACGTAAGATTTCACAGTTAGAGTTTCACCAGGCTTAACGGTTTTGAGATTGTCATTTATAAAATCAATTTGTATAGAATTTAACGAATTCTTTATTTTTCTAACTTCGGCTTTAAATGGTTCTTCGGTATCGGGAAAAATTGCAACTTGCCAATAATGATCAGTATAACCTACCCATCCGTTAGTAGAGGATTCAACAATACTTTGCTCTTCAAAATCTTCATAAGAGAATTCTTTAAGGGTATCGTTAAAAACGCCTAACGGACCCTCATGAAGTATAAAAAACTTATTTTCAGGTCTGTGATTTTTTCGTCTGATGTATGAATAATTAGTAAGCTCTACATTATTTCCTGTTTGATTTAATACAATATCCTCAACAGTAATCATAAAGTTTTCATCAAAACTTATTTTCCTGTTTATTTTAAGCCCCTGCTTACTTGTCCATTCAATTTCAAGCGGCTCAATATTGTTGGTTTTTGTTTTTGATTTCCACAAAGAATCTTTATTTGGGAGCATTAATTTTTTATCAGTGGATGCCCATCCCATTCTCAAGAAATATGGAGAGTTTGAATTTTCTTTTTGCAAAAGTTTTATTTTTTTTTCTTTTTTTATAGTTTCAAAATAATCACTTAAAATTATTTCATCGATTGTAGCGCCAAATAAATTGATACTTCCCTCTATTCTATTAGCTTTAAAATTAATTCTTTTTTCATTGTAATTATTATTCTGCTTTAGTGATGGCGAAGGAGGAGCTTTAATGCTTGGTGCTTCAGTATCAATAGAACTTGATTCGTCGTTTTTTAAAGATTCAGAATTAACAATAATATTATCTTTTTGAACTGTCTTATTAGGACCGAAAAAAAAGTCAAATCCAAACAGAACGGCTATTGAAAAAACAACAGCTAATAGTAGATTTTTTTGGTTATCCATATCTTAATAAAGTATAATTTGTATAGGAAAGAAAAAAAAATTCAATCAATTTACTAACTTATTTTTTTTAAAACATCTTTTAAATCTTTTTCTATAACTTCAAACTTAAACTTGAGAAACTCTTTTTTTGCAATTATCTCAAGACGTATTGGTGTTACAAAAAATTTTTTATTTTTTTGAATTACCGCTCTTAAAATTCTCTTTATTTTGTTCCTGATAACTGCTGAACCAATTTTTTTTGTAACTGTCAGTCCAATCGTTGATATTTTATTATTTGATTCTTTGTAATTGCTAATGATAGCCGTACCGTGAAAGGTACTGCAGTTTTTTCTAAGATCCAAAAACTCAGATCTTTTCCTTAATTTATTTATATTAAGCTGAGAGGACTTTTCTTCCTTTTTGTCTTCTTCTGATGATGACTTTTTTGCCACCTTGTGTTGACATTCTTGACCTAAAACCATGACGTCTTTTTCTAACTTTATTGCTTGGTTGAAACGTTCTTTTCATAATAATTCCTGATTTTTTTATATCAGATAATTTTTATTTGTAAAATAAATATTATTCTCCTCTCACAGACCCGTCTCGTCGTGAGTCAGCTACTCCAATAAATCCTTCTTCAGTTTTCTTTATTACTGCTAATCCGCTTGTAAGTTTCCTAATAATCGATTTATTATCAGATGAAAATTTTTTTAGAATTTTATCCTCAAAGTATGTTTTTTCATTAATTTTAATGTAATTTGGACTTTCAATAGAATTTTTAATCTCCATGTCTTCATATAAAATATCAGTTAAAACCTTAAAAACATATGAAATTATTGCTTTTCCACCCGGTGAGCCAACTGTTAAAAAAGGTTTATTATATTTATCTAAAACGATAATCGGAGACATTGAACTCAATGGTCTTTTTCCACCTTCTACCCTATTTTTTATGGGGTTATTGAATTCGTCAATATTTTTGAATGAAAAATCTGTTAATTGATTATTGAGAAAAAATCCATTTGTAAATAATCTTGAACCAAAGGAACTTTCAATACTTGATGTTGCCGACACAACATTTCCAAAGCTATCAAATATTGTAAAGTGGCTTGTTGAATTAAGGAGCTCATTTACATTCACTGATTCGTTAATTTTGGATTTTTTTTTAAACAACTTAAAATTTTTTAAAAGTTCATTCTTATCAAGTAATTTTTTAAGGTTAATTTTTTCAAATTCAGGATCTGCCAATTTTTTTGATCTTAAATAATAAATAAAATTTAATATTGATAGAGTCTCATCTAAACTGACGGTTTGCGATTTCTTTAAAATATTTTCATAAATGATAAAAGCCTGAATAAGACATATTGTCCCTGAGGAGGGAAGATTCGGACCACATAGTGTTAAGCCATTTGCGAGTTTATAGCAAAAAGCTTTTTGTTTTTTTGCCTTGTACGATTCAAAGTCGGATATATCAAAAAAACCAGGATTGCTAGATTGATTTACTGTTTTTATTATATTTTTCGCTATATTTCCATTATAAAAATCAGAGAAATTTTTGGAGATTGTTTTTAATGTATTAGTATATTCTGGATTGAAAAATTTTTTTTTTGGGTTTGTAACTATATTTTCGTAAATTGAATCTTTATTTAGTTTGAATAAAAACTTTTCTTTTTCTAGAGCATTAATGAGTCTTGGAGATGGAATAAAACCTTTCTCTGAAAATTCTGTTGCGTAACTTATTACTTCACTCCATTCAAGGAGGCCAAAATCTTCATGAATTAGTTTTAATGTTTTTAAGGTTGCTGGTACACCAACAGAAATTCCTCCGATAGCGGCGTCAAAAAATTTTTTAGGTTTTCCAGTTTTATCAAGAAAAACCTCTGATGGAATTTTTTTTGGTGACCTTTCTCTACCTTCAAAACTGAAGGTTGTTTTTGTTTTTACGTCATAGTAGGTAATAAATGTACCTCCACCAAGGCCTGATGATTGAGGTTCAACTAATCCAAGAACTAATTGTACTGCAATCGCTGAATCAACTGCATTTCCTCCATCTTTAAGGACTTGAAATCCTATAGATGTTGCATAGTCATTTGCGGTGATGATAATAAAGTTTTTTGCCGTTAAAGACTTTTTTAAGTTTGATTTGACTGAATCAGGTTCTGGTTCAATTGATTGATATATTTCGTTCGAATAGAGATTTTGAGAAAATAAAAGTATAATGAAAAATGTAAAAAATTTTATTTTTTTTTTCATTATAAAAGTATATTAAAAATGAAAACCAAATCATATTAGAATTAACAAAATAAAAAAATGCTTTCCAAAAAAAAAAAACAAAAAATTTTAGATAAGGTTTCAAAAAAACAACCCATTATATGTTTAACGTCATATACAGCACCAATAGCAAAAATAGCGGATAACTTTGCAGATGTTATTTTAGTAGGTGACTCAGTTGGCCCTGTTCTTTATGGCTTAGAATCTACAAAAAAAGTTTCTCTTCAAATGATGATCCAACATGCAACGGCAGTGGTTAAAAATACCAAAAAAGCACTTATTGCAGTTGATATGCCCTTTGGTTCATACGAAGAGAATGAAATGATAGCTTATGAAAATGCAAAAAAAATAATAACAGAAACTGGAGCTGATGCGGTAAAGGTAGAGGGAGGCGAAAAGATCTCAGGTACATTAAAATATCTAACTAAAAAGGGAATTTTAGTAATAGGGCACATTGGGATGTTACCCCAATCATGTAGTGGAAAATATGAGGTATATGGAAAAAGTGATTTGCAAAAAAAACAAATATTCAGAGATTTAAAAATATTGGAAGAGGCAGGTGTTTTTTTAATTGTTCTTGAATGTATTTTGGAAAAATTGGCAAAAGAAATAATTTGTAAATCTAGTACCCCGATTATTGGAATAGGAGCCTCTAAAGATTGTGATGGTCAAATATTAGTAGTGGAAGATTTATTAGGTTTAACAGACTTTGAATCAAAATTTTTAAAAAAATATACAAATATAAAAAAAATTATTAATGATTCTTTGTCTAAGTTTGTGTCTGAAGTAAAAGAAAAAAAGTATCCTAGTAAAAAACACCTATACAAGTAAGAATGATTATAAAAAATATCAGCAAATTAAGAAAAATCATTTCATCAATGTCTAATAAAATCATTTATTATGTTCCTACAATGGGAAATCTTCATGAGGGGCATCTGAAACTTATAAAATATGCACAAGAGAAAGATCAATTTTTAGTTGTAAGTATTTATGTAAATCCTCTTCAGTTTGACTCTATGATGGATTATAAAAGGTATCCTAGAACAATAAAAAGGGACTTGAAAATTCTGGAAAAACTGAATGTTGACATTATTTTTCTCCCTGAAAATAATTTTTCAAAAGATAATCTTTCTAAATTAAGTTTAGGTAAAATAACTCATAAATTATGTGGATTAGATAGACCTGGACATTTTTCAGGTGTAGCGACAATTATCTTAAAATTCTTAAATATAATTCAACCTGATTTTTTAATTTTAGGAGAGAAAGATTATCAACAGATTCTTGTTATTAAGCAGATCATTAGAGACTTTTTTTTAAAAGTAAAAGTCTTAGAGAGACCAACTGTAAGAGATCGAAATGGATTAGCTTTATCATCAAGAAATATGCTTATTCCACGAACGAAAAAAAATGCTGCTGAAAATATCTTTAGAGTTTTAAAGTCAATTTCAAGAGAAATAAGAATGACTGGTCTAGAAAAAAAAAAACTGGAATATTATAAAAAAATAATAGTAGACTCTGGAATCGATAAGGTAAACTATTTGGAAATTTTGAATGAAAATAACCTTGATGAAATTGGTAATAACCCGACCAACGCGAGGATTTTTATTTCAGTATCTATTTCGGGTATAAAACTTATAGATAACCTAAAGGTTTCTAAAAGAATTAATCTTAGATCAGGAAAATTTATTTCGTGTTAATTAATTTTTGAGATAAATATGAACTTCTTCAGCTTGAGCTGTTGTACTGTTCGAGGATGTGAGTGAAACTCTTTCTGATGGAACACCCATTTCTATTATTTTACTGAAAACTTCAGAAGCCCTTTGTCTTGCTTTATCAGAGAAACTAGCACCTCCAGTAGGGCTTACAGCTACAACTTCAAAATTAGCTGACGGCATTTGCTCTAAAGCATTGGAAATTGATTCAAAAAGTGCGTTTGAATAATCAAAATTTGTGTCGTCAAATTTAATAACTAAAATTGCATTATCATAATTTAACGGAGCTATTTTCATTGTTTCAACCTTTTTCACCTCTGAAGTACTAGAGCTTACCGCCCCACTTGATGTAGGAGGTGACGAAACTCTACCGCCAAACTTACCAATCTCTACATCTTCAGCTAGCTTTTTCATGTACTGACGTTCATCATTAAGTATCACAATCTCTCTGGATATTTTTTGTTCCAGCTCGTCCATTAATCTTGAATAAAGAACGGAAGTTCTTTGAACGTCATCAACTAAAACTTTTAATTGATTATGATCTTCATCAATGGCGCCTGATATAAAAAAACTTGAATCAATTGCATTTCTTAAATGAGTAATTAATGCTGCATCTGCAGTGACTCTGTTATTCACTATCTGTAAGTTATTTACATTATTTTGTATGTCTTCAAGAGCTCTTTGAGCATCATTCCACTGGCCCACTAAAATTGGGTTTCCTGGAGTGGTACCTATTTGAAGTCTAGATCTGATAGCACTGGATAAACCTTGATAAACAGACGTTTGTTCATCAACAAGGTCTTTAAATCTGAGAAAGTCATTATTATGAGATGATATCGCATTTTGTATACTAGACAAATCTGCCCTAAATTGGTTGATTTTTCCTCCAACGAAAGTGCCGGTCGGACCAGTTTCAAAAGCAACTTCGGGTTGTGCAACAGGAGGAGGTGCGTACTGTGAAGGAGGTATCTCTCTGGATGTCTCTTCGGCGGTTTCGATGGTTTGTGGAACTTCTTCTAATGCCGGCGGAGCAACAACTTCTTCGTCAGACAAAGAAGGAAAAACGTATTCTTGAACACCGGTGCATGAGAAAGTTAAAAATGCTAAAAAAAATGTTGGGTATTTTAAATATTTGTATCTCATTATGTTATCGCTGTGAAATTTAGTAATTAATATTTGTTAATTTAAATCAAGTTAATAACTACATATAGCTTATTAATCTTTTAAAATAAACAAAAAAAATTATTCAACTTAAATATTTTACCATTTTGAGTTATGAATGTCTGTAGAGATTTTTTTTTTTTAAAAAATTTGTGCCCGTAGCTCAATTGGATAGAGCATCTGACTACGAATCAGAAGGTTGGGAGTTCGACTCTCTCCGGGCACGCCAAAACTTTTAACACAACTTGTTGACAATTTTTTTACTTTAATTACTATATGTAGTACTTATATACATTTTACGAGGAAATTAACAATGAGCTCTAATACATCTTTAAAAGTTTTGCCTATCCAAATAAAAAAGCAAAGAATTCAGGCTAAAGAGCAAACAGATACCCTTAAAATCGAATATAGCAGGGACAAAAATATCACAGATTTTGGTAAAGCAACGTTGATTGATAGATACTTATTACCAGGAGAAAAATTCCAAGATATGTTCATAAGAGTAGCAAAATGTTATTCGGATAACGATGCTCATGCTCAGAGAATTTATGATTACATATCCAAAATGTGGTTTATGCCAGCCACTCCTGTCTTGTCAAACGGTGGTGCTAAAAGGGGTTTGCCAATCTCATGTTTCTTAAACACAGTTCAAGATAGTTTAGAAGGAATTTTATCTACTTGGGGTGAGAATGTCTGGTTGGCATCTAATGGAGGAGGTATTGGAACGTATTGGGGGGAGGTCAGGTCTATTGGTGAAACAGTAAAAAAATCTGGGCAAACATCCGGTATAATTCCTTTCGTAAGGGTGATGGATTCATTAACTCTGGCGATTTCTCAAGGTTCATTAAGAAGAGGTTCTGCGGCTTGTTATTTAGATGTACATCACCCAGAGATTGAAGAATTTTTGGAAATCAGAAAACCATCTGGAGATTTTAATAGAAAAAGTCTTAATCTCCATCACGGTATAAATATTACTGATGAATTTATGGAATGTGTAAAGAATGATAAGGAATTTTCTCTAAGAAGTCCCAAAACTAACGAGACACTTAGAAAAATTAACGCCAGAGAGCTTTGGCAAAAAATTTTGGAAACAAGAATGCAAACTGGCGAACCATATTTAGTTTTTATCGATACAGTGAATAAAAATATGGCTAAGCACCAAAAGAACAAAGGATTAAAGGTAACAACATCAAACTTATGCAGTGAGATTATGCTCCACACTGGTGTTGATCATCTAGGTAATGAAAGAACGGCCGTATGTTGTTTATCATCTGTGAATTTAGAAAAATGGGATGAATGGTCAACCGATGAAATGTTCATACAAGATGTAATGAGGTTCCTAGACAACGTACTTGAGGATTTTATTAACAACGCACCTGACTCAATGAAAAATGCAGTCTATTCAGCAAAAAGAGAAAGATCAGTTGGTTTAGGAGCGATGGGTTTTCACAGTTTTCTTCAAAAAAAAGGCATACCATATGAAAGTGCGTTAGCAAAAAGCTGGAATGTAAAATTTTTCAAACATCTTAAGCAGGAAGCAGACAAAGCATCTGTAATATTAGCAATTGAAAAGGGTGCTTGTCCTGACGCCGATGAAGAGCAAGTCAAAGCAAGATTTAGTCACAAACTTGCAATAGCTCCTACAGCTTCAATTAGTATTATTTGTGGTGGTACGAGTGCTTGCATCGAGCCGATTCCAGCAAACATTTACACTCATAAGACCTTATCAGGGTCTTTTACTGTAAAAAACAAGTTTCTTGAAAATCTTCTAGAGGAAAAGAAGATTAATAATGACGACATATGGCAGAGTATTATTGAAAATGATGGATCAGTAGCACATTTAAATGAGTTGAATGATGATGAGAAAAAATGTTTCAAAACTGCATTTGAGATTGATCAAAGATGGATTATAGAAATGGCAGCAGATAGGACACCATACATTTGTCAAAGTCAATCCATCAATCTTTACCTTTCAGCAGATATAGATAAATGGGATCTTATGATGCTTCATTGGAAAGCATGGGAATTAGGAATTAAAAGCTTGTACTATTGTAGATCAAAATCAATTCAGAGAGCAAGTTTTGCAGGTGTTGAAGCAGATAATACAAGTAACTGGCCAGAAAAAAATATTTCTGAACCAAAAACTGATTATGAAGAATGTCTGTCATGTCAATAAATGGAAAGGAAAAAAGTGGATAGTTTTAATGAAAAAATAAAGTCAAAAGTGGGGCTTCTCACCTCTTCTAATTCTTATAAACCTTTTAGATATCCTTGGGCATATGATTTTTGGAAAAGGCAACAACAAGTTCACTGGATGCCAGAGGAGGTCCCACTGGGTGAAGATTGTAAAGACTGGGCGGTAAAACTTAACGATAATGAAAGAAATCTTCTTACACAAATATTTAGATTTTTCACTCAATCTGATGTTGAAGTAAATGATAATTATATGGAAAGGTACTCACAAGTATTTAAGCCTACTGAAGTAAAAATGATGATGTCTGCTTTTTCAAATATTGAAACGGTACATATTGCTGCATATGCACTTCTATTAGAAACAATAGGTATGCCTGACACGGAGTTTTCTGCTTTCTTAAAATATAAAGAAATGGCAGATAAACATGATTATATGCAACAATTCACAGTTGAGTCTAATCATGAAATAGCGAAGACAGTCGCTATGTTTGGAGGATTTACTGAGGGTTTACAATTGTTTGCAAGTTTTGCCATGCTTCTAAATTTTCCTAGACATAATAAAATGAGAGGAATGGGACAAATTGTGACATGGTCAGTTAGAGACGAATCCCTCCATTGTGAAGGAATGATCAAACTTTTTCATGAGTTTGTAAAGGAAACAAAATGTATGACAAAAAAGTTGAAAAGTGAAATTGTTGAATGTTGTGAAAAAGTTGTACAACTAGAGGATAATTTTATTGATCTTGCTTTTGAACTTGGTCCAGTAGAAGGAATGGAACCTCGCGACATTAAAAAATATATAAGATACATTGCTGACTGGAGACTGAACCAATTAAAATTAGACCCAATTTATAAAATCAAAGAGCACCCGTTACCTTGGCTAAGAGAAATATTAAATGGTGTCGAGCACGCAAATTTCTTTGAAGCAAGAGCTACAGAATATTCCAAAGTTGCAACTAAAGGAAGTTGGGAGGGTAAAAATGGAGTTTGGGCAGCATTCGACAAGAAAATAATGAGTTTCTAGAACCTGAGTACCTTTTAATTCTTTTCTATGTATAATGATTGTGACGGAAAGGCAAAGGAACATTTTCTTTTCTCAACGATCTCCTTGATATCAATTGCTAGGCGATCTTTAATACTTAAAAAATCCTCAAAATCTTTAGTGTTAGCAAAACATCTAACTAAAATATCTATCGAGCTTGCAGAAAATTCGTTTATTTTTACAATTACAGGGGTGCTCTTTGTTACAAAAAAATCTTTATTATTATTAGTAATCTTTTTTTGTATGTCACTACAAACTAGCTTAAGTTGTCTGGTTGTACTTTTGTACTCCAACCCAATAAGCCAATTGATTCTTCTGTTAGAAATTTTTGAAACATTGGTTACTGCATTTTCAGCAAATTGATTGTTAGGGATGAAACATAATGATTTGTCAAACCTTCTTATAGCAGTTGATCTGAAACCAATATTTTCGACAACTCCCTCTATAACGCCTTCTATTATAACTACATCACCTTTTTTAAATCTTTTTTCAATTAAGACTAAAACACCTGAAATTAAATTCTTAAATAAATCTTGTGCACCTAATGCAACAGCAACACCAAACAGCCCTAAGCCAGCTATGATTGGACCAACTCTTACACCCCATATTTCAAGAACGGCAGAAAAACCTAATATGAAAAAAATTATTTTTAGTGCACTTATTAGCCACTCCAAAAGATCCTTAGTAACTAAATTTTCTATATTTTTAATCTTAAAAAATAGAGGTTGAATTAACTTACTAATTGTCCAGAAAATAATTATTGTGAAAAGAGAAGCGTTTATTTTATCAATTAAACTTTTCATCAGTACCGAATCTTTTAAAAAAATAGTTGATATAAAAAATGCCAATGTAAAAATTAGAAAGTTTATCAGTTTATCAAAAGTACTAAGAAACTCTTTATCTTTTTTGAGAAAAAAAAGATTTATTCTTTTTTTAATTATTTTTCTAAAAATATTTTTCGTTAGTAATACAAAGAAAAAGGTAGATAGAAACGCTAAATAACTAAGTAAACTTATACCAAAAATTTCTATCGAACTTGCATATTGAAAAGTTTCTAAAATTTGTTCAATTGAAATCATAAATGCTATGTTTTTCTTTTAAGTATTTTACAATTTGATTATAACTAAAACCTTGAAATAATAATTTTTTTAGAATTTTCTCTGTTTCACATTTATCCATATTTATTTTAATTTTTTTTAAAAGACCACTTTTTGTTAAATATTTATCTATCAATTGAGCCTCCAGGTCTAACTCTAATTCAAGAATTTTGGTTTTTTGATTAATAAGATTTTCATCAAAAAAATTTTTTTTAAGAAACAATTTTATTTTTTTTATAGAGTAACCTTTATTTTTAAGACTTTCAATTTTTAACTCAATTAACTTTTCATCATCAAAAAAACCTTTGTTTTCATAAAATACTATGACTTTGTAAATTTCATTAAGATATTGAGTTTTTTTTTCTAATGAAATTTTTTTTTGGAAAAAGTCTTTAGAGATTTTTAATTTTAATATATTCTCAAATTTTTTTTTATTTACCCAATATTTGGATAAATAAAAAGAACAATATTTTTCAAAATATTTTGAAATCATATTTAGTCGTATTTAACTAGTGATATTATATTTTTTTTCAGTTTATGTACAAAATAAGAAATTTTAAAGGATTTAATTGGTTGGGTTTTTGGACTTTGTACCTTAAAGAAGTGAAAAGGTTTTTAAATGTTTTTGCTCAAACAGTCCTTGCGCCTGCAATTACTACTTTATTATTCTATGTTATTTTTACGATTTCTGTTGATAGAAATTATTTAAATTCAGAAAGCTATCTTTTTTCTGAATTTCTAGCTCCAGGACTTGTTTGTATGGCTATAATGCAAAATGCTTTTGCAAACACTTCTTCTTCCATCCTTATTTCAAAAGTACAGGGTAATATTGTTGACGTATTAATGCCCCCGCTATCTGAGTATGAATTAACATTTTCATATACATTGGGGGGCGTAACTCGAGGACTACTTGTAGGTTTGTCAGTATCTATGGTTATTTATTTGATTGTACCACTACAAGTATATAGTTTAGTGATCATTTTTTACTTTGCCTTATTCTCTTCCTTATTGTTATCACTGTTGGGAGTTCTATGTGGTATTTGGGCAAAAAAGTTTGATCACATGGCTTCGGTTACAAATTTTATTATATTGCCGTTAACTTTTCTATCAGGAACATTTTATTCTGTAGCAAAATTACCTGAGGAATTTAGATTTCTTGCTTTTTGGAACCCTTTTTTTTATATCATTGATGGATTTAGATATGGTTTTATTGGAAGCGGTGATAGTAATATTATTTCAGGTATTTTAATTTTAGCTGTAGCGAATCTGTTTTTTTTAATATTAACTGTATATATTTTTAAAAAAGGTTTTGGTCTAAGGAATTAGGTTATGAGTGTTCTTGGTGTATATAATCCATTAGATATAGATGTTGATCATGGTGACGGTGTATATATTTATTCATCCGATGGCACAAGATATCTTGATTTTACAAGTGGGATCGGAGTTACGAGCCTTGGGCACAGCCATCCTGCATTAGTTAGAGCTTTAAAAACGCAAGCAGAAAAAATTTGGCATTGCTCAAATCTTTTTAAGATTTCAAACCAAAAAATTGTCGCTGACAAACTTGTCAAAAGTTCTTTTGCATCAAGTGTTTTTTTCTGTAACTCAGGCTCGGAAGCAACGGAAACAAGTATTAAGGCTGCTCGAAAATATTTTTATGAAAAAGGTTTAAAAAATAAAAATAGAATTATAACTTTTGAAGGTGCATTTCATGGAAGGACAATAGCTTCCTTATTTGCAGCCAACAATCCTCTTCATACAGAAGGCTTTAATCCAAAAGTTGATGGTTTTGATCAAGTTCCATTTGGTGATCATAGTGCTCTTGAGAATGCAATAAATGATAAAACAGCAGCAGTTATGGTAGAGACCATTTTAGGTGAAGGTGGTATAAAAGTAATACCTAAAGAATGTTTGCAAGGATTAAGAAAGCTTTGTGATGAAAAAAAAATTCTTTTAATACTTGATGAGGTACAGTGTGGATTGGGAAGAACAGGTAAATTATTTGCATTTGAGTGGGCAAAAATAAAACCGGATATAGTTCCAATTGCAAAAGGAATTGGTGGCGGTTTCCCAATTGGTGCGTGCCTGATGGAAAAAAAAGTAGCAGAGGCTATGAAGCCGGGATCCCATGGATCAACTTTTGGGGGTAATCCTTTGGGCATGGCAGTTGCCTCTACGGTTCTTGATCACATACTTAATAAAGAATTTCTGGAAAACGTGGTTTCTGTTGGAGAATATTTGAAAGATCAGTTTTCAGAAAATATTGTAAAAAAGTTTCCTAAGCTTGTTAAAGGCATAAGAGGTAAAGGTTTAATGCTGGGGCTTGAGGCTGTAGAAAAAAATGAAAAATTGATCAAAGAAATGATTAATCAAAAAATTTTAGTGGTGAAAGCAGGACAAAATGTGATTAGAATGTTACCACCGTTGATATTAGAGAAAAAACACGTTGACGAAGCTATTAAAAAAACAACGAAAGCCTTCGAAAAAGTAAATGAAGAAAATTAGACATTTTTTAAACTTACATGAGTTATCACAAAGTGATATGCATGAAATTGTTTCTGAAAGTCATAGATTAAAAAAAAACTATGGGAAGTTTACTCTAAAAAAAAAAAAAATTCTGGCAATGATTTTTGAAAAACCCTCTACAAGGACGAGAGTTTCATTTGAGGTTGGAATGAAAACTATAAATGGTGATGTAGTAATTCTTGATCAGAATGATACTCAACTTGCTAGGGGTGAATCATTAAACGATACAATTAAAGTACTTAGCAGATACGTAGATATAATTATGTATCGAGGTTCAGACGAAAAAAAACTTTACGAAATATCAAAGTCTTCAAATGTACCTATAATTAATGGTTTAACTAATCAGAGCCATCCATGTCAAATAATTGCTGATCTAATGACTTTAGAGGAAAACTTCAAAGATATTAACAAAATTAGTCTTTGTTGGTTAGGTGACGGAAACAATGTCTGTAATTCGTGGATACATTCATGTAAACATTACGATTTTAATCTTAATATTTCTTGCCCAAAGGGTTTTTTCCCTAAGAAACAGGTTTTAGATAAAGTAAAAAAAAATACAGTTAAACTATACGAAAACCCTGAGGAAGCAATTTTAGGGGCGGATGTTTTAATTACGGATACATGGGAATCGATGGGTATGAATAAACAAGATGATACTCTAAAAAAATTCAAAAAATTTCAAATAAATTCATCTTTGTTAAATAAAACCCAAAGAAAATCTCTAATCCTACATTGTTTACCAGCTCATCGTGGAAACGAGATAACAGACGAGATAATTGATGGCAAAAATTCCTTAGTATGGAATGAGGCGCAAAACAGACTTTATGCTCACCAGTCAATTTTATTTTGGTGTTTAAAGTAATCAAAATTATCTTTTCCAAAGCTGAGGCGATAGTAAAATTAAAATCGGAAATAATTCAAGTCGCCCAATTAACATTCCTAAACACAAAAAGAATTTTGAAAAAGAACTTATTTCATAATAATTTTTGGCTGGACCAATAATTTCATTTAAACCTGGCCCAACATTGGCTATTGCAGCAGCTGCTCCTGAGAGTGCTGTTAATGTGTCTTGACCATCAAATGAAAGTATTAAGGTTAACACCCCAAAAATTAATAAATAAAGAAAAAAATAACCAGTTACAGAATTTAAAATATCTTCGTTTATTTCTCTAGAATTATAGGTGGGAATAAAAATTCCTCTAGGTTGAATTATTTTTTTTATTAAGTTTAGCGATGATTTTATTAATATCTGTATTCTAAAAATCTTTAAGCCACAACTAGATGAGCCAGAGCACCCACCAATAAGCATGATAAATAAGAAAAGTAAGGTTGTGAAAGTTCCCCAAGTACTGAAATCATATGTGCTAAAACCACTTCCCGTTGCAATAGATATTACTGCAAAAGAGGAAATTCTTAAAGCTTGAAAGTAGTCAACTTCATAGTACTTGGTAAGCCATGATGTGACTATACAAACAACTAAAAAAAGAAAAACCAGAAAAAACTGAACCTGCGAGTTTTTAAATAAATCTGAGAGATTATTTCTTAGACAATGAAAAATTAGAATAAAAGGTAATGAAGAAATTATCATAAAAACCATTGTTATAATCTCTGTATATAAAGAGTCAAAAAATCCTATGGACATATTTTTAGTTGAAAATCCGCCTGTTGCGATAATTGTCATACCGTGAGCTAAGCTATCAAAAATATTCAATCCACTTGAGTACAGAAAAAAACTACATAAGATTGTCAGTGCGAAATAAATCATACCAATTGCTCCAGCAATTTTTGTGGTTCTAGGTAAAACTTTCTCTTCCTTCGAACTAAATTCAGTTTGAAAGAGTTGCATTCCTCCAATTTTTAAAATTGGAAAAATTGCAATTGCTATTACAATTATCCCAATGCCTCCAAGCCATTGAAGCATTGCTCTCCAAAGCAAAATTGAACTTGAGGTGCTATCAAGATCTCTTATTACAGTTGCTCCTGTTGTGGTTAGGCCTGACATTGATTCAAAAAAAGAGTTTATAAAAGATAAATTTGGGGTCCCTATGTAAAACGGGAAGGCACCTATAAGTGTGAGAATCAGCCAAGATAAAAGAGTTAAAAGAAAGGCGGATAAAACTTCAACATCTTTATTTTTATTTTTAAATGTAAAAGAAATATTCAATCCAGTAAAAAGGCATACAATTGATATTACAAAGAAGACAACCCAGTCAGAGCCATTTAAATAATAATCGTAGAGTCCTGGGATCAGAGAATAAATAGAAAAAAAAACTAATAAATTCCCAATTACAAATAAAGAGGATTTAAGATTATCCATAATTTAGTTAAATTTTTTCTCATTATCTGGAATATCTAATGAGAAAGGCGGTATAAGAACTTCAAACATCTTTCCTTTGAAATCTTGCATTTGATAACTTCCGTGCATTAAACCTGAGCTAGTTTTAAGTGGTGTTCCGCTAGTATATTCGAATTCATCTCCCGGTTGAATGATTGGTTGTTCACCAACAACACCTTTTCCTCTCACCTCTTTGTGGTTTCCGTTAGAATCAAAAATTTTCCAATGTCTACTTAGTAATTTTATTGATTCCTTACTGTTGTTTTTTATTTTAACTTTATAAGCCCATAGATATGTATCTTCTGATGGGTCAGAGTGATCCTCAAGATATATTGGTTCAACTAAAATTAATATTTTTTTTTTGTTCATTTTGCGTATGCCTTTTTGATTGCAGAATCCATATCATTAATTATATCATCAACTCCCTCTAATCCAACAGAAAGTCTCACCATATTTTCACTTATTCCTAATTCATTTTTTTCATTTTTTGAAAGTCTGTGATGAGTTGTTGTATATGGGTGTGTTATTAAGGTTTTGGAATCTCCTAAATTATTCGAAATATCAATTAAGTTTAAGTTATTTAAAAATTTGAAGGCGGTCCTTTTTTCTAACTTTTTTTTTGATAATAACTCAAAACTTAAAATCGTGCCTCCATCTTTCATTTGTTTTTTTGCCAATTTATATTGATCAAAATTTTCATCAAAAGGATAATAAATTTTTTTTATATTTTTATTTTTTTTAAGAAACTTTAATACTTCCTTAGTATTTTCAACCTGTTTCTTGACTCTTAAATCTAAGGTCTCAAGGCCTTTAAGTAGCACCCAAGCGTTAAATGGACTCATTGATGGCCCAGTATTTCTGATAAAAGGTTTAACTATATTTTTGCAAAAATCTTCATCACTTAAAATTGCTCCTCCTAAAACTCTACCTTGACCATCAATATGTTTAGTTGCGGAATACATTATAATGTCCGCACCTAATTCAAGAGGTTTTTGTAAAGTAGGTGTTGCGAAAACGTTATCTACAACAACTTTTGCTCCACTTTTATGAGCTAACTTTGATACACTTTTGATGTCCACTATCTCAAGACAAGGGTTGGAGGGGGTCTCGAAAAAAGCTATTTGTGTTTTTTTTTTAAGTGCACTTTCCCATTGATTTAAGTCTGATCCGTCAACTAGTTCAATTTCAATTCCAAATTTAGGTAAGATTTCTGTAATTATGTAGTGACAGCTGCCAAAAAGTGCTTTGCTTGAGACTACTCGGTCTCCCTTTTTTAAATAGGACATTAAAATTGTAAATAATGCTGACATACCAGAAGAGGTCGCCCAACAAGCCTCTGCCCCCTCTAAAGAAGCCATCCTTTTTTGAAATGTGTCGACTGTCGGGTTACCAAATCTTGAATACATGAATCTCTCTTTTTCTTCTTTAAAGCTTTTTTCCGCTTCCTCAGCAGTATCGTAAACGAAGCCTGAAGTTAAAAAAATTGATTCACTTGTCTCAGAGAAGCTGGTTCTATTAATTCCACCCCTAACTAAATTTGTTAAATTATTTTTATTTTTCATCAAAATCTTTTCGGTTAACATTTAGTAAAATTTATTTATAGTAATAAAGAATATGAGAGCAAAGTTTTTTTTTATAATTATTTTTTTATTATCACCATTCTTTTTCTTAAATATCTCAGAATCTAGAGAACTTTCAATTAAACAGTTAGAAGAAAGAAAAAAAGCAGATTCAGAAAGACTGAAAGAAAGAGAAAAAAGGGGGAAAAAAAAGTTTTCTAAAGAGATTATTATTTCTTCAAAAATTATTTTTTTAAGTAAAGAAAGAAAAACGCCACCAGTACTTTCGAATCTCGATCCAATTCTAGATGATGAGGGTTTTTATGGCGTTAAGTTAGCCATAGAGGATAACTTAACCACCGGAAGATTTGTGGGGCATGATTATAAGGCAGAATTCCATAGAGTATTAATTAAAGAAAACCTTATAGAGGAATATCAAAAATTGATAAATTCTGGGAACAAAATCTTTGTTGTTGATTTGAATGAAAAAGAAATCCAATCTCTATACGATAATAGCAGTTCCAAAGATGTAATAATTTTCAATGTAAGGTCTAAGTCTGATTCTCTTCGCAATGATAAATGCAAAAACAATCTCTTCCATATACCACCAAGTTATTCAATGTTATCAGATGCATTGACACAATATTTGGTTAAAAAAAAGTGGAATAAATGGTTTTTGGTAACGGGACCAGATGCAAATGATAAAGAATATGCTGATGCTCTAAAAAAATCAGCTAAAAAATTTAATATAAAAATAAAAAAAGAAAAGATTTGGGATTTTACAGCAGATCTCAGAAGAACGGCAGGTAAGGAAGTTCCTATTTTTACAAAAGGTGAAAAATATGATGTTTTGGTAGTTGCTGATGAAAAAGGGGAGTTTGGTGAATATCTGTCCTACCGAACTTGGGACCCTCGTCCGATAGTGGGAACCCAAGGTTTGAAACCAACTTCTTGGCACAGGACACACGAACAATGGGGTGCTACTCAAATGCAGAATAGATTTAGAAGAGAAAGTGGAAGATGGATGACAGAGGTCGATTATCATGCATGGACAGCTGTTCGTTCAATTGGTGAAGCAATAACAAGAACTAATAGTAATGATATCTCTAAAATAAAAGAATATTTATTTGGGGAAAAGTTTGGCCTAGGTGCATACAAAGGTGTTAAGGTGTCTTTTAGATCCTGGAATGGTCAATTAAGACAACCAATTCTTCTTGCCGCACCAAGGTCTATGGTCTCAGTTTCGCCTCAAGAAGGTTACATTCATCCTGTGAGTGAGTTAGACACCATGGGTAAAGATCAACCTGAATCTACTTGTAAATTTTAAAATTTTTAATACATTATACGTATGTTTAATTTTATAATCAGTTTTATTCTCATTTTATATGCAAATTCCTCCTTTGCTAATCTTGCCTACATAACTAATGAAAAAGACAACACCGTTAGTGTGATCGACATTGATAAAAAAAAGGTCGTAAGAACGGTTGAGGTTGGTCAAAGACCAAGAGGCATTATTATGTCCAAGGACGGCAAATTAGTTCTCATATGTGCTTCAGACGACGATAGGGTAGAAGTTCGTGAAGCTGAAACCTTAAAACTTAAATATTATTTACCATCTGGACCAGATCCTGAACTCTTCATTTTGTCACCTGAGGATGACACTCTTTACATCGCGAATGAAGACGATGCAATGGTGACTGTTGTTGATATGAACGATAAAATGATCATCGACGATATCCCTGTGGGAGTTGAACCTGAAGGTATGGGTCTTACAAATGATGGATCCTTGCTTGTGAATACATCAGAAACCACGAATATGGCGCATTTTATTAATACCAGTAATCTAGAAATTTTAGAGAACGTTTTAGTTGACGCAAGACCAAGAGTTGCAATGTTTACTCCAAATGATAAAGAGGTTTGGGTGTCCGCAGAGATTGGAGGTACTGTTAAGGTAATCGATCCATTAAATAAACAGGTTACACATACAATTGGTTTTGAAATTCCAGGTGTTAACGAAGAGAGCGTTCAGCCCGTTGGTATTAGACACACCAAAGACGGAAAATACACTTTTGTAGCCTTAGGTCCAGCTAACAGAATTGCAGTTATCGACCAGAATACAAAAAAAGTCATCAAATACTTACTTGTCGGACAAAGAGTTTGGCAAATGGCCTTGACACCGGATGAAAAAACATTACTAAGCACGAACGGCGTAAGCAACGATGTTTCTATAATAGATGTCGAGAAATTAAAAGTAAAAAAATCTGTAAAGGTTGGTCGTTTTCCTTGGGGCGTTGTAATTAGTCCAGAATCCTAGATTTCGATCAAAATCAACAAGCTATGCATGCTGCTCTTGAAATAAAAAATGTAACACATAAATTCGGAGAGTTCAAAGCTCTGGATAAAGTTAGTATAAATATTAACCCTGGTGATTTCACTGTTTTACTTGGATTGAACGGAGCAGGAAAAACAACTCTATATTCTCTTATTACCAGACTTTACAACAACAATACTGGATCAATAAAAATTCATAACTTCAATGTCAGAGAAAACTCCTCTAATGCACTAAAAAACATTGGAGTTGTTTTTCAACAACCGACACTAGATTTAGATCTCAGCGTTGAAGAAAACCTGCATTATCACTCGGCATTACATGGTATAAGTACAGTAGATGCTAGTTCAAGAATATCTGAAGAAATTGGAAGAATAGACCTAAATGATAAACTAAAAAGTAAAGTACGTTCACTTTCTGGAGGTCAGAGAAGAAGGGTAGAAATTGCAAGATCACTTCTGCATAGACCTAAGTTACTTCTTCTTGATGAACCAACTGTGGGGTTGGATATAGGTTCTAGGCAGATGATTCTTAAACATGTAAAAGCACTTTGTAAAAAAGGAGATCTGGCTGTACTATGGGCAACACATTTAATAGATGAAATTGATAAAGGAGAAAAAGTAGTTATTATACACGATGGCAAGATTATTGAATCAGGTGATGTATCCAAGGTGATTAAAAAAACAAAACAAAAAAATATTAGAGAGGCATTTAACAAGCTAGTGGGAATAAAGACATGAAATTGATTATATACTTTAGATGTTTTAAAGGTATTGTGTTGAGAGAGGCTTTAAGGTTTGTTCATCAAAAAGAAAGATTTTTTTCAGCATTAGTAAGACCTTTGGTATGGCTAGGTATATTTGCAGCAGGTTTCAGATCTGTTTTAGGCGTCGCAATAATTCCTCCATATGAAACCTACATTCCATATGAGGTTTATATAGCCCCCGGTCTTATTGCAATGATACAATTATTTAATGGAATGCAAAGTTCCTTGTCTATGGTTTACGATAGAGAAATGGGAAGTATGAAAACAATGTTGGTTAGTCCAATCCCAAGGTGGTTTTTGTTGTGTTCAAAATTATTTGCTGGTGTTTTTGTTTCAATTCTTCAAGTATATGCATTTCTTATAATCGCATCATTGTGGGGTATCATTCCACCAATTTCAGGATATATAACGATCCTTCCTGCACTTGTTGTTTCTGGGCTGATGTTAGGAGCACTTGGAATGTTTTTATCTTCGGCAATTAAACAACTTGAAAATTTTGCAGGCGTTATGAATTTTGTTATTTTTCCAATGTTTTTTGCTTCGTCAGCTCTTTACCCTTTATGGAAGATTGAAGAAACAAGTGAGTGGTTATACTATGTGTGTTTTTACAATCCTTTTACTTATGCTGTTGAATCAATAAGATTTTCATTATATTCTCAAATAAACCTTGAGTATGGAATAGGTATTATTGTATTCACAATAATCTTTTTATTCCTTTCAATAATTGGATACGATCCTGGAAGAGGAAATCTTCAGAAAAAAGGAGGAAAATAATGGTTAAGGTGATAATACTTTTATTTGTTTTTGCTTTTAATACATCAATTCTAGCAAAAGGAGATCTTGCAATAAGAGCAAAAAAGTTAGAGTTAAAATTGGGTTCTGATAAAAGCGACTATGATATGTCTCAAAAAGTTTTTGAGCTAGAAACTGGAAAGGCTTACAGGTTAGAGATATCTAGCATGGGATTCAAGGAATACGAGTTTGAGGCCGAAGACTTTTTTAGAAATGTTTGGATAAGAAATATTGAAGTAGAGGGAATTGAAATTGACACATCTATTTTAAACGAAATAGAATTTGAAAGAGAGGGTGAGATTGAAATTAAGTTTGTTCCCATTAGACCAGGAAAATACGAATTTGAAATCGAAGGTCTACAAAGTAAAGGAATGGTTGGAGAGTTCATAGTTAAATAATTTATCAAGGAGAAAATCATGTCAATCAAAATACGTTTGTTTATATTTTTAAATCTAATTTTTTTTTCATTTACTGCTAAGTCAGCACCACCTGAAAAATCCCCAAAAAAATGGCCATGTGACCAGGTCTATAATCCTAAATTAAATCTTAGTTCAATATGGCAAGGTCCCTCAATAGACTCTGCACTTAAAGATTGGTGGAAAGATGATGATGTAATAGAATATGTTAATAAGTTATCAGATCCTGTCTTAAAAGAAGAAAACGGTGTTAAATTAATTGAAGAATTTGCAAAGAAATACACTTATTTCGGTTTGGTTAGAAAAGCCGAGCAAAAAGATAAGCTCACTTTTTTGTTTGCAGGGTTATATCAAAAGGCAAAAGATAGAAGAAACCGACAATACGAAGGTATAATTAAGTTCGTTGACAGACAGGAATCATTGAGAAAAGCGATTGGGAGTGCTTCAAAAGAACTCAGAAAATTGAGAAAGGATAAGGTTGATCAAAAAAATCAAAAATTTGTCAATGCAAGTTCAAAATTAAAATGGAATACAAGGGTATTTGATCAAAGAACAAGATTAACTGAATATATATGTGAAGAACCAGTTTTTAATACTCAAAGATTAGGTTATCAATCTAGAAAAATAATGTCATATTTAAAATAAATATGACTTATTTCTATCATGAATATTAAATGAATAATTAAATCAGGATTTCTTAATATTGAATCACTATATATATTATGCGTTCACTTTTAGTGGACATAATCCAAACTATAACAAGGAGTAAATTATGGCTTGGACTAAACCAATGATTTCAGAGATCTCTGTAGGTCTTGAAATCAATTCATACGCTTGCGCTGAGAAGTAATTTTTAGCATAAGCAAAAAGCCCCTTAAGTCTAATTAGCCTTGAGGGGCACTTTTGATATAATAAAATAATTTTTGTGGGGAATTAATTAGTGTTAAAAGTTCTTGTTTTAGGTTCCGCAGCGGGGGGAGGATCACCTCAATGGAATTGTAATAGCGAAGTTAGTAAGGCCGTCAGATCAAGAACCACTGGTACATCTCCAAGAACGCAATCTTCCATTGTTGTAACTGCCAATAATGACGAATGGTTCCTTTTCAATGCCTCTCCTGATCTAGGTTCTCAAATTCTAAATAATTCTCAAATGCATCCTAAAAAAGGTTTAAGACATAGCCCAATTAGTGGGGTTGTTTTAACTAATGGTGATGTAGATCATGTTGCAGGTCTTCTTACATTGAGAGAAAGACAGAATTTGTCAGTTTATGCCCATGCAAGAGTACACTCAGTTTTAAAAGAAAATTCAATCTTCAATGTTTTAAATTCAGATTATGTTGATAGAAGAGAAATGAAAATGAACGTAGAGTTTGAATTAAAAAATAAGGAAGGAAAAGGTTCTGGAATATTCGTTGAAGCTTTTGAGGTCCCAGGTAAAATTGCTTTATGGCTTGAAGATGAAAGTAAAGGAGAAAACTTTGGAACTCAGGAGGGAGATACAATTGGTTTAAAAATTTCTTCAGCTGGCAAGGAAAAATCATTCTACTATATTCCAGCATGTGCAAAGATGACATCAGAGTTATCTGAAAAACTTAAAGACTCTGAGCTTGTATTATTTGACGGAACGCTGTGGAAAAATGATGAAATGGCGTCTAGCAAAGTTGGCGAAAAAACAGGACAAAGAATGGGTCATATGAATAATTCAGGACCAGACGGTTCTATAGAGGCGTTTAAAGATTTGAATGTAAAAAAAAAAATTTTTATTCACATTAACACAACAAACCCCATATTATTATCAGACTCAAGTGAAAGAAAATTTGTTGAGGAAAATAATTGGGAAGTTAGTTATGATGGTATGGAGATTACAATATGAAAAATACTGCACTAAAAATTAATCAAGAAACTTTGCCATTATCTGCAGATGAGTTCGAAAATAGACTTAGAGAAATTGGTAAAGAGAGATATCATGACAATTGTAGGTTTCACCACCTACTACACAGCGGAAAATTAAATAAAGGGCAAGTTCAAGCCTGGGCTTTAAACAGATATTATTACCAAATTAATATTTCAATTAAAGACTCAGCTTTGATGTCTAGAATTAAAGATCCTGAACTTAGAAGGGTTTGGATAAAAAGAATTCTCGATCACGATGGAAGGAAAGATGATGAAGGTGGAATCGAGAGATGGTATAAACTTACAGATGGATTAGATATGGACAGAGATTACGTAAAATCCACCAAGGGGATTTTACCTGCCACAAGATTTTCTGTAGATGCTTACGTAAGTTTTGTTAAAGAAAAATCATTGCTTGAGGGAGTTACGTCTTCTTTAACGGAGTTGTTTGCCCCGAAGATTCATAAAGAGAGAATTGTAGGAATGTTGGAAAACTATGACTTTATTAATGATCAAACTATGGCTTATTTTAAGAAAAGAGTTGATCAGGCAACAGACGATGCAGACTTTGTTTTAAATTATGCAATTAAGAATGCACATACAAGACAAGAGCAGGAAGATGTTTGTGAAGCTTTAAAATTCAAAACTGATGTTCTGTGGGTAATGCAAGACGCATTATATCATTCCTATATAAACGGACATGTTCCACCAGGTGCTTTTAAGCCAGAGGATTTTAATGACAGATATACTGAAGATTGATGACGCAACGATCCCCAAATTCCCAAAACACGTTAAGTTTAGGTATAACAAGGCCAGAGACGAATGGGTCATACTCGCACCAGAAAGGCTTGTTAAGCTTGATCCAATTGCAGTGGAAATTTTAAAAATGGTCAATGGAGAACGAGAAGTGAAATCAATTTCATTGGAGCTAAGTAAAAAATTTAATGCACCAGAGGATACTATTATTTCAGACGTAAAAGAGATGCTTCAAAATCTGTCTGATAAAGGGTTCATAGAAGAAAATGGATGATATAAAAAATAATAACTTAAAAAATGCATCTGAGCATGGAATTCAAGCCCCTCTTGCTCTTTTAGCTGAGCTTTCTCACAGATGTCCTCTGCAATGTCCATATTGTTCTAACCCAGTTCAGTTAGAAAAAAAAACGGGTGAACTCACTACTGATGAGTGGAAGTCAGTCATAGACCAAGCAGTTGAAATGGGCATGCACCAAATCCATTTATCAGGAGGAGAACCAACCGTTCGGCACGATTTAGAAGATATTGTAGAGCATTGTAGCAAAGAGGGACTTTATACAAACCTTATTACTTCTGGAGTTTTATTAAACCCTGATAGATTAAAAAAATTGGAATCCCTGGGTCTTGAGCATGTTCAACTTTCGTTTCAAGATACAGATCATGAAAATGCAGATAGAATAGGTGGATTTAAGGGTGGGCACGCGAAAAAGCTAGAAGTTGCAAAATGGGTAAGAGACGTTGAATTACCTCTAACTTGTAATTGTGTAGTTCATAGACAGAATATTGATAATTTAGAAAACTTTATACAAATGGCATTAGATCTAGATGCAGAAAGAGTTGAGATCGCTCAGGTTCAATATTACGGTTGGGCCTTGAAAAATCGTGCTGCTTTCATCCCTACACCCGAGCAATTAGACCATGCAACAGAAATAGTAGAAAAGGCCAGGATAGACTTAAAGGGGAAGTTAGTGATAGATTATGTGATTCCTGATTATTACGCCAAACATCCAAAAAATTGTATGGGCGGTTGGGGAAGACGTTTTCTAAACATGAACCCTAAAGGCGATGTTTTACCTTGCCATGCAGCTGAAACAATTTCCCATTTAAAGTTTGATAATGTTAGAGAAAAAAGCTTAAAGTGGATCTGGGAAAACTCAGAGGCTTTTAATATGTATAGAGGAACTGATTGGATGCCTGACCCTTGCAAATCTTGTGACAGAAAAGAAATTGATTGGGGTGGTTGCAGATGCCAGGCCATGGCTTTAACCGGAGATGCTAAAAACACTGATCCAGCATGTTCCATTTCTCCAATGCATAATGAAATATTTTCAATGGCAGCGGAGGAAGCCAGAAGAGCTCCACCAGAATTTATATACAGAAAATATGGGGTTAGATTTAATTCACCTATTTAACAGGTGCTCTCCCTTTAATCAATGCATCGGTTGTCGAATCACCCTTTTTTCTTTTACCAGGCTTAAGACTAAGTATTGGGATATTATGCTTAGCTAATATTGCATCGATTTCTTTTTGATTAGTTTTGATGAATTTATTTAATTTTTTCTTCCAGTCGGTTTCTCCATCTCTTACACCCATTGTGGTATAATAGTCCATTCTTCCCCAACCTTGATCAGTGGTTTCTAAAGGAATGAAAACGTATTTATTTTTGTCGTAACCTTTCTTATTCAAGTAATGACTGGCTATTGGGCCTGACATAAAGGCGATGTCGATCAAACCATCTATCATATCCTCTATTATGGTTTCACCAATTACTGCAACACGGGGATCGAATGTTAAGTTATAAGGTCGAACTCTACCCATTAAGTTATATCTTTGTAGTACAAAAGTAGGTGGGGTCCCCGCTTGAACTCCTATTGACAGTTCGGCAAGTTGGGGATGATTTGGTCTGTCAACTTCAATTTCTGAGTCCTTTAAGTAAACCATGCCATATGCCCATCTCATGTATGGGACAGTATTTAGAACAAGTTCATTTCCAGCAGTGATTCCTATTATTATATCGCATTTTTTTTTGTCTAGGGTATTTCTTACATAACCAATGACTTGTGGAAAATAATCATAAACTACAGGGATATTGAGTTTTTTTCCGAGAAGTTCTGCGATCTCGTTTTCAAAGCCTTCGCCTTTGTCGTTAGAAAAAGGGAGGTTTGACGGGTCAGCACACACTCTTAAATTTTCTTTGTCTACAGCTTCGATTGCTGATTCTCTAGAGAACAAGTCTGTGCTGAACAGGATGAGTGAAAATAAAACTAAAAGTTTCATAGGTTAATTGAAGTGTAAATAGGGGTGATTAACCCCTATTTAATTTTTTCTATTCATCTTTGAATTTAGGAAGCTTTGGTAATCTCACACCTCTTCTGATTTTACCATCAGCTCTTGCTTTTACATATCTATACATATCTTCGATGTGAGGGGCTACATTGGAATTTTCTCCAAAAGCGGGCATAACATTTCCTTTTTGAGCACCTTCAGCAACGCCTCTGCCATTAATAATTACATCAAAAAATGCGTCCCAATCCATCCCATTTTGAACTGATTCCATCAGAGATGGTGCATAAGTACTTCCCATAGCATCGGGACCGTGACATACGTGACATTCAGCGTGATATGCTCTCCATCCTTTATATGTTGCGAAATCCATCCAACCATATTTCATTTCAACCAAGCTTTCGTCGGCTCTGCATTTTTCAAGTTCTTCTTCAGAAACGAAGTCTACTGCTTTGTCTTGACAATAAATCTGAATCAAATTTAATGGTTTCTCTGTAGCAGGGTCAATTCTGTCACCCTTTCCATAAGCTACATAATACATTGGGTTTCCATCATCATCATATTGAGGTTCGACAGCCTCTGGTGTTGGTATGGCTTTAGCACTAAAACTTACTGCTAAGAATAGGGCTAATACAAATGTGTTAAATTTTAATTTTTTCATAATATAACTTCCTAATAAATTCATTTTAAAAATTGCTATTATTTATATTGTTAATTATACCCAAAACGCAACAATTTTATCTATTTTTTTTAAAAAAAAAGCCCGAGAAAATTCCCGGGCTTTTTAATTCAGCGATCTACTGTTTCACTTACTACGGTAAAGCGAAGACAGTTAATACACCACCAAGAGCAGTATGATCTGCTAGTGCAGAATATGCACCCACAGCACCTAAACCTGCAGTTGGATCAGTAAGACCAGCAGCAAGACCAATTCCAGCCCAACCACCAACGCCTGATAAGATACCTACATATTGCTTACCTTTATGTTGGTAAGCCATGAAGTTACCGATAATACCAGATGGTGTTTTGAACTTGAATAGTTCTTTACCAGTTTTACTTTCAACAGCTTTAGCATAACCTTCTAATGTACCATAGAATGTAATACCACCAGCAGTAGCTAACGCACCACTCCATACAGAGAATGGCTCAGAGTTAGACCATACGATCTTACCTTTGTCAGCATCCCATGCAATGAAGTTACCTAAGTGTGTTCCGCCTGGAGCTGGGTACATTGATAATGTAGCACCAACGTAAGCGTTACCAGCTACGTAGTCAACCTTAAATGGCTCATAGTCCATACAAACGTGGTTTGTTGGAACCATGAATAGACCAGATTGTCTATCGTAAGCAGCAGGCTGTTGGTCTTTTGTACCTAGAGCTGCTGGGCAGATGTTAGTTGTGTTAACATCTTCACCTTGGTGTGCAGTTGAATATCTATCAACAACTTGTGGACGACCAGTTTTCATGTCAACGTGAGTTGCCCAGTTTACAGCTGGATCGTACTTTTCAGCGACTAATAGTTCGCCTGAAGCTCTATCCATTGTATAAGCAAAACCGTTTCTGTCGAAGTGCACAAGCGCTTGACGATTTTTACCTTTTACTTTCATGTCAACAAGAATCATCTCGTTTACACCGTCGTAATCCCACTCATCATATGGAGTCATCTGGTATAACCATTTAGCCATACCATTGTCTGGGTTACGAGCCATGATAGTCATAGACCATTTGTTGTCACCAGGACGAACAACTGGGTTCCATGTTGATGGGTTACCAGTACCGTAGTACAAAGTATTTAATTTAGAGTCATAACCGTAGAAACCCCAAATTGAACCACCACCGATTTTCCATGCATCACCAGGCCAAGTTTTCAATGAAGAATCCTTACCGATTGGCTTTAACATAGAAGTAGTTTTGTTTGGATCAACAAGCATGTCCTTATCTGGACCCATGCTGTACGCTCTCCATAGTCTTTTACCACTATTGATATCGTATGATGTCCAGTTACATCTAACACCGAATTCAGCGCCAGAGCAACCTACACCTACAGTATCTTTAATGATGAAAGGCTGACCTGAACCAGTTGATGCAGAAACACCATATTTACCAGTACCAGAATGTAGATTTGTTGTAATCCACTTTTCTTTACCAGTTTTAGCGTCTAATGCAATTACTGAAGTGTCAGCAGCGTGTAGAACGATTGTACCATTTGGATGGTAGTTAACACCACGGTTAACGTTATCACAACACATTACTGAGATAACTCTATCCATAGTTTCACCACCTGGATACTTACCACCTTTTACAGGGTTGTATTTCCAAATGATTCTTTGGTTGTCATTAAGATCTAAAGCGTACACTATGTTTGGGATAGCTGTATGTACATACATTACATCACCAATTACAAGTGGTCCACCTTCGTGACCTCTTAAAACACCAGTAGAGAAAGTCCAAGCAACTTTCAAGCTACCAACGTTACTTTTGTTGATTTGATCCAAAGAAGAGTAACGATGTCCAGCGTAATCACCAGACTGTTGTACCCACTGACTTGGATCTTTCATCATTTTTTCCAACTTAGAGTTAGCACTTACTGCAAGAGGAAGAGCTAAAGCGGCTGAAGCAATGATGCTTTTTTTCAAAATACTCATAAAGTATTTCTCCTTTATTACGGTTAATATTATGGGCTAATGCCCGGTTTTGTAGGAATCAACACCATAACAAAGAAGTTGTTAGGTAATTTGATTTCCTCCCAAGTTAATATTAATAATGAATATCACACATTCAAGAAAAAAATGAATGCTAGATGAACAAAAAACTCAGGTTTATTCATATAATAAAAAAAACCTAATAAATTCAATGTTTTATAAAATTATAGTCCATGTAAAAAAGTTGTGGATATTTTTTTATTAATGAACCCAAGATGAATGAAATTATTGATTTTTGTTCAGATTTATAAAATTATCAATAAAATCAATATCTTATAGTGTAATTATTAAAAGTCAAATTTTTTTCTTAATTTGTACTGTTAATTGTACTATATTACATTAGTAAAATGAAAAAAATATTAATCATAATTCTTCTATTCAAACTAGACTTTGCATCTGCCAAAGACAATTTACCTGAGCCAAAAACCTGGAACACCGATCTCAAAGAGTTGATATATGGAGATGATGAGATATTAGATGGTTCTCACCTATTTACGTTAGAAACTCCCTACAGAGCTCTTGATGCAGCTATAGTCCCTATATCAATAAATTTTAAAATTGATCAAAAGGAAAATTACTTTATTAAATCATTAACATTAATTATCGACGACAACCCCTCACCATTAGTTTCTAAATTTAAACTTACAAAAAAAATTGGTAACGCAAGCTTAACCACGAGAGTAAGGGTTGATAAATACACTTATGTAAGAGCAGTTGCTGAAACAAGTGACAATAAAAAGTATATGGTTTCAAACTTTGTTAAGGCAGCAGGGGGCTGCTCCGCACCTAGTTTAGCAGATATGGATGCTGTGATGGCAAGACTTGGAAAAATGAAAATGAAATTTATTGAAACTAGTGCTGAAAAAAAGTTTAACAAAGCTCAGTTTTTGATCAGTCATCCAAACTACTCTGGGCTTCAATTTAACCAACTAACACGGGCAGAAATACCTGCACACTTCATCAACTATATTAAAATATTTCAAGATAATAAAATAATTTTGGAGGCTACCCCGGATATATCCTTGTCTGAAGACCCATCAATCACATTCCACTACATTAACTCTGGAGGTCCAATAAAAGTTGAGGTAGAGGATAGCGAGGGTAAGAAGTTTGCAAAAATTTTTTCAAGCTCAGATGTAGCTATTAAATAGAGTCTTAAAAGCATTCAAGTTCTGATGCGGCTTGAGCTTTAAATAATTTATCCATTCTCTCCTTTGAAAGTCCAACACTTTTAAATGCTTCTTCTCTAGGACTAGCACCTTCCCAAAGTCGAGCTATAGCTTCTGCCTGAGCATATTCTTCATAACTAATTCTCTTTG
>CACCPY010000003.1 GCA_902547955.1 uncultured Alphaproteobacteria bacterium | reverse complement strand
ATTACAATATTCATCTTATGTTAATCTAAAATTATATTTAAATAATAAACTTTCAACATCAGTGTTTTTCTACTTTATTTTGACTATACTAAAGTTGTGATTAAAGTAAGTCGATCAGGTGTAGAAAAATTTCTAACATGTAAAAGATGTTTTGTATTGGAACAAAAGTATAAAGTAAGGGCTCCATCTTTACCATTTACATTAAATATTGCAGTCGATAACTTATGTAAGAATGAATTTGATTATTATCGAGAAAGACAAGAGCCACATCCAATTTTTTTACAACATAAAATAGATGCTGTACCATTCAAACATCCAAAAATGAATGAATGGAGAAGTAACTTTAAAGGAATTCATTATATTGATGAATTAAAAGGTTATGATTTTTATGGTGCAGTTGATGATGTTTGGGTGAAGCCTAATAAAGAATTAATTATTTCTGATGTAAAAACTACTGCTAAAACAAAATTTGATTGGGAAAAAACATATTCAGAATATGATTATCCAAAGGGTTACAGAAGACAGTTAGAAATGTACCAATGGATATTTAGAAAAAATGGCTTTAAAGTTTCAAATGATGGGTATTTAGTTTACTATAACGGACTCAGAAATGAACCAATGTTTAATCAACAAATAAAGTTTGAATTACATCTCATTAAACTTGATTGTGATGATAGTTGGGTCGAAGAGGCTATTCTATCTGCTTGTAAACTGTTAGCTAGTGATGAATATCCGCCAGCATCAAAAAACTGTGATACATGTCAATATTTAAAAAAGAGATGGGACATTAAACAAGTAATTAATTAGATTAAACAGAAATTTTTTCTAATGATAAAAAACCTACATTTTTTTTCAATTATCTTAACAGTTTTACTATTTGATTTTTCTCTAGTTCATTCAAATTCAAATCAAAAGAAATTAAGGATTGTTGACGGTGATACTATTCATTTAGGAAATGTTAAATATAGACTTCATGGAATTGATGCTCCTGAAACCAAACAAAAATGCAAAAGGAAAAACAAAGACTACTATTGTGGTAAGGAAGCTACTAAATTTCTTAAATTTCTTATCAAAGAGGAGGGGAGGGTTATTTGTAAAAAAAAAGATGTAGATAGGTATAAAAGAATAGTTGCTGTTTGCTACTACAATACTCAAAATCTTAATAAATTGATGGTAAGAAACGGATGGGCAATTGCATACCGAAGATATTCTAAGGATTACATTAATGATGAAAATTATGCTAAAAAAAATCAACTTGGAATTTGGAGTGGAGACTTTCTTGAGCCTAGTAAATGGAGAAAAGAAAATAGAAAATAATTTAAAAAAAACTAACTATTGGCGTTGGTTTGGATTTATTTTAGCTGTGATTGGTGCATATATTTTGGGTAATGCTCAAGTGCTATCTCAGTGGATAGGTTGGGCTATATGTTCAATTTCTTGTTTAATTTGGATTTTTATGGGTATTAAAGACAGAGATATCCCTAGGACCTTGATGGAAGTAATGTATTTTATAATTGGTATTAGAGCTATTATTAACTGGATAAATTTTAACTAATTAATGTGTGATCTAAATATAAAAGAAAAATTCAAATTATTTTGTATTTCTTGATGACTTTTAAAATCTTTAAGTATACTTTGATCTTATGAAATTATTTCTGTTCATGTTTATTTTCTTTTCTTTTTTTACGTTAAAGTCCGAAGTTAAACTTAAAGCTATAACACCAGAAGAGAGAGATTTAGGTTGTATTACTCTTCTCACTTTAGCCAGTGAAAAAAGTAAAAAAGATGGTGAGATGGTCAAGTATGAAAAATTAAAAAAATTACAAAAAAGTTACCTTGGTAAATATGAAGATAAACATTTCTCTGATAAGGACACAAAATCACAAATTGAAATGCATAGTTTAAAAATCAAGGAAAAAGGTCAAAGATATATTAACAAAGGTTTACAAAAATGTGGGCTTAAATAACTTAATTTTTACTTATAGTTTTACTTAGTTGTTTTATTAAAATTTCCATTGGAATCAAAATATTTTTCGCCCTGCTTCAGTTGCCCTTTAAATCTTCCATAGGGATCGTAAATTTTTCCATCACGTTCAATGTTACCTAAAAACTTACCGTATGGTGAGTAGATACTTCCCTCAGTTGTAAGTTTACCTTTATAGCCTCCATAAGAATCAAAAAAATGACCTTTATTATCAAGTATACCTTTATACCTACCATACGGATCATAAATAGTATTTGCATGTAAGGGTAGGATTAATATTAATACTGACGTAAAAATTAAAGTTTTCATTGATATTATATTAACTTAGTAATTAGTAGACGACAATTATATAATTTGTGTGTTAAGAATAATTTAAAGTACATATTTGCGTTGCTTTTTCTAAAATCTTATTGAATAAATACCCTATCATTGCTTGAGTTTTATAATTTATATTCCATATAATTAAGTATGAAAAAGTTCCTTTCATCCCTAGTTATGATAATCCTTCTTTCGTCTTGTGCAATAGATAAAGTTAAAGAGGATGTTGGCAAATATGTTCCACCAAACATTGACGATACTAATTTTAAAAATTTCGTAATTACTAATAAAAATTTTGACGAAACATGGACCTCTGTAATTGATTTTGTAAATGTTTCTTTTTTTAATATCAAGAACTTAGATAAAGATTATGGATTGTTAACGTTATCATTTGGTTCAAGAGACGCTGAAAATTTTATAGATTGTGGTAATTTTGAATATACTACTTTAACTGGTGAAGAATTTAAAGGTTCTTACATTAACTATGCTAAAAGAAGTTTAATTGCAGTTCTTGAAGCAAAAATGGATGTTAATATACAAAAAATTGATAATGAATCCACAAAAATAATTATTAACACAAACTATAAGTTCACAACAAGACATGCAATTGGGTATAATGACCCTGACCTTACCCAAACTTATAATTTTGTATCAGGGGGCTATCAAACAATAAATGTTTTGTATCCTATTTCAGGTAGTATTCCAACACGAACTTGCAAATCAACTAACTTTGCAGAAAATGCAATTTTTAATGTAATTAAGTAAGATTTTTTTTGCTATTTTTTAAAAAACATAAGTATTAAACTAATAACTACGCTTATAATAAAGCAAGTAACAATTGGAAAATAAAAGGAGGAGTTTTCTTTTTTAATAACAATATCACCTGGCAGTCTTCCCAATCCAATATCTTTTAAAAAGGGATAAAGTAAACCAACTATAATAAATAAAACACCAATAATAATAAATATTTTTTGAATCATAGATAAATTTCTAAAACTTTACACCTTCACCTTCAAGGAGTCTTTTCTTTCTAGCTATACCTTTTTTCCCCATATATCCACCAAGTTTTCCGTCAGCCCTAATAACCCTGTGACAAGGAATAATTTCTAATAATGGATTCTTAGCGCAAGCATTTGCTACAGCACGATAGGCTCTAGGCTTACCTATCTTTATCGCAAGTTCTTTGTAAGAAATCGTTTTTCCTTTAGGAATTTTTTTAATTTCGTCCCATACCTTTTTTTGAAAATCAGTACCCTTCAATATTGTTCACCTAATTATTTTTATTTATTTGTAAACTTAACTGAAACTTTGCTAAGTTTCTCTTTCATTGTTAATTAATTTTTCTTTTTTGGTAACTTTTTTTTACCTAAGTACTATAAGGAATAATGTCGGTCTAAGTCAAGTTGAGTAGGGAAGAGTCATTATGTTTTGGGATTTTAATTCCCAAACCGCTTGTAATAAATTTTTTCTAATATTTCAAAAGAAATCTAGTCTAAAAGAGACTATATTAACATTATCTATATGACCGCAATATTAGTTAAGAATCTAAATAAATATTATGATAATGGTTTCAAAGCTCTGTCAAATATTAATTTAGAAATAAAAAAAGGTGAAATATTTGCACTACTAGGTCCAAATGGTGCTGGTAAGTCAACATTAATTAATATTATTTGCGGAATAAATAAAAAAAAGGATGGCGAAATCACAGTTTTCGGACATGATATTGAAAAAAATTATAAAATGGCAAGATCAAAGATTGGCCTTGTACCTCAAGAGATTGCTACAGACTCATTCGAAAAAGTAATAGACACTCTTAAATTTAGTAGAGGGCTATTCAACAAAAAAAGCTCAACAGAATACCTTGAGAAGGTTTTAAAGTCATTAGAGCTATTCAAAAAAAGAAATCAACAAATCAGAACATTATCTGGTGGAATGAAAAGGAGAGTGATGATTGCCAAAGCTATGTCTCATGAACCTAATATTCTTTTTCTTGATGAACCCACTGCAGGTGTAGATGTCGAGTTGAGGCAGTCCTTGTGGAAAAATCTTTATGATTTAAAAAAAAATGGAGTAACAATTTTTCTGACAACGCATTACATTGAAGAAGCAGAAAGACTTGCTGACAGAGTTGGCATTATTCATCAAGGTGAAATTCTGATGGTTGAAAAAAAAGATAAAATACTTGAGAAATTAGGGGATAAAAGAGTTATTATAACAATTAATAAAACTTCAAAAAATTTGAAAAATATTCTTATTAAATACAATTATCAAAAGAAAAAGAATAAATTAATATTTTCATTGGACTTAAAAAATAATAGAAACTCAGTGTCAGATTTATTTAAAGATTTAATAAACAATTCAATATCTTTCTATGATGTAGAGATTAAAAAAAATAATTTAGAAGAAATATTTCTTAAGTTAATAGATCAATGAATATAAAGGGTATAGTTGCAATTTATAAGTATGAGATGTCTCGAACATTCAGAACATTTGGTCAAAGTATTGCTTCACCTGTTCTATCAACGGCATTATATTTTATTGTTTTTGGCTCAGCAATAGGGTCCAGAATTGGGGAAATTGATGGAGTTAATTATTCTTCATTTATAGTGCCTGGTTTAATTATGCTAACTGTTCTTACACAAAGTTTATCAAATGCATCATTTGGAATTTTCTTTCCAAAATTTAGCGGAACTATTTATGAAGTTCTATCAGCTCCTATTTCACCATTTGAAATAACCACTGGATATGTAACAGCAGCAACCACTAAATCAGTAATTGTTGGAAGTATAATTTTAATTACATCTACATTTTTCGTAGATTTAAATATTAAATATCCGTTTGAAATGTTTTGTCTGCTGATTTTAATATGTCTAACTTTTAGTCTATTTGGTTTTATAATCGGTGTTTGGGCAAATGACTTTCAAAGAATTCAATTAATTCCTTCATTTGTAATTACTCCGTTAACATTCCTAGGCGGTAGTTTCTATTCCATAAGTATGCTGCCTGAAATATGGCAAAAGATTTCCTATTTCAATCCAATCGTTTATCTAATAAGTGCTTTTAGATGGAGTTTCTACGGCGAAGAGGAAATAGATCTGTACATATCAATTACTACCATTTTCATATTTTTATTCGCATGTCTTTTAACAATCCACTTTATTTTTAAAACAGGTTACAGAATAAAATCATAGAAACAATGAATAAAGATACAGGTATAACGAGGGCCACAAGCAAATAAGAGTGTAACCATAAAAATAAAAGTGATTTACTAATCAATCATTTGAAGTTGTGAAATATTCCTAAACTGAATTATCATCATTTGGTGATGATGGTTGTTCTTTTTCCCATTTAAACTCTTCAATATATTTTTCCATTTCTTGAAAGATATTTTGAATCTCATTGTAGCCATCACTAACAAAACTAACAAACTGAAAAATAGGAATAAGAAAAATAACAATAGTGTAAAGAATAATTACACCAATAGAAATGAATATGAGTTTAAATAAATTTCGTTCAAACCATTTAAATATTTTTAGAAAACCTTTCATAGAATTAACCAGACGATGATTATTAACTGTCAAAAAAATTAACATCCCAAGTTCGTAACATTTCTTGATGTATTTTTTATACACCTTAATTGATTTGAAAAAAATATTAAAAATCTATTCCCAAAATTTTTATTAACCAAGAAAAATTTGAATATATGGAAACTTTTACTGTTTAAGACAGAACGATCAGGTCGTTACTATACCCCAAATTAATTTGGATATTTTATTTCTATTAAACATATATTAATCTGATACGAACTAGGAGTATTTATGTACGATCAAATAATGATTGAAGTATGTAATTGGTGCATTCGGTTTCTTTACAAAGCTAGTGACTATTTGGGAATGTCTTACGAAGAGATTAATGTATGGTTGTTTATCATAATTCAACCTGGATTAATAATTTATTTCTTTTTGAGTTCTAGCAAATGGAAGAAAAGATACTTAAAATTACAAATGAATAGATAAAAATGATAACTATAATCCAACTTCCAGATAGAAAAATCTTTAAGTCGGAACAAGAATATCAAAAAGTTTAAAAAGAATGGAAAATAATGTTTGATTCAGCAACTCTGATTACTCTTGGTAAGTGGTGCCGCTTGAGAGATTTGAACTCCCGACCCACTGATTACAAATCATTTTTAATGCTGTTTCACCCAGTTTCATTTAGCCTTATATAGTCTTATTTATAGTAATATAATCAATTGCTTATTGCACAAAACTAAATCAAAATGTATCATTTAATTTCAATGTGACTTAAGGATTTTGGAGCCCCAGTGGAGCCCCAGATTAGATTATATTACATGTTAAATGATCGTCAAATTACACTTATTAAACCACCTGAAAAAGGACGTAAATCATATGGCGATATCAGTGGATTAAGTTTACGCGTAACATCGACCAATCACAAAAGCTGGAGTATTCAGTATCGTGTTAATGGTCGTAAAATGCGATTAACATTAGGTAATTACCCAACACTATCATTAAAGGATGCACGTCAGCTCACTACTGAAAAGCTCAATAGCATATATAAAGGCCAAGATCCTCAAAATGAAAAGAATGAAGCTAAAGTCAATAATTTTGCTTACTTTGTTGAGCTTTATATGGAAAAGCACGTGCGCATAAACCTGAAGAGCAAGTATGAGGTTGAGCGTATATTTAATAATTATTTCGTTAGTAAGTTGGGGCGTATAGCCATTAACCAGATTACAAAGCAACATATTCTTAGGATTACTGATGATTTGATGGTAAAGGGGAAGGGCGTTCAGGCTAATCGCCTTTTATCATATATTAAATCAATGTTTAAATGGTGTGTACAGCGCGATTATCTTGCAATCAATCCTATTGATTCTCTAGCCAAACCATTTAAAGAGATATCACGCGATAGGGTACTTACAATCCAAGAAATTAAGGCTATTTATGAAGCGTGTGGTAAAGTGGATCCTATTCAAGGGCATTTGATTAAGTTCTTAATCCTGTCAGGACAACGCATCAATGAGATTACCAACTTAAAATGGTCTGATATTAATGATGATAACTTTGAAATACCTAAAGAACGTTCTAAGAATATGCAGAAGATAATTACACCCTTAACTACCCACATGAAAGATATATTAAGTCTAGTGTCTCAACGAGACAGTTACATATTCTCATATGATGGTATAAAGCCGCTCAACTGTTTTAGTCAGCTAAAGAAACGCCTTATTTACCATTCAGGGGTCACAAATTGGACGTATCATGACTTTAGACGCTCAATGGGCACATTCCTCGGTGATAACAGCTTTAATAAGGATAGAATTATGACCGTTCTTAATCATACCGATAGCTCGGTTACCTCAATATATAATCGCTCGCATCAGTTTAAACAAAAGTTAGAAGCGCTCAATTTTTGGAACGAACATTTAGTAGATAAGGGCAAAGGTGGGGGGAGGGCCTGCAGTGTATAAGAGAGTGGCCACAAAAATATTTTAACTAATATAATTCAATATACTTTCGTATATATCCTCAATAACTTGCGGTACTACTGCATTTCCAAATTGTTTGTAAGCTTGCGAATTTGATACGACAATTGGAAAACCCTTTTTGTGTCCGAAAAATCTTGCATATTTATTATTAAAACCCATTAGTTTTTTTGCTTCATTAGGACTTAACTTGCGTGGACATGCCCATTTTTTTTCATTAATCAGAATTTCTGCTCCATCTTTGTAGTAACGCGCACTCAGCGTTCTGGCAACTTGATTCTTTTCGTGTAGCCCATAACTGAAACCATTACCTTTAAGTTTATGTTTATAGGCATAGTCTTGCAGATAAGACCATAAATTTTTGGTAATCATAAAATTCTTTGATGGATTAGTGTTGAGAATTGAATATAACTTTGGTTGTTTTTTATTAATTATATTAAAAAAATTAAATTGCTTTTTATTGCTAAATTTATCTTTTCTAAAACAGACAATAAAAAACCTCTCTCTATGTTGTGGAACACAATATTGAGCATCAATAATCTTTGAAAAAACATTGTACCCAGATTGATCAAGAAGCTTTTTGAGTAATTCCCAAGTTCTTCCTTTATCATGAGATTTTAAATTCTTTACATTTTCGAGAAATATTACTTTTGGTCTTTTTTTGCTTACAACTTCTAATATTTTGAAAAATAAATCTCCCGATTTTTGATCGTTAAGTCCATGACTTTTCCCTAAAGAATTTTTTTTTGAAACTCCAGCTAATGAAAATGGTTGGCAGGGAAAGCCGGCGCAAAGAATATCATGGTTAGGAATATCTTTACTAATATTTAATGAACGAATATCAGAAGAGTTTAGTTGTTCGTTCCCATACCATGATGCATATGTTTTTAGTGAATATTTATCAATTTCATTGGAGAGGATGCACTGAGCACCCTTGAATTGAAGAGCACATCTGAAGCCACCAATGCCTGCAAATAGATCAACAAAAGTTATCTGCATAATATCTTGATAATAATAAATTATTTTTTTAGGATGTAAAAGGGGGAAATTAATGTTTCCAGGAATAAAGGAAGTTAAATCTTTAAAAAAACGACTTGAAAATATAAAAAGTCAAACACTTTCAACAAATTTTGATCTAGAAATAAATCAAGTCTTATTTTCCTCTATCATTGATAAGGTTTCAAATACAAACTTTTTACCATATGCACTGTTAAAGGATTGGGTTTGGATTTTGTGTCAACTAAGATTAAAGTTTATTCAAAAGCAAGATTTTCTATTTTTCTATGTTTTATTAATTTTTTTTAAGGAAATATTTGAGGATAAAAATTTAGAAACTGAAAAAAAAAAAAAATACCTAGCTTGGCTCACGTATAATTCTATTGATGAAGCTAGAGCAAGGTTTGGTATTGATGAGAGATTTAAATTTTTATCACAGAGTGATGAAAATAAAGTTTATGAAAAATTAAGAGAATTTGAACATATTAGTAAAGACGAGTCTTTAGGGGAGATCAATAACAATTTTGAAAGAGTAATAAAATATTTTAATAATATAAAAAGTGAAGGTTTTGTAACAGGAATAATTAGTGAACTAAATGAAATTAAAACGTTTTGTCAAAATGATGATTCGACAGGTGTGATGGCTCGCTCATGTCTGCTTTACTTAATTAGTGATGAAGACGCAATAAAAGATTCGATTGGATATGCGGGCTTAATGGACGATTTATTTGTAATAGAAAGAACACACAGAGAATTATTGCAAAAGAAGACTTGGGGGAATTTATTAAAAAAGTTTCAAAAGAAATATCCTTTCCTTGATGAAATTGTTTTTTATGAAGGTGAAGAAATAAGAAAATCTCCACAAATTGTTCAATTAATTTCTGCCTTATCAATTGAAAAAACAACAACAATAAGAAAATGTTTCATTACACCTGATGTTGGTCCGCTTTCAATTATTACGGCCTTGTTTTTAGTTTTGAATAAATATCAAAAAAAAATATTTAACGAAAAAAAAGATTTTGAATATTTTCAAAAACTTTATCCAATAGGCTCGCATATAATGGTTCCATTGGAAGATAAAAAATTATTTTTTCAAATTAAGGATTATAAAAAAGAATTTGATGGTGAGATAATAGAGTCAGTTTATTTGAAATGCTCTGATGGAAGTAAAATAATTTATTATAAAGATTTAGAGCATGCAGTTTTGTGCAATGAAATAGACAAGAAAAAGCTTAGTAGCGCAAAAAAACTTACTGAATGGCAGGGGACTCATACTATTAATCCGTTTGAGTATTGGATAGATATAGAAAAAATGAACTCTAGTTCTGAAACGCCATTCTTTTTATTTTGCTCTAAAGAAAAAGTTGAATTTCAATCAAAAAAAATAAAACCAATGCAAAAAAGTATATCTGAAAGTATAGGAGTTAAATGGACAACAAGTGGAGGAATTGAAACAAATCTTTCATTAAAGAAAATTCACAATAATGTATCAGCTGTACATGATGTTTATATTTTAAGAGAGTTGTTGGATGAAAATTACTCAGAACACTTAATAGTAGATGGTTTAAAATACGCTAAAAATTTAATACCAGAGTTAAGGAAAAACGTTATTGATGAAAAACTTCCAATTACAATCTTTTTAAATGAAAGTGAATGTTCAGCTAGATTAAATATTTTAAATAAAAAGGAATGGATAATTAAGGAATTACAAAAGCATAATTTCGAAATAATTCCAATTAGTAACAATTCAATTCAAAATACATTCGACCCAATAAAAATTATTAATTCTGGTCCATTTACTTCCTTTATAAATAAAATTCAAACTCAAAATAAAATTACAGTTAACAGAATTGAAGTAAATCATGATCAAATCGATGAATTATATTTTTCAAGAGAATATCTTGCTCTTGATTACAATGAAGACAGTTTTTTTATATCGATGCGTCTTAATGATTTTTTAAGAGAGCTGGCAAAATATGTGATTGCCTTAGATGAAAATTCAAAAATAATAATCAAAGAAAAAATTCAAGCTGTTTTAGAATTATCTGAAATGCAATCTACAGAATATTCAAATTATATTACTAATAGTTTACGAAATTTTAAACTTGAAGAAGAACATCCAAAATTTTCTACTATTAACAGTTTATTAAATGAATTTAAAAATAAATTTTTTTTCTTACTTTGTGATACCCAAATAGAAAAAGATATGAATGAAGAATTTGTTTCCAAGAATACTAATTTTACTAATCTAAAATTTATAACGTCAAAAGAAATTAAAGAAGGTAAGAATGTTGAAAACCTTATTATTACATCAACTTTTAAGAAAGTATTTACAAATTACAAAGTTTCGGGTGCTGTTAAAAATATATATCTTATTTATTACAAAGAAGAAAACCAAAGAGATATAAAATGGGATGAAAAAGGAGCCAAATTTAGAAAGTTTTTAGAACAAAGTAGTGATACCATACTTAAAAATATTGATAAGAAAATAGATGATAGTAGTTATAGTTTTAAAGGTTTGGTTTTAGAAAATGTTAATGATTATTCTGAAGAAAACCCCAGTGATATTGAACTTTTTGAGGATGAGATAGATAACAAGTTTTTTAATAATGTTTATGAAAATTATGGTTCATTAAGTGCAAGCCGAGATTCTTTGGCAGAAGTGGAAATTATAACTTTTCGTGATTTAAAGTCATTTTGTTTTCTACCAAAAAATGGAAGAAATTTTTGTTTTAATTTTGAAAAAAATACGATTGAAAATAAATTAACTTCTGAATTAAAACCAAATAATATTTTAGTGATTTCTGATCAATCTAATTATTCACTTCTTAATAATATTTCAAAAAAGTATTTATTAAATTTTGATAAAACATTTGACAACGCTCAATTATGGAAAAAGGGTCTTTTAAAAATTTTTAATGAAAACGGATCTGATATTAATGAATTAAAAAAAATCTTAGATTCAAATAATATTAAAAGAAATAAGGTTACATTAAGCAATTGGTTATTGTCATCAGACACAATTGCACCAAGAGGTTATAAACAAAAAAATCTTATAGAAATTATAGCTAAAATTTCTGATGATAGAGAATTATTAGCTAATTGGAAAAAAGTCATTAACTCCATAGATGAAATTTATAATGCAAGAGAAAAAGGTACTCTTGAATTAATTGATAACCTTGAAATTTTAATATCTAAAAATAAAAGTTTACTTGATCAAACTAATTATCAAAACAAAGAGGTTATTGTTAATTTAGATTTTGGTGAAAGTAAATTTACTCTTTGCAATATTAGAAAAGTTATACAGTCGAATTATAAAGTTGATTATAAATATATTCACAAAATTTTACTTTTAGATGAAATGAAGGATTTCGAATGACAGTTATGCTTCCAAAAAAAGCTTTTGTGTCTGATAGTGTGTCCAAAAGCGAGATTCAATTCTTTAGTATAATAGAAAAAAGTTTTAAAAATAAATCAAGCTATTGTATTCATCAATTAGAAGTAGAGAATCATAAATTTAAAGAATGGACATCCAATGATTTTTTGTTTGTTTTTGAAAGAGGTATTTTTGCGTTAGAATTAAAAGGAGGTACTGTTGAAAGAGTAAATAATGAATGGTTTTATATTAGAGATGGAAAGAAAAAAAAGGGAGAAAGCCCTCTTAATCAAGTAAAAGGGACACATGTAGAAATAAAAAATTTTATTAATGAAAAATTTCCAGAACATAAAAATAAATTTCTGATAGGTTATGGAGTGATCATACCTGATATGATTTTTGATTGTAATGACCTAGAATTTGATTCGCAGCTCATCTGTGACGAAAGGAAAAAATATAAATTTGAGGATTTCATTAACGATTTAGCAGAATATTTTTACCAAAAGAAAAAAGAACAAAAACAAGAGAAATATAAAAAAATTGAATCAAACCTTAGAACTAAAATAATTAAGAGTTTTTGTCCGGATATATTTTTTAAAACTAATAAAAAAAAAACTGTAGACGAGGAATTGATTTTTTTTAGTGAAGAGCAATGTAATATTTTAAATAAGCTTAAAGACTTTAGTAAAAAAAGACTTTTATGTAAGGGAGACGCCGGGACAGGAAAAACAGTAATTGCTAAAGTTGCAGCTGAAAGAGTTGCTAAAGATAAAAAAATCTTATTTTTATGCTTTAATACTTTGCTCGCTGAAAATATTGAAAAATATTTTACTAACAACAACTTTTTAAACGTTGATGTCTTTACTATTTCTAGATTCTTTAATGAGTTACAAAAGAAAGCCGGACTAAATCCAGTTGAATTTGATGATGAAAAATATTTTAATTATGTTTCAAATTCATGTGAAAAAAATTTTGATAATGAAGATAAAAAATATGATTATTTAGTATTAGATGAGGCTCAGGATTTTATGATAAATGATTATTTTGCAGTACTTGATCAATGTCTTAAAAGAGGATTAAAAGACGGAAATTGGTTGATCATGTATGATCCTGAGGAGCAATCAGGAATGTATAACCGATATGATGAAAAGTTAATAACTGAACTTGAGAGCTATAGTTTTCCATGGCAACTTGAACACAATTATAGAAACCCAAATGCAATAGTAGAAACAATTAATGAGAAATTTAAGAAAAATATCGTCCCTAAAAACTTTAAAGATGTCATTTTATATAACCTTGAATATTCTTCATACTCAGAAAAATTGGCAGGAATTGGAAAAATACTTAACATTTTATTTAAGCAATTCTCTCAGGATGATTCCGATATAACAATACTGTCTTTAACATCATTAAATAACAGTTTTTTAAATAATCTAGAGCAAAGTACTTTTGAAGAAAATAATATGTTATTGAAAAAAGCAAAAAAAAATTTTGTTCTTGAATTTGAATTTAACGGATTAAAAAAAAATATAATTATACATTCTGTTTTTAGATATAAAGGACTAGAAAACTATTCTATAATTTTAATTGACGACCATTTACAAAAAAATAGGTCAGCAGAGTATGTAGGTTATACTCGCTCATTGCTTTACTTATTTGTCCTTAAAAATAGAATAAAAAAATAAATGAGTTTAGAAATATGAGTGAATTTTTGTATAGGGACAAATTAATAGAAAATGTAAGAAAATCAGTATTTGGTCCAACTTCCTTTGATGAAGACGACGAACAAAATGAAATTCTCAAAATAAATTCTCCAAATGATGTTTATATTACTGGAGTTTTGTATCCAAAAGGGGTTTATGCAAAGGAAAATAACGATACATCTAATGACGATGTTGAGGATAGCAATTTAGAGGAAATAATTCCAAGCATAAAAGAAGAAATCATAAATAATAATAATAAAGATCTAGAACAAGATGACTCTAATAATCTTGCAAATCAATTTAGACCCAGTTCGGCAGGATTAACTTTTGCAGTGGATAGTTTAGAGGAAATTTATTTTGAATTAAACTTTGGAATTTATAAAACAGAGGAATATGAGGATGATAAAAAAAATAAAAGAAAAGGTTTTAGGAGGATACCAAAAAAGCAAAATTATGTCTTTTCCAAAGAAGGTATAAGTTATCCCGCAGAAAGAGAACAAAATTTAAATTTAAAAGTAAGCATTAAAAAATTTTTAAATAAATATTACGTAACTGTTTTTTTAGTTAATGAATATATAGCTGAAACAAATAGTGTAGATACTAAAAAATGTTTTTTTCAAATTCAATTAAATATCAAACTTTCAAGAAATTCAAGATTTGTAGGATTAGAAAAAACTACTGAAGAATCGTTAAACCAAGAAAGCCAAGTTTTAAATTTGCTTTATAGAAAAAAAAAAAGATTCGCTACAGGGCATGGGTGTTCTACAAACTGGACTAACAAGGAAAATAAAGAAGAAATCCAAGAAATTAATATGTCTTTTCTACCAATCCATGAAATTGAAGCAATATTACCAAGATTACAGTCGTTTGATTCTTCAAAAAAAATAAATTTAAGTATGGAATTCCTGTCAGCAGATAATTCAGAAAATAATTTGATAATATCTAACCTTATTAATCTTGCAGATGATTATGAATCATGGATTGAAGAGCAATCAAAAATTGCTCAAACACTAAATCAACACAAAAATGCTTCAGAAATAACAATTTCTATTGCCCAAAAATTTTTAAATAGAATACGTTCTGGTATCTCAATTCTTGAAGAAAATGAAGATGCATTAAATGCCTTTAAAATTGCTAATAGGGCTATGTTGATTCAGCAAATACATGATTCTTTTGTTACTAAGAATGCTGAATCAATTAACTTTTCAGATGACGATGATATTATCGATAAGAAATGTGGTCAGTATAAGTCTGATGAAAAAAAAGGAAGTTGGAGACCTTTTCAATTAGCTTTTATTTTAATTAATATAGAATCAATTTTCAATGATCAATCAAGTGAAAGAGATATTGTAGATTTAATTTGGTTTCCTACAGGAGGAGGTAAGACAGAGGCATACCTTGGTTTGTCAGCTTTTACTATATTACTGAGAAGAATAAGAAATCCAAAAAATATCGGTTGTACAATTTTGATGAGATACACGTTAAGACTATTGACATCTGATCAATTTTCGAGATTAACGGGTTTAGTATTAGCTTTAGAAAAAATAAGAAAAGAAAAATACCTTGAAATTGATTTAGGAGATGATGAAATATCTGCAGGCTTGTGGGTTGGTAATTCGTTAACATTTAATAAAAGACAAGATGCAGTAGATTCAAAAAATAAAGGTAACCCTCCAAGAGCTGGAATTGAAAAATGTCCATCTTGTGGTACGAATATTGAAGATTTAGATGAAAGGGAAAATAATTATGTAACAATTAAAATATATTGTGGAAACGAGAAGTGTGAATGGCATAGGAGTAATAAGCAAGCATTTCCGATATATTCTATTGATGAAGATGTTTACGAAAAATGTCCAACTATAATTATTGGTACTGTCGATAAGTTTGCACAAATTTCTTGGCATGATTTAGATAATTCAATTAAAAATAGAAGAATCCTTCCCGGTAATTTATTTGGATTTGAAAAAGAATGGGACCCCCCAGAATTAATTATTCAAGACGAACTTCATCTCATTTCTTCAGAATTAGGTTCAATGTTTGGAGCTTTTGAAATTGTTATTGATTTCTTATGTTCAAAAAAAAAAAAAGTAAAGGTAATTGCATCAACCGCAACAATTAAAGATTACCAGAGTCAATGCAAAACTTTATTTAATAGAGAATCTATGGCTTTTCCAGTTGATGTTTTAAACTTTGGAGATTCATATTTCGCTTATCCGGATAATGAACAAACTGGAAGAAAATATATGGGAGTAATGACTACAGCTTCATCTTATCAATCCGGTATTAGAAATTTAGTAGCAAGTACACTTCAGCTTACAATTCCACATGATGATTTTGAAAATGGTGAGTTTAAAAATAATGACTTTGCAACTTATGGAACTCTTGTTTGGTATTTTAATAGTAATAGAGAAAGGGCTTCAGCAATTTCTTTAGTCCAAGCAGATATTAAAGAAGAAATTGAAAGAATCATTTACCGATACGGAATAAACAATAAATGTTGGAGACATTTAACTCTTCCTAGAGAGTTATATGGAGGACAGGATAGTTGGGAAATTAATAAAGTTTTGGATAATTTAAAAACAAGTGATTGGAAATTCAAAGCACATGATAGAATTGATGTTTTGCTTAGTACAAGTATGATTTCAGTAGGAGTTGATTTAGGTAAGCTTGGTTTAATGGTTGTAAACGGACAACCAAAGGCAACATCGGAATATATTCAAGCGTCAAGTCGTGTGGGAAGAATTAAGCCTGGACTTGTATTTACTGTTTATAATTCTGCAAAAAGTAGAGATAGATCTCATTATGAAAATTTTAAAGATTATCATCAATCTATGTATAAGTATGTTGAATCATCTGGATCAACGCCTTTTACAGCAAGGGCAAGAGAAAAAATTCTTCCTTCAATCCTTCTTTCATTGTGTAAGCTTGTATGTGGTTTTAAAAAACCAGATGATATTTCTGACAAAGAGAGTGATTTAAATAAAGTTTTAGATATTTTTAAAAAAAGGGTAGAAGAAATTGATCCTGAAGAATATGAAGATTTTGAAAAAGATGTAAGAAAATATTTGAATATCTGGATATCCTCTGAACCAGAAAAATTTGGTGAACAAATGAAAAAACCTAAAACAAAGACATTGTGTTACTCTTTTGGTACAGTACCAGATGAAGACAATCATATAACTGATGCTTGGGGTGTTATCTCAAGTATGAGAAGTGTAGATGAATCTTCAGCCTTATCGTTAATTGACAATATAAGAGATAAAAATGAGAATTAATGACAGAGTTAGACGAAGTCAATTAATGCATACATTAGGTGTCGGATCTATTCACGACACAATTAGTAATAGCTACATTATCGCTGGATTAAATTTCTGGAACTATAATTTACTTATACCTGATAAAAAAAAAATAGTAAGAGATTCACTTGAAATAATTGATCAAAGACTAATTAAAAGAATTTCATTTGAGAGTAAAACACATATAAAATATTTAATTCAACCTCCTAAAGCAAGAGAGGTAAGTTCACTAAATTCCTCATATTCCTCTAGTTCTGGAGACAAAAATGCTTATGGAACGATACCAACTTTTAGATTTCCTAGATGGTATAGATGCCCAAATTGCTGGTTACTTAGAAAAGTTAAAGCAAATGCAAGTGAGAATGATAGTGCACTTTTTTGTAAATCTCCGGTAAAGTTTGATCCTAGTAGAAAAAATGTAACATGCTCAGATAGAAAAAACGGAACTAGAATGCTTCCTATTAGATTCGTGGTGGCATGTGAAAATGGACATATAATGGACTTTCCATGGGTTGAGTGGGCACATAAAGATACAAAGATGTGTGATAATCCTATTCTTTTTTATAAAGGATCACCAAGGGCTTCCTTAGGTAGTACAAGCGTTTTGTGCCATAACTGCAAGAGCAAACCAGTTCACCTTTCTGGAGTATCATCACGTGAAGCAAATAAAAACCCTTTGTTCAAAATATTTAACGAAAAATGTCCTGGAACTAGTCCTTGGTTAGGTGAGGATTGCAAAGATGAGAATTGTGATGCAAAATTGTTAGTAACAGTTTTAAAAGGAGCATCAGACACATATTTCCCTGAGACAAGGACATCATTATATATTCCAAATAGAGATAATAAATTACATATAAAAGCAATAGAAAAACAAAAAGATAAAATTTTTAAAAAAGTAGCAACGATATCTCCTTCAGACGATTTAAAAAATTTAGGAAAATTAGGAGATATCAATTATGAATTCGTCAAGAATCTTGCAGAAGTATTAGATTTTGAATACGACTCATTTAAAAATACTGTTGAAAACTATAGAAATGAACAGAATAGCGAGACAAACCCAGAAACAATAGATGTAGATTATAAATTAAGTGAATACAACACTATTATTGGAGAAAGATTTTCGGATGAACAAATTGATGACTTTGATCATATACATATGAAAATGGAAAATTATGATCCTAAAATCAAAAATATTTTTAGTAAAATCATAAAAATTAATAAACTTAAAATTACGAAAGCTCCTATTGGTTTTAAAAGAATAAATCTTGAATCCTCAAATACAAACTTAGGCAAACTTTTTAATCCTGAAAAAAAAATTGATTGGTGGCCGGCAATTCAATCTTCAGGTGAGGGTGTTTTTTTTGAGATAGATAAAATTAAATTAGATAAATATATAAATGAAAACCCAAGCATTCAAAAAAAGGTTGGTGAATTGATAAAAAGAAACCGTGATGGAGAAACACCTTGTTCAAACCTGAAGATTCATCAACTTACACCCTCATTTCTAATACTTCATTCGTTGTCTCATTTAATAATCAATCAATTAAGCTTAGATGCTGGATATAGCTTATCTTCTCTATCTGAAAGAATTTACTGCTCTGATGAAGAGGGCTCAATTATGTCTGGCATTTTAATTTATACTGCATCTGACGGTGCAAGTGAAACATTAGGAGGCTTGGTAAGACAATTAAAAAGTAACAGTTTATTAAGGATTTTAGTTAATCTTAAAGAAAAGTTTAGTGTTTGTTCTAATGATCCCATTTGTATCGAGTCGAATGGTCAGGGGTTAGGTAGTTTAAACTATGCTGCGTGTCATGCCTGTTGTTTATTACCAGAGACTTCTTGCGAATTTATGAATATCTTTTTAGATAGAAACCTTATAGTTGGTGGAGGAAATATTAAAGGTTTTTTAGATGAGTTTTAAAGATTATTATAATGTTTTTGCAAGAATATGAATATATATAAATGGATGATAAAGAAAAATTAACAAAGTTACTGAACTTGCTATCTTTTAAATTAAAACATAAAGACTATGTTGCTGCATTTAGTCTCATTTTCGATTTAAAGCTCGGCAACCTATCAAAAGAACAAAACATTGAAATATTTAAAGAAGTTGCACACTTAGAATATGAATTCAATAATTATAAAAAATTCTCTGTCATAGAAGGTAGCAAAAAAGATGATGAGTGATTTTACAAAAGTTATAATCATTGATATTCTTATCTTCGGATCTTTATGGATTTTAGTATAAAAAAATTACACTTTAAATTTTACAGATACATTTTAAGTAAACCATACCCTTTTGACCATTGGTTGTTCATATTGACCTTATACTTAAACCTTTGCTTTTATTCCATATTCTATTCTTCATTTTTATGTTTAGTTTATGAAACTACGTTTATTGAAATTATGATAATTTATTCTGTTGTTATTTTTTTCCTAATGATTTTCTATGTTTTTTATTCTTATAAACTTGAATTCTTTAAATTGGTTTATCACACAGTTGATCAACTGTTTAGAATGACCATTGGAAGACTTTTTGGTTTAAGACCAATAGATTATAATTACAAACCATTTGATCAAAGAAAATATTATGGAAAGAATGTTTTTGATTTAGAAGAAGAAAGATCAAAAATATTTGAGAAAAAATATGAAGAAATAGATTTCTTAGTCCTTAATGATTATATCACGACGGAAGAGGGTAACAAGAGAATGGATGAATTATTAAAAGAGGAATATAGGTCTGGTTTTTTTGTTACATTAGATGGCCACTATATAACGAAAAACTATTATGATCTATAATATATCTCGAGGTGTATTTTCCTTTTAGAGTTTGCAGCAATTGTATTCCTTTTAATAACAGCGCCATTTTGGTTGCCTTTAATTGGAAATATATTAATCATTTTGCTCAGAATTTTAATTCCAGTAGGTATTATTATTGCTATTATAACTTTATTTTTTTAATATTTTAAAATGACCACAGGTATTATCTACGTTGCAAGAAATGAAGTTTCTGACCCACCTAATCATTATAAAATAGGGAAGAGTACAAAAGCAGACCCTGACATAAGAATGATGGAGTTAAATAGTGCAGAAGTAAACTATAGAGGCAGATATATTTGTTTGGGTCATGTTTTAGTTAATAATGTTGATGAATGTGAATTAAAAATGCATAGGTTGTTTTCAAGAGAAAGGGTTAATAATAGGAAAGAATTCTTTGATGTTGACTTAAGGAGTATCATTACGAGCATTAGAATGAATTTAGCACAAGATATAATTAATGATAATCTTCCAAATATCGAAGGTCTGGGTGGAGTTTATCGGTTATCAAATAAAGAATTATTTAATCTTATAAATGATTTTGATAGTTTTAATTTTCTAGAACTTTGTAAAATTTCTTTTCAGAAAGGTTTAAATGCAAGATTTCACGGCATACCAGATACATGTATGTTTTATTTATTATTTTTGTTAGGTAATAAGACTAAAATAGCAAAGGAAATTGAATTCAATCCAGATTTTGAATTTTACTTTGACCAACATATCGGTGGAAATTATAACGACCTAAATTTAGGTGAAAAAATTCAAGCAGAAGTTTTAAAAACCGATATGAAGGAATATTTTTTACAAATTCCATACGATTATAATCTATTGTATCTTGGGGTACTTTTATGTTTTGTTGAACAAGCAGAAAAAAAAAATAATGTTCTTGAGAAATTTATTATTAAAAATTTATCTGAAATTTATTTACATAATACAAATTTTTCCGAAGTCATGAAAAATTTTAAGGAAATTATTAATTATAATCAATATTTATCATGGGTTCATTTAGAAGCGCTCACCCCTTTATTTCAAAGTTAAATCTAAATTCATAAAACTTATAGAATTAAAAAAGTTATCCACAGGTAACACCTAATTCACATTGAATAAGTAGATGTAAAATAAATATCATATTGTCATAATATAAAGTGATTTGAATAAAAAGGAGTTCATATGAGACTTTATACTAAAAAAGATATTGAAGATATTTTCAAAATAAGTCGTGCAACAGTTTACAGGTGGTGCAGGGAAGGGGATTTCCCCAAACCATTTAATTGTAAAAAGGGAAGTAGACAATATTGGAGAGCTGAAGACATAGAAAGATTTATTAATAATTTTGATGTATTCCGAAATTGATTTAGATGCTAACGAGAAAGTACTGACTTCAACTAGAATTAATCCAGCAATCTATGGTAAGTATATTGTAATCCCCAAACGTGCTGTAGGCGATCCAAATCTAAACAAGAATCCTGTTCTTTTTCAAATATTAGTGACACTTTGCTCATTTGCAAGTAATAAGAGACATAGACTTTTTGTTAGTCAGGCACATTTATCTAAAAAGTTAATGAAGCATCAATCAACTATTTCTAGACAAATTAAGATGTTAGTTAAAATGGGTTATCTAAAAGTTCTTAGGAAAGGATCTCCCTTAATAAAATTTAATCAAAAAAGTACACACTATAAAATTTTATTTTAGTAGTGGACGTTTCCTTTTTCCATTTCCTTCATCGCTCTTTTGAAGTTTTTATCCCATTCCTTTCGAGCTTCTTTATATTCTTTTTCAGAATTAAAGTTCTTTATTTCTGGTGGAGAGGCAATAGTCATATAAATATAGTTTACAGCAAATCATTATTTTGATGGAAGATAATCTTTATATTTCTCACGATCAAATTTAACATCCTTGGTTGAGATACACTTCATACTCTTTATTTTTATTGGAGTATTAAGGAATTGTCGCTTAGCATTGTCAAAGGCCTTATTACAATCACTTTGAAGCGGAAATGCCTCCTTCTCATATTCCTTACCATTATGCTCCAATACTAAAGTTATTAAATAGAGTTCATCTAATTCTTGTTTAGATTCTTTTTTTAAGTCTGAGCAACTAGAAATAATTAGTATCATAAATGGAAATGTAAAAAAAAAGATTTTCATATTAAGAAACTTTCATTTTATTAAAATTTTCTACAAAAATAATTCAGTAGTGTAATTTAAACCAAAAATTAAGAAAAACAATCCATAACTAATTAGTTCTATTAATGTGGGTTGCGCTGAGTACATATTGGTTATGCATTTAGTGAATAGAATTTATGTATTTGGTACATATATAACTATCTAATCTAACTATCTAATTTAACTAAAAAGTATAATAAGACTGTAAAAAATATTGTTAATGGATTTTGTTGTTATTAGCACAACTAGAACTAAAATATTTCTGTTATAATTATGAGATGACGAAAGTGGAGCCCCCGTGGAGCCCCGAGGGTTCGATGTGATTCGTAATTCCCTGAAACCCTTGGTGAGTGGTGCCGCTTGAGAGATTTGAACTCCCGACCCACTGATTACAAATCAGTTGCTCTACCAACTGAGCTAAAGCGGCACAAAATCATTTAATGACATAAAATTAAAGTTTAATCAATAGACATTTTTTGATTTAATTTTCAGGACCCTCTAAAGGAAATTCTTCATTTTCAATTGAAGTATTATCAAGATTTGGTCTATTGAAAGAACTTGGCGTGCACTTTTTAAAAACTACTTGTTCAAAAAGAGATTCTTTACATTTAACCCAATCAGGTGCCTCTCTATTTCTAGAAAAAAAGTATGAGCTGACAAGCAAAATGGTTATTAAAATTATAATTATCCATGAAGTTCTAGGCATTTTAGATAGAAATAACGTTATTTTTCTTTTGTGTTGGTATCTTTGACTTAATGGTATCTATTACATTTGAATTTTTTTTAAAGTAGATAAGTTTTGGTTTATGTTTCGAAACCGAGGTATCCTTTATTTGGGCAAAAGTACATATAATTACTAAATCATTTTTTTTTCCTTTAAAAGCAGCAGCACCGTTCAAGGTAATTACTCCTGAATCTTTTTCAGCTTTAATTGCATAGGTGCTAAATCTATTTCCATTATTAAGGTTATAGATGTGTATCATTTCATACTCATTGATACCCGATGCATTTAAGATATTTTCATCGATAGCACAGGATCCTTCGTAATCAAGATGCACATCTGTGATAATTGCTCTATGCAGTTTTGACTTTAAAATATTGATGATCATTTTAATTATACTAAAAACATAATGATCATAGATAATCAACAAAAAATATATTATAATTTAGTGTTTATGAAATTACGTAAATGGCAGCAAAAAGTTATTGATGAATTCCCTGATATTATAAAAAATTATAGGAAATTTATACTAAAAGCCCCAACTGGTGCAGGAAAAACAGTATTGGCGAGTGAAATTATCAATTCTTTTTATAAAAAAAAAAAAATTGTAGTTTTATGCCATAGGCTAGTTCTTCTTGAACAACTAGAAAAAGGTTTGTCTGCTGATCACAAAGTGAAAAAATTAGGATTATCAGAGGAGGGTAAACCTTTTAGTGGATATGATGTCCTTATTTCTACAAATCTTAGATCTAGGGAGTTTTTAATGGAGGCTATTAAAAATTGTGATTTATTGATAATAGATGAGGCTCATAGAGTTTCACCAAATGGACAAGCGTACAAAGAACTTTTGGATCAATTTGATAGTTTTGCACCAACAACGTCTAAACTTCTTGGACTTACTGCATCTCCAGAAAGAAGAACAGGTGATCAAAAAGACCAATTGGGACTAGCTTTTGATGCAATTATAGACTGTGCTGACATTGAAGAATTAATTAAAGAAAAAGTATTGGTACCTGCGGAGTATTTTTCATTTTTTATCCATGATTTAGAACTTGAAAAAATGGATATTTCAACAGGTGACTTTCCTGTTGAACAACTTTCTAACGCAATTATAAAGTCTTCTATGATTGATTATGCATGTAAAGTTTATGAGGAACAAAAAGTTAAAATTAAAAAAACTCCCATATCCGCATGGTTTTGTCCGGATGTTCTCGTTGCTGAAGAAACAAAAAGAAAAATTTTAAATTACAACCTTAAAGTTGAGTTAATTACCGCTAAAACACCTTTGAAAGAAAGAATGATAATTCTAGAAAAACATGAAAAAGGTGAACTTGAATGTCTTATATCAGTAGGAGTGTTATCAGAGGGTTGGGATAATCCAAATTGTAATATAATAGTCCACTTGAGACCAACTCTTTCGAAGGTTTTTTGGGGACAATCAGTAGGGAGAGGTCTAAGATCAGCAAATGAAAAATCTAAATGTGTAGTGATAGATGTAAGCTCTAATTTTACAACTTTTGGTCCTGTTGAAAAACTTACATGGAAACTTTGGAATCATAGAAAGTCTTATTTAGAATTTAAAAATAGATTCAATTGGATAAGTAAACAACAATTTGTTGAAGATAGAGATTATACTTACTTACTTTGTGAAGGACTAAAAGAGGATGGAAGGCGTTGCTCATTAGTTTATAAAAAAAAATTACTATCAGATGATGCTTGCCCTATTTGTAATTCTTATGCGTCAACAGATCTGTATAAAGATAATAAGATTGATAAACCTAAAAATGATAACAGCCTACATAAAGTATTTTTTGAGAGAGTTCCAAAAATTTTTTCAGATATGAATATTAGTATATGGAAAAATATGGAGAGCTCAGCGTGGAGGGGTGCTAATATTTACGAAAAATTATTTTTAACTTTTTGTTTAGCTTTTGATTTCGTATCAGGTGAATCCACAAAAAACGAAAATGAATTTTGGAATTTAACACTAGAAGCTGAAAAAAAGGTACGACAGTTTCTTTTTGATAGGGAAATTACTATACCGCAACAAGAGGAATTCATTTTTACTAATTTGAGTGATGGATTAAGTAAAGGTAGGGTAATCAGGCCAGTACAAACTAACTATGGAGTGTCGTTATGTGGGGAAAATTTTAGCAGAAACTCCAATGATGTAAATGAAAGAAAATTCCAGAAAGCTTTACAAGTAATTGAAAGGATAGCCGCCATGGGAGTTACAAATACTGAAGAATTACCATACTATAAAATTAATTAAAAAACTTTTTGTCTGGTTCATAAATACAAATTAACGAAACTCCTGAATTTCTTTTGTGAACAATATTTATTTCCTCTTTTGAAATAATTGTATCTTTTAAACTACACAAGTGTACGATTAATTTTTCTGTCTTAATTTTTATATCATAGGTTAAATATAACTTGTCTCCTTCATCACAAATTTTGAGTTTTTCTTTTAAATTTTTTAGATTTTTAATATTCGATAATTCACAAACTTTGCTCAAAGCAAAATTTGCAAAAAAAAGAATAAACAATAAAACAAATAAATTTATTCTCATCATAATACTTGTGATACTTTTCCTAAGTGCTTAGTCAATCTCATGTTTTCTGAATAATCTACGGGTACACCGATTATAGCTGGTCCTTTTTGCTTAAATGCTTCTTTTAAAGCAGGCAAAAATTCATCAGCAGAATTGATCTGTATACCCCACATATTTAATGATTTGGCTAGTACACCAAAATCTGGGTTGTCAAAGGTTAAGTTTGAATGATCTCCATCAAATTGAATTTGTTGTTTCCATTTAATCAACCCGTATTCACCATCAAGCCAAACAACTGCAACAACATTTAGTTTTTCCCTTACTGCGGTTTCAAGGTCCTGAACATTCATAAAAAACCCCGCATCACCATTAATAGATAAAATTTTTCTTTCTGGGAAAACCATTTTTGCTCCCATTGAACCTGGTAATGCGAAACCCATTGTACAAAATCCGTTTGAGATCAAGCATGTATTAGGTTCAGTACAGTTGTATTCTCTGGCAACCCACATTTTGTGAGCTCCGACGTCTGATAAAACAATATCATTTCCTTCCATAACTTTTCTAACATCTGATAAAACTCTTTGTGGTTTCATAGGAAAAGATTGATCGTCATTATCCTGATTTAAATGATTGAGCATAGTTGTCCTTGCCTTTTCTCTTGATTTAATATCAAATAGTGGTAGGTTTTTTTCTCCAATCTTTTCCATAAGAGCTTTATTTAATTGATAAAGTGCTCCTGCCAAATCTGCAATAATTTCTACATTAGGCAAATAGTTTCGGTCAACCTCAGCTGGTGTGTAATCAATATGAATTACATTTTTCTGACCTTTTTCAATTCTATTCCATGCCGATGGACTGTATTCTACAAGATCATAACCAATAGCAATAACCAAATCAGATTCATCTATTGCAAGATTATTGTAATCACCACTCCCTAAACCGATGGTAAATAAACTATGTTCATCATCAGACGATACAGATCCTTTACCCATAAATGTGTTAATTACTCCTACACCTAAGTTTTTAATAAGAGTTCTAAGTCTGTGCGAAGCTCTTTTTCTAATTGTACCGTTACCAGCTAATATAATTGGATTTTTTGCTTTAATTATTAACTCAATAGCTTCATTAACAGCTCTGTAGTCAGCTGCTGGTCTTCTAATCAAACTTGGTTTTATAGGATTTTCATTTACCTCTTCTTTTGCAACATCTTCAGGTAGTTCAATAACGGTTACGCCTGGTTTTTCAGTTTCCGCAACTTTAAATGCCTTCCTAACAACTTCTGTGACATTTTTTGCTGAGAGAATGGTTTGCGCCCATTTCGATATAGGAGCAACCATGCTTATTGAATCCATTATTTGGTGACTTTCCTTGTGAAGTCTCTCTGTCGAGCCTTGACCTATTATTGCAACTACTGGTGCTCTATCCATATTAGCATCAGCTAATCCCGTCATTAGATTAGTTACTCCAGGTCCTAATGTGGCTAAACATACACCAGCTTTTCCAGTTAACCTTCCATAAACATCAGCCATGAATGCTGCTGCTTGTTCATGTCTGCATAAAACAAACTCTATCTTACTTTTTTTTAGTGAAATCATTAAGTCGGCATTTTCCTCCCCAGGGATTCCAAAAATTTTGGTAACACCTTCAGCTTCAAGGCATTTTACAAACAAGTCAGATGCTTTCATTTTCTCTCCTTTATTTTATTTTTTTAAAACTAACATTTTATTAATTTGCATATCTTCCATTGTGTATTTTATACCTCCAACACCATAACCCGAATGTTTCAATCCTGCAAATGGCATCCAATCAACTCTAAATGCAGTATGATCATTATGAAATACAGCGGATGCATTTATTTTTTCATAAAAATTTAATACTTCTTTAATTTCATCAGAAAAAATTGATGCTTGAAAAGAAACCTCTGTAGAATTTGCTCTATGAATTGCTTCATCAATATCATCAAATGAATAAATGCAAACAACTGGTCCAAAAATCTCTTTTTTTGATATTATAGAACTGTCTTTTGGTTCAATAAGAATTGTTTTATCATAGGCAGTATCAGAAAATTTTTTTCCTCCTGTTAATAATTTAGCACCATTATCAACTGCATCCTCAACCCAATTATGAACCCTTTCAACCTCACCTGGTCTAATGAGTGGGCCTATATCCGTCTTATTGTCGAGAGGGTCACCAATTTTAAAATCTTTTAGATTTTTATTAAATAAATCTAAACAATCATTAAAATTATCTTTATGAATAAAAATTCTTTGCACAGAAACACAAACCTGTCCTGCGTGATAAAAACCACCTCTAATTAATAGCTTAGAAGATAAATCTAAATCGGCACTTTGAGTTATAAATGTCGGTGCCATTCCACCATGTTCTAGAGCAAAACGTGTTCCAGGTGATAATTTTGATCTTAACATCCATCCAACTTTCGCAGATCCAATAAAACTAAAAAAATCAATTCTTTCATCAGATACTAACTTTGTGGCTAAATCTAAATTTTCAGGCATAACAAAATAACATTTGTCTTTTGGTAACCCAGAATCATAAAGCATTTCAATTATTTTTAAACATGACAAAGGAGTTTCTTCTGAAGGTTTAACAATAACTGGACAACCAACTGCAATGGCAGGAATAATTTGATGGATAATCAAATTAAATGGATGATTAAAAGCACTAATTGCTAATACCACTCCAATTGGTTCTTTTTGAGTGAATGCAATTCTGTTTTCAGATGCTTTGTTGATATTCATTGGAATCACGTCCCCAGATTCTGATTTAATTATTTCTATCGCTGTTTTTACCCCTTCTGCACCTCTTTGTATTTCTATCATAGAATCTTTAATGGGTTTTCCTCCTTCTAAAGAAGCTAATTTTGCAAGCTCGCTGTTTTTTGAGGAAATTAATTTACAAAAACTTTCTAGCACATCGATTCTTTGAATTATGTTAAAATCTGATCCTTTTTTGAGTGAATTTGTTTTGGCCGATTCTAAAATTTCTTCTATTTGATTAGGTTTTTGGCATTTAATTTTTTCAATAACCCTTTGATCCCAAGGTGCTTTAATTTCTAACATCAATACAATATTAAATTCAATTTTTGAATTTAATTCTATAATAAGGTATGTTAAATACAACAATTATTAATTACAAAATTTAAAAAATGCCATCATTTGATATTGTCTCAAAAACTGATATTGCAGAGGTCGATAACGCGATTAACGGAGCAATGAGAGAAATATCTTCACGGTACGATTTTAAAAATAGTCAATCCTCAATTAAAAGAGAAACCGATGAGATACATTTAGTAGCAGAGGATAACTATAAAATTGATCAGCTACAACAAATTTTTAGAACTCATTGTGTAAAAAGAAAACTATCAACTGGTGCTTTTGAATTTTCAAAAATTGAGGATGCACGTGGAGGTTTATTAAAGCAGCATTCAAAGATAATACAAGGTATAGACAAGGAAATTTGTCAACTTATTAATAAAACACTTAAATCGACAAAATTAAAGGTTCAAGTGGCCATAAGAGGAGATGAAATTAGGATTTCGGGAAATAAAAGAGACAACTTACAGGAAGCAATCCAAACTATAAAAGACCTTAGTATCAAACAACCTTTACAGTACATAAATTTTAGGGATTAATTGGCACAATTATTTCATTGGGTATATTATGAAAAAAAATAATGATAAAATTAAAAAAATGTTGGACGATAGTTCCAATTCTTTTGTGGATAAATTAGCATCAATTAAATACATTACAAAAAAAGATTCAAAACTTTTGTCATCTGTTGTGTCTGGTGTATTAAAAAAAAAAAAATAACTACTTTTTTATTACAAAAAAAGAGCATCCTTGATGCCAATCGCTTTGTTCACCTACTGTAAGCGCACTGGAGTCATCGCTTGTGGTTCTTATTTCTAGTTTAGAAATTATATTTAAGCCTAAATGATCAATTGCAGATAAAGTTCCACTTCTAACTTGATTCCAATTCCAATCGTCTACGATTAAAATATATTCATCTTCTAATGCAGGTTGAACAATTTTTATTCCATCAAAATGATCTTCAAATTGATGTGGACCATCATATAAATATATGTTGTGTTTATCAATATCAGTGTAATTGACTTTCCTAAAATCTTTGTTAATAAATTTTAAGTCGGAGTTAATATTTAATGCATTTTTAATATTTTTGTTAAATTCAAACTCTGGATCTTTACCTTCTACAAAACTTTGGCTCCAGTCATCAATGCATGTAAGCTTAACTTTGTTTTGGTAACACACTGAACAAGCTGTAGAACCATGCCAGGAACCCACCTCGAGGTATCTTGGTGAATCAAATTTTTCTATCAAATTATTAAGCATTGATCTAAATTTTCGACCAGACAAGCCACTTAAATTAAGAATAAAATCATTAATTTTTCTTTTTTGAGCCATAGCTTCGTCATATGAGTTTTTAATTTTTAAAAAAAGGCTATTTTCTAAATCTCCCTCAAATGTTACTTTTATTTCATCTAACGAATGAATGTAATTAATAAGTTGTGTGAGTCTTTTTTTTTTTTTAATTAAAAGTTTTCTTTGAAAATTTTCCATTAAGTAATATTAATATATTAATCTTATGAGTAAAATAAATAAATGTCATAACATTAACGATTTCAGAGAATTGGCTAAAACATCTCTACCATCTCCAATTTTTCATTACATTGACGGAGCTGCTGACGACGAAATTACCTATAAAAGAAATACAAAAGCTTTTGATGAATGTTACCTTGTTCCAAAGGTTCTAAGATCAGTAGAAAATATAAATCTTGAAACAAAAATTCTTGGAAAAAAAATTGATCTCCCATTTTTTCTTTCACCAACAGCTCTTCAAAGATTATTTCATCATCAAGGTGAATTAGCTGTTGCCAAAGCTGCTGAAAAATTTAATACCTTTTTTGGTATTTCATCCTTATCAACAGTCTCAATAGAAGCGATAGAAAAAATTAATGCTCCGAAGATTTTTCAACTGTATTTTCATAAGGATAGAGGTCTAACAAATTCGATGATTGATAAATGTAAATCATATAATATAGATGCTCTTGCGCTAACAGTTGATACAATTACTGGTGGTAATAGAGAAAGAGATTTAAAAACTGGATTTACATCTCCCCCAAAAATTACTTTTAAAAGTTTTTTAAGTTTTCTATTTCATCCAAAATGGACGTTAAATTTTTTATTAAGAAAAAAATTTGATCTTCCATTTTTAAGTGAATTTGTAAAAGAAGGTACAGATATTAGAATTTCAGTATCTGACTATTTTTCTAATATGTTAGATCAAAATATGAATTGGGAAGATGCTATTGAGATAAAAAAAAGATGGAATGGAGTGTTTTGTTTAAAAGGAATTATGTCAAAAGAGGATGCAATCAAAGCTGTTGACATAGGTGCAGATGCAATCATGATTTCTAATCATGGAGGTCGCCAGCTAGACGGTTCAAGATCACCTTTTGATCAATTGGATGAAATTGTAGATGCTGTTTCGGGTAAAATTGATATTATTTGTGATGGTGGAATAAGAAGAGGTACTCATATTTTAAAGGCAATTTCAAAAGGTGCTAATGCGTGCTCTGGAGGTAGACTTTACTTGTATGCTCTAGCATCCGGAGGAGAGGAGGGTGTAACTCAATCAATCAATAATCTTAAATCAGAGCTTACCAGAGATATGAAGCTGATGGGTTTGACAAAAATTTCACAACTCTCTAAAGATAATTTGAGATTCTGACATGAAAATTTTTGTTTTTTTTTCATTTCTTTTATTTTTTAATAATACTTATGGAAAAAGTAATGATTCTCCTGATCTAAACTATAAAAATGACAATTTGATTTCTTGGAATCAATGGAAAGAAAATTTAAAAAAAGAATTTTCATCAGATGACCTGAAGATTTCAACTTTAAATAATCTCGATTCGCTAAAGTTCAATAAAAGAGTAATAGAGTTAGATAGAAAACAGCCAGAATTTAAACTTGGTTTTAATCAGTACTTAAAAAGGTATTTAAACAACAAAAATAAAAAAAAATTATTAAAAAAATATAATGAAAATAAAGTTTTATTAGATAATTTAGAAAAAAAATTTGGTGTTGATTCAAGAATTTTAGTTTCACTTTGGTTCGTCGAAACATCATTTGGAGAGTATTTAGGTAGGTTTGATGTATTAAATTCATTAGCATCTCTTGCATATGACGGAAGGAGAAAAAATTTTTTTCTAAAAGAATTAAAACATGCTTTACAAATTATTGATGAAGGTCATTTTACAAGACAAAACTTTAAAGGCTCTTGGGCAGGCGCTTTTGGTCAAACCCAATTTATGCCAAGCACTTTTAAAAAGTTTGCAACAGACTTCGATGGTAACCAAAAGATAAATCTTTTTGAGAAGAGTGACGCATTAGCATCCGGAGCAAACTACTTAAAAAAGGTAGGATGGAATAATAAAATCCATTGGGGTGAAAAAATAAATATAAAAATAAATAAAGCGTTACAGAAAATTTCAGAAGAAAAAAAATTTAAAGACATTAAATATTGGGAAAGCTATGGAATTATTTTTAAAAATAAATACAATGAGAATCAATTAATGAGATTAGTCATACCAGATTCAAAAGATAATCAGTACTTTTTGGTTTCCAAAAATTTTGATGTTATCTTAGATTGGAATAGATCTAATTACTTCGCCTTAACAGTTTTTTTATTAACAAACGAAATAAATAAATAATCAATTTTATGAAAATTTTCTTTAAATTTTTATGTCTTTTTTTGTTGTTTGGATGCTCCGAGACAACCTTTCTTATTAATTCAGCTAAAAGAATAGGCTCTTGGGGGGATGAACCAATTTATAAAGTAGGAAATCCATATAAAATTAATGGGAAGTGGTATTATCCAGCAGTTGATTATCAATATGATGAAGTTGGAATAGCCTCATGGTATGGTCCTGGTTTTCATGGGAAGACAACAGCTAATGGAGAAGTGTTTGATCAGAATAAAATTTCTGCAGCGCACAGAACTCTTCCTATGCCATCAGTTGTGAAAGTTACAAACTTGGAAAATGGTCTAGTCTTAGAGAAAGTGAGGATAAATGACAGGGGTCCATTCGCAAGAAATAGAATTATAGATTTATCGAAAAAAGCTGCAGAAGAATTAGGTTTCATTAGAAATGGTGTTGCAAAAGTAAGAGTAGAAATATTAGAGGATGAATCAAGGAAGTATGTCTCTACTGATCAAAAAAATAATTATGTTGCTGAGGCAGCCGAAGTTACCGAAATAAGTAAAAAAAATTTACTTTCTAGCTCTGAACGAAAGGAAAAAGTTGTAGAAAAAAAAACTGAAGAAAATTTAGAAAATAGCATTTTAACAAATAAAGAGTTACTTATCCAAGTTGGGGCTTTCACTGACCACAGAAATGCAAAGACACTAAGTGAAAAACTCAGCGAGTTTAAAGCATTTATAAATAGAGTTTTCATAAATAATAAATATCTTTATAGAGTAAGGATTGGTCCAATAAATGATCTCGATTTGGCTAACGATATGAAAAGAAAACTATTTGAATTAGGATATACTTCATCTCATCTAGTAATGAAATAATATAATGAAAAAAATTTACTTTATATTTTTCACATTTTTGATTTTGTCAAATAAGGTTAACGCAATAGAAACTATTGCAAAACAAGCGATTTTATATGACATGGATACAAAATCTATTATTTTTAAGAAAAACTCTGATCAGCTAGTTTCTCCAAGTTCGATGAGTAAAATTATGACTATTTATTATGCTTTTAAAAAGATCAATGAGGGAGAGCTTTCTCTTGACGATGAATTTACTGTTAGTAGAAAGGCCTGGAAAAAAGGGTGGGTCAAAAATGTTCGTAAAAGTAAATGACAAAGTTAAAGTTGAGGATTTAATAAGAGGAATAATTGTTCAATCAGGAAATGATGCTTGCATTGTTTTAGCTGAGGGTTTGTCGGGAAGCGAAGAGTTATTTTCTGAAGAATTGACTGAATTAGGAAAAGAAATTGGTCTTAAAAATTCTTTTTTTACTAATTCTACAGGCTGGCCTGATCCTCAACATTTAATGACCTTAGATGACTTATTAACACTTTCAATAAAAACAATAGAAGATTTTCCTGAACTTTATCACTACTACTCAGAAAAAGAATTTACTTACAGTGGTATTAAGCAATTAAATAGAAACCCACTATTGTTTACAGAACTCAATTCAGATGGATTGAAAACCGGACATACGTCTTTAGGTGGATATGGATTAGTTGCAACAGTTATGAAAAATAAGCGTAGGTTGATATTAGTTTTAAATGGATTAAATTCCAGTAAAAATAGGGCTAGAGAAGCAGAAAGATTAATTAGGATTGGTTTTAATCAATACGAAAACTTAAAGATTGCTGACAAAAATGAAAAATTAAAAACACTTAATGTTTGGGGTGGAGATAAAAAAAGTGTTGATATTTTTAGTAAAGAAGAAATTAGTATAACTGTACCTAAAAGAATAAAAAAAAATCTATCTTATTCAATTAAATATCAATCTCCAATTATTCCTCCAATAAATAGTGATGAACCAATTGGTGAATTTTTAATAAAAAAAAATAAAGAAATCCTTAAAAAATTTGAACTTTATACAAACGAAAATGTTGGAAAAATCAATTTTTTTCAAAAAATAATTCACAACTTTAAGTATTTACTTTTTGGTGAAAGCTTAATTAGTAAAAAATGAAAAAATTTATAGTTTTTGAAGGTTTAGATGGCTCTGGTAAAACTACACAAGTTAAATTATTAGGAAACTCATTAAAAAAAATTAAAAAGGACTTTTTGTTAACTAGAGAGCCAGGAGGTACGGATACTTCTGAGCGGATAAGAAAAATTTTAGTGCAAAAAAATAACAACTATATTTCCCCTAATACAGAACTACTGTTAATTTATGCCGCAAGGTATGAGCATGTAAAAAACATTATCTTACCTAATCTTAAAAATAAAATTGTTATTTGTGACAGATTTTATTACTCAACCTTTTGTTATCAAATATTTGCCAACAAAATCCCAAAGGCTCGCCTAGATTATCTTCATAAACATTTTGGCTTTAATTTATTTCCTGATTTAAATATTCTGATTAAAACTGACCCAAAAATTTCAATTCAAAGAAGTCTAAGAATAAAAAAAAAAGAGAATAGATTCGAAAAAAAAAGTAAAAATTTTCATAAAACTGTTGAGGCTGGTTTTTATAATATTGCCCAAAAAAAGAATGTCTTTGAATTTAATGGAAATTTAAATGAGAATGATCTTCATATTAAAATTATTGATTTCTTGAATAAAAAAAAATTTTTCAACTTTTTTTTACCCTATGCTGTAAGGTAAATTTTACAGAATGAATAATCATCAAGAACACTATCAACTTCTAAAAAATTGTTTTGAAAATAATTTTCCTCATTCATGGATTTTTTATGGTCCAAGTGGTGTTGGAAAATATAAGTTTACGATTGAGTTTATAAGAAGTATTTGCCATTCGAAAAATCTTAATCAAAATGTTTTTGAGGTTAACAATCCAGAAAATTCTGCTTTAATTGATGATATCAGAGAATTAATCTCTAAAATCAAACTAACTAATTCCTCGACTTTGATAAAAAAAACTTTCTTTTTAGTCCATCAAATGGAGAATCTTAACATCAATTGTATAAATGCTCTTTTAAAAACAATTGAGGAACCACCTGAAAATACAGTCATTATAATTTTTACCAATAACCTGAGAAATATACCTAAAACGATTTTATCTAGGTGTATAAAGCTAAAATTTAAAGTTAATGATTCAGAAGATTTCAATGAAATTAGAGCAATCAATGAAGAAAATCTTTTAATGTCCAACTATAACCCTAAAATTCTCAATCTTTTAAATGATAGAAAGGGTGAAGCTATAAAAAATAGGATTACTTATTTATTAAAAAAAACTAATTTTGAATTAAATGAATTCTATGATCTTTATGAAAAAATTTCAGATAATTTCAACAACTACTTTTCAGTGGTTCTGAGTGTTATTTTTTTTGAGGTAAAATTACAAATTTCGTCTCAGATACACAATCTTGATAAAATAAAAGATGCATTGAATTATTTAGATTTTATTAAAAAAATTAGCAATAATGAAATTAAAATTGATAAAAAGAAAATATTACATCTGATATTTTCTGAATACTTTAGATTTAACTTAAATAAATAAAACTAAACCAATGAAAAAAATTTTCTTTACTACCCCAATATTTTACGTGAATGATTCTCCACATATTGGACACGCATACACAATTATAATTTGTGACACATTAGTTAAATTTTATAATTTGGACGAATATGATGTTTTATTTACTACCGGAACCGACGAACACGGATCAAAGGTAGAGAAAGCAGCCAAAAAAAAAAAAACAGACCCACAAGTGTTTGTTGATAAAGTTTCACAAAATTTTTTAAATTTATCAAAGAAATTAAAAATATCTAATACTGATTTTGTTAGAACTACTGAGGAAAGACATAAAAAAGCAGCAAAAAATTTCTGGAAGCTCTTAGAAGAAAAAAATCAAATTTATCTCAGTAATTACAAAGGTTGGTATTCTGTAAGAGATGAAGCCTTTTATCAAGAAAAAGAGCTTATAAAAGAAGGAAGCAAATTTTTTACCCAAGATGGAGAAGAGGTACAGTGGATAGAGGAAGAAAGTTTTTTTTTCAAATTATCAGAATGGGATGAAAAACTGTTAAAACACTTTGATGAGAACCCTGATTTTATAATGCCGGCTTCAAGAAAGAATGAGGTTATTAGTTTTGTAAAATCTGGTTTAAAAGATTTATCAATTTCAAGAACTAGTTTTGAATGGGGAATTAAAGTTGAAAGCACTAAAAACCACATAATGTATGTTTGGATTGATGCGTTAGTAAATTATTTAACCTCAATTGATTTTCCAAAAACAACAAAAGATCAGTTTTGTTTTTGGGAAAACTGCATTCATATTATAGGAAAAGATATTTTAAAATTTCATGCTGTTTATTGGCCTGCAATGTTAATGGCTGCAGAAATTCCTTTACCTAAAAGAATATTTGCTCATGGCTGGTGGACAAACGAAGGGAAAAAGATTTCAAAATCTGTTGGAAATGTCATTGACCCTAATGTAATAATTGAAAAATACGGACTTGATCAATTTAAATATTTCCTTTTACGAGAGGTTACTTTAGGCCAAGATGGTGATTTTTCAGAATACTCATTTAAAGCGAGAATAAATTCAGAACTTTCAAACAATTTAGGGAATTTAATTCAAAGAACATTAAAGTTTACAAGTAAAAATTTTAAAAATAAAATGCCCGCTGAAATTGAAGTGTTAGGTGAGAATGATTTACTTAATGAAGTTTATGATCTCCTTCCAAAAGTAAAAAAACATATGCAATCCTTAGAAATAAATAAGGCAATTGATGAAATCGTCGCTATGCTAACAAAATTAAATAAGTTTATGGATTTAGCTGAACCATGGAATTCAATAAAAATTAATCCTAAAAAAACTGCTTATGATTTATCAATATTAATTGAATGTTTTAGAGTAATAGGAATTTTACTTCAGCCATTTATACCAGATGCATCAGAAGAGATCTTAAATATTTTAAATATAGAAAAAAATAAGAGAAAGTTTAAATTTCTTAATTTTAAGTATAAAATTAACAAAGATCATTGTATTAACGAACCAAAACCATTATTTCCCAGATATGACTAATATTGTAGATTCTCATTGCCATTTAGATTTTAAAGACTTTCATGATGACTTAGATTTAGTCATCAAAAACGCATGCGATGCTAATGTTAAACACATGCTGTCAATTTCAGTAAATCTTGAGGATTTTAATAATGTTTACAAAGTAGCCAATTCTTATGACAATATTTATTGTACCACAGGGATTCACCCAAATAATGTTCCTGAAAATAAGAACAATGAATTACTATTTGAAAAGCTTAGCTTAAATTTAAAAAAAAAAAAAGTTATTGGTGTTGGAGAAACTGGCTTAGATTTTTATAGAAATGAAGAAAATAGAATTAATCAAATTGAATACTTTAACACTCATCTAGAAGTATCTGGATTATTTAACTATCCAACAATTGTACATACTAGAAATGCTGAAAAAGATACAATTAATTGCATAGAAAAAGCTGTCAAAAAGCATTCAACAAAAGGTCTTATACACTGTTTTACATCTACAATGGAATTAGCAAAAAAAGTTCTCGATGAAGGATTTTATATTTCATTTTCAGGAATAATAACATTCAAAAAAGTTGATGATTTAATTGACGTTGTTAAATATGTTCCTCTAGATAGAATCCTTGTAGAGACAGATGCACCTTTTTTAGCGCCAATGCCTTTCAGAGGAAAAAGGAATGAACCGTCATTTGTCACGCATACCTTAAAGAAAATTGCTGAAATAAAGAGAAAAAACGTCGAAGATATGGCACAAATTACAACTGATAACTTTTTTAATCTTTTCTCGAATTTAAGTTAATGTCAGTTGAAATTAACATTTTGGGTTGCGGAAGTTCATCGGGTGTTCCTGCAATTGGAAACTCATGGGGTAATTGTAATCCAAAGAATCCCAAAAATAGAAGATTAAGATCTTCAATTTTGATCAAAAGTAATAAATCTTCAATTATCATTGATGCAACCCCTGATCTAAGACAACAGTTATTAAATGCTAACGTAAAAAAATTAGATGCTATTTTGGTTACACATACTCATTCTGATCATATTAACGGTATTGACGATTTTAGATTTTTAAATGTAATTATGAAAAAAGATATCAATTTGTATGCATCTGAAAATAGCATTAATGAAATAAAGAAAAGGTTTGGTTATGTTTTTGAAAAATTGGTGCCTGAAGCTAATGGCTTTTACTATAAACCATGCTTAAACCCAAAAATAATTAAAGGTAGTTTCAAAATTAATGATCTAACTATCTCAAGTATTATACAAAATCATGGATTTACTGAATCCTTAGGATTTAGAATAAATAACTTTGCTTATTGCACTGATGTTCTTGATTTTGAAGATTCGCAATTTAAAAAGCTAAAAAATTTAGATCTATGGATTGTTGATTGTTTAAGATTCATTCCGCACAAAACACATGCACACTTTGATAAAGTTATGAATTGGGTTGAGTTACTTAAACCAAAAAAAACTATATTGACTCATATGAACTATGAAGTTGATTATGATTTTATATTATCCAAAGTTCCAAAGAATTGTTTTCCAGCATACGATGGTATGAAAATTAAAATTTAAATGATTCTACTTATACTGAACGCAAAAGTTTATTTTTGTCATATCCACCTGTGATTAAAAGATAAGCTGCAATGTATCTTTTAAAAGGGTCAGATTGAAGCTTGTATCTTCTGAATAATTTTTTTTCAGTAGTTTTATTAAAGTTATCTTTTATGAGTTTATAAAAAATTTTACTTCCTTTGTCGTATTCTTCCTGTGTTGATGCATTAATATAAAACTTATCTGGTTCAGATTTACCTATTGATGGGTGTAGGTGTTCAAACATAATATCTTTTCTTTGAATAACTACATCATCTTTATGTGAAATCCATGTATGAAAATTATCACAGAACACATGTGCAAAATATGGGTGTAATATATAACCCAATTTTTTATATCTTTTTTTTGATAGAATAACAGTTTTTACCATATACAGCCTTTTATCAGTTTGTTCTGTTCCATCACTTGTATTTAAAACGACCTCTTTGGACCAATTTGCAGCATCTAGAACTTTCTCATCCCAATTCAATTCTGGTATTGTATCGTCAGTGGCTACTATTATACAATTCGCCCGTGCATATTTTGCCGCTAAGTTACATTTTTTAACAATACCAAAGCTATATGGCTCAAAAATTTCAGTTATATTTTTGTTTCTTAAAACTTTTTGTTTAATTTTTTTTTGATCGAAGGAGTCGTAGCAAGTAATATATTCAATTTGTGATGAGTTTTTTGCAAGTTTTAGCCACTTTTCCCTAGTTTTTTTTGCTAACTCTTGTCTACAAGTTGGGTGAATACATGAAATTTTATACATAATAGAATGATCTGCAGAAAATGTGCCATTTTTTTTTTAAAATAGATTTTTAAATCTCATCTGTTAATTTATTAACATCTTATGTATAGAATTTTAGTAACCGGTTGTGCAGGATTTATTGGGAGTCATTTAAGTGAAACTCTAATAAAAAAAGGACATAAAGTTGTTGGTGTAGATAACCTTTCCAATGGAAAACTCACTAATATTCAATCGTTTAGAAATAATAAGAACTTTACTTTTTTAAAATGTAATGTTGGTGATAAAGAAAAATTGAGTGAAACTCTTAGTCAGGTAGATATTGTTTATCATCTAGCTGCACTTGCCGATATAGTCCCTTCAATAAAGAATCCGGACGTGTATTTTAATTCAAATGTGAACTCGACTTTTAATTTAGTAAGAAGTTGTGAAAAAAAAAAAATTAAGAAAATAATATACGCTGCATCATCATCCTGCTATGGGATTCCGAAAAAATATCCCACTTCAGAAAGTTGTCCCATTCTACCACAATACCCTTACGCATTAACTAAAAGATTAGGTGAGCAAATAATATTTCATTTTGGGGAACTCTACAAAATACCAGTTGTTAGCCTAAGATTGTTTAACGTTTATGGTCCTAGAGCTAGAACCTCCGGCACTTATGGAGCAGTTTTTGGGGTATTTTTAGCACAAAAATTAGCAAACAAACCCTTCACTGTTGTCGGTGATGGAAAACAAACTAGGGACTTCACTTTTGTGGAGGATGTTGTGAGTGCATTTATAGAAATGCTTGATGATAAAATAAACAATGAAATTTTTAATGTTGGCTCAGGTAAAACATATAGTATAAACAGTTTAATAAAATTATTAGGAAAAAATAAAATTGTAAACATTCCTAAAAGACCCGGTGAACCTGACTGTACTTTTGCCGATATATCAAAAATTTTAAAAAAAACAAAATGGAAACCAAAAATTTCATTTAAGGATGGTATTAACAAATTATTGAAATCTATAGATGAATTTAAAGACGCTCCAGTTTGGGATGCTAAATCAATAGAAAATGAAACAAAAGATTGGTTCAAATATCTTTCGTAAGTTATAATTTAGAAATCATGAAAAATAAAAATACTTTTGAAAATTTTATAAAAAAAAAAATTCAAACTGTAGACTCTCTTAGTGAAATATCTAGGAATAAGAAAAAAAATAATAAAAAAATTGTATTGTGTCACGGTACGTTTGATTTATTACATGCTGGACATTTTAGGCATTTTCAAGATTCAAAAAATTTAGGCGACGTTTTAGTTGTAACTGTCACTTCTGATAAATTTATCAATAAAGGACCAGGTAGGCCATTATTTAACCAATATTTGCGTGCTGAAATGATAGCTTCGTTATCATATGTAGATTTTGTGGGTGTAGTAGACGACCCATCAGCAATACCGTCAATAAAAAAGATAAAACCAGATATTTATGTTAAGGGAATTGACTATAAAGATAAAAAAAGTGATTTTACAAAAAAGATAATTGAAGAGGAAAAAGAAGTAAAAAAAAATGGTGGTGTACTAAAATTTACTGATAATATAACATTTTCATCATCATCATTGATAAATGAAAATATTTTTTCTTACGAAAAAAAACTTTCAAAAATACTAGAGAACTACAAATCATTAGGCTTCTCATATATTTCATCCTTAATTGAAAAAATAAAAAATCTTCGCGTTATGTTAATTGGTGATTCAATTCTTGATGAATATATTTACACTGATACTTTAGGTAAGTCGGCAAAAGAAAGTATATTGGCAACGCTAAAAAAAAATGAGGAAATGTTTGCAGGAGGTTCTATCGCAGCCGCAAACAATATATCTGACTTTTGTAAAAGCGTTTTTTTAATTACAACGTTAGGTTCGACAAACAAAGAAAATGAAGACTTTGTTAAAAGTCAATTGTCATCAAATATCAAACTTTGTTCAACCAAATTAAAAGATAGACCAATTACAAAAAAAACAAGATTTGTAGATTCAAGTTATATGAGAAAAATGTTTGAGGTTTATGATATGGATGATTCTCCAATTGATAAAAATGAAGAAAAAAAAATAATTTACGCGATAAAAAGAAACCTTCCTTTTGTTGATTTAATTATTGTAACAGATTTTGGTCATGGACTTTTAAATAATAAAATTATTGAAGAAATTTATAAGTCAAAAACTTTCCTAGCAATTAATGCTCAAACTAACAGTGCAAATCGAGGGTATAATTTAATTACTAAATATAAAAGCGCAGATTATATATGCATCGATGAACCTGAATTTAGACTTGCGATGCATGATAAAAATACCTCTTTAAAAAAGCTTTTACTTAATTCTAATAACCTTCCAAAAGCAAAAGTTTTTATCGTTACTACGGGAAAGAATGGTTGTTTAATTAAAACTAAGGAAAAAATTTTGGAGATCCCAGCATTCACTAACACTGTTGTAGATACAATAGGAGCTGGTGATGCTTTTTTTGTAATTTCTAGTCTTTTTGCTTATTTAGACTCGAGCCCAATGGATATTGGATTTATTGGAAATGTATCTGGTGCATTAAAAGTTAATATTCTAGGTCATAGCTCAAGCATAAAAAAATCGCACTTTTTAAAATTTATTGAATCTGTTATTAAATAGAGATTAGATTTATTTATGAGTATATTAATAATAGGTGGCGGTGGTTTTGTTGGGAGTTTGCTAGTCAAAAAACTAGTTGAAAAAAGAATCAACGTTTTGGTATTAGATCTCTTTATTTACGCACCCCCTGAAGAAGTTTTTTTAGGTTTTTATGAATCTGAGTTTTTACAAGTAGTAAAAGGTGATATGAGAGACATAGATTTAATGGAAAATCTAGTTTCCAAATCAGACAATATTATTCATCTTGCTTGCATATCCAATGATCCATCTTTTGAACTGAACCCTGATTTGGGTAAAGCTATTAACTTTGAATGCTTTTATCCTCTTGTTAAAGTTTGCAAAAAAGAAAATTGACAAATTTATTTATGCTTCTTCCTCATCTGTTTATGGAATTAAAGATGAAAAAAATGTTACTGAAGATTTAAGTTTAGAACCACTCACTGATTACTCTAAATATAAGGCGCTGTGTGAAGATATTTTACTCAATGAGTCAGGAAATAATTTTTGCACCACAATTTTACGTCCAGCAACTGTTTGCGGTTACAGTCAAAGAACAAGATTAGATGTTATAGTTAATATTCTAACTAACCATGCCTATAATAAAAGAAAAATTATAATTAACGGAGGTAATCAAAAACGGCCAAATATCCATATTCAAGACATGGTTAATGCATATTTAGAAATTCTTAATCAACAAAATGAATTTGTTAATGAAGAGATTTTTAACGTTGGATTTGAGAATTACACATTAGACGAGATTGGTGAATTAGTTAAAGAAAAAATCGGTGATGATATAGTGATTGATCATCAACCAACTAATGATAACAGATCATATCATATATCATCTAATAAAATTATAAAACAACTTGGATTCTCACCTCAATATTCTATAGAAAAGGCAATAGAGGATTTAAAACAAGCATTTGAAAAAAAATTACTATCTAACAGTTTTGATGATCCAAAATATTTTAATATAAAAATGATGCAAGAAATTAATCTACAATGAATTTTTTAAATAATAATTTAGCAAAGAGTCTGCTCAGACTTCGTATGGTTGAAAATGAAATTTCAAAAAGATATTCATACCAAGAAATGAGATGCCCGGTACACTTGTCTATTGGTCAAGAGGCAGCGGCAGTTGGAGTATGTAATAACTTGAAAATCAAGGATCAAGTTTATTCCACACATAGATGCCACAGCCATTACTTAGCTAAGGGAGGAAACCTTCAATCAATGATTTCAGAGATTTATGGAAAAAAGTCAGGATGTTGCGGTGGAAGGGGGGGGTCAATGCATTTAATGGATATTTCTGTTGGAATGATGTTAAGTCTTCCAATTGTTGCAAGCGTAATTCCTATTGCAGTCGGTGCAGCAATGTCTAAAAAAATAAATAAATCAAAAAATGTTGTAGTTGTTTTTTTTGGTGACGCTGCAGTTGAAGAGGGTGTTTTTCATGAATCGGCCAATTTTGCTTCTTTGCACAATCTACCAATTCTTTTTGTTTGTGAAAATAATAGATATTCTTGTTTTACAGATGTCTCTGAGAGACAACCGTCTGAAGATTTAACTAGGTTGGCTAGGTCTCATAACATTGAATCCATAAAAATGAATGGAAATGATGTCATAAAAGTTTTTAATCAATCCAAAAAAATTATTAAAAAAATTAAAAAATATTCTAAACCATTTTTTCTGCAACTTGATACCTACAGATATGTCGAACATTGTGGTCCTGATAATGATGATCACTTAAACTATAGAAATAAAAATGAAGTTAAAAAAATGGCTAAATGACGACCCAATAGAGAACTTTTTGAAATACTTAAAAAAAAAAAAGCAATATGATAAAAAAAAAATTGAAGTTATAAAAAATGAAATTGCAGTTGAAATAAAAAAAAGTTTTGACTTCGCTATTAATGATAATTTTCCTGAAGTTTCTTCATTACAAAAAAATGTTTATGCTCAATAAAAAAAGAATTATAAGCGCATCACAAGCCATTCTTGAGGCAACTGATCAATTTATGAAAAAAGATAGTAATTTAGTTTTAATGGGTGAAGGGATCAATGATCCTAAAGGAATTTTTGGAACAACGAGTAATCTTTCAAAAAAATATAGTAAAAATCGGGTCATAGAATCACCAATTTCAGAGAATGGAATAACTGGAATCGCAATAGGCTTAGCTATAAATAACTTTAAAGTTCTATTAATTCACCAAAGAGTCGAGTTTGCCTTACTTTCCATAGAGCAAATCTTTAATAATGCTGCAAAAAGTTTTTATGTAACAAATGGTATACATAAAGTTCCTTTAGTAATAAGAATGGTTATTGGGAGGGGCTGGGGACAAGGTCCAGCACACTCACAAAGTCTTGAAACAGTTTTTTCTTACGTACCGGGGTTAAAAGTGCTAATTCCTTCTTCTGCTTATGACGCAAAAGGGATGCTTGTCTCAGCTTTACGAGACCCAAATCCTGTGTTGATTCTTGAGCATAGATGGTTTCATTATGTAACCGGAAACGTACCAAAAAAAATATATCAATCAGATATAACAAAACCCAAAATTATTTCTAAAGGAAAAGACATAACAGTCGTTACAAGTTCATATAATGTTTATGAAATAATTTTTTGTTCTGAAATTTTAAAAAAATTCAATATAAATTTGGAAATTATTGATTTAAGAGTTTTAAGACCGTTAAATACTAAGCCTATTATTCAATCTGTGAAAAAAACAAGAAAACTAATTATTTTTGAGACTGGTAATAAAATATATGGGATTGGTGCTGAAATAATAGCCTCGATTCTTGAGAAGTATCATGATGTTTTTGATTTTCCTCCATCCAGAATTGGATTACCAGACTCCCCAACGCCATCTACGAGAGGTTTAGCAAAGGTTTATTATCCAAATTCAATAGATATTATGAAAGCAATAATTAAGCAATTAAATGTAAATGTTGAAGTTAAAAAAAAAATCATTAGTCTATTAATTAGCAAACTACCTTCACATGAGATTGATGTTCCAAACCCAAATTTTAAAGGACCGTTCTAATGAAAGTTAGCTATTCTTACCTGCCTAGACAATTTTCTGACATAGACGATCTTTTAAATGATATCAAAAAATTTGTTAAAACCGGAGACTTCACCCTTGGTAAACCTTTGGAAAAATTTGAAAAGAAGTTTGCAAAACTCATGGACTCCAAATACGCGATTGGTGTAAATTCAGGAACTGATGCTATTAAACTGTCTTTAAATGCATTTGGCGTAGGTGTAGGTGATGAAGTTATAACCGCAGCTAATACTTTTGTGGCTACAGTTGGGGCAATAAATGAGGTTGGTGCCAAACCTGTTTTTGTGGATTGTGACGATACATTTTGTATGAATGTGGATTTAGTTGAAAAAGCTATTACTAACAAAACGAAGGCAATTGTTCCTGTTCATTTCACTGGTTATATGACAAATATGAAACAAATCAACAAAATCGCAAAAAAACATAGTTTAGTAGTTATAGAAGATGCTTGCCAATCAATTCTTGCTTCTCAGGATGGTAAAATAGCAGGAACTTGGGGTGTAACAGGTTGTTTTTCATTACATCCGTTAAAAAATTTAAATGTTTGGTCTGATGGTGGAGTTATTATCACTAACGATTCAAAACTTAATTCAAAACTTAGGCTTCTAAGAAACCATGGACTGAAGAATAGAGATGAAATCCAAATAATGGGCTTCAATTCAAGATTGGATACAATACAAGCTGTTGTTGGAAATTGGTTAATCCCTCAGACAAAAAAGATAGCAAATCAAAGAATTAAAAACGCTAATTATTATGATAGAAGTTTTTCCAAAATACATCAAATTAGAATCCCACCTAGACCTAAAGGAATGAAGATAGTTTACCATCTTTATGTTGTTTTTGCTGAAAAAAGAGATGAACTTTTAAAATACTGTCATAAAAAAAATATTGAAGCAAAGATTCATTATCCAATTCCGCTATATCAACAAGAGGCATTGAAATTTTTATCTTACAAAAAAGGAACATTTCCTGTTACAGATTATCATTCGAAAAATATAATTACTTTTCCTGTTGATCAGCATTTATCTAAAGATGAGTTGGATTATGTAATTAAAACTGTAAAAGAATTTTATGAAAAAAAATGACCCTTGGGTTCCATATGTAAATTTATCGAAGCAATTTCGAGAAGAAAAAAAATTATTATTACCAAGAATTGAAAAAGTTTTATCTTCTGGCATGTACGTGCTATCAGACGAGGTATCCAAATTTGAAAGTCAGATTTGTAAGTATCACGAAGTAAAATTTTGTATTAGTGTTAACTCAGGAACAGATGCATTAATTCTATCACTTATGTCTTTAGGAATTAAAGCTGGAGATGAAGTAATAACTCAGGCGAATAGCTATATTGGATCTGCTGCAGCAATTCATGCCGTAGGTGCTAAACCAGTTTTTTGTGATGTGTATGACGACCAGACAATGAATGCAGAAGATATGAAATCAAAAATAAATTCCAGAACAAAAGCTATAATGCCTGTTCATTTAACTGGACGAATGTGTGAAATGAATAAAATTATGAGAATAGCAAAGAAAAAAAATATAAAAGTTATCGAGGACTGTGCACAATCTATTGGCTCTATTTATGATAAAAAAAAAAGTGGTTCTTTTGGAGATATTGGAGCTTTTTCAACACATCCACTTAAAAATTTAAATGCTTGTGGTGACGGTGGTTTTATAATCACTAATAATAAAAAATTATATAATTTTCTAAAGTTAAAAAGAAACCATGGTCATATAACAAGAGAAAAAGTGAAGTTTTTTGGAACTGTTTCTAGGTTAGATTCAATCCAAGCTGTGATTTTAAACTTTAGATTAAAAAAACTAGAAAATATTATAAATAAGAGATTAAGGAATGCTTCAATATATAAAAAAAATCTTAAAAACCTAAATCTTTATCACCCTGAAGACAGATTACATTGCAGAGATACATATCATTTATTTGTCATTCAGGTAAAGAAACGAGATGCATTGAAGAAATTTTTATTTAAGAATAAAATTGAATCAAACATACACTATCCAATACCGATTCATAAACAAAAGATTTTTAATTATAAATCTCCAAAACTAATTAAAACTGAAAAACAATCTCATGAAATTTTAAGTTTACCAATTAACCAATATTTAAATGAAAAGGATATTAAAAAAGTGTGTAGCTGCATAAAATTTTTTTTAAATAATTAATTTAGTTATGAGTTTAGTTTTATCTTACGAAGATATTGTTAAGAAGTTTAATTCTGATTTAATTAATAAATTGAGAAAGCATGGCTCTGAAGTTAATTATTTGAGTCTATGGGTTCCAGATGAAGATTTTCTAAGAAGTTTTGAAAGTTTATCAGAGTCAATCAAGGCGTCAAATGTAAATAGTTTTACTTTAAATGTGAGAAAAAAATTTATTAGTCAAGAATCATTTTTAAATTTTAAAAAAAAATTTCCAAATATTAATATTGAAAAAAAAGAAGATTTCTACTTAATTTACGTTAAGAATTTAAATTCAATTCAAATTGAAAAAAAAATCAATGACAGAGTTTTAGATAAAAAGCAAATTAAAATCGATTATTCATACGGAAGTTTAGAAACTCAAAAATCAAAAAACTCAGTGAGAAAATTCTTTTTGGACTATTATTACAAAAATTTCAAGGAATCTAGTTTAAATTTGCCTTTAAAAAAGAAATTGAAATATTTTTCAATATCAGTAGACAAAGAAATTATCTTCGTGGATTTTAATGATAAAGAAGAATTTATAAGAATTAGATCTGGCTTAAATGATAAGTATTTATTAGGGTGTCTATTTTTTTTTAATAAATTTTTTTACAAAAAAAAATTATCTCATTTAGGACATAATGGTATTAGTGAATTTATAATGGCAGTGAAAAAAAATTGTAAGAATCCTGTAAATGGTATTATGTTGCCTTTTAACTTTGGAAATGAAGTTTTTTTTGTTAACAAAATATGTCAGAAAATATTTCAAAGATTCTCAGAAATTAGTGTTAATCCAGTTATGCAGAAGCTGTGGGAGGAAAAATCCCATAAAGAAAAACAAAAACTCTGCAAAAGTGTCTTAAAAAAATTTTTAAAAAATAAAAAAGAAATACCCAATTCAATTATTTTTAATAACATAGAGAATGATATTAACAAAATGCCAATAAGAATAATTGTGTCAACATCTGAGGATATTAACTCAAAAAAAAAACCAGAATTATTAAGAAGATTTGAGAGATTTATTAAGAAAGAAATTGATGAGTCGTTACAAGTATTGCATGAAGAAAAAAAAGATTTAAATAAAATAAGAAGGTTATAATTAAAATTAAAAATGAATTTAATGTATTTTGTTGGTATAATCGACTAGGCCATGACAAAAAAAAATAAAAATGAAGAGTTAATTTTAGATGGTACTAAAATTCAGTGGCATATGGATAGAGTGGCTAAGTGGGAGAGGGGAGAAAGAATTGCTCCAGTAACAATTGATATGGCTCTGACTCGTGCCTGTAATTACGGATGTCATTTTTGTTACGCAATGTTGCAGGAAAATGATAGATCAGTAATAAACAAAGAAATAATAACTAACTTTTTAGAAGATTCAGCAGAAATAGGCGTCAAGGCGGTAAGCTTTGTTTCAGACGGGGAAAGTACTATCTCTCCTGCCTTTATTGATGGCGTTAAAGTTGGCAACAACTTGGGTATATCAATGGCTGTTGGGACCAACGGTTTCGTTTTAACAAAATCTAAGTTAGAGGAAGTTTTACCGCATCTAACTTATATAAGGATCAACATATCAGCTGGTGAAAAAAAAAGATACGCTGAAATTATGGGTGTCAAAGAGTCATATTTTGATAGAGTAGTACAAAATATAAAAGATATGGTTGAAATTAAGAAGAGAAACAACTTATCAGTTACTATTGGTTTGCAAATGGTTCTAATGCCAGAATATGCGGATCAAGTTATACCACTGGCAAAGCTTGGTAAAGAACTTCAACCAGATTACTTAATTATTAAACATTGTAGTGACAATGAAGATGGAGATCTAGGTGTTGATTATTCAGGTTATAAAGATATTTATAATATTCTAGAAAAGGCTGAGTCTTACTCAGATGATAATTATAAGGTAAAAGTTAAATGGTCTAAAATTAAATCTGGAGAAAATAGAACCTATAGTAGGTGTTACGGGGCTCCATTTATGATTCAAATTTCTGGATCGGGCCTGGTTGCACCATGTGGTATGCTATTTAATGAAAAGTATAAAAGATATCATATAGGAAATATATGCGAAAAACGTTTTAGAGATATTTGGAAGTCTGAGGAATATTGGGAAGTAATGAATCATCTTGCTTCAGGTCAGTTTGATGCAAAAACAATGTGCGGCACTTTGTGCCTTCAACACAAAGTAAATGAAGCTTTGGACAACCACGTGAAAGGAGTGAAACGTTTAGATCAAATAACTAATAAAAAAATTCCACACCTTAATTTTATATAATGTTTAAATTCCCAAGTAAAAAAACTGAAAATTCAAGCTCTTTTGCTGAAGACTATTTAAACACATTGTCAAAAGTATCAAGAAAGATTAATTTTAATAAAATCGATAAAATATCTAGACTATTATCAAGTTGTTATTTGTCTGGGAAAAAAATCTTTGTTTGTGGAAACGGTGGTTCAGCATCTATTTCTAACCATTTCATTTGCGATCATTTGAAGAGTACAAGTACAGATACAAACTTACTACCAAAAATAATTTCATTATCTACTAATGTAGAAGTTATAACTGCCATAGCAAATGATATTAAATACGATGAGATATTTTCATTTCAGCTATCGAGATTGGCAAAACAAGAAGACTGCTTAATAACAATTTCATCATCAGGAAATTCTAAAAACATCGTTAATGTTATTAAATGGGCAAAAAAAAACAGAATAAAGACAGTAAGTTTAAATGGATTTAGTGGTGGGATGGCCGATAAATTAAGCGACATAAGTATAAATGTACCCTGCAATAATTATGGTATTGTAGAAGATTTACATCAATCTATTATGCATATTCTTGCACAAAGTATTAGGATGCAAAATCTACAAAATAAAAACTTTTTAGATATTAATTTTTAGTATTCTTTCTATAAAAAAAAGATGTGTATGTAAAAATTAATAGACTTGAAATAGAAAAACAAATTCCAAAAATAACTGAAGAAATAATCAAGTTTTCATTTTCTATTAAATTTAGAGAAATTTTTGCTGCCGCCCATTCTCTTACACCCCAACCATTAATAGAAAATGGAATAATTCCAGTACTATTTAAAAAAATAGAAATAAAAAAATCTCTAAAATTAATAAATTGTACTTTGAAAGCATACATTTGAGTTAAAAGAGATAAAGAAAAAAAAAATTGCGATAGAAAACTATATACAAAAACCTTCAAGTGGGGAGGGTTTTTAATAAAAACTAGAATACTTTGAATATTAACAAATTTTAAATCAATTTTTCTTAAAAAATAAAAAAATAAAAATTGAGTAATAATTATAAAAAAAAAAGTCTGTAGGTTTATGAATTTAAGATAAGTTGAGGAGATCAGACCTAGATTGAATAAAGTAAATACTCCAAAAATTCTATCTGCGAATATAAATTTTAATTCAGTTTTTTTATTTTTATTTGATTTGTTTGGTGAAAAAAGTTTAGATAAATCCCCAAATAATATTGATGGTAAAAAATTATTAATTAAATTAGCTCTAGAATTTAAAAAAAAATATATGTCGAAAGAAAATAAAATATTTTTTGATTCTTTATAATATAAAACAGTTTCTCTCCATCGTTTAGATGAAAAAAAAACTCCAAAGATTTGTAATAGTAAGGTTAGAAATAAAAAATGATATTTATTATTGATATAGTCATATAAATTAAAATTCAACTCTTTGACTAGGTTAGTTATTATCAAAGAAGTAAAGAAAATTATCAGAAGCGATAATGTTATTTTAAGGATTTTCATATTTGTGATAAGTTCACTGCCTAGAATTAAAACTAATTGTACTTTAAAGATACTAAAAGACAATATAAATATAAATTTAACATAATATATATTATCCGAACTTAAACTATGATTATTATTGTAGTTATCTGATATTATTGATAAAATTAAAAATAATTATTGAATACTTATACTTTGAGCCACCAAAACATTCCATAAAAAGTTTCTATGATCTTTGTTTTTTTGGTTTGATATATACTTTTTACTAATAAAATCAGTTGATAAAAATTTATTATTTTTATTAATTTTTAAATTTTTAGATATATTCCGTAATGGAATTCCAAATCCTTTTTTTTTTCTATACAAAATATTTTTAGGTAAAATATCTTGGTTAGCCTTTTTTAATATATATTTTTTGTTATTATTCTTTAATTTATAATGATGAGGAATATTTTCAGCAAAACTTGCAATATCATTATCTAAAAAAACAGCTCTTGTCTCGATACTATTGAGCATTGATGCTCTATCTACTTTTGGTAATACTCCTTCTTGAAGATAAAATTTTACAAAAAACTCTGATGTTCTATCAACTAAATTTTTGGATTCAGATTGGTTCCAATGCGCTATTGATTCATCAAAAATTTCTTCGTATTCTATTTTTTCATTAAATAATTCAATTAAGTCATTGATTTCAATTGACGATAACCATAACTGATTCCACAACCTTGCCCCATGTCCAATTCCTCTTAGGCCCCTCATCATTTTAAATTCCAAACTCATATTTTTATTAGATTTCGGAAAAAGATCTATCAATTTAGTGAGATTATTAATGACTGCAGGTGGCAGTAATCTTTCACATATTTTTGCTATACTTAATGCTGAAAAAGTATCATAACCTGCAAATAATTCATCTCCACCATCACCTGTAAGTATTACTTTGACTTCTTTGCTAGCTAGTTTTGATACATAAAAAGTCGGAATAAAGGATGGATCACCATTTGGTTCATCAAGAAATTTTAAAATTTTAGGAGAGGTATCAATAATTTTTTTTTCAGACAAAATATTACAGAAATGATTAGATTTAATGATTTGAGATACCTCCTTTGCATATTTTGATTCGTCATATGAATCTTCATTGAAACCAATATTAAAAGTTTTAATTTTTTCTTTAATTAGTTGATTTGTCATTATAGAAACAATACTAGAATCAATTCCCCCACTCAAAAATACTCCAATAGGAACATCTGACATTAAACGGGCTTTAATAGATTTTTTTAAAAGAAATCTCAGTTCTTCACAAGCCTCATTAAAATTAACAAATTTTTTTATTTTTTTTATTCTAAATTCCCAATACTTTTCTTGAAGAATTTTTCTACTTCTTATATCAAATGTAATTTGATTGCCACCAGGGAGTTTGTTGATATTCGCGTAAAAAGTTCTTGGACTGGGGATAAAATTATAAACAAAAAATTTTTGAAGTGATTTTCTGTCAATATCTGGGTTAAAAATACTTTTAAATAAAGTTAATTCTGATCCAAAAACAAACTTTTCTTTATAATAACACCAATAAAGAGGTTTTTCACCAAATCTGTCTCTTGCTATAAAAATTTGCTGATTTTTTTTATCATAAATAGCAAAGGCAAACATTCCATTAAGTTTTTTTGTCAAGTTTTTCCCCCACTCTTTATAACCATATAATAAGATTTCTGTATCTGAGTGACTTGTATTGAATTTGTATTTTTTTTTAATCAATTCTTTTCTTAACTCTAAATGATTGTAAATTTCACCATTATAAATTACACATAGATTTCTATCAGATGAATACATTGGTTGTTTTCCGTGTTTTATATCAACTATTGAAAGTCTTTTATGACCAAACTTAAGATTTACATTCTTAAATTCCTGGTATCCAGAATCATCAGGTCCTCTATGATTAATTTGTTCGAGAGTTGTTAAAAATTTTTTCTCTGAACAATTACCTTGAATTCCAAAAATTCCACACATTTTTATAATTTCATCCTTTTAAAAATAATCCAGGGTAAATTACTGAATAATAATTTAATAAAATACCACCAAAAAGGTAAATAAATTATTCCAAATTTTTTATCTAGATTTTTAATTATTTTTTCTGCAACACTTGAGGTTTTTACCTTTGGTAGCAAGGTTTTTTGCCCTTTAGTCATATCAGTATCCATATATCCTAATCTATAGATTTGAATTTTAATTTTTTCGTCTCCTAAATAATGTTGTATTGATTGTAAGTAAAATTCTAATGCTAATTTAGCAGAAGCATATAAGCTATTGTTAGCTCTTGCTCTACTGCATGCAACTGAACTTGCCATTACGATATTTTTAAAATTAATTTTTAGTTTTAAAAAAAGATTTATAATTTTTAAAAAAGAATAAAAATTAACGTTGATTATCTCTTTAATTTTTTTTTCTTCTGTTGGTCCACTAATACTTATACTTGATATTCCTGAGATAAGAAGGAAGTTATCAATTTGTTTTGTTTTTTTTAAAATTTGATTTACAAATTTTTCTAAATTTAAGTTATTTAGATCTATTTTTACTATAAGTACTTTGCAATTTGATTTTTTTTCAATTATAGCTTTAAGCTTTTTAAGTTCAGAAATATTTCTTGAGCATAGAATTATTTTATTATTTATTCTTGATAACGCCAAAGACAATGACCTTCCTAGTCCTTTGGATGCGCCTATTATTAAAGAAGTTGTCATGTAATTCCTATTTTGTTTGACAAATTTGAATTTAATGAGGTTTGATGATTATGTTTAAATATCAGTTTCTTAAAATTTTTAAACTTTTCTTTATACTGCTTACTAACTATTTCTTCATCAATACAATCATCTTTTATAATATTTGAAATACCTTTGCATTCTGAAATAAGTGAATAAAGTTTACCAATAAATTCCTTTGATTTTTGATTGTTACAATAATCAAAAGTAATACAATAACCATCTTTAGAAAAACTTAAGTACTTCTGATTTCCTTTGAAGATTTTAATTGTTGCTAGAACAATTAAAGGCTTTTCAATTTTGAGTAAAATCTGAAGTTTATTTGAAAAATATTTGATATATTTGAAGGGAATAATAAATTGTTGCTCAATAAGACCATTTGAGCCAAATAAACTAAAATATATTTTATTTTGAATTGCTGGAAATAAAAAAGAGCTGAGATTAATAATCTTATTAGATTTCTCTTTTATGTAAAAAATTTTATTTATAAATTTTAAAGACAAAAAATTATAAAAGTTCAATTTATAATTAATGAGTCTTTTTTTTGAAATTAATAAATCTTTTTTTTCTTTTTTGTCATTTATAAAATTTCCTGTAAACAAAAGACCTCTTGATTTATTTAAATTATTACCAGATAAATCAATCCAAACATAAAACATATCATTTTTTTTTTTTTCAGAATTAATAAGTTTAATTCCATGATGAAAATTATTTACAACCAAAGCTTTCTTTTCAATAGAGTAGCTCTTCAATTTTTTTACTAATAATTTTGCTGAAATAATAATTCCAGTTAATCCAATTCCACCAATGGTTAAGTAAAATAATTTAGAATTTTTTTTTCTACTTAAAGTGATTATTTTTTTCTTTTTCAGATCAAATAATTTTATTTCTGAAACAATATTCTGAAATAGTCCGTCTTTATGCGGGTTTTTTCCATGGACATTTGCTGCTATACAACCTCCAATAGATATGTAAGGATAACCAGGTTGAATTGAAATATAATATCCTTCTTTCAGCAAAAAATTATACAAATCTCCCAAATTTACACCTGATTGAACTTCAACACTTAATTTGCTTTTATTAAAACTTAAAATTTTATTAAAATTTTTCATATTTAAGGACGTGGATTCCGATGAAAAACTTGCTTCAACATATGAATTCCCCTCTCCTCGAGGAATATATTTCCCTTTTTTAAGTTTTAAAATATCGTTGGTTGATTTTGGATAATATGATTTACATGTTATAAATCTTGACCCACAAAACCTTTTCAGTGATTCAAACATTACTTATCAATATCTTTCGAAATATTTTTAATTTTATCTTTGAGCTTATCCTTAAGTTGTTGATGTAAAATAAAATCGCATATAATGCCAGTTAAAATTATTAATATACCAATTAGGAGAACAGTTAAGCTCAATGAAAAAAGAGGTCTTGTAACTAATTGAAATGACTCTATTAACCCAAATGTTGATAGTAAATGTTTGAAAACTAGATATATGATAATTAAAGTCGATGGAATTAGAAAAAAAAGACTTATTTTTCCAAAAAAATGTAATGGATTAAAGGAAAATTTATTGAGAAATAATATAGATAAAAGATCAAATATACTTTCATACCTAAATGTTTTATATTTTGAAACGCCGCTAAATCTCTGTCTATTTACAGTTTTTACCTCTCCTACTTTAAATCCATTTAATTTTGTTAGAACAGGAATATATCTGTGAAATTGACCGTATACTGTTATATGGTTTAATACATTTTTTTTAAATACTTTAAGTCCACAATTAACATCATCAATTGACAGTTTTGTAATTTTTTTTATAAAAAAATTAAAAACCTTAGATCCAATTTTTTTAAAGAATATATCTTTTCTTTTAATTCTTGATCCAACAACCATGTCGAATCCCTTATTAAGTTTTTCATACAATCTAAAAACATCAGCTGGGTTGTCTTGAAGATCACCGTCAATTGTAACAATTATATCACCATTCGAACAATGAAAGCCTGCAGATAAAGCCATTGATTTACCGTAATTCATTCCTAGTCTAATTATTTTTAAATTTTTATTTTCTTTTTTAACTTTTTCTAATTTTTTAATTGTATTGTCAGTTGAGCCGTCATCAATAAATATTATTTCATAATTAATTTTTTTAAGATAAGGTTTTAAAGAGTTAAGTAATTCTCTGATCAACGGTTCTATATTATTTTCTTCATTATATACAGGGATTACGTAAGAAAATTTTATCCTTTTATTTTTTTTTAACATTATTCTCAAACTCTAATTTCATAAAATTATTTTTTAGGTTGATATATTTTGTAATTAAAATTTCATTTTTAAAAGTCTTTTCTTTAATAAAGACTTTGATTTTCTTTTTTAAGCTTGTGTATAAAATTTGGTTTATGCTATCAATATCTATTTGAAATGGAAGCTTTACAATGTCTTTAATTTTTATTTCATTATCTTGAAAACTGATCTCTCTTTTTAAAATTTTTCTTTTACTTTTATTTGCTAGTGGTGCATTTGATTGATTTAGAGCTGTTTGTTTTTTAATTCTTATGAAATCTACTATAGATCTTACTAATGAGGATAGATATGGAATTAAACAAACTATTCTAAGAATTATTTTACTGAGAAAATTAAAATTATAATATTTTGCTTCACCAAAATTTGTCAAGAATTCAATGTTTTCTTCATTGATTTTTAAATATCTATTTCTATCATAGCCATTGTGTGAGTAATTTTTATTTTTGTATTTAAAATTATAACCTTGATCCTCTAAAATTAATTTTTTTTTTAAATAAATTTTTGTCATTCCACCACCAGCAGCACTAAAGAAAATATTTGTATTTTTAGAATAATATCTACAAACTTTTGCTTCCATAAAGATTTTCCATCCATTTTGGATAGACAAAGATTTTTTGGAATTATTAAATTTTAGCTTTTTTATTAAAATAAAATTTAAAATTGGAAGATATGACCATCTAGCTAGTCTTAAGTCATCAGATAAAAAAGGAGATATACCAGAATACTCTGGACTGTTGGACTGAATTGATTTAAAAAAAAACAGAGCATCATTATCAAACTGCGATAATAGTGCTATTCCAGTTCTACTTAAATAGGGGTTTAAACAAAGTCCCATTTCTTTTGATATTTTAAGGTCAGGTTGTATTAAGTATTTCATAAAATTAAATAATTTTTTCATAGGCTTTAAAACTTTATTATCGTTAGAGAAAAAATGATAAATCATAGCGTAATCTAGTAGAACGGAACAATAACCCAGATCCATCCCCCCTACTTCAGGAAACCAACCTTCTCTAGTTTGTTGTTTAATTGCTAAATTCATTTTTTCTTTAGCTACTTCTTTATACTTTAGATTTCTTGTAAATTTATAAGCTAAGATTAGTGCTGCAGAGGCTGCAACTTGGTGATTGGTTTTCACAAGATCATTTTTTTGAATTAACCAGTTTGAAGCTTTGACAATTATTTCATTTAACAAATCTCTTTCATTATTATTTAACTTTCCTTTTAAAAAATTCCCTGTTAAACCGTAAGCAATCAAGTTAAAAACTGTTGCTGCGAAACCATTTTCGCCTTTGTACCATTCATCAAAACTACCATTTTTATTCTGAATTTTTTTTAGAAAAATTAGTGAAGAAAAAAAAGAATTTCGTAATTTATCAATTTTTAAATACTCTGAATTTTTTCTATATTTATCAAAATCCTTCAACATTAGTAAGCCCATAGTAGCTCCAACTTCTTGAAATCTAGCATCAGAAAAGTCTGAAGTTTTGTCTCTCCAAAAATTATAACAAAAACTTCCAAAGCTTGGAGATATTAAATCTTTATCTTGAAAACTTTGAACTCTTGGAACTGAATTTATTACAAATTCAGCTTGGTAATTTAGATCATTAAGTTTCATTTTAATTAAAAAGTATTTTATTTGATTGAATAATATCATTTTTAGCTTTTTTTTCAGTGTAAATGCAAGCTTTTCGTTTTTAAAATTTACCCCTAAAAGTTTGCTTTGCGGATAGGTTTGTGTTATATAACTTTTATGGAATCGTTTAACGAATTTGATGCAGAAGCGAGTAAAGCCAAGCTTATCAGAGCTATAAAGCCTGACAAAGACCTGAATAAGCTCCCAGACTTACTTTCAAAGCCTAAAAAGGTACTTTTAATCGTTCCGCCAGGAACGGTAGAGGAAAGCTATGGCAGACTATCTGCAGCTGCAGGTGAGCTTCCAATGCTTGGTTTAGCCTACATTGCATCCTCATTAAAAGATCAAGGTCACAATGTTGAAATTATTGATTACGAAATCAACAGATCAAGTCTTGAAGATGTCAGTTACGATATTAATAGAATAAAACCAGATGTTATAGGAATGACAGCGTATATAACTAATATGAAAAGATGTGCTGCTGTTTGCTCATTAGCTAAGAAAATAGATAAAAATATTACCACCATTCTTGGTGGTCCCCAGGTAACTATTTTCCCAGATGAAGCTTTTTTGTGCAAGGATTTAGATATTGTTGTTTTATCTGAGGGTGAAATAATTATCAGGAATGTTATGAATACAACTGACCTTTCAGGATCAGACAGAGATGATGCATTGAAGAATGTGAAAGGTATTTGGTTTAGATCTAAGCAAGGAAATATTGTAAAAAATGAAAGGGAAGGTTTAGTAGAAAACCTAGATATTTTTCCCTCCCCTGCCCTAGACCTTTATGATTTAGAAAAATATTACCCTCCAGTCCATATAAGAGGAAAGAAAGTGGCTCATTTTTTAACTTCCAGAGGATGTCCGTTTAAATGTACTTTTTGTGAAACAAAGTTAACCTTTGGAAGAAGCTTCAGATATCACACCACTGATAGAATTATAAAAGATCTCCAGTTGTATATTGACAGGGGTTATACCAGCTTTCAATTTTATGATGATATTTTTACTGCAAATAGAAAAAGGGTCAATGAGTTTTGTGATGCAATATTAGATAAAGGTTGGAAAATTCAATGGATGTGCTTTACAAGAACAAACTGTGTAGACGAGGAAATACTTCAGAAAATGAAGAAAGCAGGTTGTTATTTAATTACTTATGGAGGTGAATCTGGAGATGACGATTTACTTGAAATAATAAAAAAAGATTTAAAAGTTGAAACAAATTTAAAAGGAATTCAACTTGCAAAAAAATATGGCATTCAAACAATGTCTTCTTTTATGCTTGGTTTACCAACGGAAACAAAAAAACAAACCCTTAAAACTATTAACTTTGCTATTGATAGTAAGTTAGATTACGCAGTATTCCCAATTACTGAACCATACCCTGGAACAGAGTTGTGGTTTGATGCACAAAAATATGGAAAATTTGATAATTCAGGAAATTATAAAAATAATCTATTATCTGAACATTCTGCTGTTTGGGTTCCAAATGGTAGAACTAGAGAGGAACTAGAAAGTATGGCACAACTTGCGATGAGAAAATTTTATCTAAGACCAAAAGTTGTATTTAACAGTTTACGTAGTTTACTTTATGTACCGTTTGGAAGAGTTTTTAGGTACTATTTTTCAGGTTTTATGTACTTCTTCATTAATAGATTTAAGAAGTCTAAAGCTGGTGCAAGGTATTAATGTAGTTAATTAATTTCGTTTCATTTAAAAAACATTATTTCTAAACCATAGTTTTGTGAATAATAAAGCCCGTTTTCTTGACCTTTTATCATTCACTCTTCCTTTTTTAATTATAAGTATAATTGACAAAGCAGTTCTAAACAGAGGTCAGTTTGACTTCTTTAGTGCTGAAACTGTTGCAATTTTTTTTTCAAGTGGTTTAACATTCTTTTATCAAGATATATTTTCGATTCACAATGTAGTCAATCATCACCCACAAAACTTCAATACGTTATTATCAATTATTTTCTTTTCTTTAAATGAAATCTCTTTTGAAACTTTTAAACAATATTTAGATCTTATTTTTTTTAGTAATTTAATTTTTCTTTTATTAACATCGTATGTTGTTGTTGAATTAAATAAAGAAATTAGACTAGAAAGTTATAAAATTTTTATTTTATCATTACTTTCAGTTAGTTTTCCTGCAACAGTTTTTCTATCAATGTATGCTCCTTCTGGATATTTAAGTTATGGAATTTCTTCTTTACCGGCGGTTTTTTCAATATATGTAATCTTAAATTTTAAAAGTTTTTCTTCTTTTTCCATTAAACTTTCACTAATAAATTTGGGTTTTTTGCTAAATATAAGTTTTATAAATATTATTATTATTTTTGTTTTGATAATAACCCTAATAACAAATCTTGAATATCTTAAAAATTGGAAAAATAAAAATTTTACATTAAATAAGTTTGAAGAACTCTCATTTTTTATTTTTTTATTATCATTTTTTTATTTTTTCTTTAGATCTTTTTTATTCTTGCTATCAATGTATAAATTGAAAGAGGGAAACTATTTTTATTACTACCTTGGAGAATTAAATGTATTAATATTTTCTTTTTTATTTTCATTATTATTATTTTATATTCAAAAAAAATATGAAAAACTTTTTATAAATTTTAAATACTTTTTTTTTCCAATAATTCTTGGATGGTTTTTAGGCGCTAATATTTTATCATTTGGCTGGTTTAGGTCATTTTTTTTAAATATTTTTTCTAGGGTAGATCTTACAAAGGGCTTGATAAACAATGAATCCATTATCGATTTCAAGTTTTTTATCAATTTTTTTGAAATGTCTGTGAATAATTACGTTATTTCTTTAATTTTTTTATTTTCCATATTTTTTATTTTTTATGATTTAAAACAAAGAAGGTTATATTTATTTATATCTTTAGTGATTTTTATTAACTTAATCCTTGTTCAAGACCAATTTGCTAAAAATGCCATAAATGATGGATATTTTTTTAATAGATTTTTTCAAACTTCAAATATTGCAATTATTCTTTTTTGTTTTTTAAAAGTTAATAAGTTTTCTTCAAAAGTTTTAACTCTTTTTATACTTTTAATTCCAGTAATTAATTATTCAGAATATTTTAAAAAAGCTCATAGATTGGCAGAAACTGAAAATATTAAAATTAAAGTTGATCAAATTTTAGAAAACGCAATTAATAATAATCAAAGAATTGTTTGTTATAGAACTTTTCTTCCAGATTTATGTAACTATTCTATGTCTATTAATTTAACAAAGGGAAAAAGTTTTTATGAGTTTAAGCCATTTACCGAAAATTTTATAAATGTAGACAATCTAAAAAATTTCGATTTAAAGAAAAATGATATTTTAGTGTCTGGGGAGAAGAATGATCTCAAAGGAGAGATTATAATATTATGGGAAAAAGAAAAAAAGGATTTAGGCCTAAAACCTTTCATAGAGGTAAAAAAATTAAATATTAATTAAAAAAGACAATAAAAAGCACCCGCTATTAAACATATATTGGCAATTTTTTTTAGAATTGGATAAGTTTGTTTTAATCAACTATCCAGATCCTAAATATAACATTGCTCCACCATATAACAATCCAGTAATTAGGAATATTACAAATGTATAGCCCATAATTTGTCTCATATGCAGCCCTGCTATAGCTAGAAGTGGAATAGTCCAAAAAGGTTGAATCATATTGGTCCATTGATCTCCATAAGCCACACCCAGAACAATTACATATGGCTCAACACTTAAATTTCTTGCTGCTTCTATCATTACAGGGCCTTGAACTGCCCATTGCCCTCCACCTGATGGAATAAACATATTTACTAAACCGCCCGATAGAAATGAATAAAATCCTAATGTATCTGCTGTTGCAATACTTGAAATTTTTTCTGCTAAAACATTTATCAGTCCTGTATCCGCCATTATACCCATTATGCCTGCATAAAAAGGGTATTGCAGTATTATTGGACCGACTGTTATAGAAGCTCTATTAACAAGTTTCACATAATGAATAGGCGAATTACTTAACAGAAGTCCAATTCCTAGAAAAGACCAACTAACAATATTAAGGTCTAACGAAAAACCTTTTTTATAAAATATAAGACCAATGAATAAGAGAAGAGATATTGCCAAAAAAAAACTAATAAATCTATTATTTTCAATTACTTGTGCAGGACTTCTAATTTTCTTGTTCATATCATCGCTATCACTTTTATCAGTAAATCTAAATACATTAGAGTCTATTTCATTGATTTCAGAATCATTGTTTGGTCTCATTAAAGGATTAACAATTGTAATGATAAGAAGAGTAAAAATTGCTATTGTAATATTAAACGGATTAAAAATAGTATCGGTAACGGGAATTATGCCAATTTTATTAATTAGTGAATGGTCAGCCGAGGAGACAAATAACGCTGCTGACGAAGAATACCCCATATGCCAAATTACATATCCAGAATACGCTGATGCAACTAGTAAAGGATAATGAATTTTAATTCTTTTTTTTGCACATCCAATAGCTACAAATTTTGAGACTATTCCGCCCACTATCAATCCAAATGACCATGCAAATAAACTTGCAAGACCAGAAATAAATGTCACCAAAGCATATGCTTGTATCTGGGATGCAGGATACGAACCTATTTTTGATAAGATATTTTCAACTGGCTTAGTGTGAGCTAACGCATGAGCAGTAATCATTATTATACAAATTTGTGCTGTAAACGTAAAAAGTTTTGGAAGACCCGTTCCCCATGCCTCAAAGGTTTCTATAATTGTAGAGTCTGTATTGAGAACAGCTAAGAGAAAAGTCAATACAGACAAGACAATTACGAAAATAAAAGCATCTGGATAAAAATTTTCAACTAATTTAACAAATGGTTTTGATAAATTATTAAAAAATCCGAGCTTTTTTGAGGACATTATTCTTTAAGTTCTAAGGCTATTACCTTTCCTTCAGCCATTACCGGAATAATAACAATATTTTTTTCTAGGATAACCTCGTGATCAGCTGCTCCTTTACCCACTTCAGCTAAAACTTTAAATTTTCCATTTTTTTTAATTCTATACAATTTTGCACCCGTCCAGTCTGTAACGAGGTAAGCTCCTTTACCATCAGATTCAATACCGTCAAGATTTCCAATTTGTTTTTTTCCTAAATTTTTAAGCTGTTTTGTGTGTAAATTAATACTTTTTAAACTACCTTTAAGTTCAGGTGTCCCCCACCCTTCCATAACTGCACCCCAGCTTCCGACAATTAAATTTCCTTCATCATCATCAATATGAAGCCCATTAGGCGCTAGCTGAGGACTATAAAACCAAGCTGGTAATTGGCCAAATTGATTTAATCTGTATATTGTGTCAGTGTAAGTGTCTCCTACATAAACGTTTCCATATTTGTCTGCAGTTACATCGTTCATACAAACTGATCCATATCCTTTGTATTTATTTGTAATTTTCTTGGTGGCAATATCTACTTCAACTAACTCATCAACATCAGCGATATAAAGCTTATCATTACTTATTGTCATTCCTTTAGGAGCATTAAGCGATTCGATCCATTTTTTTTCAATAATGGTTCCATCCAATCCAATTTTAGAGATATAACCAGTCCCGTCTTTATTAAATGGGTGATCAGTTATATTTGAAATGTATAACACATCATTTTTTTGATCATAAATCGCTGATTCTGGAAGCTCAAAAATTTTTTCAGTTTCCCAAAGAACTTTCATATGATCATCTGCTAAAACTAGCTTATTTGTAAAACTAAATGATAGTAAAGTAATAAGAATAAATATTTTTTTCATTTTCTCTCCTTTTTTATTGTTTTAAATTATTAGGCATTGATAGGTCTACACCCTCGGATGTGCTTTTTGATGGCCATCTTTGAGTAATAGTTTTTCTCCGTGTGTAAAATCTCACACCATCAGGACCGTAGATACTGAGGTCTCCGAAAATAGAATCTTTCCATCCTCCAAAGCTATGGTATGAGGAAGGAACTGGTAATGGAATATTAATGCCCACCATACCAATCTCAGCTTTTTCAGCAAAGGCCCTTGCACTATGACCATCGCTAGTAAAAATACAACAACCATTACCAAATTTATTTTGGTTTATTATATCAATTCCATCCGATAAATCATTCATTTCCATTATTTGTAGGACAGGACCAAAGATTTCATTTTTATATGATTTCATTTTTGAATTGACTTTGTCAATAATAGTTGGGCCTAAAAAATAACCGCTTTTAGAATTTTTTCTTTTAAATAAATCCCTTCCATCAACAATAATTTCTGCTCCTTCATCTTCAGCTATTTTTATATTATTTTCAACAGACTTAAGATGTTCCATCGTTACTAGTGGCCCAAAGCTATTTGAATTTAAATCTTCGGAGCCGAATTTTAATTTTAAAACTTTTTCCTTAAGACTTTTCAAAAATTCATTTTTTATTTTTACTGAAACTACTGCCACCGACAATGCCATGCAACGCTGCCCGGATGAGCCAAAAGCAGCAGATATTAGCTGATCAGTTGTGTAATCAATGTTTGCATCTGATAATATTAATGCGTGATTTTTAGCACCCCCTAGGGCTTGACACCTTTTTCCTGAAATAGAAGACAATTCATAAACTTTTTTCGCGACTGGTGTCGAGCCAACGAAACTTACGGCTTTTATCCTTTTATCATTTATAAGAAATTCAACTGTTTTTTTATCTCCATTTACAAGGTTGAGTAATCCTTTTGGAGCTTTAGTTTCATTGAAAAGTTCGGTAATGAAAATTGAACCATGGGGATCCTTTTCTGAAGGTTTTAAGATGAAAGAATTTCCAGTAGCAAGAGCCAAAGGAAACATCCACATCGGAACCATTGCTGGAAAATTGAATGGTGTTATTCCTAATACTATTCCAACAGGTAGAAACTCGCTCCAAGAATCTACTTCTGTACTTATATTTTTGTTATATTCACCTTTAATTACTTCACCAATACCACATGCATATTCAACATTCTCAATCCCACGTCTAACTTCACCTAAGGCGTCATCATAGACCTTTCCTAGATCCTCACCTATTATTTTAGCTAATTTCTCTTTATTTCTCTCTAATAAAACTTTATATTCAAAAATCACCTCGGTTCTTTTAGCGATAGAGTATTGTCTCCATTCATTAAATGCTTTTTCAGAGCTAATTATGGCTTTTTCTAGGCTGCTGTCTTTCGCACAACTTATAGATGATATTTCTTCATTATTTGTGGGGTTAAAAACTTTTATAATGTCACCATTGTCAAAAACCTCTTTACCCTCAATAAAATGACCTCTTATTTTATTCATATCTTGATTGTATAATTATTAATTTTGCATTCCAACTGTCAATTTTAAATTATCAAAATGCAAAAAACATTTCATTAAATCTTTAATAATGCTATTTTTTATAATGAACTGGGACGATCTAAAGTATTTCCTTATTTTGTCTAGATCTTCAAAACTTTTAAATGCCGCTAAAAAACTTAAAGTTGAACCAACTACAATAGCAAGACGGATTAAAAGACTTGAGATAAATCTAAAAATGCAACTATTTCATAAATCCCCCAGAGGATACTCACTTACAGAAAAAGGATTAGAATTAGCAAAATATTCAGAAAAAATTGAAAATCAAATTTTTGGAATTAATGAACGTCTTGTCAAAAAAAACTCACTTGTCAGCGGTAATGTTAGAGTCACTGTTGGCGAGGGGCTAGGTTCTGAAATTATAAGTAAAAATATTCAAAAGTTTAACAATAAATATCCAGACATAAAAATAGAGTTACTTGCTGATACTAAATCTAGAAGTATATCTAATAATGAAACTGATATATTAATTTCTTTGTCAAGACCAAAGAGTGGAAGATTAATATGCTCTAAATTGTGTGATTATTTCGTAAGATTATATGCATCAAATGAGTTTTCAAAAAAAAATAAAATTAAAAAACTTCATGATCTTAAAGATAAACCATTTGTTAGTTATGTCGATGAATTTATCGAGTTTGAAGAACTGGACTATTTAAAAGAAGTATGTAGAAGTCCAAATGTAATATTCTCGAGTAATAGTTTAAGGTCACAGATGATGGCAATTGAAACTGGTTTAGGTTTGGGACTTTTGCATACATTTATTGCTTCTAATAATAGAAACTTAAAAGTTGTTTTAAAAGATTCAATAAAAATAAAAAGAGAATACTGGATTATTGTTCATGAAAATAATTTTCAATTAGAAAGAATAAAAGTTTTTTGCGATTTTATCAGAGAGTTGGTTAAAGAAAAAATTTGTAGTTTAGAATAACAAAAACCAAAGTTTATAAAAATAACAAAAAATTTATTTTAAATATAAAAATTATATTAAAAAAGTAGACAAATTTTATTTCATTTTAATATTTATGAATCTTTATAATCGAATAATTGGAGTTGATCACAAAATGTTCTGGATGCGTGGTCATCCTGAAAAACCGAAAAAACTTGAAACTGCAAAGCACCAATATGGCCATCATGAAATGATTTTTTTATTTCTTCAATTTTTTTATTTCTATTTTTAGTAACATGAGGATTGTTAAGTCCCATATTTTCCTTACTAGTATCAATAAGTATTTTTTGTAATGACTCATAAGTAATCTCTAAATTAAGATATTTACAGAGATTAATTATTGTTGATTCTTTATTATTTACTAAATGATCATAAGTGATAAAAAATGATGATTTTTCTTTTAAAAAATCACAATAACTTTTTATTTGTTCAACTATTACTCTAATACCTGGAAAACTAAAACTACTAGAGGCATATCCGTTAATCAAGCTAAAAAAAGCAGATTCATAACCGTTCTTAAACAGTTGATTTTGTGAACTTTTACCAATTGATCTTTTGATGCTTTGGTCTACGTCATTTTTAAAATGATTAAAAAGCGAAAATAAAATTTCATAAATATTTCTTACTAAAAAAATATTAGTTGTTCTTGATGATAGTAACAAAGATTTTGTGTCAGAGTTTATAATATTATGCCACGAATAAAATTTATTTTCCGGAAATCTTATTAAATTTAAATCATGATAATTATGCAAAAGTTTGTTGTTTGGCGGCTCTTCTTTGTTAAGAAATGGCTCATAATAATCTTGGTTTGTAATCATTTGCATTATTTTTCTAAGTAAGTGGGTCCCACTCTTAAGTTGGCTTGAAATAAAAATATTTTGACAATCTTGCTTTTTAAAAAAAAAATTTTTCGTATTTTTTGGTAATGTTGAATAGAATTTTTCAAAAATTTCTATCGATTCAGGTCTTATAATTTTAAAAAAAGCCTCAATTTGCCAACTTTCCCAAAAATTACTGAAATTTTCTTCTCTTTCAGGTAAAATATTTTCTCCTTTGTAAAGTATTTCTTTTTTGTGAAAAACATTTTCTAAATATTTACTTTTTTTATCTAGTGCTATATTTGTTAAAAAACTAAATATTTCCGAATATTTAGTTTTGTCACCATAAATATCCTCTATTCTTTCAGTTCTATAAAATTGGGAAATATATGTTTCACTTGTCATATCAAGTAGATGAAGACCTTGGTAAAATGACCAGACATCGACATCTTCTTTTCCATATTTTTTCAAATTTAATTCTTCAAAATATTTATGATTCGCCACATTCCATTCCCAATCTAATGGATTAGTTTTTCCAGATCCCATTCTCATGTTAGATGATCGCCATTGTTGATAAAAATAAAGCCAGACAACTGGGTTTCTGATCAGATATAATTTTGGAATATTTTTAAACTTTTCAAACTTATTTAATTCTATTAAATGATGAGTTCTGTAAGAATAACAATCTCCTAGCGCTTCATAAGTCATTCCCATATCATGAAGAAATTCTGAAAAGTTTTCTATATTTGGTCTTTCGCCCCGAGTTCTTTCTTTTAAATATTTTGGCCTACTACCCTCATGTGCAAGTAATGCAAAAACATCAGGGTGTTTATTTAAACTCTTACAAAACCATGAAAACATATGATCAGCTGCATAACCCTCAGAAACTACATAAAAAATATTAGTTTTTGACTCTACTTCTGATCTAATTTTTTGATTAAGGGACATACTTAATTGTCTTAAAAAAAAATTACAAATTCAAGTTATTAATAAAAAGAATGGCAAAATTTTTGCAAGAGATGATTTAAACGATTTTTAATTAAGTAAAAATGAAAATATTAATAGTAGTTCCGAAATACACGGAAAAACCATTTTCTTATTATAACTTTCCTCTAGGTTTGGGTTATATTGCTGCCATTGCAAAAAATGAGGGTCATAAAGTTATTGGATTAAATCTAAATGAAACCCATGAAACAACAAAAAATGCAATTGAAAAAACTATTAATAAAGAAGATCCTGATTTAGTTGCTACGGGCTCTTTGTCAGGATGGATCGATCAAATTGAGCAAATTTTTTCAATTTGTAAAAATGTTAAGTCAAATATTATCACTGTTATAGGCGGTGGTATGCTAAGTGGAGAACCAGAACCAGTGATGAGGCAAATAAAAGCTGATTATGGTGTAATTGGAGAAGGTGAAGAAACTTTTAAAGAATTATTAACTTCTATAGAAAAAAACACTGACAAAGGCTTGATTCATGGTCTGGTATTTTGGGATAAAAAAAATGATTCATTAGTTAGAAACCCACCCAGACAAGCTTTAATGGAACTTGATTCAATACCATGGCCAGACTACGATCTTTTGGGTTTACCGGCAATTTTAAACAGACAATCACCAACAGATTCATATTACTTTAGCACTTTGAAAAACAAACCTAGAGTAATTGATATGATAACAAGTCGATCATGTCCGTTTAGCTGCACTTTTTGTTTTCATCCAGCTGGAAAAGTTTATCGAGAAAGAAGTTTAGATAGTTTTTTTAGTGAATTAGAATTCTATATCAAAAAATATAAAATTAATTTTGTTGCAGTTGTTGATGAGCTTTTCTCTTTAAAAAGAAATAGACTTTTAGAATTCTGTGAAAGAATAGAACCTTTAGATGTTAACTGGGTTGTTCAGTTACACGTAAATAGCGTTGACTCTGAAACTATAAAAAAAATGAAAAAATCAGGTTGCTCAGCGATTAGTTATGGTATTGAAAGTATGGACCAGACTGTGCTTGAGAGCATGAAAAAAAAGTCAAAAGTTGAGAGAGTTGATAAAGCTTTAGCTTTGACAGACAAAGCAAACATAGTCATTCAAGGTAATTTAATTTTTGGAGACACTGTTGAAACAGTAGAAACAGCAAATAACTCCTTAAAATGGTGGTTTAAAAACAGAGAAAAAGGAGTGCATGTAGTCCCATTACAGGTTTGGCCTGGCAGTCCAGTTTACATAGAGGCAGTAAGAAATGGCTTAATTAAAGACAGAGATAAATATGTTAAAAATTTACCTATTTACTTAAATGTAAGTAATATGAACGATGCCAATAGACAAAATTTAGATAGAGTTTTACATGCTTTAACATTAAGTGGATTTAAATATGCAAAAAACTTTAGTTATAAAGTTTCAAAAAAAGAACTACCAAACAGGGGTAAAGGTTTTGATATAGAATACGACTGTCCACATTGTGCTCAACATAACATTCATGAAAGTTGTATAATAGATTATGATGATGCCTGGCCTTTTACAAGAATGTATTGTAAAGGATGTTTTAAAAGAGTTGATTGTGAAAAACCAGAATGGCGAACTCTAGATGAAGCAGAGCATGAAGAAAAAATACTGTCTCATATAAATATTTTGGAGAAACAAGGTGAATATAATGAGGCTTTAAAACTTATGGATTTAGCGACTAGATCTAATGTTAGAAGTTCCAATATCGCCTTAATATGGTTTAAAAAAAGTGAAATTTATAAAAAATTTGGTAACTTCTTGATTGCTATTGATTGTTTAACAAGTGCTTTAAAAATTTCTCCGAGAACTGCAGAGTATCATCTTCTTCTTGCAGATTTATTTTTTAGGATAAAAATTTATGGTGTTGCTATCGTTCTTCTTGAAACAGCTTTAGACATTAATTCTGAACTTGATGGCGCTAAAAGTTTATTAAAATATATACAAACAAATCTGTCTGACGAAGAAAAAAGCACAATGTTTACATCAATTTCTAATCAGGCTCCTCCTTTCAAGAAAAATCATAAAAAAAATAAACTCAAGGTAAGACACAAAGATAAATTAATGCTAGCCAATGGAAGATTTGATATTGAACCAGAATTTACTCATTTAGAGCCTACTTAATTAGGATTTAAATCTTTTAGTATTTGCTCAACTCTTTGTCTATATGTATGTGATTCTAGAATAATTTGGTGTGCTTTTTTTGCAATTTTCAGTCTTTTTTCATGATTATCTATCAAATCTTCAATTATTCCATTTATAATATCATTTTCAGAGAAGACAGAGATAGATTCTTCTTTGTTAAAACCTAAATTAAAAATTTTATTAATTAAGTTTTTTTGTAAGTCATCATCCAATAATACAAAACCTTGAACAATAATTATATTAAAAAATTTTGTATTAAAATCAAAAAAATTTCTTTCACTAATTAAATTGATTTTAGATTTTTTAAAAATTTCAAAATGGGAATAAAAATTCTTCAAACGACCTAAAAAAGAAAAATTTTCATTTCTAAATAATTCTTTATTAGGAGGAATAAGTCCATAAAAGTTAGATTTTATTTTGTATGATGACAGTTTTAGTTTTCTGGTAACTTCATTAATGTTGTTAAACACATAAAGGGCATTTTCATTTTTAATTTTTTGTTGACCACTATAAACATCAAATAGCATTTCGTTACCATGGTATGAGAGATCAATCTCTTGAAAAGAATTAATTTTAAAGGTTTTTTTTTTTGATAAATCCTCAATTGACAAATTATTATCAATAACGCAGGCAGCAGGTAAAAGATTCTTAATAATTTGATTTTTATTTTCTAAAGTGTGGTCTTCTAATGTGTAGATTATATCATCTTGATTATAGTTATCTAAATAGTTTAAAACGTCATTAACGCTCTTTGTCCATGAAATAAATCTTGTATTTTTTTTTACTAAAACTGTTTTTCCAGCACCAATTCTAAAAATTACATCAAAACTATATTCATCTACAATAGAACTTAGGTTTTTATCAAATAATGGGGCTGTTAATTTTTTAACGTAGTGCCCTTTAATACTTAATTCTTTTCCTATGAAAAAAATTTGTATAGTGTCTTGAAAATTATTAGATCTAGGAATTAATAAAAATTTAAGTTTTTTCATATTTTTAAATCATCTAATAATTGTTTTACTCTCACTTCCCAGGTATGGTTTGATAAAGTTTTTTGTCTGGCATTCTCGCCAATTAATATTCTTTTCTTAGTGTTAAAAAGCCAATTGTTGATAAATTCATCAAATTTGTTCGGATCAAATTCACCAAAATCTTCACCTTCTATAAAACCCTCCTTTATGCCAGCTTGATCAGAGTTTTTCTTTGAAAATGGTATCGCAACAAATCCTCCATTTATCATTGTTTCGAAAACTTTACTGTGCATTCCAAGTCCATGAGTATTTGAAAACAAATTTATTTTAGATTTCTTCAGTAATCTATATAAATCTTTTGTTTTGTTAATTTTTTTCATGTGATAGTCAATGAATTCTTCTACTCGTTCCCAACCATCACTTACAACTACAAAATTATTAGAAAATGTAGAGATTAATCTTGCCATTGCGATTCTGTCCAAAACTCTCGGATATTCTGTACTAAAATACCTTTTCCAACCATTGAAAAGTTCATTGTTAGTAAATTCAAATCTACTTATCATTAAATTTTTTACCTTTTCAGCTAGTTTTTTTACATCTAATTCACCAGACAACGGTTCATAATTTAATTCTACAATATTTTGAAGCTCACAAATAAACTCCTTATATTGATTAACAGTCGGGATTTTTTCTTTTTTATCAAGTTTAAATTTAAAATCTAAAAAATCTGAGTATGCAACTAAATGATCCTCATTTATATCGTAATTTCGATAATGTGAGTTGTTAAAATCTGTAATATTTTGAACAAGAATTGCTCCTAGTAATGAAAAATCAATGTTTTGGTACTTATTTATATTTTCCTTTTTGCTAATTGAAAAAATACTCTCATCATCTTTTATTTTAGCAACGCCAGGATAAAAGGTTGAACTGTAACAAGGAATTTTGGTTTTAACCCCAAAAGATTTTGGTGATGTATAAAAATAAACGATATCGTTTTTATTAAATTTTTCTAATTCTTTATCAGAATTATAATAAAAATCTTGGAACCAAGAAATAAATCTAGTATCTTTATTTATCTCTAAAGGTCTTCCGCCATTAACCCTGAATACACAATCACATTTATTTTCTTTTATAAAACTTACAATTTCAGAGTTTGTTAAAGTTATAACGTCGTTATCTATTTTTCTTTTGAAGATAGTAGCCTGATGACCATACTTTTCGAGATTTTGTTTTATTTCTTCAAGTTGATTTAAGTCATAAAAGTTTAAAACATTTGGAATCAAAAGAAAATTTAATGATTTCATCCTTAAAATTTTAAGGATTTTGATTCAAATGTATATTTTATTTTTAATTATCACTTTTAAAAAATGAATCATAGTTACTTGTTTAATTAACGAAGATGGCATGTTTTTTGCTGATTTCTTGAATGAAAGTTTTAATTATTGTTCCAAGGTATGTCGACATACCTTTCTCATATTATAATTTTCCACTTGGTTTAGGTTATATTGCAGCAGTAGCAAAAAAATCTGGTTACAATGTTTCTGGTTTAAATCTTAACGAAACTCATGACTCAATTGAGATAGCTTTAAAAAAAAAATTTGAAGAGTTTAAACCTGACGTAGTTGCAACAGGCTCTTTGTCCGGATGGATAGACCAAATTAAAGAAATATTTTCAATTTGTAGATCATTGAAACCAGAAATAAAAACCATTGTCGGTGGTGGAATGCTTAGCGGTGAACCAGAACCTGTAATGAGATCAATAGATGCAGATTTTGGAATAATTGGTGAAGGAGAAGAAACATTTAATGAACTGTTATTATCTATTAAAAAAGATTCTGATAAGGGTCTAATAAAAGGATTAGTTTTTTGGGACAGAAGAAATGATAATTTAATTAGAAATCAGCCGAGAGAGGCTATCAAAGAGTTAGATACAATCCCATGGCCAGAATATGATTTATTAAAATTTCCTTCAATCTTAGAAAGACAATCTCCATCTGATGCCTATTATTTTAGCACAATAAAAAAACCAAGAGTAATCGATATGATTACCAGTAGATCATGTCCTTTTAGTTGTACATTTTGTTTTCATCCAGCAGGAAAGGTTTACAGAGAGAGAAACCTTGATGACTTTTTTAAGGAGCTAACTTTTTACAAAGAAAAGTACAAAATTAACTCTGTTGCAATTGTTGATGAATTATTTTCTTTAAAAAGAAAAAGACTTTTAGAATTTTGCGAAAGAATGGAGCCTCTCAAAATAAATTGGATTGTTCAATTACATGTAAATAGTGTTGATAAAGAGACTATTAAAAAAATGAAAAGATCAGGTTGTAATTCAATAAGTTATGGTATTGAAAGTATGGATCAAACTGTATTAGAAAGTATGAAAAAGAAGGCTAAGGTTGAAAGAGTCGATCAAGCTCTTGCATTAACAGATAAAAAGAAAATAATTATTCAAGGAAATTTAATATTTGGAGATCCAGTTGAAACAGTTGAAACAGCAAATAATACTCTAAAATGGTGGTTTAAAAACAGAGATAAAGGCGTTAATTTAACAGCTTTACAGGTTTGGCCTGGAAGTCCGGTTTACATTCAAGCAGTTAGAAATGGTTTAATTACTGATAGGGATAGTTTTGTGAACAATTTACCAGTTAATATTAACGTCAGTAACATGAATGACACTAATTTGAGTATTTTAACAGCAGTAATTAATGCGTTCACACTTGTTGGTTTTAAATATGCTAAAAATTACAGTTACAATGTTTCAAAAAATGAACTTCCAAACAGAGGAAAAAGTTTTGATTTACACTATAACTGTCCACATTGTAATAAGAAAAATACGCACAAAAATTGTGTAATTGACTATAACGAAGTATGGCCTTTTATAAGAATGTTTTGCTCAGGCTGTTTTAAAAGAGTTAATTGTGAAAAACCAGAATGGCTTAATAATGATCAGAAAGAAAACGAGGAGATTATTTTATCTCATGTTAAATCTTATGAAGATAATCAAAATTACAACGAAGCAATAGAACTATTAAATAAGTTTATTAGAAATGGTAAAAGAAGTGCTAATTTAGCTTTTGCTTTTTTTAAGAGAAGCGAAATAGAAAAAAAACAAGGAAGATTACTTGAATCATTTAATTCTATTTTAAACGCCATTAAAATTTGTCCTACTGTACCAGAATATCATTTATTACTAGCAGACGGGTTTTTTAGGTTAGGTCTGATCGGCGGAGCTATTGTTGCATTAGAATCCGTATTAGAATTAAATTGTGAGTTTGATCAAGCGAGAAAGTTTCTTGAAAACATAAAAAAGAATTTTTCAGAAGAAGAGAAAAATATAATGTTTAAATCGTTCTCCGGTAGTCCTCCACCTGTTAAAAAAGAGGACAAGAAAAAGAACTTAAAAATAAGACATAAAGATAAACTAATGCTTGCGAATGGGAGGTTTGACGTAGAACCAGAATTTGCCCATTTAGAACCCACGTAATAAATTTTTATATTTCAAAACTAGACTAAATCTTTTAGTAGTTGATCAACTCTATTTTTAAATAAATGTTTTTTTCTTACAAAAATTGATGCTTCCCTTCCAATTTTTAATCTTTTAGTGTAATCATTGTAATAAGTATCAACATTCGACTTAAATGATTCAAAACTATTGTAAGGTAATAAGTAATTAACGGTTTCTTTTTGAAAACCTAAATAGTCTTGAATTTGATTCAACAGTTTTTGGTTGGCTATCAGTGTCCCTTCAACTAAGAGTATGTTAAAGAAGTTTGTATTAAAATCTAAAAAATCATCTTCAAAGAGGACGTTAAATTTTGATTTTCTAAAAATTTCAAAGAAAAAATTAAAATTGTTGATTTCACCCTTAAAAATAATGTTTTCCTTTTTTATTATTTTTGAATAATCAATAAATCCAAAGATCTCTGTATTGTATTTTTTATCTAGATTATTAATTAAACCTTCTAAAGTTTTATGTTTATCTAAATTTTTTTTATTTCTTTCATAAATTATCTCCTTGTTTCCATTACACAACCAAACTTTTGTATAATTGGTAATGTAAGAAAAATCGATATTTTGTGATAAATTGAAGTTATCGGTAATTAACTCACAATCTGAAAGAGTTAATGCTTTTTTAAAACTATTAGCTGCTGGTAACATCTGATAAATTCTTAAATTGCTATTTTTTTTTGTACTTTTTTTTAAAGTGTATATGACATCATCATCAGTAAAACATGAAAGATCTCCTAAATCATCAATATCCGAAACCCAGCATATGAATTTTGTATTATTACTATTTTTTTTTTCGGGTTTTCCCCCATCTACTCTGAAAACATAATCTATTTTTTTTTGACTTAATAAAAAATTTAAATTGGCGTCGTTTATGGGAGAGGTTAAACTTATACAATCATGACCATTTCTTTTTAACTCATTTTTTATATCGTAAATATTTATTATGTCTTTAAAATTATTTGATCTTGGTATCAGTAAAAAGTTTAGTTGTTTCATCTTTGTAAATCTTCAAGAATTTGTTGAGTTCTTTTTTTCCAGGTGTGCTCATTTATCACAATTTTTCTGGCATTTTTACCAATTTCAACTCTTTTTTGAGTGTCAAACAACCAATCATTTACCAAATCCTCAAAATTTTCGCTTGTAAATGTTACAAAATGTTCATTTTCATTAAAACCCTCATTAATACCAGCAGCTAGAAAATTTTTTTTTGATTTTGGTAATGCTAAAAATCCAGCATTGGCAAATATTTCAAAAACTTTTGAATGCATACCAAGACCATGAGTATTGTTATACAGGTTAATCTTTGTTTTCTTATATATTTCAAATAATTCTTCTTGTTTAGAAATATGATTACCTGCAAAGGAATCAAACTCTGAATAGTTTTTCCATTCTTTTCCAAATAATGCAAAGTTGAATGAATGTTTTGATAATAATCTTGCTAGCTCTATTCTATCTAAAAAGCGTGAATAATCTGTACTAAAAAAACTTATTAATTCTTTGAATATTTGCGAATTTAAATATTTGAAATGTTGTTGAATTTTTTCTGTGAGCTTAAGAGCTAATAGTTTTACATCTATATCCCCTGATAATGGAACATAATTACTTTCTACTATTAATTGTAAATCAACAATAAATTGTTTGTAAAAATCTATTTCATATTTCTTTTCGTTTCTATGAGTAAGCTCGGAGAACCATTTTATAAAATGAATATCAGTAAAATGTTTTTCTTTGTAATTATAATTTCTAAAATAAAAATCAAAAAAAGGTACCAACATATTAGCAGGCATATATCCGCAAATTGAAAAATCTAAAGATTGATACTTATTCACTAATGTATGATCGTTATCTAAATTTTTTAAATTTAATGAAATTTCTGAAGGGTTTACCGCTGAATATAAAGTTGAGGTAAAACAATTAATTTTTTTTGATACTCCAAATGATTCCTTAGATGTATAGAAATAAACAATATCAGATTTCTCGTAATTTTCTAAAAGATAATCAGAGTCGTGATAGAAATCTTGAAACCAACTTATAAATCTTATTTCTTTCTTTAATCCATTCGGTCTTCCTTTATTGACAGCAAAGATAATATTAAATGAATTTTCTTCTACAAACTTTATAATTTTATCTTCTGAATATTTTGAAACAAAAATATGAGAGTCAATATTAAATTCTTTAAGTGCATTTTTAATTCCTTTAAGTTGATTCAGATCATATTCTAAAGTTATATTTGGAATTAATAGAATTTTAAGACTTTTCATAAATTTAATTCTAAATTTTTTTCAAACTAACACATAGTTTATGCCTTATCTACAAGATATAAAATTGTAAAAATTAAGAAAATTTTTACATTATAAGCTTTTTTTTAGTTTAACTAGATTTCTAAGTATTTTTATTCCATTCGTAAAACTGACAGCTTTACTCTCCCCTTCTCTTCTTTCATTAATAATTACTTCCACTTCTTTGTAAGAAAACCCTTTGAGTATTAATTTTACTAATATTTCAGCCTGATAGTCAAAACCATCAGAATTTATTTCGATTTCATTTAAGATGGACCTCTTATGAAGGACAGTCCCATTAAAATATCTAATGTTAAGCTTAAAATAATAGTTCAAAAAAAATGTAAAAGTCTTTGATAAAAAAAATCTTATAATACTTCTTTTTCCTTTTTTTGTTGTAAATGGGATAATTATATCAGATTTTTCAATATTATTAATAATTGGTTCAATGCTCGTTGTAGGGTGAGAGTTATCTCCTGGGATCATAATTACATATTTACCTTTTGCCATCTTTAAACCTGTTTTGTAAGCAGCACCAATTCCCATATTGTTTTTATGTTGAAATTTTCTAACTAATTTATGGACTTTTATTTTTTCATAAGTTCTGTCGGTACTTCCATCATCCACTATGATTAACTCAATTTTTTTTTGTGTGTATTTTGAGGATAAATTAAAAATTTCCTTAATTGTCTTTTGGATATTATTTTCCTCATTAAAACAGGGAATAATAAAACTAATCTTAATATTTTGTTTATTCATTTTTTGTTGTTTTATTATATTGTTTAGAAATAGATTTAATTTTTTCTTGAGGAAAATCTTTTCTAAAACATATAAACGGACTATTAATAAAATTTGTTTTATCTAATATAAATTCCTTTAAATCCAATGTTTTTATATCTCCGCCTGCGGTTTTTAATATCGCTATACCTGCAGCAACATCCCAGGCCATTGTTTTACCGTTTCTGATATAAATATCTGCCCTACCCTCTGCCAGATAACAAAATTTAAGTGAAGATCCCACCTTTTGAAATTTTGTATTTTCAAATTTTTTTATAACTTTTTTTGTATCAACATCTAGGTGTGATCTACTTATAAGGAGCCTTAATTTTTTACTTGAGGTAAATGAAAAAATTTTTTTCAGCGCTCCGTTGTACTTGAATGAATGAAATCCATCTGAAAAGTATTGCAAATTATGTGCAGGTAATTGTATGACGCCTAACTTTGGTCGATTGTTCACAATTAAGGCTATATTTACAGTAAATTCACCGTTCCTTTGGATAAACTCCTTGGTACCATCTAGAGGATCAACTAAAAAATAAGTTTCAGATTTAATGGTTTTTTTTTTATTTTCTTCAGAAATAATAGGTATACTTTTAAATTCTTTTTTTATTTTTTGACAAATAATTTCGTTAGATTCTGTGTCTGCAATTGTTACAGGGCTATGATCATCTTTTATTTTGAAGGTTATTTTAGAATTATAAACTTCTAGTATTCTTTGTGATGCTTCGTCAGATATATTTCTTAAAAAATTAGTTACATCTCTAAAATTTTTTTCGTGTATCATTTAGTCTTTACTATGTTCCTATTTTTATTAAAGTTCTTCCTTTAATTTTTCCTTGCAAAATTTTTGCTGATAATGTTTTTAAATCACTTAGATTTTTTTCACTTTTTATGAAATCTAACTTTGAAAAATCTAGTTTTCTTTCTAATAAATTCCAAGCTTTTATTCTTTTACTCTTATCAGCATATACACAATCAACTCCAGCAAGTGTTATATTTCTCAAAATAAAAGGGTAAACGGTAGTATGAAGTAAATGACTACTAGCCAGTCCAGTGGAAGCTATTATGCCATTATATTTTATTTCAGAAATCACACTAGACAAAATTTCGCCTCCAACAGTATCTATACATCCAGCCCATTTTTGTTTTTCAAGAGGTTTTTTAGCTATTTTGTAATCTTTTCTATCAATTACCTCAACTGCCCCAAGCTTTAGTAAATAGGACTTGTTCTTGGCGCTTAAGGCTACTGTTTGAAAACCAAGATTACTTAGCAAATTAATTACAATACTTCCCACACCTCCTGATGCACCAGTTACTAAAATTTTTCCGTCTTTTTTTTTTACATTTTCATTTATTAAGATAGCACAAAGTGCTGCGGTATAACCTGCAGATCCAATTATCATTGATTGCTTTTCTGAAATTTTTTTGGGTAGTTTTATTAACCATTTAGATTTGACTCTGGCAAACTGAGAAAATCCCCCAGTATGATTTTCACCAACACCCCATCCGTTTAAAATCACCTTATCACCTTTTTTAAAAGATTTGTTGGATGAATTAATTACTTTCCCGCAAAAGTCTACACCAGGAATCATTGGAAACTTTCTTAAAATTGGGGTTTTTCCACTTATTGCTAGACCGTCTTTATAATTAAAACTACTGAATGAAATTTTTACAAAAACATCACCATCGTCAAGAAAACTTTTGTCAATAATCTTGATACCTTTTTTTGTATTACTTTCCATGACAAAAGCTTTAAATTTTTCATTATTATCCATAAACCGCGCTATTTCCATATTTTGTAAAGTACTACTACTAGTACCCACATTCCGATTACAACAAGAATTTCTGTTAAGCTAAACCAACTCATAAATACAGGTGTGAAAAATAAATTATTTGGAGTATATTAAAGCTTTGATATTCTTAATACAAATTTAATTTTTAAGGTTTCTATAATTAATGAATTATTGAATATAAATATAATTAGACTATTATACTGACGACTTAATAAAATAAAAATTGTTAAAAAGGAGAGATGGCAGAGTGGTCGAATGCACCGGTCTTGAAAACCGGCAAGGATGCAAGTCCTTCCAGGGTTCGAATCCCTGTCTCTCCGCCACTTACCCTAACCCTATAATTTCTGTGCTTCTACGCGCTTTAAATTGGCTTTTTATACCTAAACTTTATACCTAAAACAACTTCGATAACCCTGTCTTGTCAATTTATTTTCACCCCTCCCCATTCAAAACCTAAACAAACATTATCTCTATTATCAAATCGTCCGTAAAATCTATCTGATTGGTCATAAAAAATATTGGTTCCAAACCAGAAATTAAGATTATCTAAATATTTATATTTTATGAATTTAGTAATGAGTTCAAATTGAGTTGAGCTGAGTTTTTCAATTTTTTAATTTAAGATTATTAAAGTTTTTGGGCAGATAATCACTGAAATATCTTTTTAACTCTGGAAGGTTAGAAGCCATTAGCTTAAAACTTTCTAAATCAATTTTTAGTACCTCTGAGTCTTCTAATGCAGTTATGGTTCCAGTTCTTCTGCCACCTTGAAGGATCACTCTTGAACCAAAATGATCACCTTTATTGTAGATTTTATTAAAAACTTTTCCATCTTCTGTTTTTTTATAGGAATTAATAAATTTTCCACTCTGAACTATATAGAATCCGTCTGCAATCATACCTTCAGTAAAAACAACGTCGTTTTTCTTATAATTCTTATATTCAAAAGAATTTTTCTTTACAGTATCTGTTAAGACTGCATTTCTTGGAATAAAAAATTCTAATATCCACCCAACTAGAACTCTTATTTTAGTTGGTATTGAAGGTAAAAAAGAAAGATAAAAAGTTCTCCAAATAATCCATGCAAATAACCCTTTAACTCTAATAGAATAGATTTTTCCAATACCGATTTTTGAGCCTAGTGAAGCCAGTGATCCTTTTGACCTATAATTAAATTTTCTAAGATTTCTATTTAAAGTTTTTAATACAATATTTTTTGCTACTATTTTTGCTTGCTTAACAGCAAACTGTGCTGTTGGAGGAGAATTTTTAGATTTATCATTTGGATTATATGGTACAAGCGCACAATCACCTAATGCCCAGACATTATTGTTATTTATTACTTCTAAAAATTCATTGGTAACTATTTTTTGATTTTTAAGTGGAAGATCACTTTTTCTGATTAAATCTGAAACTGTTGACCCGATTGTTGAAATAACGGTATTTGTTGCTATAGATTCTTTATTTGATAAATAAACTTTTAAAGATGTAACTTCTTTTAAGCCGGTACTTAAACGCACGTTAATTTTTTGTTTTTTAAAAGTATTTAATATGTAAGAACCCATTTTTTTGTCAAATTCTGGGAGAAGTTGATTTGAAAGCTCGATTATATAAAAACGTATTTCTGACTTATCAATATTCTTATAATATTTAAGTAGTCTATCAGTCATTTCTTTTAATTCACCTGAAGTTTCAACCCCTGAAAATCCACCACCAATTATAACAAAACTTAATAATCTTTTTTTAAGTTCAAAATCTTTTGTTACATCAGCTAGTTCTAAACATTGAATGATATGATTTCTAATGTTATATGCATCTTTTAAGTTTTTCATTGTCATGGAATTATTCTCTAGACCCGGAATAATTTTTACATTACTTTCTTGGCCAAGAGCGATTATGAGATGATCATATGACACATAATGTTGACGTTTTCTAAAACCTTGAGTTAGACCAACTCTTTTTTTTTTTAAATCAATTATGTTAACCTCAGCATTCCTAAATTTAACCGCATCTAACATTTGTCTTATTGGAGTTACTGCGTCGGAAGCTGATATAGTCCCTGAAGCGACTTCAGGTAATAATGGCTGAAAGACAAAATAATTATTATCGCTAATTAGCTCGATATCAAATGAATTTAATTTAATCTTTTGTAGTTTTTTAGCACAATATAATCCTCCAAAACCACCACCAAGAATTAAAATTTTACTCATGTACTATTTGAATATTATAGTGAATCTTTGAATAGCTTCTTAGAAATAAATTCACTTGGCTCTATTACCCCTTAAGGTGAAGAACAATCCACCACAATATAACATAACATGAATATGGTCATATAATAGAATTTCAATAAAACTTTCTGGATTGCTTAAGATTATTACACCAGTTATTATACATACCATAATTGTCCCAGAAAACCTTGTTAGGAAATCACCAATTAAATTTAAAATTTTTAATGATTGTAAGATTCCACCAAGCAATAAACCAAAACCAGCTAATAATTCACTACTTATAACCATAAACCAAACAATTAAAGGTAATTCATAAGTCTCAGCTGTAGAAGGATCAAATGGTAATTTGTCTAAGCCTTGCTGAATAAAAATAATAGCCAATGGAATTCTAATTAACCAGTTTGCTCCTTTAAATTCAGGAAACTTTTGATTTAATTTTTTTAACTTGGTATAGATCATTGTTAAAATATAATTCATTTGATATATTTTTCAAATTTATTATGTGAACAAAATATATTTATTTTATGAATGATTAATTTTCAAAAATAATATCTTACTCCTGTCTCTCCGTCAATTACTGAAAGCACGGGATTCCCTACTCCTTATATCTTCAATTTGTAATTTTATCCCTAACTTTTACCCCTAAAAAATTATCTACCCGAGGGAAAAATACTCATTTTATTTTATTTTTTACACATGCCAAACTGTAACACCGCCTTGTCTATCCAATCCAGCAAGTGCTTTATCATCAGGTCGCCAATACAACTTTGAAACTGAATCACTCACACTAGTTTCACTTAATCCACTTTCTTCATTTTCAGATTTTAAGTCCCAAAGTACAACAGCACCATCCCTAGAACCTGAAGCCAGGTTCATTCCACGATGTGCAAAAGCAAGGGTGGTAATTGGTTTTGTGTGAAGTTTTAACGATAACGGAGATGTCCCTTCAGGCCCATTACCTTTGAAACTCCAAACTGTTACCTCCTCACTTCCCCCTGTAGCCAAGTAACTTCCAGTTTCATCAAAAGATAAAGCTGAGGGTTTTAGTGGATACCCAGACATCATTGAATCTTGTTCTGTGGATCTGCGCCAAAAATGAATTGTATTATCTTGGCTTCCACAAACGACTATGTCACTATTTGGGCTTAAGACCATCGAAACCAGCGACCCCTTCCACTCTAATTTCTGTTTTACTTTTCCTGACATACCATCGAAAAAGGAAACACAACCGTAGCAAGTTGTAGCAAGTTCTTTATTAATAGACCACCCTAAATTACTGACGGTACTGTTATGATTACTAGATTGCCATATTTCATTACCCTCTTTAGTGTAAACATAAACTGTTCGAGAGCATGAAACTGCCAACATTTCACCATCTTGCGACCATGATAAGTTTTCTATCCAACCATCACCTAAATCAATGACTTTTTCTCTATTTTTTTGACAAGTATTCCAAATAATAATCTTTCCATCCTGTCCTCCCGTTGCGAACCTATCAGTTAACGGGTGGATTGCAGCTGAAAGAATACCACCTTCATGAACTTGTCCTTGGGACCATATCACTTCACCAGATTTACCATCAAAGACGTATATGCCTCCTGCTGCATCACAAATTATGAGAACTTGACCATTGTAATTCCAACCTCCAGAAATAGCGTAGTCATTTACATAGGCGTTCCAACCACTTCTGAGAATTTTCTGAGGTTGTGTTTCCATTATACTCATACAAGACAGTCCTCAAAACCCTTTCGCATTTCCTTCTCATCAAGGTTACGACCAATAAATACGAGCTGATTTCGCCGAGGTAAACTTCCCCAAGGGCGATCTGGTTTTCCACTAAAAATCATATGAACGCCCTGAAAAACAAATCTATTTGATTCTCCAGCAATACTAAGAAAACCTTTCATACGAAAAATATCTACTCCTTTTTCCCTAAGGAGTTTTGAAATCCAAGCCTGCAGTTTTTGTTCATCCAAATCTCCATCCTTTTCAATTGAAAAAGAACCAACTTCATCATCATGTTCGTGTTGTGCTACCCATGTTCTTTCCATTTCAACTGGAACCTCATCATTATTATCTACTTCAATTAACTTCATATTAAACTCTTCTGCAGTATGTTGAGCAAAAAGAGCTATTTTTGTATCTTTCTCAATTTCTATATAAAATTCTTTTTGACCGGAGGATTCAAGGTTTAGGTTGACATGTTTGCCTTTAGGAATTATTTCGCTTGGTTTAATTATCTCGGCATCTTCAGCGTAAAGGCGAACACAATGCTCAGCCCCATTTCTTAAACTTACATCATCTGTATTTTGATCAAGCTCTATAACCAGAGACATAGAAGGATCAGGCCCTTCAGACATGATGATTTTATATTTTCCAGGTTTAGTTGAATAAATTCCCGTCCATTCAAATGGATATTCTGGTTCTAAAAATGTAGGACGACGTATGAGAGCCTGGTCTAAATTAAATGCACTTTTATCAAGAACAGAGTTAATTGGAACATTGGCCATTTCACTCCTAATGAATTTTGCCATTTTGTTCATTTCCCGAAGTCGAGCTTCTAATTTATCCAATTCTGTGTCTTTTACCAGATCAGTCTTGTTAAGAACAATAACATCGGCGAATGCAATTTGTTCTGTGCTTTCATCACTTCTACCAAGTTGTTGATTTATATGAAATGTATCAACAAGAGTTATAATTCCATCAAGAGAAAACTCTGAACTTATCTCATCATCCATAAAAAAAGTTTGAGCCACTGGACCTGGGTCAGCAAGACCAGTAGTTTCTACTACTACGTAATCAAATTTATCGCGTCTTTTCATGAGGTTTCCTAACACCCTAATTAAATCACCACGAACTGTACAACAGATACAACCGTTAGCCATTTCAAATATCTCTTCCTCTGCATTTATTACAAGAGCCTGATCAATACCAACTTCTCCAAATTCGTTTTCAATCACAGCTATTCGTTTTCCGTGTTGCTCGCTTAAGATACGATTTAGTAAAGTTGTTTTACCTGAACCAAGAAAGCCAGTTAGAATGGTTACAGGAACCTTATTCGATGAAATATCCATTATCTTCTCCGTTTAAAATTGTCATTCTTTTTTCTAGATCTTTGCGAAGTCTGGTGATTGCATATGGTTTCATTTTTTTCCATTTCTTACACTCATCACGTGTTCTGCCACAACCGATACACCATGAGTTTTTTCCCGTAAACTGACAAATGTCAATGCAAGGACTCCTATTATGTTTCATAAGTTAAGCTCTAAAAATTATTTTTATGATTGAAATGTTATAACATAACAGATAATAATATAGACAGATTAATCACAATTATCAAGAATACTTCAAGTAATTTAGGGAAAAAATGGATTTAATTATTGAAAATCTTTTAGGCGAAGCTGGCGGAAATTTCAAAGGACTTATATTTGGTTTTGTTCACGTTGCGATAATGATTATAGGTTATTATACTGGTTTTAGCATAAATAAATTTTTAAAGATTCTCTCAAATGGCTATGTTGCTGGTATATTCGGCATAGTTTTGTCACATATTATTGCAGATATAATTGCTTGCTATCTAGACCCAGACCTAAGAAAAATGATTTTTGGAGTAGTTATTGGTGGTATAATTCCTCTTTTTTTCATACCAATACTAGAGAAGTTTGTAGTAAAAAGTAAACAAAGTTTCTTAGATGAAGCAAAAGATGAGATAAATAGATCCTAAAGATCTATTATTAATTTAAAACATTGTTGAAATGTTATATTATAACACTTAATATGTGTCTTTTGATTTTAACTTAATTAAATTTTGTGGAGAATTTATTATGAAAGTTTTAGATAAAAAACTTCCAGTCACAGTATTGTCGGGATTCCTTGGTGCAGGTAAAACAACTCTTTTAAATCACATCCTTAACAATCGACAAGGTCTCAAGGTTGCAGTTATCGTAAACGATATGAGTGAAGTAAATATTGATGCTAATCTAGTAGAACGTGGAGGTGGTAACTTATCTCAAACTGAAGAGAAACTTGTAGAAATGAGCAATGGATGTATTTGTTGTACTTTACGTGAAGATCTTTTGGTACAAGTTAGAGAATTAGCAACTGAAGGTAAATTTGATTACCTACTTATAGAAAGTACTGGTATCTCCGAACCTTTACCAGTGGCAACTACATTTGACTTTCGTGATGAGGATGGAGCAAGTTTATCCGATGTAGCAAAACTTGACACAATGGTAACTGTTGTAGATGCTGCAAATCTTATCAAAAATTATAGCTCCACTGATTTTTTAAAAGATAAAGGAGAAAGTCTAGAAGATGATGAACGAACACTTGTTGATCTTCTTGTCGAACAAATTGAGTTTGCTAATGTAATTCTATTGAATAAGATTGACTTAATATCCTCTGAGGAATTAAAAACTGTTAAAGCAATTATAAGTGGGCTTAATACTGAGGCAAAAGTCTTTGAATGCTCACAATCCACTGTCAATCTAAAAGAAGTTATTGGTACCGGTTTGTTTGATCTTAAACAAGCTCATACACATCCTTTGTGGGCAAAAGAACTCTATAACTTTAAAGATCATGTTCCAGAAACAGAAGAGTATGGAATTACAAGTTTTGTATATTTAGCCCGTGAACCATTTGATCCATCAAAAATCCATAATTTTTTTAATCAAGAATGGCCAGGTGTAATTAGATCTAAAGGCTTTTTTTGGATTTCAAGTCGACCTGAATTTATTGGTGAAGTTTCTCAGGCAGGCGCATTTGTTCGTCATCAGGGAATTGGTAGGTGGTGGACGACTGTACCTAAAGATCGTTGGCCAGAAGGACCTGATTTTGATGCGTTAATGGATAAATATTGGAATAAAGATTTTGGTGACCGTCGACAAGAAATTGTTTTTATAGGTTTAAAATCTGAGATGGATGAAAAGAATATTCGTGAGAGACTGGATGCTTGTTTGATAAAGAACTATCTTGAAGATCCCAATTCATATCATAAAGCCCTTGATCCCTTCCCCGTTTGGTTTCAGAAAGTAGCTTAAATTAGCATAAAACCAGGCCTTTTCCCTGTCTCTCCGCCACTAACACTTACCCTATGATTTCTGAGCTCCTACAAGCTGCAAGTCAGCTTTTTATACCTAAACTATATATCTAAAATAAATTGATTGGTGATTCTTGAAGTCTTGAGGTCGCGTTTCAACATAGCTGCAAATAGTTTAAGAGAATTAATTATTTTTTTGATGCCTGAATTGCTTGTTCAACATCATTAATAATATCATCAATATGCTCAATACCAACAGAGATTCTAATCAAGTCTTCGCTAACTCCTGCTGAAGCCTTTTGCTCAGGAGTTAATTGTCTGTGTAATGTTGATGCAGGATGACATGCAAGAGATTTAGCATCACCCATACTTAAAACCCTTAAAATCATTTGAAGTGCATCAATAAACTTCGCACCAGAATCTTTTCCACCTTTAATACCAAAACTGATAATACCAGATGCTTGACCATTGGTTATTTTTTTACAAACATCATGATATTTGTCGTTAGGTAGAGCTGCATAATTAACCCATTTCACACTTTCGTGACCGTCTAGATATCTAGCAAGTGCAAGTGCGTTTTTGCAATGTCTTTCCATTCTCACACCCAACGATTCAAGTCCCAGCATTATTATATATGCATTGTTTGGAGATAGACAAGCTCCTGTTTCGCGTAATGGAACAACTCTACAACAACCAATAAAAGCAGCTGGTCCAAACTTTTCAGTATATCTAATTCCATGATAAGATGGATCTGGTTCATTAAGCATGGGAAATTTTTTTGGTTCCTTGGCCCAATCAAATTTTCCTGAATCAACTATGATTCCTCCAATAGTAGCACCATGACCATCAATATATTTTGTTAAAGAGTGAATGACAATATCTGCTCCAAAATCAATAGGTCTACATAAGTATGGCGTTGCTACTGTATTATCTACAATTAATGGTATCCCATGTTTGTGAGCAATATTTGCAAATTTTTTAATATCAATAATGTTACCATAAGGATTACCTATTGATTCGCAATATAAAGCTTTAGTTTTTTCATCTATTGCCTCATCAATTCCTTTATAATCGTCTCCGTCAAACATTTTAACTTTAACACCTTGCTTTGGTAAGCTATGAGTGAAACAGTTATAAGTTCCTCCGTATAATTGATTTGTACTTATAATATTATCCCCTGCTCTTGTAATGGTTTGAATGGCATATGCGATTGCGGCCATTCCAGATGCCAAAGATAAAGCTGCAATTCCACCTTCCATTTCTGCAATTCTTTTTTCAAGAACTGCATTGGTTGGGTTACCTATTCTTGAATAAATATTTCCCTCAACTTTGAGGTCAAATAAATCTGCTCCATGCTGTGTGTTATCAATGGTAAATCCCGAGGTTTGATAAATGGGAGTTGTTGCTGACTTTTGGTCATTTTTTTCTGATTCATAACCATGATGGAGTGCAATAGATTCTAGTTTCATTTTAATAATCCTCTAATCATTTTGAAAAGTCTAATGCTCCATCGTTTATTTTGGTAAATTTAAAACTTAAATATTCTATAATGTAATTTTGATAAAACTTGTAGGTTCTATTAGGAAATTGGTCCATTGCTCGCAAGATATAATTTGCTTGAATTGATGGCTCTGTTTTTTCTCCAATATATTTTGGAGTACAACTTAGTAATTTATTTTTTTTTATATATTTTATAGTTTTACAAATACGTTGGCTAACTATTTCGCACCTAGCTGTCCAACTAAAATTAATATATCCAGCATGAGCAAAGAGATTTGGTATTCCACTAAACATCATTCCTCTATACCAACTTGTATCGTTGATGTTAATTCGTTTATTTTCAACGAAGATATCAATGCCCCCTAATAATTGAGAATTACCACCAGTAGCCATAATTGTTATATCACTTTTGATAACTCTTCCGTTTTTTAACCTTACACCAGTTCTCTCCCAATTACTAACTCCTTGTCGAACTACAGTTACTTTTTCTGACTTTACAGCTGAAAAATAATCGTTATCCAAGCTACTTGCAGGACGCTGATCCCAATAATCATATGAAGGTGTGGTAGTCTCGTTGTAATAGGCGTTACCGGATATCATTTTTTTTCTTTTAAAACTTTTAAAAATCCTACTTGAAAAGTAATTCCATAAAACCTGAAATGTTTTATAAAGTCGTGTTGATTTTTCTTTACTATCAATATTTATTATCCACGCAGGACTTCGCTGAATTAACGTAACTTTTTTTGCTTCTTTGATGATCGAGGGTGCCATTGTTATAGCAGTACATCCACTGCCAACAATGGCAACATTTTTGTTTTTAAATTCTGTGTTGCCCCAAGCTTGAGTGTGTACAATTTTTCCTTTATATGTTTTTTCATTTTTAAACTTTGGTAGATGTGGGTTCTTACGATCTCTTGAACCCGTGCAACAAACAACGTATTGACTAGTAAATTTATTGTGATCAGTTTTAATGATCCATTTATTATCTTTCCAAATTAATGATTTGACTTCGGTATTAAATAAAATATTTTTTTTGATATTAAATTTATCAGTTACCTCATTTAAATAATTTCTAATTTCCTCCCCGTTCCCTATTATAGATCCTTTCCATGGGTAATAGCTGAATCCATAAGTATACATGTCGTTATCTGCACGAACACCAGGAAATCTCATTTGATCCCAAGTTCCACCTACATTATTTCTTGACTCTAATATTTTATATTTAATATTTGGGAATTTTTTTTGCAGATAGTAAGCGGATGCAATTCCAGCAATTCCAGCACCAATGATGACTATGTCTATTTTTTCCATTTATAAAAAAAAAATTCTCATATAGTTAAATGATTTGGTATGTGAATAAGAACTAAATTTAGATTCATTATCATTAATAAAAATATCGTTTATAATATATGTAAATATCTTGTTATTTCAATTAAAATTGAAATTTCTATACTTAAGTTAATTTAAACCTTTTGCTGTATTCCCCTGTCTCTCTGCCACCTCCTTGACCGCAAAAAAGTTCCCCTATAGTCTGAAATTCAATATTTATATTTTAAACAGTAAATCCCAACCAATAATAAGCACCATTAAGTTTAAAAATGCTATTATAGCAGGGGCGATGTATCCTTCAGCAGATGTCTTTACACCGTCAACAGAGCCCCAATAACTATGGATAGTTTGAAAGCAAACGATAGCCCCGATGCATGCTTGCACAAAACCATAGAAAAACAGTAACCAAGCACCTTCGATAGAAGTGAGTAAAGCAATAGCTAGGGTGACTGCAAAGCCGGCAGCAAAAGTCCCAACAAGTCTTGTCATAATTGCGCTGCCTTCACCAAAGCCATATTTCTCAATGTACTTGCGCGTTTGAAAAATACATTGATAAGCATAAATCAAATTTCCAAATATTATTAATGCTATGAGTACGAAAATTAACATTATAGTGGACCCCTTTAAACACATCAATTATCACCTATTCATAATAAATAATTAATCTAGGTGTTGTCTAGTTAAAATCCCTGATTTTCCATTGTCTCTCAGCCACTATCTCAGTTTAGATAAAACTGTCCATACCATACGTAAAGATATCAAATTTTTAAATACACCAACAACATAAGTGAAAGCTGCTGCTCTGAGAACAGAACGACAGGAATTGTGATATACCTCAGGTATTTTCTTTTTAATTATTGGGAAGGCTCTATTAAAACTCGCATCTAATTCTACTTCAAGTGTAATCAGGTGAATAATTACTCCAATTAAAGTACTTAGCAGTATTATTGAAGCACATAATTTTATAAGCGATAAAGATCCTGTAGCAAAAATCAAAGGGAATCCAATGTAAATTATCGCCAAACTTATTTTGTTTATCCATTGCGTGTTTTTCACAAGTTTTGTTCTTGTGATTAAAGGCGAATAATTTTGAGCATGCTGAATTGCGTGACCTATCTCGTGACACATAATACTAATTGAAGTTAAGCTTTTTCTTTTAAACCGATCCTCATGCACCCTAACTTTTTTTTCAACTAAATCGTAATGATCACCTATTAAAGTTTTTTCTATACTAACATTTTTTAATTTCAATTCTTCAAGAATGTCTTCACCAAATTCATATGCGTCAAAAGGCATATTTGGTAAAATTGAATCGTTTTTCTTAAATACGTAGTTAACCCATAAAACAGGAACAAAACTTATTAACAAAAATATAACCAAAATAGTCATGTAAATTATCTAATAAATAAATTTTTTTTTACTATTATTTTTATAATTTAAAATTTTAACTCGTTCTTCCCCTGTTCTCCCCCACTTATCTAACCCTGTGATTTATTTGCTTCTACAGCTTTGAAAAGGCTTTTGTAGCAAACTTTTTAACTAAAAATACTTAGACTTTTATGTTTAAAGCTAATAAACGAAATCTACCACCTTTATGTCTATCATCGTTTTTATTGATCATCTCTAAAATATTTAGACTTTGATGAAGTATCTCTATTCCAATTGCATAATCATGTTTAATTTTTAAAGCATGTGATAATATAGACCTTATAGTACCTGCGTGCGAAATAATCACTATACTCTTATCTTCCAAAACGTTTAAATTTTCAAGCCATACTCCAACCCTCTTTGTTTGCTCTTTAAAGCTTTCTCCGTTAGGAGGTGAATATTCAGGTGAAATAAATGAAAAATTGTGTTTTGTTTTGCATTTTTTTAAAACTTTCCAAACTTCAGAAATTTTTTTTCCTGACCAATCACCAAAATTTTGTTCAATTAATTTATTTTCAATTACTATTTTTGAATTAGTAACAAATTTTGACAAAGCTTCTGCGGTTTGAATTGCTCTTTTTAAAGGACTTACATACCATACACAATTATTTGGAATTGATGTTGCCAACATTTTAATCTGATTTTTTTTTATTATTGCATCAGGATTATGTTTTGGAAAACAACCCTTGATCTGCTTTACAGGTGCATGCCGGATTAAATATAATTTTACTGGCTTAATCAATTTACAGCAACCGTAAAGATGATAATCCCTAGAAGAAATACTAACTCAGTTAAAAATGCAATTGCTCCCAAAATATCTCCCGTTATTCCTCCTAGTGCTTTTTTAGACTTTAATCCTATTATTGAAATTATAAATGTCATCAGTATCCCACCAAGCAATATTCCATAAAAAGGAAAAATTACTAATGTGGGCAAAACCCAAATCAAATTAGCTACAAACAAATTTTTATTAGAAATAACTCCAACAATACTTCCCACTTTAGCAAACCTTGAATTATTAAAAAAATTTCTAGAATATAAGATTGCTAATTTACCAGAGGCAAAACCAACTGATAGAATGGACACTAACAAGTATCCGTATTCAACCAAAGTTAATAAAAGTCCCAGTCTAGTAAGTAAACCTAGAATTAATGCCAAAACTCCGTATGTCCCTAAACGACTATCATGAATAATTTTATTAATTCTTTGTGGAGATCCTCCTGCTCCCAAACCATCCGCTGTGTCAGCTAATCCATCCTCATGAAATGCTCCAGTCAAAAGGACGCTCATAGTTATTGCAATTATACAAGATAAAAAAATTGGTAATCCTAAGAAAATCAACAAATCACCTAGCACTCCTGACAGTAGCCCAATAAGAAATCCTACAAGAGGAAAAGCCCAAGCAGCATTTGTTAAGTCTGGAGCTTTATCTGAAAAAAAAGACCATTTAATGGGTATTCGTGTAAAAAACATTACTGTTGCAAAAAAATCCATTACATATTTATTTTTTATAACAACTCTCATAACTAACTTTTTTTACTAACACCAGCCTCAGAAAATGTTGCCATTTTATTGTGCGTAACTACGGCAGCTTTAATTATCAATGAAGCAACAGCACCACCACTTGCTTCTCCAAGTCTCATATTTAGATCTAGTATAGGTTCCTTTTTTAATTTCAAAATAATACCTTTATGACCTGGTTCTGAAGATAAGTGAGAAATTAGGCAATGTTCCAAAATATTCTTGTTAAAAATGGTTAGTGTTGCAGCAGAGGCTGTTGAAACAAAACCATCTAATAAAATCGGAATTCCTCTCACTCTTGCAGCAATTATTGATCCTACAATTGCTGCCATCTCTCTTCCAGCAAAACATGACAGAATTTTGATAACACTATCAAATTTTTTCCCGTGAAGTTTTAATCCCTTCTGAATAACGGAAATTTTGTTTTTAAGATTTTTTTCTGATATACCAGTTCCCAAACCTGTCCATTTTTTTACAGAAGTTTTAAAAAGAGCACAAGCTATTGCTGTTGCTGATGTGGTATTGGATATACCCATCTCACCGAGTAATAGTAAGTCGCATTTTTTTGGAACTGAATTATATCCCAATTTCATAGCAGACAATGTTTCATCAGGATTCATTGCTTTTTCTTCTGAAAAATCATTCGTGGGATTTTCAAGACTTATTGGAATAACTGATAGTTTAATATTTGATAAATTACACAATTGATTAATGGCAGCTCCTCCATTCTTAAAATTTTTCACCATTTGTTCCGTTACTTCAGATGGATAAGCTGATACTTTTCTTTTTGCTACTCCATGATTTCCTGCAAAAACTAGGCACTGAAAATTATTTATCGTTGGTTTTTCTTTCTTTTGCCAACCTGCCATCCATATTGCATATTTCTCTAATTTACCCAAACTTCCTATTGGTTTTGTTAAGTTATTTTGACGGTTTTTAGCTAAATTAGCATAATACTTGTCAAATTGTTTGTATTGAACCTCACCATTCAGAAATTTTCTAATGATATTTTTATCGATCATAGTGAGAGTGTAATGATTATAATTTGTTTTTCAATTTATAAGCTTTCATAATAAATTATTAATTTTTTATAATAACAATAGCTGACTGCTGAAAAACATATGAATTTAGAAAATCTAGATTGGTTTATTATATTTGGCTACTTAGCTTGTTTAATTCTATTATCTGCTTATTTATCAAAAGATCAAAAAGACTTGAAAGATTATTTTGTTGCATCAAGAAAACAAAAATCTAAAAACTTGGCTATTTCTATTTTAGCTACTCAATGTTCGACTAACAGTATTTTGGGTGCACCTGCTTTTGTAGCTTTTTCGGTGGGTGGCGGTTTGGGCTGGTTGAAATATGAATTGGCGGTACCATTATCAATGATTGTAATTATGATTTTTATTTTTCCAATTTTTTATAAATTAAAAGTAATTTCAATATACGAGTATCTAGAAAAAAGGTTTGATCTTAAAACAAGATTATTAATGAGTTCACTATTTCTTTTTGTAAGAGTTTTTGCGACTGGTGTAATTGTTTACAGTGTGTCAATAGTAATTGAACTAATAACAGGTTTAAGTTTTGTTTATTCTGTTCTTATACTTGGCTTTATAACAATCATCTACGATATTTTAGGTGGAATAAAAGCAATAATTTACAGCGATATAATTCAAATGATAATTTTGACTTCTGTATTAATTTTTATTCTTTTTTATTTAATAAGTATATTTGGTGGTTTACGATTAATGTTTGATTATTTTCCAGAACAAAGAAATATAAACCTAAACTTCTCTGATCATGGACTAGGTGATGGAAAGGAATTTGCTTTTTGGCCTATGCTAATTGGAGGTTTTTTTTTGTATTTGTCTTATTATGGTTGTGATCAAAGTCAAATGCAAAAGGGATTATGCGCCAAAAATCAAGACGAGGGACAAAAAGTTTTTTTTTTAAACGGTATTTTTAGATTTCCTCTTGTATTGCTATACTGCTTAATTGGTGTGGGAATAGGCTCTTATTCTCAAATTAACACAGATTTTATTTCAAGCCTTCCAAAACAAGATGGAATACCTAACTTTAATTTAGCTGTTCCTATTTTTCTTATAGAAAATTTACCAATTGGCATTGTGGGACTAACTCTAGTAGCTTTATTTTCTGCTGCTATGTCATCATTAGATTCAGTATTAAATAGCCTGTCTGCTGTTACTATGGAGGATTTTGTAAAAAGAAACAGAAATCTTAAAAATCTCACTGGAAAAAATAACCTTTTCATTTCTAGATTAATAACTCTATTTTGGGGTTCATTAGCAATTATTCTTGCTTTTTACGTTGAAGACATTTCCAGCAATGTTCTGATTGCAATAAATAAAATAGGCTCTTTAATAAATGGGCCGATTATAGGTGTTTTTGCATTAGGTATTTTGACAAAAAAAATAAATGGTAACAGTGCTTGTATAGGAATAATTTGTGGATTTTTATTCAACTTATATTGTTGGGTTTATTTAGTTGATATATCTTGGCTTTGGTGGAATGCAATCGGTTTTGTTGTTACTTTTAAAATTGCTGTATTACACAACTTTTTATTCTTGAAATCTCAAGTAAATAAAATTTCTATTTGCTCATTAAAATTCTTAAAAAAATTACACTTTAATTTCACTTGGAAAACGCAGTATTATATTTTATTTATTTGGTCTATTTTAATTTTTTGTTTAATTAATTTCCTTTAGATATTTTTGTTTGATTTATATGACTGTAAAATAAATATGTTACTTAAAAATAGATAAACTGGTGTTAATCTAATAAGGATTTTATCAGCTTAAAAAGGATTCTAGGACTAATCATATGAAAGATACATTTAAAAGAAGTTGTGAACACTGGAGCGAAAAAAGTCGTAATGAAATGCAAAATTTTTATACTCTGGCTTCTGTTGATTACAAATATCTAGCAGAAAAATTTGAATGGAAGAAATGGTTTGAAGTTCATCAAGCTGATGTAGGTCAACGTAGACTAAAACTCTTGGATATTGCTTGTGGTTCAGGTAAATTTCCATCGGCTCTTGTTCAATATGCTAAATTATCAGATGCAAAAATATTACCCGTTGAATATGGGCTTTTGGATCCATCATCATTTTCAATAGCAGAAACACGTAAGGTTCTTCGATTTCCATTTGAAGTGAGTTCAGAATTTGAAACAACCTTGCAGGAATTCTCTTGTGAGCAGGGAGCATATGATATTATTTGGGCAACACATGCCCTTTATGCAGTTCCTAAACACGAACTTAAAGAGGCTTTAAAACGTTTTATTTTTGGGATGGCAAAAACAGGTTTTATTGCCCACGCAACCGAAAAATCTCATTATCTTAAATTTTACAGGTGTTATTTAAATGGCTTTAAGAATGGTTTTGGGGAACCGTATTCAACTGCTGAACAAATTGTACAAATATTAAAAGAAATGGATATTCCACATAGAGTTGAGAAAATCACATATGAAAATGGTATATCTGAGAATTCAACTTTACAAGTTGAAGGATACTTACAACGATGTGTTTTTGACGATTCAATTGATCTTAATATCATGCTTAATAATTCATCAACTGGTCCGTACCTTCATAGTTGTATTAAAAACAAACAATGGCGATTCAAACAACAAGTAATGCTGATTTTTCTGTCAAAAGATTAATATTAATGTATGAAGGAATTTTTATTTCTAGTGAATATGAATATTTAGCTGTATTTTTTAATTCATGTTAATAAAACGAATATTTATTTCCGCCATACCAGAACTCAGTTTAAGCGTGTTCCTAATATTTATCTCAAGTTTTGGTCAAACTTTTTTTATTTCTCTTTTTTCTGGGGAAATAAGAAATGATTTTAATCTATCTCATGGAATGTTTGGAATATTTTATTCCGCGGCGACACTGATTAGTGCCATAATTTTTTTTTGGCTAGGAAAACTTACAGACAAATTTAATTTAACTTTTCTTGGATTAATTACTTTAGGAGTATTAAGTGGGTTTTCTTTTCTAATATCCAGTGCCGAAACTCTTCTTGTGCTTTTCTTATCTTTATTAGGTCTTCGCTTATTTGGTCAAAGTATGATCAGTCATATAGCGGTAACTGCAATTGCTCGCTGGTTTTCAAAAAAAAGAGGACGAGCTATGAGTATTGCATTAATGGGACACCCCATTGGGGAAGCCCTCTTACCTTTTCTTATTACATCTTTTTTATTGCAATTTACTTGGCGTGAAATTTGGACAGGAATAGGTACCAGTATAATAATTATTTTTTTACCCCTAGTTTACTGGCTGGGAAGACATCAAAAATATAAGCTGAATAATTTTTCTGATAATGGTTACCCAGAATCAAAAAAAATTTTTAATATCTCATGGAATCGTTCACAAGTCTTAAAAGATTTACGATTCTACCAAATTATGCCTGGACTTCTTGCCTCTCCCTTTGTAGTAACTGGAGTTTTTTTCCATCAAATACATTTAATTGAAACAAAATCTTGGTCGCTAACATTTTTAGCATCTTGTTATCCGTTTTTTGCGTTAAGTGTTATTGGGGTTACTTTTGGAGCTGGATGGATAGTAGATAGATTTAGCACAGTGCATTTGCTAAGATTCTTCATGTTACCACTAGCTTTTGGGTTAGTTCTTATAGCAATTACAGATAAGACTTTTGTTGCACCCTTATTTATGGTTTTGATGGGTACAACTGCCGGAGCAGCAACAATTGTTATAAGTTCTTTATGGGTAGAGCTTTATGGAATTGAATATATAGGATCAATTAGGGCTATGAGTTTTTCTATGGTTGTACTATCTACCTCTATCTCTCCAGCACTAATGGGATTCTTATTAGATATCGGTGTAAAGTTAGACGTTCAATTTATTATATTTGCTGTTTATATTTTTATTTGTTCAATAGGTTTAGGAATTTTAACACCTAATCTTTTGATTAGTCGATCCCCAACCTCATAAAGTTTATCTAGATTTACAAACTCAAGACTGGTCTCGTTTTCTAAACAGTTTAAAAATAAAAAAAGTAAGAATTCCCGATAATATGCCTGGAGCTACTTCGTAAATAAAATTATTTAATTCGTAATGTCTCCATAATAGTAAAGTTATTAATGGTACAATCATCATCATTAATGATAAAAATTCTGATACTTTGTGTTTTAGTGAGTTAATTATTATTAACGGAGAAAAACAGCAAGCTAATGTTGACCATGACATTAATACAAGATTAAAAACGTTCTTATTTTCATTAATAGCAATTGTAACAACAAAAACTGTAACGATTAGAGTAACAAATTTATTAATTAAATAATTATTTTTCTTGTTAAATGAAAGGTCATTTGTAATTGAAGCAGTGCAAGCAAGTATTTGAGAATCCGCGGTTGACATTGTGGCGGCAAAAATACCTGCTAATACAACTCCGACAAAAAATTCTGGAAGTAAATTTAGAGCTAAAGTAGGTAAAGCTAACTCTGGATCTGAATTGTTAGTTTCAGGTATTAATAATCTTGCTACAAAAGCAGCACAAATTGTCAATAAATAGAATAATGTATACCAAGTATAATAATATATTCGTGTTTTTGGGATATTTTTAGTTTTATCAATCGTCATAAATCTTACCATAACATGGGGTTGACCTATCACACCTACACCTGAAAAAAACCAACCAGTTATAAACATATATGGAGCTAAGAAAAAATCTGAAAAATTTGTTGATGGAAACCATCTCATATAATCTGGAGATATTTTGTGTAATTGGTTTATAAAGATGGAAAAACCACCTATTTCTTTTATTCCAAAAACAACCAATAAAAGCATAGCAAATATCATTACAAAAGATTGAGCTGCATCAGTCCAAATAGATGCTCTTATTCCCCCTGAAAAACAATAAAGTGATACAATAATTCCTCCAATAATTGCACCTAATCTATAATCTAGACCAAATAAAATATGCATAGACTTACTTCCAGCATTAAGTTGTGCCGCTGCATATGTAGACAAAAAAATAATAATTATAAATCCACCAAATAATTGAACATACTTATAATTTTTTCCATGCCATTTACTTACTAGATTTGCGAAACTAAAAACTTTTAATTCTTCTGATTTCTTCCTTAAACTTTTGTGTACAAAAAGAGATGATATAAAATCGCCAAAAATTAATCCAAACATAAGCCAAACAGATTGCAGACCATAAACATATGTAAATCCAATTTGACCAATAAACATGTATCCACTATTTGAAGTTGCAATGGCTGATATAGCTCCTAACCAGGGTTTAATCTCTTGGTTTGCAAGCAAATAGTCTCGAGTATTATTTTTTTTCTTAAGAACTGATAAAAAACCTATTAAAGTGAATAAGAAAAGAAATAAACAAAAACTCAAAAATATCATTGAGAAATCATTTATTTAGAAAATATAATTTTGAACTCTTCTCAACAATTAAACGATTTACAGGAAGATTAAATTCACTAAAACCATTTACTGAAGATTTATTAAAATAATTTTCAAGTTCTGATACCAAAATCTGATAATGTTTAGATGATAAAACTAATGAAGCATAAAAGAATCTTGAAACATCTTTAGCTAAAACTTTCGGTTTCTCCTTATAAGTAAGTACGTGAGGGGTAATTTTTATTGCACAGTCATCAAATACCATTTTAACAAGTTCATTAAGTGTTTTTAAAGATCTAACTCTTGGATCACCTAATTCTAATAATCCATAATTAGGGAATATTTTTTGAACATATTTGTATATAATATCATGAATTTCTGAATATCCTTTTGCAGAATTTGAATCGCCATCGACAATCGCAGAGAAAATACCATGATTTTTTAGTATCCTTTTAATGGTTTTTAATACGGGAATAATTGGATCCATTAATGTTAATGCCCAATGACAAAAAATAACATCCTTTGAAGAGTCCTTTATAAAGCTTAATTTTTGTGCCTTTGCATTGAAAAAATCTATATCTTTATTTAAAAGTCTGATGCGTGCAAGTTTAAGTTCATTGTCGTTCATATCCACACCAGAAAGTTTTAGATTTAAAGGAAAACGTTTATTACAGTACTCTAAGAGAACTCCACTGCCACATGCTAAATCCAGAATATCGCTATGTGAACTTGGATCAATAGTGTCTAAAAGCAATTCGTAGCTATTCTTTCCATTTTCATCGCAACAACTGGTCGCAATCTTTTCAGTAAAACCTGCATGACGATCATGTATAAGGTCAAGATGGTCTAATAAATCCTGACTATTTGGATTTTCTCCTGAGTCAATTTTATTAATCCATGATGAATTAAAATTTTTATAATTATTTTTAAAAAGCATTAATTTTTCACTTAATCTCGTTTTCTACGGGCCAGCAAATTGGATTTAAATTACTAGCAACAATTTCGCCTGGGTTAGTTTCAGGAATAAATTTTTTCCAATCTCCTGAAATCATGGTAGGATTATTAACAACACGAGCACCATCAGCAAAATATGTATTAGCTAAAACAATCCGACTTTGAGTAGTTTTGTTTTCTGATGCAGAATGAAAACTCAGATTGTGATGAAAGCTTACCTCCCCTAATTCAAAAGGTTCTTCAACAATAGAAACGTGATTGTTCTTAAAAACCTTTTTTATCTTTCTATCGTAACTAGTATCATATTCATTAAATTTGATATCTTTTACAAGCTTGTAAACCTCCAATGGCTTTGCAAATGTTAAAGGTCCCATTTCAATTGGGATATATTGAGCTGGTATCCATGCAGTTATCACATCATTTGTTTCTAGAGGAAAATGATGATCATCATAATGCCATGGAGTTCGACCACAACCTGATTCTTTTACTAATGCATTATCATGATAAAGGCGAATTTTTTTTACAGAAAGTAAATCAGCACATATCTTTGCTATTCTTGAACTCAAAACAAATTCTCTGATTAATGTATTTTCCAACCACATCATCTCAAGACTTAAGAAACGATTTTTTTTATTTTTATGATAATTTCTAAAAGTTTTTTTCAAAAGTAATAGAATTTCACAACGTAAAGCTTGAACTAATTCGCTATTTAAAACGTTCTTTAACTTAATGAAACCATTTTTTTGAAAAGTTGTTATATTATGTTTACTTAAGTTAAATGGTCTTGAGAGTTCTTGTTTAATATCATTTTTTGATGGATATTTTTTCTTTGGTAGTTCAGGTAACTCTAATAAATTACCATTTGTGTTTGAATTTGAGTTGTCAGCCAGAGAAACATACCAATCCCACCATGCCTGATTATCCTTATCCCAAGCACTGTTTTGATTCGCAATAGATTTACCAGATTTATTAAAAATTTCTTTTTGTATTTTTTTTTTTTCAATCATATTTTAACATTTTAAACAAAAAGCCTATATGTATAATTTAAATACATTTTTAAACTAATATGAATTTAAACTAAAGGTCGCATAAAAAATAGTATTTCTTATAATTAACGAATTCAAATGACAGTCTTTATTTTCAACTACTTATAAAATCAAAGTTTCCAAGCTTTCATTTATATTTGTGATACATAAAATGATGAACACAATTATTTTGCTTAACAATTAAGACTGTTAAAGAATGTTTGCCTATTTCCTTTAAAGTACACTTAGCTATTTTTTGCTTTTTTTCGTTCTTACTTATGAGTCTCTCACAAGCACGATAAATTATTTGCTTTTCTCCTTTTTCTAAATCTTTATTTATATATTTTTCTATACAAGCAAATCGCTTGTTATCTTCTTCGTTTTGAGTTTCTTGATCGGATTTAACTGCATTAGATACAAAAAAGCAGATAAATAATATTATTAATTTTACCTGAAATCTTAGTATCATCTTTTTATAATAAATAATTAATATTGAAGTTGTCTAGTTTTAAACTTGACATTAATTACTTAAATCGATTTTTTAATTATGTTTTCTCAGAAACAGCCTTAAAATCGTTGGCATAGTCACGAAGTTTGCGTATCATTACCTTTCTTTGATCTATAGATGAATTAGCAATCATTTTAACAAGTAGAGTTTCAAATCTCATAAGCGAGCCTTCCGAGAATGCTTCATAAGAAGGGTTAGTTAATAAATGACCACGCAAAAGAAGTTTATTCAAGTAAGCAGTGAGTTCTGATTCTTTTGGCTCTGTTTGCAAAAATTTAATAAAAATCTTCTGTCGCATTGTACGATTCTCAAAGCGAGTTTTTGCGTCACCTAACGTAGCCTGTGCATGAGCCTTTAAAAGGGTTATCTGCTCGTCATTAAGAGTTCCAAAAAATCTCTCAAAATTTGAGGTTAACCTATCTACTCGATCTTCATAGAGTGTTTCATTTGATTGTAAAAATTCTTCCAAACGCTCTTCTTGGCGTTTCTTAATTTTTTTTTTAATAAATTCAATATCCTCTGGTGTTTGGTATTTAATAAGAAATTTTGATGCATACGGAGTCAAACCAAGTATAGTTTGTTCAATTAATGACCGTCCTTTGGTTAAGGTAGTATTTACAAGGACTTTCTCGTCGTGCACTTCATCAAGATTTTTCGCAATTTCATCAAGATAAATAGCATAGCTTGGTAATATAGATGTTCTGTGATAAGAAACCATCTCTGATATTTGTTGGCTTAGTAAGACTTTATCCTCATCATTCAAATCAATAAAATATTCAACCTCATCCTGAATAAATTTGTTTACAAATGTGTAAAAAAATTGAGTACTAGAGCAAGCAGTCAATAAATTAATAAACACCACAAAAATAACAGCATAATAAGTATTTCTATGTAAAAAAGAAGTCATTGCCATTTATAAGCTTACCGTTGATTAATTACAATGTCTGCAGTAAAACTTTTATCTCACAAGATTTTTATATCTAATTTAAATTCACTGTTTCTTAATTTGTCAAAACGACTTTAATAATTACTTTTTTTTAGCTTATTAAAAATCATTAAAATAATTATTGAAATGTTATATTATAACATCTAATGTTGGTTTAGATTTTTTTGCTATCATTTAAAAATAAAGATGAACAATTCATACATATTAAACAAATTATCTAATTTTAAAACCACGAATAGTCAGTTAGAAATTTTAAAACGACCCTCTCCTTTTAAAACAAATTTTTTTTTTAAAAAAATTTGTAAGTATATTCCATCTGTATCTGGTTTTGTTCATAAAGGAAGAGCAAAAAGAGACATTAAAAAATTACTTGGCAAATTTTTGCCATCACAATCTCAATATAATATTTGTTATAATATTTGGTTAAATGATATGAGTAATTTATGTGAAATATTTTGCAGGTTTCTTAATGAAAACAAATTGAGCTTTTGGGTAGGCAATGCCAGAGGTTGTCAACGTTATCATGTTGATATGGTTCCTTTTAGATTATTATTGACTTATACGGGTCAAGGTACAGAGCTTTTGCCAAATTATGGAGCAAACCGTAGTGCTTTTTATCAAGGTAAACCTAATAGCGAAATTATAAAAGATAAATCAGCACGTAAATTTATTAATAAATGGGATATTGCAGTCTTTAGAGGGGGAAGAGACGGAATACTTCATCGAACTCCAGATTCTGCATTACACAATCAATCATCAATTTTAATGCGACTAGATAACTCCTCTTTTTTAGAGGATATTAATCGATTAAATTATAATAAAAAATAATTTATTTATTAGTGCAATTTACTGAAGATTTAATTAATTTTCAATTGTAACTACTTATTAGTTTTTATTATGAAAGTCTTAGAGCATCTTGCCTATGGTAGAGGTTTTTTACTAGCCTTGGTTGTTGTCGGAGCAATAATATACTGGATATTTAGTAAAAATAAAAAGGATTAGTAAACGGTAAAAAATAATCAAAACTTTTTTTATTCAAAAAATATATGAACTGCAATGAATGCAAAAAAGAATCCTACTAAAAATAATGTTAATGAAATATACAAGATTATCCAACTAAAACTTCTTAATTTACTGCATAATTTTGCCTTAACTGGATCACTAGGACATGAAAAACTTTTTGTGCTCCATTGGCTAAAAAAGCCAAAAAATATCAATATTCCCGAGATTATAAATATATATTCCTTATAATAGGAAATAAAGGTAATGTATGGAAAAACACCAATTAAACCAGCCAAAGTTGCCCCCATACCAAGCGTTACCAATAAAGCCGGTAACGCACAGCATAGCAATGTTCCCAAAGATGTAAACAAACTTAATGATGGAATTATGGTATGAATCCAGAATGTTGTATCATTTTTTTTCATCAGTTATTTCTCTAACAGTGTAACCTGCATCATTAATTAATTGCGAAATAACACTATCTTCCAATCTTTGATTATCTTTGAAGTTTATTGTTATAACCTTATCTTTTAAATTAACGTTAATAGCTTTAACAGCATCTTTTTTTCCAATAGTCATCTCTAAAGCACGAGCACAAAAGTCACAAACTAAACCGTTTACATATGCATATACTGTTAAACTTTTATCTTCTGCCGACGAGCTTCTATGAATTGCACAAAAAACAACAACAAATAAAATTAATTTTTTCATAAATATTCCTTTTCTAGTATCTAAAAACATAATTAAACATAATTTTCCCCTTGGTATCTGCACCAACTTCCACTAAGTGAACATTTTTAAAAAAGCGTAGATGAGGTGTGATGACGATATTCCTATCAAATTCAGGGGTGTGGTCAATTTTTATCATAAACCAAGTATGAATATCTCCATATTCTCCAATGTATGGAGCTATTCCAAGGTGAATGAATTGTGTATAGAAATCTTTTATTTCAAAAGCTTTGGTATAACGATTTGAATATTGGATAAAATACCTTTGATTTTCCCAATCTGTTGATATTCCTATGAAACCAGCAAAATTTTTTTTACTTTCAAAGTCAGCTTTGTCACTTAAAGCTGCACCAATTGCTGACTTTAAATAAAAATTAGCCTGTGATTCAGGTTTATTCCAACGTTTGATGAGATTATTCATTTGAATCATATTTAATGTAAATTCATCACCTCGCCAATATTCGATTTTGTAACCCAAAGATGTTTTTGCTGTTGAAGAATAGTGAGTATGTAAACTATTTTTCATACCACTATTCATCAGCATTAGTGTTAACCCGCCAGGATATGAAACAGGTCTAGCTTTAGTGATATTAAAGCAGAAAAATGTAAACAATATCGTAAATATTGTGAACTTCATAAACCCTCCAAAGAAATTTAATTTTGTTAGATCTTAAATAGTTAAGCTTTTAAATAAGTTTAGACTATTTTTTTTGGAGGTCTTTTTGGTGGGCTTTTTATAAAAGAGGATATAAAAAACTTTGTGTGCAAAATTGAACGATCAGCTATAAAAAAGTCATTTGTTTTGCAGTTACTTAAATCTGAAATAAGGTTTAGCATGGTTGAAAAATGTGAACATAAACAAACTACATCGCAATGTGTTTGGTCTGATGGTTCTTTATCATTTTTTGAGCTATGACAATCGGAGTGATTTAAATTTTTTTGATAATTATGCTGCTCCGATAATGAAATGCTTTCTTTATGATTTAAACTATGCTTTAAAGCGAAAGTAGTGGTCGTTTTAAATATAAGCATAATTGCAAAAAGCAAAATGAATAAGTTTCTCATTTAACTAATATATAGTATATTTTAGTTAAAATACATCAAAATATATTCAATTTTTTTTAGAGCATTCTTGAATATTTTTTAATTCATTGCTCGCTTTTTTATAAATTTCTAAAGCTGACTCAGTTCTTATGTAAGCAATAAATAATCCAACTAAGATATCAGGCCAAATCGATGCGTGATATATAGTAATTATTCCAGCAATGATGATAGTAACATTAGCAATAGCATCATTCCTAGCTGAGAGAAACGCTGCTTTTGTTAGACTCCCGCTGTAGTTTCGAAATTTCATTAGCACATAAGTGCAAAAACAATTCACTAAGAGAGCACCAAATCCAACAATTGACAACTCTATTGGTGCTGGCGGCTGCTGATAAATAATTTGTTTCCAAGCAGCCCATATGGCAACTAGAACTGGTAACAGCATTATTATTGATAAAAAAATACTTATCTTTGCTCTTTTTACTAATGAAAGAGAAACTGCAAAAAAAATTAAAAAATTAATTGATGTGTCTTCAATAAAATCAATAGAATCAGCTAGTAAAGAGACAGATCTAATGTTTAAAGCTACTAAAAATTCTATAAAAAAAAATATTAAATTTAAGACCGCAACTAAAAAAACTGCTTTTTTGAAAGAATTTACAAATTTCATATTAAATTATAATGTGATTTTTTTTATATTTAAAAATTAATATTTTTATTTATGCATATTCTGAAAAGAAAGTTAATGTATTGACTATCACGATTAAAGTTATGATTGCATTTTTGTTGTGTATGTTATAATTTAACACCAGTTTTAATGTTTTATAAATGTCTATTACAAGGTTTATCTCTTCATACTTTCTGCTCTTGAGCTGTTTTTGTCACTTCATATGTTGCGGTGTCCCCTTCACTTTAAGTATACTCTCTTTGTCAACCAATATTGGGCTTCCTTATCTATTACTATCGAGCTCTTCAATAGAAAAAATTGAACCAATCCTGATAATATTTTCAACAATTATTTTGTTGTTATTAATTTTAACAGAAATGCATGGTAAAAGAATTTCTTGCACTAATCAAGACGACTGTGAAGATGAGAAATGTGATGCAAAGCAAAAAAAAATAAGAATAAATATTTATTTATCTTCATCTTTTTATCTTTTTAATTTAATTGTATTTACCCTAGAGAGGCTTTAAGACATAATAAAGTTTTATCTATTAATAAGTTTAGTTAAATGTTTTTTTTAGTAAAAAATTTAGATTTTGTAATAGCAAATAACACCATTTTGAGTGAACTAAACTTTTCTTTTGACAACGGTTCGCATTTAATTATTTCAGGTCCATCCGGCTCCGGTAAATCCACTTTAATTAATTTGATGTCCGGTTTATATAGGCCAACGTCAGGTCATGTAAGTTTTGAGAGTAATGACTATTCAAAGTTAACAGATAAAGATATTGACGAGATGAGAGCCAAAAATTTTGGATTGATCTTTCAAAGGCTTCACCTAATAAAGCATCTTACTGTTGAACAAAATATATTACTTGGTTTCAATAAAATTAAATTACCTAATATTGAAAAATTGATTGAAGATATTGGATTAACAGCCAAAAAAAAACAATTGGCTAAAGATTTAAGTTTTGGGGAATCACAACGTGTAGCAATTGCAAGAGGTGTGGTAAATAATCCAAAAATAATTTTTGCTGATGAACCAACTTCATCATTAGACGATGAAAACACTACAAGGGTTTTAAAACTTATATCTGCTCAAGCTAATAAAAATAAATCCTCAATTGTAATTTCCACCCATGATGAAAGAGTTAAAAAGTTTTTTAAAAATATATTAGAAATTAAATTATGAATGATCTTGCCTATATTTTTTACTCAATAAAGTCCAGAAGTTTAAACAGTTCTTTATCGGTTTTATTAACATCTTTTGGCATTATGATAGCTCTATTACTTAGTCAGTTCAGTAATCATATCAAAAATCGTCTAGATTTAGACGGTAAAGGAATTGATATTGTTGTAGGAGCAAAAGGAAGTCCCTTACAACTTGTTTTATCATCTATTTATCATATAGATATTCCAAATGGAAATATTCCTTATAAATCTGCTCTTGAAATTTCTAAAAACCCGTTGATAGAAAAAGCAATTCCACTTGCTTTGGGTGATAATTGGAAAGGCTATAGAATTGTTGGAACTTCATATGATTACTTAAAACATTTTGACGTTAAGATAGATCAGGGAAGATTGTGGAATGACGAATTTGAAATAGTCGCTGGTGCGGATATTGATGTAAAAATTAATCAAAAAATCAGTGGATCTCATGGGCTAATAGATGGAGGAGGAGTTCATGATGAACATACTTACAAAATTGTTGGTTCCTTAAAACGTTCTGGCACCGTTGTAGATAGGTTATTGTTAACATCAGTAAATTCAGTATTAGAAATTCATGGGTTAGAAGATATTGATCACGACACAGAACATAATCACGATCATAAAAGCGATCAAAGTAGCGACAGTCATCACGAGTCTCATAGAGATGGAAAACATAACCATAAAGAAAAAACAAAAGATCATCATGAAGAACATGTTGATGATCATCACAAAGATCATAAGGATGAACACCATAATCATAAGCATTCAGAAAAACATGAAAATATTTCCGATAAAGAAATTATAAATATTAATTCTCTTCAAAAAAATAAAGAATCATTTAAAGATAATCTGAATGAGTCAGAAATCACGGCTTTATTAATTAAAACAAACTCACCTATTGCTAACATAAATCTACCTCGTTCAATAAATCGCGAAACTAATATGCAAGCGGCCAATCCTGCATTAGAAATTACTCGTCTAACAGCGATGCTGGGTTTTGGTTCTAAAACTTTCAGTATTTTATCTACTTTACTGATATCAATAGCTATTTTAAGTATTTTTTCTGGTCTTGCTGGAAATCTTGAAAATCGTATGGGCGATTTAGCAATATTGAGAGCATTGGGTTATACTAAGCAAAGAATATTTAAAATTATTGTTCTTGAAGGTACTTTAATTATATCTTTTGGAATACTTTTGGGGGTTATAATGAGTTTCTTTGTTTTTGAAATTTTTAGTAATCTAATTACACCTTTGAACGTGATTAAAGCTAAATTTGTATTAAATTTTGATTTTTATTTTATTATTATTATTGTTTTGTTTTCTGGTTTCATTGCATCCCTTATTCCAGCTTACAACGGCTCAAAAATAAGTGTTGCAAATCAACTCTCGCAAAACATATAAAATTTACACTAATAAAAATAGGAAGGTAAAATTTTTAGATTTATATCAACTGCACCCATCATATTTTATATTTTTTTCAGCTGTAATCTTTATGGTCAAGATAGTGAAATTTATATCGATGATCCCTCTTTCGAGCAAGACGACTTAATATCTTTTGTAGATGACTTTATTGATCTTCCTCCAGGGGGTACACCTTGGCAAATTTTTGGTGAGACAGGTATGGATGAATACCCTATCACTGATAAAGATGGTTATGAATGGATCGGAGTTAGACCTAAATTTACCGAGGCAATAAAAAAATTAAATAATAAAGAAATATTGGTCCAAGGATATATGTTTCCTCTTGAACAAGATGAAAAACAAAGTTTATTTTTATTGGGTCCTTTTCCTCTAAGTTGTCCATACCACCCACATACATCCTCTAATTTACTTATCGAAGTTCACTCAAAAGATCCAATAATTTTTTCTTATGATGCTGTTAATATAAAAGGTAGATTGGAACTTGTACCAAAAGATGATGATTATAATATGTTTTTTCGTCTAAGAAACGCCATCTTGGTAAAAAACTAAGGTATTAATTATTAAAGAGGGCCTTTAAATTCAAAAATATATATTAAGCATAAAACTATTAAACCAGAGAATAACAGGTAATAAATTGTAGGTAATATAGTTATTCTTAAAGTCATACCTTCTCTTCCAAGCAATCCAACAGTAGCTGATGCGGCGACAACATTATGAATTGCAATCATATTTCCTGCGGCTGCACCAACGCTTTGAGCTGCAACCATTAAAGCTCCTGATAATTCTAAAATAATTGCTGTTTCAAATTGAAATTGACTTAACATTAAATTACTGACCGTATTCGAACCAGCTAAAAATGCTCCAATTGCTCCAATTGTCGGAGCAAAAAACGGATAAACATCACCCATTGTATTAGAAACACCTTTTGCCATTGCAACCGGCATACTTACAAAGTCATTATAATTTATACCGGAGTTAATCATAATTCTGACCAACGGCACAGTGAATAAAAGAACAAAGCCAGCTCCAAAAATAGTTTTTGTAGAGTCTCGAAATGCATGATTAATTTGACGAAAATTCATTTTGTGAATAAAAAATGTAATTAAACTTACAAAAAGTAAAACAGAACCGGGGGAATACAAAAAATGAAAGACTGCGTTTATTTTTTCTTCTTCTAAAATGTTTAAAAAGTTAATATTCACTGATTTTAAAAATTTATTTAAATTATCGTTAGTCCTAGACAGAATTAAAAAAAAAGCTAATAGAATGTATGGGAACCAAGAAACAAAGTTTCCAATCTTTTTTTTAGTGTTATTATTTTTTAACTCCATATTTACATTTCCAAACCAATGCTTAGGCCACTTTGAACTCTCCTCAAATTCCCAAATGTCTTTTGGCACTAAAAAATTATATTTAACCGCTAATGTTACGACAGCCATACCAAACAACCCCCCAAAAATTGAAGGAAATTCAGGTCCTAGAAAAATAGCCGTAATTAAATAAGGAACCGTGAAACATAAGGCTGCGAAAATTGCAAATGGAAAAATCGAAACAATATCGTTTATCCATTTTTTTTTAGCCCCAAAAAAATGGGTCATAATCATAATCAATAATACAGGCATAAATGTTCCGCATATAGCGTGAATAATAGCAACATCAGAAACAATGACTCTAAAAAAATATTCCCATTCTAAATCAATTTTATTTAATTGATTTGTTATTAATTCTTTATTTAACCCACCTTGCACACCCACAAGCATTGGCGTGCCTACAGCACCGAAAGATACTGGTGTCGATTGGATCATCATGCCAAAAACAACAGCAGATAAAGGTGGAAACCCAACTGCTACCATTAAAGGTGCGGCTACAGCTGCCGGTGTGCCAAAACCTGAAGCACCTTCAATAAAGCATCCAAATAACCATGCGATTAGAATTACTTGAATTCTTCTATCTTTACTTATTGAAGAAAAACCATGATTTATCGTATTGATTGCACCCGAATGCTTAAGTGTATTTAATAATAAAATAGCCCCAAATATAATCCATAAGATACTGCTGGTGATTATTAGGCCTTGAAAACTAGAGGCTAAAATTCTATTAAAGCTCATTCCCCACACAAAATAAGCTATCAAAAATGTAAGCATGAATGTTATCGGCATCGCATATTTTGCAGGTAATCGCAAACCAATTAAAAGAATACCTGCAAGAATTATAGGGAAAAAAGCTAACAGAGAATAAAATTCATTGTACATTAGTTTTCTTTAATCTGATTTTTTAAATTTTTTGGACAAAAATTTTCTTTATCATCTAAAATAATCTTTTCTTGACCATTAATTGTATTGTATATGCAAATTTTTTTTTTTTTTAACTCGTAAGATTTAGATAATCCCATCCCCATGGGTCCAGAAAAAGTTTTTTCATTTTTTATAAGATCTTTTTTTCTTTCAAATGATCCGATATTACTGTTCATAGTAATTGAGAAAAGAAAAATTAAAAAAAATTTCATCATTTAATTGTAATCATAAAATTAGAAACCTGTCTATAATTGAAAAGATAGTTTGTAAATCTTCTAATTTAAGTCTCCTTTCAACATATTCCAAAATTCACTGTAAACTTTACTATTAAAATTCCTTATATTTTTGAACAAAACATGCTTATCTGGTTCATCAAAATTAATTTCAATGCCCCACAATGAGTTATCAGTATATGGAAGTGAGGAGTATCTTAAATCAGCTATAAAATTATTAATGTAAGGATGTAAATAAATGTAATTTTGAGAAAAATAAGCAAACCGCATAATATCTTTTCTTTGTGTGGAGTTTGCTGAAATTTGAGGAAAAACTGTTTTTTTATCAATAACTTCAACTTTTGATCCTACCTTGTATTGAGGAGTACCAAAAAGTGGATAATAAATAGCATTAATAAAATATGTATTATTATTTTGATAAATACTGCGCCAAAGAAAATTATTTCCAATTGTTGGTTTAAGGTAAAGTCTCTCTATTTTATGATTTCTATCTGATGCAATTTTTTTTACATAATTCTTTACTTGCTGATGTTTTATAAAATTAAAAATTAAATGAGATATACTTACAATTAAACCAATTCTAATTGTTAGATTAGATGAATTACGTAAGAGTGTTGTTAAAACAAATATAAAAAGAAACCCTGTGAAAACAGGATCAATAATAGATATGATGTTTAATCCGACTCTAATATCAGAAAATGGCCAAAATAAAACTGTGCCATAGCTTGTACATGCATCTAAGAAGCCATGAGATAGGTAACCCAAGAATGAATACAAATATATTTGATTATAAGATATTTTTTTTTTTAAGAATAAAAATAAAAATAATGATACAAAAAATCCTCCAATTGGTGAAAAAATCAATGAGTGTGTAAAGTGTCTATGAAAGTCCACTGCTAACAATGGATCTGTTGATGATTTTATGAGGATATCAAGATCAGGAGAAATGCCACCAACAAAACCGCAGACAATAGCCTTTTTTACATTTTTTTTGTTGCAAAAGGAAGCGGCTAAAGTACTACCAAATAAGCCTTGGGATAAAGGATCCATTAAATGATCATACTATGATCAAACAAAAAAATTAACGATTTGTACTAATTTTTTTTGATTTTTCAGAAGACATCTTTGGGTAGCTTTGTTTATTTTTGTTTTTGTCAAGAGAAATGCTGTAGCAACCATTTTTTTTACCATATTCTTTAGCTAACGAATCGACAAAACTAACTGCAAATGAGGTACTTCCGAAAAAAAGTAACGTAGAGGCTATTAAAATTTTCATAACTGTTTAGTTAATAGTTAAAAAATTGTTTTCAACTAAAAATTAATAAAAAGATTGAGTTTAACAAAATAGAGCTTAAAAAATACACTTTAAAATTCTACAGCACCTAAAGTAAGTAGGAAATGTCATTAAAAGTAATTCTTTGTAATTTTTTATAATCAACCAACTTCATCATCATTGTTTGAGTTAGTCTCATTAAGAATTTTACTATCATCAATAATATTTTTGTCTGAAAGTGTATTTTCAGGAATTTTTTTATTAGCCTCAGCGTCCATTGTTGCTTCTATTTTATTAATTTCCTGATTATCTTTTCCATACGCTGTTTGAGTTGAATTTTCGTTTATTTTATTGAATTCTGCTAACGTGGGTGGCCCAAATTCGTTGGAACTTTCATTTAGTTTATTGTTAACATATTTTATAGCATCTTCAACAGATAAACCCTTTGCCATTGCCTCATTCATCAAATCTAATCTTGGTGAGTCACCACTGTAAGCAAAATCTAAGTTGATATTACTTTCCAAACCTTCATTCTTTTTATCTAATATTTCTTTTTCAAGACTTAGATTCAGACTTTCCATTGCTGCGTTAAAAGCCTCTTCAGGTGTTTGCCCATTGGCTAAGCCCAATTTGTAATCTTGAACAATAACTTGACTACATTCATTGACAAATTCTTTAGAAATATCCATTACTGAGAGTTTTTCAGTAAGATTATCAACTACACCTTCTAATGCATCAACTTCACTTAGACCATTATCAAGATTATTTTGAAGAATGCTTTTTAATCCTTCACTAAATTTTTCGAACGAAACATCTTGCATATATCAATTAAAACATAACTTCTAAACAAAGAATAGATTATTTAAAAAAACTTAAGAATTTAATAGGTTTACCACAATTCTACCACAATTATTTGGATAAAAGCTCTATTTTATTTTGAAATGAGTTTGGGTTTTTCTCACGGTATGAAAAATCTTTTTTTACATATGAATCTTGATTAACAAAAATATCTATTAACTTTTTTCTTGCAAAATTCGATGAATTTAATTCCTCACAACTATAGAAATCTGTAATCCATGATTTAACAGCAATTTTCAATGAATCTCTATCAAAATAAGTTTTATACTCAGTATTGGTTTTTTGAGTATTAATATCATAACTATTTGAATCTGATTTATAATCAGATTCTAGAAGAATAAATTCGTCTTTAGTCACTTTTTTCCAAAGTTGGTATTTTCTTACACCCTTGTCAGTGGATATTTCTCCAATATTTGGCCACAGTGTACCAATCATAGATTTGTGTTCAAATACTAATACATCCTTAAAAGCAGTGGTGTTAAGAACCATTCCATAAGGATGATCTTCAAAGCCAACGCTCCATGATTTGTTAATATATTGGCATTTGAAAATATTATTTTTGTAAAAACCATTTAGAATTTTATTGAACTCTTTTCTTTCACTAAAACTTGCAGAAAAAGATGTGTTAAAGAAAATAATGATTACGAAAAAACTTAAGATTGTAGGTTTTAAATACATAATGAAAGAGTAAAGAATTTTTAAATTACAAATTATACATAAACAAAGACATTACTTAAATTGGTATTTCAAATCAAGAGTAATTGTGAACTTATTAATTATTAAATCTTATTTTCTTTGGTAAGTGACTCTAAGTCAAAATTTTTTTTAAACTCGTCAATATTTTCATATGCTTTGCATTCTCCTCGAAAAGACGAGTACTTTTGAAAGGAAAGTGTTTTTCGATTAATTTTAACGTCGTCAAAATATATAAAGTTTTCATCGGTGTAATATTTACCGATCTCTTTTTTTTGAAGTTCCAACTTTTTCTTTCCACCTTTCGGCTTATGCTCATATGCCCTATTATCCTCAAAAAAAAAACCTACAGTATTTCCATAAATTAAACAAATCACTCCTTTACCATCAATCTCTCCAGCAGAAATTGAGGTAAAAAATAGTAAAAAAAAAATTAGGGGTTTAATCATCTTTCTTCAACAATAAATGGTTGGCAAATATATTCAATGCTAGTATCAACTCTTACAATATCATCACCACCACATTTGAAATAACACTGCCTTTCTCTGTCTCTGTTAGTTCTATCAATTATTTCATCAAATAATTCACATTCAATTTTATATTTTTTATCTTCTCTAATTTTAAAATCGTTTTCTTTATAAAAGCTTTTTTTCGAAAAAAAACTTGAGTTTTTTAAGACTATTACAAGAACAAAAAATATCAAAATTGTAATTAAAAATTTTATCATAATAACTTTAGTCTTTTTTAAATTGCTTTAGGGTATCAGTAAGCAGATTAATCATTTTTTCATAATTTTTACTTTTAATATATTTTTCTCTTTCTGAGTCATCCATTTCATCTCTCATAAATCTTTCAAACTCTTGATGAATACTTTCTTTCATAATCTTTATTCTTAAAATGTAAATTTAGTTAATTTTATTAAACAAAAAAACTATTGATTATTCAACGAATAATCGTTAATGTTATTTTACCATCCACATGGTTTAAAAGTGGCGCATAGTACATGCGTCAAAAGTACATACTTATTAACTTTTACAACTAACAAGGAGTAGGTATGTTATTAACAAAAAATATCATCAAATTTAATAATTTATTTGTAAAAATACCTAGACAAACAAAAAGGGTTTGGGATTTAGCTGAAAATAGATGGGGATATAAATCCCTAAAAAAAGATATTTAAATTTTATTGCTTTTTATGGTGGGATTATTTCCCACCATTTTTTATTGTTTTTTCTTAACAAAAAATGAATTAAAATAAAATAATGCATTTCAAAATAAAAAAATTTTATAAGATTTTCTTTATTTCAATTTTATTTTTCAATATTTCTTGCTCAAAAAACTTTGAAAACTCTCCTATAATTCTTACTTTTCCAAAAAATATAGCTAAAATCGAGGGAAATCACGCTCTTTTGATTAAGGATGATATCTTTAATTTAAAAAAAAATATTTCATCTGACGATTGTGAGTCATGGGCTTTAGACTTAAATTTAGAAGATTTATTTCTAGATACTTATATTGATTTATCAAAAAAAATGTTTGAAAATTTTAAGGTTATAAAAGGTGAATTTAGTGAATCATTATTAAAAACAAACACATATAATACTTTACTAATACTGGAAAGAAACACCGCCTACCTAGATTTTAAAACAGAAGGTAATAATGGTCTTTTTAAAATAATTTTAGATTCAAATTTTAGAGTTAAAGGAAATAAAAAAGAAGTAAAAACTAACCTTAACTCTAATCAAACTTGGAAAAAGAATATCTACCTTAACTGTAAGTTGTCGGAGGGATCAAGAAAAGCTACTGAACAGGCCTTTAAACAATTAATTGATCAGGCTTATTCCAATATTTACGATTCTGTCTTTACAGTAACAAGATAATTTAAATGAGAGAAAGAAGAGATTTCCTAAAATTTTTCTTGTTTGGTTCTTTTTTTTTATTCAACTATCGAATCTCTAGAGCCATAGAAAAACAAAGGAATACAAAAATACTCTCAAGCAACGTATTTAAAAAATTTGTTATAAATGAAAATCATCCAGAGAGACCTGATAGAATTGAGTTTATTAAAAAATTAATAAAAGATTCTAAATTAGAAAATATTTATGAAAATTATGAAGGTTATAATAATGTTGAGAATTGGATAGAATTGATTCACTCAAGAGAACATATAAACTCTTTGAAAGCAAATTTCCCTTTAGCAGAGAATGTTTCCAGACATGCAGTTTGTATTTGTTTAGAAGGAGTAGACAGAATCATGATGAAAAAAAATAGAAATATTTTTTGTGCAACTCGTCCTCCCGGTCATCATGCGTTAAATACAGGAAAACACGAGGGATTTTGTTTTTATAACAATGTGGCTATTGCTGCAAAATACATACAAAATAAATATAATTTATCAAAAATATTAATAGTTGATTGGGATTATCATCACGGCAATTCGACTGAGTATTTTTTTTATGATGACCCAAGTGTTTTATTTTTTTCAACTCATGACCAATTTGCTTATCCTGGAACTGGTTCGCCTAATAAAGTTGGGAAAGGTGCTGGAAAGGGATTAAACATTAATGTTCACTTGCCTTGCAACACATCAAATAAACAAATTATCGAAGTATTTAAAAAAATTTTAATACCTAAAGTTAATAAATTTAAACCTGATTTTATTTTAATTTCATCTGGGTTCGACAGTAGAGTTGATGATCTGCTAGGCTGTTACAAAGTGACTGATGAAGGGTTTATTGAGTTAACAAAAATTATAAAAAATCTAGCACATATTCATTGTAACGACAGAATATTATCAATTTTAGAGGGTGGATATAATTTACAGGGTAACGCTAAAGCAACTATTGCTCATGTGAAAGAGTTAAATAATTTTAATTAGTTCTTTTTTTTTGTAAAAATATTGTTATAGATTTACTCCCATGGGTTTAAAAAAAGAATTAGATGTAATAAAATATAAAAAAGCTATTGATTTCTCTTATAACTTTTATCAGTCAAAATATAGAAAAGGAGTAAAAATTCCTTACTTTACATACCTGTCCTCAGTAAGCAGCCTAATAATTGAAAACAATGGCAATACAGACGAGGCTATTGCAGGTTTATTTCATGATTTACTTGAGTTCGACACCAACAAAAAAACAACGAACCTTATCAAAAATCGTTTTGGTATAAAAGTATTAAATATTGTCAAACAATGTTCAAACGTTGTAAATTCAAAAAAAGAAAATTTAGACTGGATTTCTAGTAAAAAAAAATTTTTAGAAACAATGAACAAGAAATCACAATCGTCACTTCTTGTTTCAATCTGTGACAAATCGCATAGTTTAAATTGTGTTATTAACGACTTTAATAAAATTGGAAAGAAACTTTGGAAAAACTTTGATCACTCAAAAGATCACAAACTCTGGTACTATAAAAATTTATGTAAAAACTTCAAAAAATATTTAAAAAACCATAAAAATATGAAAGATAAGTTTCAGAGAAGTGTAAACGAACTAGAATACTTAACAAAAAAATAAAAATCCAAAATTCTGTCTTTTTGTGTTCCACATATTAAAATATTGTTTCTTTAGTTTCATCAAATTCACATGCATTCAAAATTCTTCAATACTAACTTTATTTAAGAAAAAAAAATTATCATTTTTATTTATTGAAGTTAATCTATAAGTTATTGAAGTTATTTTTGTTAAAAAGATTTTTCTAAGTTTTAATTTAGGTATCTATCCCTCAGATGATTCTTATAGAATAAAGAATTAAGTTTTTGTCCAGTAACCTGCATAAGAATTTCATTAGCAGAAAATTTATTGCCATGAGCATGTATATTTTTTTTAAGCCAACTAGTTATAACTTTTAAATTGCCGGATTTTATTTGTTGATCAATATCTGGGATATCTTCGTCTAAAGCTTTTTTTAGTTGAGCAGCAATCATTGCACCAAGTAAATAAGTGGGGAAATAACCAAAATCACCTGAAAACCAATGTATATCTTGTAAACATCCTTCATTATCTGATTTGACTTCTAAGTTAAAAATTTTTTTAAATTCAGAATTCCATAGGTCTGGAAGAAAATTTATTAATTTTTCCTCACTAATTAGTTTTTTTTCAACATTGAATCTATGAATAATATGCAAAGGATAATGAACTTCATCAGCCTCAATTCTTATAAAGTTTTTTTTAAAACTGTTTCTTTTATTATACAAATTCTGACTTTTCCATGGTGAGGAGGATTTCTTGAATTTTTTTTTTAAAATTTTTTCTAGAAAAATATTAAACTCTTTAGTTTTTACAATTTGCATTTCTAAAAATAAGGATTGACTTTCATGAAGAGACATACCCGCTGCTTTTCCTACTAATTGATTTTTAAACACTTTTGGTAACCCAAACTCATATAGCGCATGACCTGTTTCATGCATTAGTGCATCAAAACTAGAGAAAAAATCAGTTTTAGTAAATTTTGTTGTAATTCTAATGTCATCGGAATATCCACCGCAAAAAGGGTGTAAACTGGTATCTACTCTTCCTTTACTAAATGGAAACCCAAACTTATTCATGACAAACTTTGATAATTCAAATTGCTCTTCTTCATCAAGAAAAGAATCAAACTCAACATAATTTTTTTTATCATGTGCAGTCGAAAAGGCTTGGTATTTATTTTTAATAAAACTTTCAACATCAGAAGCAAATTTTGTAATTTCATTGCTTTTAAACGATTGATCATACAATGAAAGAAGTGCATCATATTCTGAAACTTCCCATTTTTCTGACAGGATTTTAGACTTTTCCTTTATAGATTTAAAAAGTCTCAGCAACTCTTTTTTAACCAAATTATAATTATTTTTTTTTTTTGCTTCTCTCCATCTTCCTTCGCATTCAAGCGATAGTCTTTGATTTTTTAACATCAAATTATTTGGAATAAACAAGAAAAGCTCAAATTTTTTTTTCATTAACATCAAATTTTTTTGTTCATAACTTTTTAGTTTAAAAGGATCAATTTTTTTAAATAAATCTTTTCTTTCAATTTGTTGTAAAACTTCTCTCTTTTTTTGTGTCAAAACTTTTATTTGATTTATTCTTGAAGCTCTTGACTTTGAGGGCATCATAGTGGCCATATCCCACTCAAGAATACTAGAAATTTCATCGAAAGTACTTACTTGTTTAAAAAGCTCAGTTAATTTTTTATACGCAGTCATGTTTTGGTTAATTAATATAATAGATAGGTAAAGGATTTGTATATATTTTTAAAAATCTTTTTAGGTGCAATAGGTTTTCTGAGTGTATCTATATTTCTATTAATTTTGTCATTGACAATTAAGTTTATTTTTTTTTCAGACCCTGTAATCGGAAGAGAAATTTTAAATTATGAAAGTATATGTGGGTTTGAAAACACTACAAGTCTAGCTAACGAAAAATGTCAAAACTTGATGACGATTTATTGGCTTTTAGTTGTGGGGTTTATTTTTTTTATAATTTCTTTAATTACAATATATCCATTTTTTAAAATGAGTAAAAAAAAAATTAAGAATTGAATGTTAATTTTATCAAATTAATTGTTTTTTGTTAAATTGAAATTATCTAGGTTTTATGGCAATGTTAATTGAAGATGGTACTTAAAAACAAAGATCCTTTTGGAGGAGTGCATGGTGAATCTGAATCAACTGCTCCCTCGCCTTTCAGGATCGATAAAGATGAAGCATTAAAAGAAATTCAAAAATCTTTAGATATTTGGGACGAAAAAAAAAATGTCAAAAAAAGTTTTTTACAATCTTTAAGAGAAGGAAGAAAAAAAGATAAGGAACTAGATAAGGCACCACATTGGAGTTATTCAAAAAAGTCAAAAGAGTACGTGGATATTCACCTGCTTTGGTCTAAAAAAATTATAAAAACTCTCGCCAATGTTCCGATTAAACAAGTAAGAGTAGCGTTGAATGGCATTAAAGCATTTTACAGCCAAATTTCATCTGTAAAACCTGATCTTTCAAACCCAGATATTTTACTTTGCTATAATCAAACAGCAAAAAACTACGGGTTATCAGAAAAAAAAATTACAATGAAAAACCAAATTGATGTTGAAATACTTGATCCCTTTGCAGGTATAAATGGAGAAGATCTAGATGTGATATTTAATAGCATTGCTAAAGATAAAAAAATTGCAATGGATGAATTAGACTTCTCTGTAGAATATTTCGATCAACTCGATGTAATAAATGCAAAGAAAAAAATAAAATTTTTAAAAAAGAAACCAAAAAATTTTTCATTTAGTTACAAAACATCTACAGATTATTTTGATATTTACTTATTTTGGGCAGGTAAAATGATAAAATCGATTCAAAAAGTATCAAAACCAAGAGCAAGAGTTGCCTTAGTTTCGTTAAGAGGTTTTATAAAGTCAATTAATACACAAAGACCAAATTTAAATGATGAAACAATTCAACTTATGTATAATGCAAGTAAGGAAAAACATAAACCAAAACAGACTGCAAGGTCGAGATACAATGAAATATTATCTGTAGATGATGGTGGTTTAAGTTATTGGTCGAACAAGACACATAGATGGATACAAGGACGTTTTGACAAAAAAAAAAATATTTTTATCCCTCCCAAAAAAAATTTATAAAAGATTTCTTTCATTATTTTCATGTTTTTGTATAAACAAATTATATAACAATTAGGCCCCGTAGCTCAGCTGGATAGAGCAACTGCCTTCTAAGCAGTAGGTCGTACGTTCGAATCGTACCGGGGTCGCCATTAATATGAAGAATATCTTAATTTTACTATCTATCTTATTGCCATTTCATTCATATTCAAATGAGTTTAAATTGATCTGCGAGGTTAATAATAGTTTAAATAATAAAAGTCTGGACCACAGATTTTCTAAAATTATTGATCCTGATAAGAAAACAGTAGAAAATATTTCAGGAAATTTTTTTGATAAAATTGTCTTGTTTAATAATCGTGAAATAATTATGCACAATAATGTTTATAATACATCAAGTTCTTTTAATATTATGAGTGATCAATGGACATCATTTAATGAAAATTACATTGATACTTACAAATGTGTGAAAAAAAGGCACTAGACGTGCCTTTTTTTGAATTTGGGGAGGAAGAAACATAATAATATAATAAACTGTTATAAAGTAAAATTTATTTTAATTATTCCCGTTATTGATAATATGAATATAATTTTGACAGCTTTTGTACTTGCAATGATAGACACACTTTTATGCTACTTATTATTTTTAAAAAAATTTAAAATTAAGATTTCAATTTCATTCCTATTAATTTTACTACTAATTTCATTTTATATTTTTTCAGTCTTAATTGAGTTTATCCTTTCAAAATTTTAAAAAATAATATTACTTGTCGAGTGAATCAATCGGAACTTCAATTTTTTCTTCAATTAAAGAACCATATTCTGAGTTTAGTACCATCAACTCCTCCGGACTAATTTGTTCTTGAATTTTTTTTAAGTAATATTCACTTTCATCAATTCCATTTATTTTGGCTATTAGAAAGAGTTTGTATGCCTTTTTGATATTTTTAACAGTTCCGACGCCTGAGTAATGCATATTTGCAAGGTTAAATGTAGCTTGTGGATGCCCATATCTCGATGCCGACGTGTATAAGTTAAAAGCTTTATTTACATCTTTATAAACATTCTCACCATTATAATATTTCCAACCTAAGTTATATTGAGCATAAATATTTGATAAGTCGGCTGCTAATTCGTAATAATAAAGCGCCCTAGTTTTATCTTGAGCTATTCCAAAACCGTTATCATAGATTACAGCAAGATTAAACATTGCATCGCTTCTTTTTTCATTCTGTTCATCATTTGCAACTTTTTTAAAAAAGTCCACTGATTCTTCAATTTTTCTCATATTGAATAACTCTAAAGCTTTAAAGTAATCATTAGAACTTACTGATGAGGTATAAACAGTTAGAAAAAGCAAAATTATAAAATATTTCATATATATCTCCTTTAAATTTTTCTTGCTCCACATTAACTGGCCTGAGTGGTCGGGGAGACAGGATTTGAACCTGCGACCCTCTGTTCCCAAAACAGATGCGCTACCAGGCTGCGCTACTCCCCGTCACATTGCTTATATTATAATGCATATACAAAGAAAAGAAAAAAATTAATTAATGAGCTTTCAAATTTTTAGGTAAAAATGATAGTATAATACTGAAATTAAAAAGATTTAATACTTCTCTTGATTAGTTATAATGCAATTTAAATTAATACTATTCTTCCTAATAATCTTTGAATTCGGTATATTAAAAGCTGAAGATCTTAACGATGTTCTTCGAGATGCATACAACTTCTTTCCAGATATTGAAAAAAGTAAATTTGATTTCCAGAATGCCAGAAAAGATTTACAAATTTCTAAAACAGACTTTCTTCCCTCACTTGAGTTTTCAGCATCTCAGGGAAGAAGTTTAAGCAAAAGTTTTCCAGATACTTCAAAACATAATTTTACGGGTGTTAACCCAACATCATTTGATGTAGACATTACCCAACCACTTAGTTTTACAAAAGTAATAAACCTAAAACAAGCAAGAAACTCACTAAAAATTTCAGATTTAAAGGATAAGTCAGTAATACAAAATGTTTTATTTAGGGCTAGTAAAGCTTACTATACTGTTTTAAAAGATTATTTTTTGTTGGATGTTTCGAAGAAAAATGAGGAAAATCTAATAAAAAAGTTTGAAGCAACTGAAAAAAGATTTGAATTTAGGGATATTACCAAAACTGATGTTTTTCAGGCCAAAGCAAGATTAGCACAAGCGACATCAAAAAGAATTGAAGCAGAGAATAATTTAGATATTTCTATTTCAGATTTTGAAACAGTTGTCGGAAGAAAACCAGATATTAATTGGTTTGAATCCGACAATACCCAGGTTACAACTTCCAATCCAAAAGATTGGTCGAAATTTGGTGTTTTGCCTAAAATTCCTTCAACTCTTGAACAATCAATTGATGTAGGATTAAAAAATAACCCTGATTACGTTCAAACATTAATTCAATTTGAAAATGCAAAATTTGACATTAGAAAAAGTAATTTAAATTTTACTCCAGAATTTTCTGTATCTGGTTCAATTGGTAAAGCACTTGATTCTTCAAGATCAGTTGAGAGAAAGGATACATATTCCGTTACAGCGGAAGTCACAGTACCAATATTTAATAAAGGTCACAATGTTCTTAATTTAGAAAAATCAAAAAATTCAGCTATTGCCTCAATGAAGTCTATGGAAGCTAAAAAACTAGATTTAAGGTTTCAAATTCAATCAGCATGGAAAAAAATTGAAAGTACAAAGTCAAGCATTAAGTCTTTAGAAATATCTGTGGAGTCAAATTTAATGGCCGTTGAAGGTGTTAGCAAAGAAGCCAATGTTGGTACAAGAACGACACTAGAAATATTGGACGCTGAAAAAGAAGTAACACAATCTGAATCAAATTTAGTTAATGCACAATTTCAATTGATTATTTCATCCTTTGAATTGTTAAAACTTTGTGGCTTATTGAATTTTTCTTATCTAGGTATTTAATTTTTTATTTGTTTTTTTGTGAATTTAGTATTAAGATTACCTTAGATTGTATCGACTTTGAAAGTAATTGCACAAATTAAAATTTAATAAAGGATAATAAAATGGCAGAATATATGGATCCAGCAATGGATGCTATGGAAGATGCTGCAGGCACTGCAGCAGAGGAAGCTTATACAGCAGCCTTAGAGAGTGGAGCTGATCCCTCTGCGGCTGCTTCAGCTGCAATAGAAGCAGCTGGCGCTGTTATGACAGAAATGGGTGCTCCAGCCGATATGGTTGACACTATGTCTAGTGCAGCTCAAGATGGTTTTGACTCAGCTATAAGTAGTGGTATGAGTCCAATGGAAGCATTTGACGCAGCAGGCGAAAGTGTTGATGCAGCTTTTGGTGATGGACCACCACCAGGAATGGAAGGTGATATGCCTCCTCCAGGTATGGAAGGTGATATGCCTCCAGGAGATCCAATGGGTGAACCGGGACCGATGGATGGTGGTCCAGGAGGACCAGGAGATATGGCTGGCGACCCTGCGATGGGACCTGCCGATATGGGTGGTGACCCAGCAATGGGACCAGCCGATATGGCTGTTGATCCAGATACTGGAATGGCCCCTCAACCACCAGAAGGACCAGGTGAAGGGGGTTATGATGACGGACCTGCTCCTATGGACTATCCAGCAGATGATGCTGCAGCAACGGGACCAGCCGATATGGGTGGTGACCCAGCAATGGGACCAGCGGAAGGTGCACCTGACCCGCTATTTGGTGATGCAGGGCCAGCCAGTGGTGATCCAGCAATGGGCACTGACATGCCTCCAATGGATCCAATGGGTGAACCGGGACCAATGGATGGTGGACTAGGCGGACCTGGTGATATGCCACCACCAACGGATGATATGGGAGAAATGCATACACATATGGATGATGCAGCTGCACACGGTCCACAAGACCCTGGACCAGGAACACCAGACCCAATGGCTGGCGACATGGATGGAGATGGTATGATGCCTCCACCACCTACTGATGACCCAGTAGATGACGGAATGGTATAGATATCTTTCTTCTAAACCATTTTTATGGAACCCCTTAGTGTTTATCATTAAGGGGTTTTTTTTTATTTCTTTTATAATTTGTATATGATTAAATACTTTTATGGAAGTTATGAGGGGGTCACAAAAATCTTTAATATTGGTAGCTAGACAATTAGGAGTTCATATTGGTCCCAATGATATTCCGGATCGATTCAAGATTGACGATAGAGAATTATCAACCTCAGAAATGTGCGATTTAGCCAAGACTTTTGATATAAAAGCTAAAACAACTAAAGTTAATGATTCAGAATTAATAAAGCTAGTAAACAAAAAGCAACAGATTTTAAGACTAAAAAATGGAAGATACGTAATTGCACTCAGGATTGTTTTAAGTGATGAGGAAAAATCTGTTTTGTGTTTAGATGCAGGTGTAAGCAATCCAAAACCTCAACAAATTTCAATTAAAGAATTGGAAAAAGGTTGGGATGGAACAATTATACTTTTAAAGCCAAAGTTAAAATTATTTGAGGAAACAAGTGAATTAAAAATAGGTTGGCTTATCGGAGAATCTTTTAGAAATAAATCCGTTGTTGTTCAGGTAATTATAGTAGCATTAATTTTAAATATTTTTGCTGTCGTTCCAGCAGTTTTTATGATGTTGGTATTAGATAAAGTTGTCAATTATGAAGCCTATTCCACACTTTATGTTATTACCTCTGGCGTTATTGTAGCATATGTATTTAACGGAATTCTTGGTTATCTGAAATCCTATTTGTTAGATTTTTTATCACAGAAAATTGAGGCTAAACTATCTGTTCGTGTATTTGAAAAGTTGATTTCATTACCAATGCAAAGATTTCATAGAGAATCACTTTCCTTTAGAAGATTTACCGGCCAAATTTCTATGATTAAAAATCAATTAACTCAAAAAATTTTTTCGACAGGCTTAGATTCAATAAGCTTGTTGGTATTTGTTCCAATTTTATTTTTTTATAGCCCAATACTTTTTATAGTTGTCTTAACTTTTAGTTTACTTGGGGCAATTGCATCTATGATTTATTCAAAAAAACAAAGAGATTCTATGGGTGCACTTTCTAAAGCTGATGCCATGAGACAAGAATTCATTTCAGTAAGTGTAAACGGAATAGAAAACGTAAAAGGCTTAGCGCTAGAACCAGGACTAAGGGATCAATGGCGAGAGATTGAAGCTAACTATATAATTGCTGCTGATGAGATGCAAAAAAAAACAGCAGTTCTACAAAATATTACTTCAACAATTAATCAACTTATGACCGCTATGGTAATATTTGTTGGTGTTCATTTAGTTTTCTCTGGAGGATTATCTGCTGGAATTTTAGTAGGTTTTAATATGTTAGCTGGTAGGGTTTCGAGACCAATAATTGATCTTGTTACACTAAAAACAGAAATAACAAAACTTCTTCAATCACTGCAGATTGTATCAGGAATTGTAGATGCCAATTCGGAAACAACTGTGAGAGGCCAAAAACCTCAATTAATGGGACAAGTTAGCTTTAAAAATGTTGAATTTGGTTATGATGATGAAACAAAAATTCTCAAAAATGTTAACCTGGAAATTAATCCTCGACAAATAATTGGTATAACAGGAAAAAGTGGGTGTGGTAAGAGCACAATGGCGAAGTTGATTCAAGGTTTATATAGACCACAATCGGGTATTGTAGCTCTTGATAATACAGACTTAAGATTATTAGATCTAAGTCATATAAGATCTCAAGTGTCTTTAGTTGGTACAGAGAGTTATTTTTTTCCTGGTACAATTAGAGAGAATATTTCTAGACCTATGCCAAATTCTTCAATGGATAGGATAACATGGGCCACAAAAAAAGTTTTTGCTCATGAAGAAATAGAAGCTTTTCCAGATGCATATGAGACTTTTCTTGAGGAAAATGCCTCTAATATTTCGACTGGGCTGCGTCAAAAATTTGCAATAGCAAGAGCTTTAATTAGAAACCCAAGAATTTTAATACTTGATGATGCAATTAGTGGTTTTGATATCGATAGCGAAATAAAACTTTACGATGCACTTCCTGATATTGCGCTTGGACGAACTGTAATCATTGTATCAAATAGACTATATCACTTAAGACTGTGTAATAAAGTTTTTGTTTTAGATAAAGGTACAATCAAACAAGAGGGTTCATTCGACAACCTAAAAGATACCCCAGGCTTCTTTAGCGATACTTTTTATAAACAAACTTCTATTTTAGGAATGGCTCAACAAAAAAAAATAATTAAAAAGGCTGTATAAAGTGAATTCGTCAAAAACAATCAAACCAGCTTTAAGAAACTTAGCAGCAGGTGACGTATTATTTCGAGAGGGAGAGGTTGGAGATTTCGCTTACCAAGTTGTTAAAGGTAAAATTGAAGTTTGTAAGTTCAACGGAGATGAATATATTACACTTTCAATCCTAGAAAAAGGTGCGCTTTTTGGTGAAATGGCACTAATCGACAAGCAGCCGAGAAGTGCAATGGCAAGAGCAGTAAGTGAAACGGTAGTCAAAGAAATTGATAAGGATGCATTATTGGGTTTTTTAAAAAACTCACCACAAACAGCATTTAATATGATGCAACAACTAGCTAGCTATGCAAGAAATGCAAACGAAAAGCTTTCAGTTGACGCTTTTTCTTCAGATTCTGATTCTTCAAATAATGAATTAGGTGATGAAAGCAAAGAGTTATCAGATGAGGAGAAAAAAAGACAAGAAAAAAATAAAATGATGAACCAACTTCTTGATGAATTTGACGACGATATTGATAGGATCAAAAGCAGTCAAGTCCCAAAATCTGTTAAATATTCAGTTTATTCATTTGGATTTTTAATAATTTTTTTAATAATGTGGGGAACAATTTCCGAAATAGATACTACAATTTCAGCATCAGGAAAAATTACAACAGTTGTCCCTAATGTTGAAGTACAATCAAACTACGATTCTGTTGTAAAAGACATTTATGTTCAGAAAGGTCAGAGTGTTAAGCTAGGTGAACCTCTAATTGCTTTTGATTCAACTCTTCAAAAAGCAGATAAAATGAAATTAAACTATCAGCTTAATGTACTAAATTCAAAAATAGATAGACTAAAAAAACAGTCAATGCTTAGAACTAATGCGTCAGTTACAAACCCTACTGACGAAAGACAGAATAAAATTTTTAAAGATAAAAGAGATCAATATTTAGCTAAAATTGCATCATTAGATCAGCAAATTTCCTCAACCGAGGATGATTTAACATTCGTGAAAGAGCAATTGGATATACAAAAACAACTAGAGAGTTCTAAAAAAGAACTGTTTGACTTAGATCTTGTTGCCGAATCTCAAGTGCTTGCTGAAAGAAACAAAAGACTGTCTTTAGAAAAAGAATTTACCAAAACAAGCAACAAACTCAGTGAGTTAAAATCAAATAGAAAGGAATACAATAGCCAATTTTTTGGCGGTATAAGTGATGAACTAAGTTCCCTTGAAGATCAGAGGATGTCAATGCAAGAGGACTTAAAAAAACTTGAAAGACAACAAAGCGATGTAATTGTCAGAGCTCCCTCTGATGGAATGGTTCTTACCCTTCATTCACTATACTCAGGAGCTGTAATATCAAAAGGCAAAAGTGTTGTTACTCTTGTTCCAACAGGGGTTGAGTTATTAACAGTTTTTGACGTTGATCCTTCTGATATAAGTAAACTTATTCCTGATACCTCTGTAAAAATTCAATTAAATGCATTACCAGCTCAAAAGCATGGTGAATTAAAAGGCAAATTGATTTATGTCTCTGCCGATACAGTAGATAAGGATGTAGATGGAAACTCTGGTAATTATTATCGTGCGAGAGCACAGATTACTGAAAATGAACTTAAAGATATCCCTCCTGGATTTAATTTAATGCCAGGAATGAAAGTGTCAGGTAAATTTAGGGTTGGGAAAAGAAGATTAATAACATATTTTATTTACCCATTAATTAGAACTTTAGGAAATAGCTTTGCTGAACCATGATTAAACTAAAAATAAGTTTTAGATTTGTTGTAACAATCATTTCTATAATTATGGCTATATTATTGGGACTTACAAGAATAAGTGACCCTGAGTTTATCCAAGTTCTAAGACTAAAGTATTTTGATCAACTCCAAATTAAGTACCCAAGAATAACAGATGGTCAAACATATTCTGTAATTGTTGATATAGACGAAAAATCTTTGAGAGAGGTTGGTCAGTGGCCATGGCCAAGAACGGTTCTTGCGGATCTTTTTAATAAATCTAGAGAGGCAGGAATGCTAGTGCTTGGGTTAGATGTATTATTTGCTGAAAAAGATAGAACATCTCCAGAATTAATTGCAGAGGATGTCAAAAAAAGAAATCCAGAAATTGCAAAATTGTTAGAAACCTTACCATCGAATGAATCTGTAGCTATGGAGGCTATGAAGAACTTTCCAACTGTAATCGGTCATTCAGGGCTTGATGTTCAAGGGGATGCTGGAAGAAATGATATAAAAGATTCATCAGTAAAAGTTTTTCTAGGAAAAAATCAAAAACCAAATGATTGGCTTATTCAATACCCTGGCTTATTAGCTAATGTATCTGAATTTGAAAAGGCAGCCTCTGGAGCTGGAACAGTCTCAGTTGCTGAGGAACCTGACGGGATTATAAGACGAGTTCCTCTAATATCAAACGTGGCTGGAACAATCAGACCTACCTTAGGTCTTGATATGATTAGAGTGGCATTTCAAGGCAATAGTATTGCAACAAGAACTGGTATAAATGGTGTTGAAGAAATTATTATTCAAACTAAGACAATCGGCAATGCATCTATTCCAACTGATGAGAATGGTAGGGTTTGGATTTATTATGGTGAATCTGATTCAATAAAAAAAGAAAATACAAGAAGATATTACGTTAGTGCAGTGGATATTATAAATGGAAAAATAGGTAAAGAAAGATTATCAGGAAAACTTGGAATTCTAGGAACATCTGCAACAGGCTTAAAAGACATCAGACCAACACCAGTTGAAGATAGAATGCCTGGTGTTGAAATACATGCAAATCTTATTGATACAGTTATTTCAGCAATTTTATATTACACATCAAACAAAAATGCTAATGCAGTCTATAATCAATCATTAAAAAATGGCATGAGTGAAGAGGATGCACTCATAGAAAAAAATAAGGTGAAAATTAATGGTGCTCCTTTTCTAAAATCAGGAACAAATATGAAGTTCTATGAATCACTTTTTACAATTTTACTAGGTTTTTTTATCACCCTTTCAGCCCTTAGATTTGGTCCAATTGTTAACATTTCATTGTTAGTTGGAATTATAGGTGCAGCATTTTATTTTAGTGCAAAACTATTTTTGGAGGAAAAAACACTTTTTGATCCAACTTTTGCTGGTATTTCAACATTTGTAATTTATTTTGGAAATACCTTTGCTAACTATTTAAGGGATGCTAACGAAAAGAAACAAATAAGAGGTGCATTTTCACAATACCTTTCACCAGCATTGGTTGAACAATTAGCAGATGATCCTGATAAACTAGTTTTAGGTGGTGAAACAAAAAAGATGACTTTCCTTTTTTGCGATGTAAGAGGTTTTACAACAATTTCAGAATCTTTTAAATCAGATCCGCAAGGACTTACAAAGTTAATTAACAGATTTCTTACCCCTTTAACTAATGAAATAATAAATGTTAACGGAACAATTGATAAGTATATGGGAGATTGCATTATGGCGTTTTGGAATGCCCCTATAGATGTTGAAGGTCATGAAAAAATGGCATGTGATGCAACGTTACGAATGCACAAAGCAATGAAAGAATTAAATGCTAAAAGAGAAGAAGAGGCCAAAGCAGAAAATAAAAAATTCTTAGAACTCAAGATTGGAATCGGACTAAATACCGGAGGATGTGTTGTGGGAAATATGGGTTCAGATCAACGATTTGATTATTCTGTACTCGGTGATGCCGTAAATTTAGCTTCTAGACTAGAGGGGCAATCCAAAAGTTATGGAGTAAAAACTGTTATAGGTCCAGAAACTTATGAGAGTGTTAAAGATTCTTACGCAACATTAAAGCTTGATATGATTGCGGTCAAAGGTAAGAAAGAAGCGGTAACAATTTTTACACTTCTTGGTGATTCCAATTTTAAAAATAATTCTGAATTTAAAAATCTAGAAACTAAACATAAAAATATACTTGAAAGTTATTTTAATCAAAGATGGGAAGATTGTTTGCAAGATATAAATTCTGCTAAAACACTTTGTAATAATTTAATGGAAGATTATTATAATATTATGTCATTAAGAATTAATGAATTTAGAGAAAACCCTTTACCTAAGGATTGGGATGGGGTTTATATAGCAACCTCAAAATAAAAAATGGCTTTGAAAAAACAAAGAATTCTTCCGGATCAATATGTTGTTAAACAAGGTGACGAAGGTCATACTGCCTTCCTAATTCTATCTGGTGCTTTAGGAGTAGAAATTGACGGAAAAAAAGTTGGAAAAATGGAAACAGGAGAAATATTTGGTGAACTTTCCTTGATTCTAGATGAAAATAGAAAAGCAAGCGTAAAGGCAATTTCGCCCTCCGAGATAATAGAAATTAACAAAACAGCATTAGAAGCTATTCTTCTATCGAGTAATATTGAACTACATAAAATGATTCAGCAAATGTCAAAAGAACTTGGGAAATCGTCTGATTATAGACTTCCAATAACAAAAAAAGATTTAATGGAATTAGTTAAAGACTCTCCTGATGTTATTAGAGCTCTTTCTCTACAACTACATTACAGATTATCCCAAAGGATTTTTCAATGAAAAAAGTTAAATTTGGTGAAACTACAAAACTCCTTCTCACTGAAGAAGAAACTCTATTTAATCAAGGTGATGAGGGTGATAAAGCTTACATGATAATTTCAGGAAGATTAACTGTCCTTGTAGACAATGTTAGAGTTGGTTCTATGAGTGATGGAGAAGTGTTTGGTGAATTGGCCTTGCTGCTAAACCAGAAAAGAAGTGCAACAATCATATCAGTTACTGCAACTGAATTAATAGAAATAGATAAAAATGGTTTAGATAAAATAATAGAGTCGGCCTCGGACGGCACAAAGAAGATGATATTTCAGCTATGCGAGGCACTTTCAAAACGAGAAGAATTTCAAAAGGTTCCTTTTTCAGAGAGTGATTTAATGAATAATCTAGATCCAGAGAATGAATTAATAACTAAGCTTGCAAAACAAATTTATCACAGACTTGACCATTCAACTGCCCACGTTGAATAAATGCTTACAAAAAAAATCTTTATGTGTTAGTATTCTAAAATGAAATATTCTGATTTTCTTCACGAATCTGAAGTTAAACATAATACAATAAGTTATAACCTTCTAACTCCAAAACCTTTAAAGGGAAAATCATTAAAGCCAGAAAAAATTAAAGTAGATGCTGCAAAAGCTTTATCATTGTTAGCACCTTACACTTACATAAGAGTTCTAGAGCAAGTCAAAGCCGTTGTTCCCCTCGCCGCTTATCTTTTTTTATTTCAATTATTGATTTTAAGACAACCAATTGCCTCTGCATCTACAATAACTCTTGGTTTAATTGCAGTTATTATCGGTTTAGCCATTTTCATGGAGGGGCTTAAGGTTGGATTAATGCCATTTGGAAATATTATAGGTGATACCTTACCTAAAAAAGCATCCATGTTTGTTGTGTTAATTATAATTGCCATTTTAGGGGTAGGTGTTACTTATGCTGAACCAGCAATCGGAGCTTTAAAGGCTTTTGGAGCTTCAATAAACCCACAAGATGCACCGTATTTATTTGAAATTCTTAATAACAGAAGTGAAACCTTAGTTGTTATGGTTGGTGCTGGCGTAGGTTTAGCTGCTGTAATAGGAACTATTAGATTTGTAAGAGGTTGGTCGTTAAAACCGTTAATTTATTTTGCACTCACACCAACAATATTATTGACTTTATATGCATGGAGTAACCCAGATTTAAGAACAATCTTGGGTTTAGCATGGGACTGCGGAGCTGTTACGACAGGACCAGTCACCGTACCATTAGTTCTTTCTTTAGGAATAGGTATTGCTGCATCCGCTGGAAAAGGTGATTCTTCGCTTTCTGGATTTGGCGTGGTAACAATGGCTTCACTTTTCCCAATTATTGCAGTGCTAATTCTAGCAATTTATGTTTCACAGAGTATTTCAGTTGATGAAATTATAGCTTCTGCATCAATGATACAAAATACAACATTTTCAGAGGTTTCAATATGGTCTCAAACTCCGTATGCGGAAATAATTGGAGGAGTAAGAGCTATATTCCCCCTAGTTGTTTTTTTAATGTTTGTACTATTCATAATTCTTCGATCTAAACTTCCTAATAACCTTGTCACGACTTATGGTTTGTCTTTGTCTATTATCGGCATGTGTGTTTTTAATATAGGATTAACATATGGGCTCGGTGCGATTGGAGGCCAAGCTGGCTCTACACTCCCTGCGGCTTTTATGCAAGTTCCAATAAGTGAAGTTTCTCCAATTTACAATGAAGTTTTAGGTTTAACAATTGTCATAGCTTTTGCGTGGCTTTTAGGTTTTGGTGCAACTTTAGCAGAACCGGCCTTAAACGCTCTAGGCTTAACTGTTCAAGAGTTAACTAATGGCGCATTTAAAAAATCAATGCTAATGTACAGTGTCGCTGGTGGTGTAGCTTTTGGGATTGCTTTGGGTGTTGGCAAAATTGTCTTTAATTTTGACTTAGCAACTGTTCTTATACCTTTATATATCTTAGCTGTAATTTTAACTCATTTTTCAACTGAAGAGTTTGTTAATGTTGCATGGGATAGTGCAGGAGTAACTACTGGTCCTGTAACTGTTCCATTGGTCTTAGCTATGGGTTTAGGTTTAGGCAATGCCGTCTCGGCAACTGAAGGTTTTGGTATTTTATCCATGGCTAGTATTTGCCCAATTTTGGCTGTTTTATTAATGGGTTTATTTATACAATTTCAACAAAAACATAAAAAAAAGGATAATTAATTATGGCAAGAGAAATAACATATTTAACCGATGTATTTTTAATCACATGCGTTGTGGAAAGTGGTCTTGCTGATAAAATTATTGACGCTGCTACTAGTGTTGGTGCGCAAGGAGCAACTATAAATTACGCAAGGGGTACAGGTGTAAGGGATAGAATGGGACTTATGGGAGTTACAATTGACGAGCAAAAAGAAATCATAAGAATAATTGTCTCCAAAGAACAATCTAATAGAGTCTTTGAATCAATGTATTTGGCAGGTAAGCTAGATACACCTGGTAAAGGAATTATGTGGATGGTTAAGTTAGATAGAGTCGCAACCCATATTCCAAAAGATGTAATGAAAAGAGTTGGAAAGGTAAAGTAATGGCAAAGTATGTTGAAATTGGCGGGCTGATTAAAAAAGGTCTCTCTCATTCAATTGTAGAAAAGTTATCTAATAATAAAGATGTCATTTCAGCCGGATATGCTAACGGAAGAGCAACCGATCTTTTTGATATTCAACAATTTGGTGATGCCAGTGAATCTGAGATTCTTACTGTAATTGTTAAAGAAAAAAAAAGTAACTTAATTTTTGACGAGCTTTATAATTACTTAAAATTATCAACCCAAAATAATGGTGTGATTTACAAATTTGGAACTATTTCTAAAATGAGTATTTAGATTACCTTTCTGACAAAGCAAAGGTGATTTTATTTCTAAACGGTGTTGTAAAATAATCTATAAAGCTTCTTTTTCCTGTTATAATTCCAACTAATACAGGAACACCAGAATAAAGTTTAAAATTTTCATTATTTTTATTAAATGAATTTTCTAATGTCTCAACTTTAACCAAATAATATCCTTCTTCTTTGTCGTTAACTGATATTCTATCAGCTCCAACAAAAATTACTTTACCATTTAATGGTCTAAACCTTGATCCCTCAGAAGTATTAAGTCTAATTTTTGCATTTAGACCTTTTGAAACATAACCAATTTCTGAAAGTGGAAGTTTTGCTTCAACAATAAGTTTTTCATCTTCAGGAACAATTTCAACAACCGTAACACCAGGAGCGACGATAGCACCTTTGGAGTTCACCGAAATTAATTTTACGATTCCAGAAACAGGACTTTTAAGAATAGTACGATCGAGACTATCGGAATATTTTTGTATTCTTTTTTTTAATTCTGCCTTTTGTTTTTTTAAATCAAACAATTCATTATTTAACTGTTCATTATACGAAAAGTTTAACTGTTCAAGATCATTTTTACTAATATCAATTATTGATTGTTGTTCATCAATATTAGATTTAACTTCAGAAAGTTCTCGTAAAATCTCCAGATGTCTAAGCCTATTGGTTGCTTCAGCTTCGAGTAATTTTTGGCTAATTGTTTCTTGTTCTTTAACAATTTTTAGTCTTTTTTTTAAGTTTTCTAAGTTTTTATTTGCTTTTTTTATATTTGATTTTTTTGCTTTTCTCTCAGAGTTTATGCTATTTTTTCTGCTTTTTAATAATTCATTTTCAAACTTTACTGAATCTTTATCAAAATTTGATTTATTATTATCAGGAAAACTTATCTCATTTAATGATTTTTTCTCGGAATTAACTCTTAATATTGATAAGTCTAAAGATTTAAGTCTGGTGTTTATCTCCTCAAATTCAGAAGAGGCTTTTTCTTTAGAAAGAATTACAAGTGGTTGACTTAGGTCAACTTTTTCACCCTCTTTAATTAAAATTTCCTCAACAATACCTCCTTCAAGATGCTGAACATATTTTATTCTACCCTGCGGAATAATTTTTCCATCAGCTATACTCATAACCTCTATAATTCTTAAGTTAATAATTGTTAAGAGTATAATAATAAATAGAATAATGAAGATCTTAAACTTCTTGGTTATTATTGAATTATGTGTTTCATTAGAGCTTAATTCTTTAAAATTCCATTTTAACCATTCATTCATAATCAATTACCTAAAGTTATTTCATTATCTGAAATTTTATCTAATAATTTATCATCAGTTAAACAAATTATTGTTTTTCCTGATCTCTTTAATGAAACCAATAAGTTTTTAAGTATTTCTCTACCATTATTATCCAAAAATATAAAAGGATCATCAAATAAAAATATTGGTGGGTTGTGTGCTAATGCCCTTGCAATATGAATCTTTTTGGAAATGCCTTTTGAGATATTAAAGTTTATGGGCTCATTCAATGTTAAATCTGAGTTTTTTAGCTCATTATCTAATCCAACCGTCTGTAATAATCTTCCTATTTCTTGATCATTTAATTTATTGTTTCCAATTAAAATATTGTCATTAATTGAAGAACTTAATATTTCACAATTCTGAGGAATATAAGCTATTTGTTTTCTGTACCATATCATGGATAATTTTTCTAAGTTTGTTCTATCAATTAAAATCTCTCCTGAGTTTGGACTTTTAAGCCCTAACAAAAGTTTAGCTAATGTTGTTTTACCAGAGCCATTATTACCTTTTATGATATTTATATGTTGTGCTACCAACTCAAAGCTTAGATTACGAAAGATAAAATTTTTATTATTTGTATAAGAAAAATCTAAATTTTTAGATTCGATAAGACCAAGAACTTTACTAAGTTGCATCCCCTTATTTCTATTAGAGGAGTTTTTAAAATAAACTTTATAGTTTTTAAAATAATTGTTTATTTTTGTTAGATTTATATATGAGTTCTGCGCAGAAGTTAAAATACCAATAGCTCTGGATGAAAAAATATTGAAACCTATTAAAGCTCCTATTGTCAAATTACCCATAACTACAAAAATACTACCGACTCCGATTATAATTATTGATGCAAGAAGCATGAAAAAGTTACTTAATGAAACTTGTTTGCTATCATATGAAGAAATTTCTGAATCAATATTAATTTTTTTTTCAAAGAAATTTTCGATGAAATGTCCTGTGTAATTAATAGCTGAATTACTTTTTATCAAATCATTATTAGTGCCCATTTCCTTGATTATGATTTGATCGTTAATACCAACACCTGATTTTCTTAAGTGTTCAGCCTTTAAAGAGTTAATTCTATTCTGTAAAAATAAATGAATAAAAACTATTATTAAAAACAAACAAGCCAATAAATAATTTAAAAAAAATAATACGACAATGATCAATATTACAAAAATAGAGTCAAAAATATTTGATTGGTTTTTTGGTGAAAGAAACTGAAATAAATTATTCTTAAAATCTAAAATCTCAACAATACTTATTGAAGTGTTATTTTTATGTTCGTTTTCAAAAAATTTTTTTATCAATTCCCTTTTTAATTCTTTTATAGGTCTTTGAAGAATTTTGTTAAAAATATTATTTCTAATATTTCTAAAAATAAATTCAAATACTGCTACACTCAAAGCCCCTAAAAGTAAAAACATTAAAGTTCCTTGAAGGCCAAAAGCGATGTATCTATTAAATATGTGTATAATAAAAATTGGGCTTAACAGACCCATTAATGTTATCAAAAAGGTTATGATTATAAGAAAAGCTAGAGATTTACTATTTTTTAATATTTGAAACCAGTAATTCATTTTAAATTTGATTTATATATCTTCTTAATTATGAATGATTCTTTGTCATGGATTCAAAGTGAGCTAAATACTATTTCTGAACCTGTTAAAGTGTCATTGTTAAAATTTTCCAATTCAGCAACAAATGTTAATTCGTTTGTACTTACTCCATAACCTTCGGACAAATCGTCCCATAACCAAATTGCACTATTAGTTCCATCTCCCACTATTAATAGTTGTTCAGTACCATTTCCTCCTTGGGCTTTTGTGTATCTGATACTAGAAACGACTTCTGATCTAAAACTTTTAGATAGATAAGTACTTACATCATCCGTAAAATTAAAAATATAAGGAAGTTCATTACTGTTTGAAGAAGAATTATATGTAAGCCTATCAGTGCTATTGTGTGTATAAAAGTGCGACCTAGTCACAGAATATTGTGCTGTTGGAAGATCAAATGTAAAATTAATTGTTAGTGTATCATTGAGAGTAAAATCTTTTATAGTATCTCCAAAAGAAGTTGTTCCATCTAAATAAAAATTGTCACTACCACCTCCACCTGTTAGTTGATCAATTCCATCACCCCCGTTTATGGTATCATCATTACTACCTCCCTTTAAGGTATCATTTCCTCCTAGTCCATTAATAACCACACTATTCGTCTCAGTTGATTTATCAATCGTGTCGTCTGATGCCGTTCCATTATAAGTTGTAGATGTACTTGATGATGATATTTGACTAGCTTCCTCTTGTTCATTTTGTCTGTAGTCATCATATAGACTAGGATCTTCAAAAAACTCAATGATTGGTTCTGGTGCATTACCATATGGATTTAAGCTAGCTTCATTAGGATTAAACCCTGAACCTGGTCCCATTGGACCAAACACCGGTCCCATTAAACCACCACTCATTATATCACCAGGTCCGCTCATTGGACCAAAAACAGGTCCCACCATAGGCCCTCCAGCAAACATATCTGCAGGCCCAGGCCCAAAAGCTGGACCCATATTAGGTCCTCCAATACCTGCCGCTATTGCAGGGTCGACTGGTCCCATACCTGGCACCGGTGAACCCGGTAATCCAGGACCACTTCCAAATGGATCCATACCAGGCATACCAAGTGGAGCATTTGCTGGTCCATCTAATGGACCTCCTCCAAGAGGAATATCTCCTGAACCTCCTGGCAGTTCTCCTTCTATACCTGCCGCTGCCGCAGCTTCAGCCATAGCTTCTTCGGGACTAGCACCAGCTGCTAAAGCTGTATCAAAAGCTTCACGTGCAGCAACTTGTTCTTCAGGTCCAGGACCTTCCTCACCAACAGGTGGTCCCTCTTCTCCTTCTGGTGGACCTTCACCTTCTGGTGGTCCCTCTTCTCCTTCTGGTGGGCCTTCACCTTCTGGTGGTCCCTCTTCACCTTCTGGCGGGCCTTCACCTTCTTCTTCAGTAGCTGCCTCTTCTGATACTACCTCTTCTTCAGAACCCTCTTCTTCAGATGCTTCTTCTTGTACTTGTTGTTCTTGTTGTTGTTCTTGAGGGGGTGGTGGTGGTTGTGGAGTCGGTGCCACAACTGGTGTCGGCGGTAATACATTCAACGCCGTACCATAATTAGCCTGAATCTGAGCTGCACTTAAAATAACTGGCGGTGGCGGTGGTGCTGTAAAACTTGAGACTGTAGTAGTAGCACCCACTTGGGCTAATACCTGTGTACCACCATCATTACTAATTGATATCTGACCAACACCACCGTCAGCATCTTGTAAAAGTGTAAAAGCATTTTCATTACCCTCAACCGCAGCTTTACCCGCAACCGTTGTTCCCCGGATTCCGACGGTCGCTACAGGTGTAGAAATCAACATAGCATCTGGTGCTGTTTTAGCTATCTCACCACTGATAAAACTAAATGCACCCTCCACCATATTAATGCCCATACTACCTGTACCACTAGCAGGATCATAAACTAGTTCGTCAAGAACCATCTTACCACCCTCAGATAATGATAATGTTGTCTTATCTAAAAAAACTAATCCAACCGCTCCTGAACCTTCTGTTTCAACAGTATCTCCTTGGAATACTGGATCACCTACACTTAATTCAAAAATATTACCATCAAGTCGCGTAGCCTTAACTACTCCTGATACACTAGATACTTCACCAATAGACAAAGCACTATCACCAGTTGCTTGTGCATATTGACCTTTAGCTAATGGACCAGCTAAAGCTTTTAACAATGAACCTTTTAATAATAAACCATTCTCAGTTTGAATGTTCGGTAAATCAAAATTAGTAAAATAATCAATAAACACAGCTTCCTCGCCTTCAGGCGAAGTTGCTATTAAGTCAGTTTGTGTTCTTGAAAAATTAGCCTTGGTCAACCATGATGGAGCTTCGAAAATATTTTCAACAAAATAATCTTTCTCAAAATCAATATTGACTTCTTTTCTAACAAAATCTTGAAGATCTTTTTTTAGATCTTTTACAAAAATATCATTTCTTAAATTTTGTATCGAGGTTTTTATTTGAGAAGTTTCAAAGGAATTCATTTTCTCTATTTCGTTATTTAAACTCACATATAAGAGATTAGATTATATTTAAAAACGACGAAATAGTTATGAAATTTAGTTAATTTTTATATAGTACCAAAAGCAAAATTTGCAGAAGATAAAGTATCATTATCAGTATTGTTAAGCAGTGCAAGGGGAAAAAGTTCGCTACTAGACATAACACCGTCGCCTGTATCTGTCCAACCGTAAACAGCAGAATGATTTCCATCTCCTGTTACAATTATAAAACTTTCACTACCTGATATGGGAGTAGTCCCGTCGGTAGTAATACTTAAAGAAGAGAAAAATGCCGCTGTTTGTGAAGATGATGCATAGTTAGAATTATCAGTGGTAAAATTTATAACTTTAGGAAGTGTGTTACCATTTGCAGCAATATTATACGTAGTACCAGTTGCACCAGCATCTGTTGCATAAGCTGTTCTTGAGTAATAACCTGAAAATGGTTGGGCAAACTTTAAAATATCAGATCCTGAAGAATTAAAATCAGTTATTGTATCTTTTCCCTCTGTATTATCTCCGAAATAGAAAATATCATTTCCTCCGTTGCCTGTTAAGGTATCGTTTCCAATTGCTCCCCAAAAAGTATCAGCAGCAGAACCACCAATTAAATTATCGTTACCGCTAAATCCCTCAAACGTCCAAGAAACTGACTCTCCAGATTTATCAGAAGTGTCTGCATTACTAGATCCTGTAAAAGTTGTAGAACCACTTCCGCTTCCGCTTCCGCTTCCACTTTCACTTCCGCTTTCATGATAAAATTCCTCTCCTGGAGGAACATAATATTCATAGAGAGACGGATCTTCAAAATAATATTCTTCAATTGGCGCCTCATTATAATAATCACCACCAAAACCACCGGGACCCATAGGACCTCCAAATGGATCACCAAAATCACCGGGACCCATAGGACCTCCAAATGGATCACCAAAACCACCAGGGCCCATAGGACCTCCAAATGGATCACCAAAACCACCAGGGCCTATAGGACCTCCAAATGGATCACCAAAACCACCAGGGCCTATAGGACCTCCAAAAGGATCACCAAAACCACCAGGACCCATAGGACCTCCAAATCCTGCTGGTCCTATCGGACCTATTGGTGCAAATGTTGCAGCCCCAGGTGGCTGAGCACCCATAAATTGCCCTGGAACAATTCCCCCAGGTCCACCAAAAGGAGAACCGAAACCTCCTGGTCCACTTAATGGATCACCTCCAAAACTTCCTGGACCACCGAAATCACCTGGGCCACCTGGACCACCAAAATCACCTGGGCCACTAAAATCACCTGGACCACCAAAATCACCTGGGCCACCTGGACCACCAAAATCACCTGGGCCACCTGGACCACCAGCGAAATTATCACCCCCAAATGTATTTGAAAGTGGATCAGCACCAAAACCTCCGGGTGGAGGAGGAATTCCAGCTGCTTCAGCAGCTTCTGCCATTGCTTCTTCAGGTGATAAACCTGCAGCTAAAGCTGTTTCAAACGCCTCTCGTGCAGCAGCGTCTTGTTCAGGTGTTGGCCCACCAGGACCAAAATCTCCAGGAGGAAGTGGTTCACCATCTGGACCAATTGGAGGGCTTCCTTCACCCGGAGGAAGTGGTTCACCATCTGGACCAATTGGAGGACCACCAGGACCAAAATCTCCTGTAGGAAGTGGTTCACCATCTGGACCAAGTGGAGGGCCTCCTTCACCTGTAGGAAGTGGTTCGCCATCTGGACCAAGTGGAGGACCTCCTTCACCTGGAGGAAGTGGTTCGCCATCTGGACCAATTGGAGGACCTCCCTCTCCTTCTGGTAGCGGTTCACCGTCTGGGCCAACAGGTGGTCCCTCTTCTCCTTCTGGTGGACCTTCACCTTCTGGTGGACCTTCACCTTCTGGTGGTCCCTCTTCACCTTCTGGCGGCCCTTCACCTTCTTCTTCAGTAGCTGCCTCTTCTGATACTACCTCTTCTTCAGAACCCTCTTCTTCAGATGCTTCTTCTTGTACTTGTTGTTCTTGTTGTTGTTCTTGAGGGGGTGGCGGTGGTTGTGGAGTTGGTGCCACAACTGGTGTCGGTGGTAATACATTCAACGCCGTACCATAATTGGCCTGAATCTGAGCTGCACTTAAAATAACTGGCGGTGGCGGTGGCGCTGTAAAACTTAATACTTGTTGTTGCACCTACCTGAGCTAGTACCTGTGTACCACCATCATTACTAATCGATATCTGACCAACACCACCGTCAGCATCTTGTAAAAGTGTAAAAGCATTTTCATTACCCTCAACCGCAGCTTTACCCGCAACCGTTGTTCCCCGGATTCCGACGGTCGCTACAGGTGTAGAAATCAACATAGCATCTGGTGCTGTTTTAGCTATCTCACCACTGATAAAACTAAATGCACCCTCCACCATATTAATGCCCATACTACCTGTACCACTAGCAGGATCATAAACTAGTTCGTCAAGAACCATCTTACCACCCTCAGATAATGATAATGTTGTCTTATCTAAAAAAACTAATCCAACCGCTCCTGAACCTTCTGTTTCAACAGTATCTCCTTGGAATACTGGATCACCTACACTTAACTCAAAAATATTACCATCAAGTCGCGTAGCCTTAACTACTCCTGATACACTAGATACTTCACCAATAGACAAAGCACTATCACCAGTTGCTTGTGCATATTGACCTTTAGCTAATGGACCAGCTAAAGCTTTTAACAATGAACCTTTTAATAATAAACCATTCTCAGTTTGAATGTTCGGTAAATCAAAATTAG
>CACCPY010000002.1 GCA_902547955.1 uncultured Alphaproteobacteria bacterium | reverse complement strand
AATAACAGCTGTTGCAATTGAACTTGAAAAAACAATTGTGGTGTATTTATGTATTTCTTTCACTTTTTGCTCCGCTTTCATATATTCATTTTTTATCTTTTTATATTCTGATGTCACATCGGTGGCGGCATCAGCAGCATCTAAAGCAATTTTAATGCTTTCTTGCATAGCGTTTATTTGTTGATTCATGCAAGCAATCCTTTTTTCTTTATGTTAACATTTTTATTCTTTTTTGAAAATAGTGCACAATTTGTGCCAGAAATTGTTCGGACCTCCAGATAAGGAATTTTTTTTGATATAACGCCAAAAGCTTTACAACCGTAGGGGAAGTTTCTTTTGTGAGTTATATAAAAGTGTTGGCAGTTATTACAATAATCCCTATTCATTGTTCTTAAGTTCCTTAATTTTTGATACTAATTTTGCTATTTGAAACCTTAAACCACCAGCAAAAGATGTTACGGCACAAAACCACAAAAAATATGACAAAAGTATGTTCTCATCTTTGTAAGTTTCAATGGCTTTAAAATGGCAAACAACTGCACTGTAGAAAAACGCAAAGGTAATAATAAGTTGAGATATTTTCCTACTAAACATTTTGTTTTCCATTTTCGTCAAAAATTAAGTCGCTAGGTACTTCAATTTCTGGTTTTTCAATTTCCTCACCATTATTAATTTTATATATATACGCTAATGCTATAGCCACTGCATTATACAACTTACTTACTATTTCGTCACCAATTTCTGTAGTAAAATATAATGCCCTAGCTAATATTGGACTTTGCATATTACCGATATTAAGTTTTTTGGCCTTCTCAATTATTAGTTCAGCATTTTTTCCTTTACCTTTTGCAATTACTATCGGTGCAGCTGAATCACCAACCTCATATTTAAGAGCAATTGCAAAATGAGTTGGGTTTGTAATTATCGCCGTTGCTTCATCAAGATTTTCTATAGATGCATTTTCTTGTCTGGTTTTTCTCGCAGCATTCATTTGTAATTTTCTTATTTTTTGTTTTACCTCTGGCTGACCTTCAGTGTCTTTATATTCGTCTTTGATATCCTGATGAGACATTCTCAGTGATTTTATGTAGTCATATTTTTGATAAGTGAAGTCGATTGCCGCAATAACTGCTAAAGCTACCAATAAGCAAATAACTAAAATTGGAAAAAAAGAAACAAGCCTCGATAAAGCTGAGAATAGGTTTGCTTCACTTATGTTTATAATATCTGGTAAGTAAAAAATTAATACAAAATATGAAATCATTCCTAAGAAAACAACTTTTAAAATTGATTTTACTAGTTCAACCAGACCTTTAATGGCAAATATTTTACCTAGTCCCTTTATAGGATTCATTTTTTCAAATTTAAACTCCATTGATTTTAGAGAAAAGTTTATTCCACCAACCATGAATTGAGTTAGAATACAAATAATTACAAGTGGCGTAGAAAAGATAATAACTACTTTAACAACAAAATTAATAGCAGCCTTAACCGATTCTAATGGGGATTTACCATTGTTTAATTCTGGTCCAAAATTAAAAAAAGAGGCAGTAATTTTTAAAAAATCATCTAGCAACGGCGGCATTAAATACATCAATAAAACACCGATTGAGAGAATAGTAAAAACCTGCATCTCTCTGGATGTAACAACTTTCCCATCCTCTTTAGCTTTTTCCAATCTTCGGGAGGTGGGGTCCTGGGTTTTTTCCTGACTTTCGTCTTTATCTTCAGCCATTTTATTTTGATCCTACAAATAAGATTTCAACGGATTCAAGTGCATTTTTGGTCAAATCGGAAAAAGCATTCCCTATTGTTCTTGATGATAAATAAAGGACAAAAAATGCAAGAAGTAATGTAACCGGAAAAGCAAATGAAAACATATTTAATTGTGGTGAAGATCTGGTGATTACTCCGATAGCAATATTTGCCATCAACAGTGATCCAACGACTGGTAACATTATCAATCCACCTGTGTAAAACATTGCTCCAGCTGCTTCAATACCTAACCCTACAAGTGATAAGGCTGGAAGTTCTGCACTTAAATTATAAACTTCAAAGCTTTTAAATAAAAAATCTATCGCAATAAGGTGTCCATTTAGCGATAAAAAAACTGTGATTAAAAAAAGGTCTAAAATAATACTAATTACGGGGGTCTGACCACCAGTTTCGGGGTCTACCATTTGTGAAAACCCAAGTCCAGTAGATGCTGCCATTTTTTCACCAGCTAAAGTTGCTGCACTAAACCAAATACTAAGAGTTAATCCTAATGAAATACCAATTATTGCCTCAACAATTACAATCATTAATAAGTTATCCATAACATACTGATTGACTTCAGTTTCTGAAATATAACCAAAATAAAAAAAAGAAATTACCATCGAAAAAACTATTTTTACATTTAACGGTATATTCTTTGAACCAAGAAATGGGCTGGAAATTAGGAATGAAGACAGTCTTATTGAGGATAAAAAGAATAAAAAAAGATAATCCATTAATTCATTTAATTCTATCCCTGGAAGTGGATCCATAGGAGAAAAAAATGGAAGAGGAATAAACATTATTTTAACCCTGAGACTGTTTCAAAGATAAAATTAAAATAATCATGTAAGCTTACTAATAAGAAAGGAGCTAAAAATCCCATTGCAAAAATAACTAACACCATTTTTGGCACAAAACTTAATGTCATTTCTTGAATAGACGTCGCAGCTTGTAAGATCCCTATTAATAAACCAATTGCTAACGCTGCTCCTAAAAACGGTCCACTAGTTATCAATACTTGATAAAAAGCTAGTCTGACCATTTCAATGTTTTCATCAAATCCCATAAATAAACTTTTTTCTAAGGTGAAAAGGTTCCCACTAATGAACCAACTGTCATTGACCATCCATCAACTAATACGAATAAAAGAAGTTTAAATGGAAGTGCAATTAACATTGGTGATAACATCATCATACCTAGTGACATTAAAATAGAGGCAATTACCATATCAATTACTAGAAACGGTAAAAACAACAAGAATCCAATCTGAAATGCAGTTTTTAGCTCACTAGTCATGTAAGCCGGCAGAATTATGTAAAACGGTATTTCAGATGTATCAAGAAAGTCACCTTTGTTTGCCATATCTGAAAACATTACAAGATCATTTTTTCTGGTGTTTTTTATCATAAAACCCTTTAGTTCGTTACCCCCACTTTCAATAGCCTCACTCAAATTCATCTCTCCGGCCTGATAAGGTCCTGAAACAGTTGAATATATTTTGTTAAAAGTTGGGGCCATTACAAAAAATGTTAGAAAAAGTGAAATAGCAATAATAATTTGATTAGGTGGAGTTTGTTGGGTACCTAGTGCTTGTCTAAGAATTGACATAACAATTACTATTCTCGTGAAAGCAGTCATACCCAAAACAAGTGAAGGTAGGATTGTTAATGCTGTCATTAATGCTAAAATTTTTAAAGATAGAGAATATGTCTTATCTCCATTAGCTGATTCCGTAATAGTAAGTGCTTCTAATCCTCCCGGAACTGTCTGAGAGAATCCTAAAACTGGAAATAAAAATGTTAATATAAGAAAAATACTAAATTTTTTCATTCAGTAACCTTTTTTCAAAAACCTTTTCAAGATGTGAGGTTTTATTTTTTGAATTTGTTTTAATTTCAGTTAATAGAGCTCCTGAATTTTTTCCAGAAATAAATAAATATTCTTTATCATCAAGATTCAATATTAAAGCTCTATCTCCTTGACCAAGAATGGTCACATCAGATATTTTCATCCTTTTTTTTGAGTTTAATTTTTGTGATATTACATGCTTATTTTTTTTTAGATAATAAAAACCAATAAGCATTGATAGTAAAAAACCTAAAACTAACAAATAGTTTGATAAACTGGGTCCTGTAAATTCTTGCATATTACCTCGCTTTTAAAGAGAGAATGCAAGAACCTTGCCGTAAGATTGATCCTTAGTGTAAGTTACTGATTTTACTGATAAAATATTGTTTAAAAAAATTTGTTGTCAAATAAATGGCACTAGAGATTTTCAATTAATTCTTCGGGATCGGCCACTTCAGTAAACCTTATTCCAAATTTCTCACCAACCATAACAACTTCTCCTTTTGCTATTTTTGTCCCATTGGCAAGTATATCTAGCGGTTCGCCTGCTAGTCTTTCAAGTTCAACCACAGAACCTTCATTAAGCCTTAACAGGTCTTTGATTTTTATTTCCGTGTTACCAACCTCTACTGTTAATTTAACCTCTATATTCTCTAATACTCGTAGGTTATTAACGGCTGCTGTCCCTTGTTTTGCAATTTTATCATTAGGCTCACTTTGAGCATTGACATCACCCTCAGCTTTTGTTTCTTCAGGTTTATTTTCTTTAACTTCTTCGTTTGGTGTTTCTTTTTTTTCTTCTTGAGCAGTTTCAGCGTTCATTATCTATCTCCTTAGTTTTTTAATCTTTTAGTTAATTTTACAGAAGCATTACCTTTAACTTCTCCCATTTCAGCCTTAAAATACTTTTGATTACTAACATAAAAATCGACGGTATCATCTACATTAATATTTAAAGTATCACCTTCTTTTATTCTAAGAAGTTTTGACATTGAAACAACTGGTTCTGATAAATTACTTTGAACTTTTAAAGGCACTTCAAGTACAGCCTTTTCCAATTTATCTCTCCAAGATAGATTAGTTTCTACGACATCAGACTGCACCCTAGATCTTAGTAATGAGGATACTGGTTTAAGAGTTTGTAATGGGTAAACAATATCAAACGACATTGAGTCAACTTTTGGCAGTTGCATTACAAAAGAACAAACAATTATAAGATCAGACGATTCAACAAAAGCTGCAAATTGTGGATTTTGTTCTCTACTATGAAATTTTATTGTAATTGGTGTTAAGTCTTTCCAGCTTTGCTCTAAAACTTTTGCTATTCCTTCATTTACTACTTCAATTATTTTTTCTTCTGTGGAAGTAAATTCGGTTCTGTTCGTCTCAGAAACTTCTAATTTTCCCCCATATCTGCTGCTTGTACAAAGGTTGACAAAATTTGGTGGTAGGACTGTAAGCATTGAACCTCTAAGCTCATCAATCCTGCTATTTGTCATACTCATGAATGCATCCAATCCAGAGCTATATTCTTCGTAAGATTTTACTTCGGGAGGAAAGGAGCTAATTCTAGGTTGAACTCTGAGTAATGGTAAAAAAACACTTCTCACTGTTCGAGCAAATCTTTCATTTATCAATCTTAATGCATAATAATCTCCAAGCAACGAAAGGTCATCTGAACCAAATTGAAAGGTTTTGTATTCAATTTCTTTTCCATCTTTTATAGTAGTTGAAGCACTCAAATCACCGGACTTAAGTCCTTCCATTAGGGCGTTTACTTCTTCACTAGATAACTTTCTTGATGGTTCCACCATATTAAACTCTACTGTAATACAAAGGATGTAAAGTGAACATTTTCAACTCCACCAAATCCTTCAACCTTTACTAATGTGTTGTTAATACCTTCTTTTAAAGAATCCGCAAGTTTTTGCTTACCCTCTCTACCTGCAATATCTGTTGGAGAGAAGGTTGACATAATCGTCAAAATCTCTGATCTAAGTGCTAATTGATGACTATCAACATTAGCCATAACCTGTTCATCGTATTGAGTTGATACGCCAAGTGATATTTGTAGGAATTTTTTTGATTCTTTAAGATTGGTTGTAAAATTTCCGGGGAATTCGTAATATGTCGTTGCAAAAATTTCCTCTTCAGGTGTAATTTTTGGAATTTTTTTTGGACCAACAGGACAATTACCTTCTTCATCTTTTTCTTCCTCAGCACACTCAGCAGCCACCTCTTCAATTTCTTCCTCTGTATTTTTTTCAGAAGCTTCTGGATTTTCTTTTTTTTCAATAATTTGTGATATTTCGGTAGATGGATCTGATGATTCTCCACCACCCATAAGTATTCCAATTCCTAAACCTGCTCCAAGAAGTACAATACCTCCAACAATCATCAAAATTAATTTTATTGGACTCTTTTTTTCATTATCTTGGTTATTATCTTCAGCCATCTTTACTCCTTAATAAATAGTATTTTATTTATGCTTGCACATCAATATTATGGTTACTAATTATTGTTTTTTTATTATCAATTGATTTTTTTTTATTAACTATTTGCTGGTTATCAATAACTTTTTTTTTTTTTGGATTGTTAAAATTGTTATTAGAATTACCTTCAAAAAAATTAGAAAACTTGTCATTTTTACTTTCAATTAGCTCATTTAACTTTCCCAAGTTTTCATTAAGTATATTTGCTGATTCAATATTTTCAGCGTTAATTTGAATTTTTGTTGTATTATCTTTTACAGAAATATCTAAATTTATTTTACCTAGGCTTTTTGGTTTAAGTGTAATTTCAACTTTATTTAGACCGTTGGTAACAGCATTTTTAATCATTTTCGAAAACTTTTCTCCCCAACTGCTCTCCATTAAATTTAATATTTCAGGTGTTGCAAATAATTTTGTTGGTCTGGTTTTGTTTTCTAATAATTGGGTATTCTTTTCTTTTTTTAATTTTTGAATATTGTTACTGATATCAATATTTTTTTTGGAACTTGTAATTATTTGATTGAAATTTTGTTTAAGAGGATTCTTGTTTTTAATGATTTGATTTTCCTCTTCATTATTTACGTTTGTTGTAAATGATTGTTTTCTTTTCCTAATTTTTTTTTTCTCTGATACTAGCTCTGGTTGATTTGTAATTTTTTTTTTAAAATCAAATCCTTCATTATTATTTTTTTCCCCTTTTATCTCACCTAGTTTTGATTCTGTTCCTAAGTTACTAATTTTTAAATCACTGCCAGAGTTTAACTTAAAATCTGACTTTGTATTTTTTTTTGGCGGTTTAAATGAGACAGTTACAGAAATATTTTCAGTATTAATTTTTTTTTCTGAATTAATAGATTTAACTAGTTTTTGTCCATTTTCACTTGTTTTATTTGAATCATCAGTAGTCAATATTTGATTATTTAAATTTTTAGAAAGTATATTTTTATTTTTTGATAAATTAATGACTTCAGACTTGGGTTCATTCGCTTGAGTTATACCAACATCTTTATAAAAAATTTGTACTAAGGACTTTGCAAGATCTTCGGTTCTTGAGTTATTATTTTGGGTGTATAAAGTGTTTTTACCACCCTCACTCTGGTCAATATTGTAAATATTTGAATCATTTTCCGTATATTCTTCATTACTTCCAGAGTGCACCAAAGCGAATAGTTCAGCAAATAACATATCTACTTCATCAGGAGAAACATTTTGTTTGATTCCAACTAAATTTGATGCTGAATTTGTTTTATTATCTATTGAAACCATAAATTAACCTTTCACTACAACTTAGTGCAAATATAGTGCCACGTTAATTTCTAAATTATTACTTTAGTTTTAAAATTATGATCTTTTCTCAAGTCTTTTATTTTTTCAATCATTTGGGCTTCTTCTTTTATTTTTTTATCAATTTTTTCTTTCTGTTTTTTTATTTTGTTGATTTCACCCAAATAATCGTTCATTTCCTTTTCAAGATGAATTTCTCTATTTGTTGAAATTTCAAGTTTTTCCTGAAGGTTTTCTCTAAAAGAAGAAGTTTGTCTAAGATGAGAACTATTTAATATTTCTCCTTCATTAAATGACGAATTTTCAAGCATTTTCTTTAAATCTTCACTAATCCTTTCTAATTTTTTTTTTTCTAAACTAAGAGTGTTTAGGTTTAAAGAAAGCTTATTTTTTTTGATTTTTTTTAATAAATTAAGTAGTTGGTATTTTTTATTTTTCATAATGTTAAATGTTTTTTAATAAAGTCATACTTTGATTGAAATCTTCTTTTTTTCTGTAGTCTTGCTTGATTAACTCGCAAATTTTAGGCCATAACTCTATTGCTTTGTCAATTTCTTCATTTTGACCAGTATTGTAACCACCCATTAAAACTAGATCTTTATTTTCTTGATATATTGAAAAATATTTTTTTATCAGCTCAGATTTTTTTCTGTGTTCGTCAGTAATTATTGAATTCATTACTCTACTTAGAGATTGATTTATATCAATTGCTGGAAAAATACCGAGCTGTGCAAAATCTCTAGACAAAACTATATGTCCATCAAGAATTGCCCTAGCCGTATCGACTACAGGATCGTTTGTGTCATCCGAATCAGCTAAAATTGTATAAAAGCTTGTTATTGTCCCTTCATTTTGTGAACCTGCACCAGTTCTTTCAATTAGATTCGGTATCATTGAAATTACCGATGGAGGGTATCCTTTTGATGTTGGTTGTTCGCCTAATGCAAGACCAACTTCCCTTTTGGCGTGGGCGATTCTTGTTAAAGAATCCATGATTAGCAGAACATTTTTACCTTTTGCTCTAAAATACTCAGCAATTGATGTAGCTCTCTCTGCACCTTTAATTCTAAGTAAAGGAGATTTATCTGCCGGAACCGCAATAATTGTTGTTCTTTTTTTTGTTTCGTCATTAAGAATATCTGAAACAAAATTACCAAGCTCTCTCCCTCTTTCACCTATCAATGCTACAATCACAATGTCTGCATTTGTAAATTTTGTCATCATTCCTAAAAGCATTGATTTACCAACTCCAGAACCAGCTATAATTCCTAATCTTTGACCTCTACCAACAGTAAACATAGTATTAATTGCCTTTATTCCGACATCCAAAGTTTCGCTTATTGGTTTACGCTTCATTGGATTAATTGGTTTACCATTCAAAGGCCAATGATCATTCAAGGAAATTTTATTACTTTCTTCATCAATAGGATTTCCAAATGCATCGACTACTCTTCCTAAAATTTCATCCCCAACTTCAATATTGGTGCTGGTGTCAAGTGCCTCAATTATTGAACCAGAAATTAGATTTGCATTTTGGTTGTGAACAGCAATTAAATTTTTATTTTCTCTAAAACCAATTATTTCACCAGTTACGTTATCATCATTGTTACAATATATTTTGCAAACAGTGCCAATTGGAGAGGGAAAGGCGTCACATTCAATAATCTTTCCATCAAATTTTGTGATTCTACTTTTATAGGAGATATTTTTATTAATTGAAAACTTTTCTAAATTTTCATTTATTTTTTTGGCTATAATCATTTTTTACTAGTATCTGACACATCATTATTTTTTAAAGTTTTATTATTGTTATTTTCTTGATTTTGATTTGTATTACTTTCAATATTATTTTTAAGATCTTCTAAATCTTCATTAATATTAGTTGATTGAACAAATTTAGTTTTGTTAGAGAGTATATTTGCTACTTCGATAGACCCCGATTTTATTTTTAAATCACCACGTTGAAGATCTTTATCAATTTCAAGTTTTTGATCAATATTTATTTTTTGTTCTGTAAGATATTTTGAAACGGATTCAAAATCCTCTTTATTAAGAAAAATTTTTACTTGCTTGAGAGAGTTTTCAATTAAGTTACTTAATTCAGAAACTTTTTCAAAAAATTTTTCTGTTTTTGTATCGATTTCATATCCTAGCATTTGTCTAGAAATTTTTTTTAAATTAATGTTGATTTGATCATTAATTTGTCTAATAAAATCAGGGGTCACTGTAAATATATTATCAGCAAGATTCTTAAAGTTGACAGCCAGTGCCTGTTCACCTTTTTCAAGTTCTTCTTTGACTTTTTTTACGCCGAGGTTGTAACCTTTATTATAATATTCTTTTGCAAGTTCGTTGGCCATTTTTTTTGCTTCTGCTTCAGTAATTTTTTTTTCTTCAATAGTTTCTTCTTTTTTTTCTTCTTCAATTTCATCTTTTTTAACCTCTTTATCAACAATTTCAGGTTGCTCAGTTTTTTTTAAATTTTGAGAGTTTGACAATGCCATATCCTTTATTGTTTTTTTATTAAAAAGATACGAAACGTTTTCAGTAATTTCAGATTCTTTCTTGAAGTCTTGACTTGTTTTACTTAATAAACTTAAGATTTCTTCAGTATTTAAAGCACCAGTATTTTTTTTATCTTGGTCTTCTTTTTTTGGATTTTCTTGGATCTGCATCATACAAAGTCATCTCCACCTCTTCCAGCTAGAACAATAGTTCCTTCATCTGACATTGTCCTTGCAACATTTATTACAGCTTTTTGTGCTTCTTGTACTTCTGTTAATCTTACTGGTCCAAGAACTTCCATCTCATCTTTGATATTTGCTGCAGCCCTTTGTGACATGCAATTAAATATTTTTTCTTTCAGTTCATCCTCTGTCCCTTTTAGAGCAATAATTAAAATCTCTTGATCAACATTTCTTAGAAGAGTTTGCATGCTCCTGTCATCCATTAGAATTAAAGTTTCAAAAGTGAACATACTTTCTTGTATCTCTTTTGCTAAGTGTCTATCTTTTTCACCCAAGGATTTAATAACTCTTTGTTCCATGTTCTGCTTGGTGAAGTTCATTATTGAAGCTGCTGCTTTTATCCCACCGACTGAAGATGCTCTGAGAGAAGTATTGGTTTTAAATTTTAGTTGCATTACTCTTTCGAGCTCGGCTAAAGCATCAGGCTGGACTGTTTCAAGTGTCGCAATTCTGTGAATTATGTCCGACTGAATGTCTTCGGGAAGTAAAACAAGAACATCCGCAGCTACCCCTGGTTCAAGATATGAAATAATGAGTGACATAATTTGTGGATGTTCATCCGCTATCAGTTCTGCAACAGACCTAGCATCCATCCAATCAAGAATTTCAATAGGTTTATCACTTTCAGTAGGTGTAATTCTTCCAAGAACTGACTGTGCTTTATTTTCGCCTAAAGCTTTTGTCATAACATTTTTGATATAATTAGATGAGCCCATTCCAAGATCAGTTTGAGTTTTTATTATCGCAAGAAATTCATCTAAAACTTTATTTACCGTGTCTTGATCTAACCCTTGAACATTATACATCTCTTTACCTAGCTGTTGAACTTCTTTTGGCCCAAGATTTCTGAGGATTTCAGATGCTTCATCTTCTCCCAATAACATCATTAATATCGCACATTTTTGTGTACTGGTGAGTTTTTCATAAAATGAAAGTTCTTCTTCGTTTTTATTTTCTTCTGTTTGTTTTTCAGCCATTTAAAATTCCTTTTTATTACTATGCATCTTTTTTCATTAGTTGTCTAAACACATTTGATACCTTACCTGCTTCATCTCCAACAATCATTCTAATCACTGCTACTTTATCGTCATAGGTATTAGCAGTATCAAGCATTTCAGCTGAAATTGCAGTTTTCTTGGGTTTTAATTTAGCCTTTATATCCTCTATTGATTCACCTTCTTGAACTTCTACCTCGGCTTCTGCTTCCTCTGGTTCAAGATCTGCCTCAGACATTCCAGCTCCACCAGCACCAACTCCTGCTGAAGGTACTAAAATTCTATTTAACAATGGTTTTAAAGCACCGAATGTAATAATTGCTAAGATAAGAACAGTGGAAATTTGACCAATAAGATTTTGAAACCATGATTCTTCATACCATTTAGTTGATATTAAATCCATTTCTTCAATGAAATCTCCACTTGTTACAACAATGCTATCGCCTCTATCCCCGTTAAATCCTACTGCCTCTTTTACAAGCGAGGAGATTTTTTCTTTATCTTCTTCACTAATTGGTTCAGAAACTATTCCTTCTGGTGATTCAACAGCCTTATTTTTTACTAAAACTGCTGTTTTCACTCTTCTAATTTTACCAATTTGACCAACCGTTGTGCTAAGCTTTTTACTTACTTCATAATTCTTCACATTTGATGAGGATCTTTGTTTGAATTCTGCTGGGTCGCCCTCGACTGGAGTGTCAATTTGTAAATCAGCTGCAAGAGGAGCTTGATTTGCAACTGCTCCTGGAATACCTCTTGCGGGTCTATCTGTTGACTCATCCAAACTGTTTTGTTCACTTCTTGGTGCAATGCTTTCTGGGTCGAATGTCTCCTCAGTAGTTTGGGTATTTGTAAAGTCCATCTCTACATTTACTTCAGCAGTGATGTTTCCTGCTCCAACTATTGGTGAAACCAAAGATAAAATTCTCTCTCTGTAAAGTGACTCAATCTTAATCCTGTGATTAAGCTGTTTTTCAGTTAAAGCTATATTAGGATCGTTTTCAGGCTTTGAAAGAAGTTTACCATACTGATCAACAACAGTTACATTATCAGAAGACATATTGGGAATAGATGATGAAACAATGTGAACTATAGATCTTACCTGTTCGCGATTCAGAACTCTGCCGTCAGCAAGTTTCACAAAAACTGAGGCTGTTGGAGATGCAGAGTTTCTTACAAAAACAGATCTCTCTGGTATGGCCAAGTGCACTCTTGCACCTAGGATATAGGAGATTTCATTTATTGATCTTGCTAATTCTATTTCTTGTGTTTGTTTCATCTTCATAAATTCTACTGATCGACTTGTTCCCATAGGAATTTTCTCTAAAATATCATAACCCTGAGGTATAGAACTTGGGAGACCTTCCGCTGCGAGTTTCATTTTTGCTTCATAATATTCTGGTGATGGGACAAGTATTTCACCGGTCGTAGAGTCGATTGAGACATCTATTCCATTTGATCTTAATACATCAATTACTCTCGATTTTTCATGTTCTGGTAATGAAGAAAATAGTGTTGTTCTAGAGGGTTCCTTGAAAGAAAGAAATAAAATCATTCCTATAAAAATTACAAATAAAGTTATCATTACTGGAATGGATCTTTGAACAGCTGGTTCGTTTGAAAATTTTCTCAACTTTTCCAGTGAATTCCCAATACTTGAAACAATTCCTTTGTTAGCTAATTGAGCGTTTGCAATTTCAGATGTTTGTACTTGTTCAGCCATTTTTACCCCTTACTTTTCTAAACCGGCATATTCATAATATCTTTGTATGCAGATAAAACCTTATTTCTAATATTTAATGTCATTTGAAATCCTAAACTGGCCATTTGCTGATTTATCATTACTTTTGTTAAATCATTTTCAATGCCAAGTTCATATTTTTTTGTCAGTTCGGCACTGTGAGTCTGGTTATCTGAAACTTCGGTTATTGCATTCTTTATACTTTGTAAAAAATCAAGATCTCTATTGTCTTCAATTTTTGGTGAAAGATTTGCGACACCTTCTTGAAGGTTTTTTATTTGTTCTTGGTTGTTATTAGTCTCTACTAATTGCGGTTTAAAAACAGTTGTTAAATTTGGTTTCATTTTTATCTTTCTTAAAGTTTATAATACTGCTTGAGAAATCTTCTCGTCAAAATTTTTATATAAATTGTTATTACAACTTACATCAACCATAATATGACTTTCATCTATGATTTTATCATCACTTAAAACAATGGCTCTCTGCAGGACATTTTCCAGTTCTCTAACATTTCCTGGCCAATTATAACTTGTAAGAATTTTTTTTGCTTTATCTGTTATAAAAGGGAGCTTTCCCATTTCTGTATGTCTTTTAAGTAAGGCTATACTAATAGGTATAATATCATCAGTTCTCTCAGATAAATGTAGCGTTTCAATGGGAAAAACATTTAATCTGTAGTAAAGATCCTCTCGGAATTTTTTTTCTTTGACTTCATCTATCATGTTCCTGTTTGTTGTTGCTATCACTCTTACATCGACGTCAATATCTCTTTGTCCTCCAATTGGTGTTACTTTCTTTTCTTGCAAAACCCTTAATAATTTAGCCTGAAGAGATAATGGCATTTCTGAAATTTCGTCAAGTAACAGCGTTCCAGTATCAGCAGCTCTAAAAATACCTTTATTTGCCGATGAAGCACCTGTAAAAGCGCCTTTTTCATGTCCAAAAAGCATCGCTTCAAGCATATTTTCTGGGATTGCAGCACAATTTATTGCAACAAATGGTTTTTCAGATCTAACAGAATTTTGGTGAATGTAGTTTGAAATTACCTCTTTACCAGTCCCAGTTGGTCCATGTATAAAAACAGTAACATCTGTCTTTGCAACCTTTTCAGCCATTTTAACCAAAGAATATGTTTTGGGATCAGAAAAACTATATTTATCATCAGTAAGTGACTGAAAAATGATTTCTAAAATTACATCATTAAAATCTTTAAGTGAAATTATTACATAAGCTCCACCCAGATCATTTTGCATTTCGTAACCTGCCTCAGATTTTTCTAAAACTAGAATATTAGTGGATCCAAAGGTTCTAGAAACTTTTAAAATCTCTGATTTCCCACCAATTTTTTCTTGTAAATTTTTAGTACAAATAATTGTTGACTTGTTTTTTTCAATTTTTTTAATTTCATTTAAACTTATTGTTTGTGCATTAAGATTCTTTTTTTTCAAAAAATTTAGTACTAAATTTTTTTCTTCAAAATTTTCTTCTATAATAAATATTTCTTTCATTTGTAACCTTGATAAAGTTTCTAAGCTAGAAGCAAAAAACTTACCAATTTCTTTTTTTTATTTTTTTTTTTTTTAAAAGTTGTTTAAAATCAGTAACTTAAATTTTTTTTTTTATTAATTATTTTTTTTTAATATCATTATTGTCATTTTTCTGACATTATTTTAAATATTATGAATAACATCATAAAAGGAAACTGCGAGGCTACATCAGAGCTTAAAAAATTGGTAGAAATGGTGTCAATTTCTAATTCAACAGTTTTGTTACGTGGAGAAACTGGTTGTGGAAAAGATGTTGTTGCACGAGCAATTCATCAAACTTCAAAAAGAGAAGGAGAATTAGTCAATGTAAACTGTGCAGCTATACCCTCTGAGTTGTTAGAGTCAGAGCTGTTTGGTCACGAAAAAGGTGCATTTACAGGAGCTGACAACAGAAGAGAGGGACGGTTTGAGGCCTCTGACCAAGGCACACTTTTCTTGGACGAAATAGGCGATATGCCCCTTCCTCTTCAGGCAAAATTATTAAGAGCAATTGAAACAAGAACTATACAAAGAGTAGGAGGTAAAAGTGAAATAAAACTGAACCTTAGACTTATTTGTGCAACACATCAAAATATCGAAAAGAAAATTGATGAGGGTCTCTTTAGGGCTGATTTATTTTATAGAATTAATGTGTTTCCAATCGAAATTCCCACACTAGCTGAAAGAAAGGAAGATATTCCAATATTAGTTACACATATTTTAAATGAAATAAGAGAAAATGGATCAAAGTCTCCCTCCTTTGAGGACTCGGCTCTAACAGCCTTAAAAGAGTATGTTTGGCCAGGAAATATAAGAGAATTAAAAAATTTAATTGAAAGAGCGTCCATCATTTTTGGAGACAAAAAAATCAACGGAAAAAATGTAAGAGAAAATCTACTAAAAATTAACCTTCCAGATTTCAAAGAAGAAAAAGATGTTTTGTGGGATTTAACATCTGATCTCGCAGAAGTTGAAGAAAAAAAAGAGTTATACTATGACGATAGTTCAATGCCACATCCTAATCATTATAAAAAATGGTTTGAGTATTTAGATAAAATTGATTTAAGGAGACACCTAAGCGATGTAGAGTATATTTTAATTGAGGGTGCCTTAAAAAAAAATAGTGGGTCGGTAACAGCTGCCTCAAAAAGTCTTAAAATTAATAGAACAACCCTAATTGAAAAAATGAAAAAATATTCAATTCCGAAAGTAGGTAACGATTAGTTTCCTAGATGATTTAAACCTCTCTTTTTGGCTAAAAAAATTTGTTTTTTTCTTTCCTCAAACCCTTTTTTTTGTTTATTTGATGTAAGCTCTTTGCATTTAGGACAATAAACTCCCATTTTAAACCTTGGGGATTTCTTATCGATTTCATTAATAGCTGATCCACAAGCATAACATTGATCGTACTTTCCTTTAGTAAGATTATCATTTAATGTAACTCTTTCATCAAAAACAAAACATTCACCAGTCCATTTTTTATTTTTATTTTTTGTTTCTTTGAGATAAGAAATAATCCCACCATCAAGTTGAAAAACATGATTATAACCTTGTTTTATCAAGTATGCGCTCGCTTTCTCGCAACGAACACCTCCTGTACAAAACATAGCTATTTTTTTATTTTTCATTAATTTTTTGTTTTTGCTAAACCATTTAGGAAAATCAGTAAAATTTTTTGTATTAGATTTTAATGAATTTTTAAAAGTGCCAATCTCTGATTCGTAAACATTTCTGGTATCTATACTTATTACCTCTGGATCACTTATAAGATCATCCCATTTCTTTGCGTCAACATACGTACCAGTTTTAATTGCTGGAGAAATGTTATTTTTACCTAATCTTATGATCTCATCTTTAATTTTAACTTTCAATCTTAAAAAAGGATGCGAAATATGATAATGTAATTTAATTAAAAATTTTTGCTTCGTGGTCTTTTCTAAAAAACTAATAAATTTCTCGCCGTTACCTATTTTACAAGAAATAGTCCCATTTAAGCCTTCGTTAGCAATTATTATTGTTCCCTTAAATTTTTTTACCTCTAAAAAATTCAGTAATTTATATTTTAGTTGTTTAGGATTACTAAGATTAATAAATTTATAAAATGATATTATTTCAAAACTATTTGCTTTATGCATGATATTTTTTTTCAAAACCTTTTCAAAGCATTCGTGGCTATAGATCCTTTATCATTAATCCCACTTTTTGCAGTTTTAACTGCTAACCTTGATTCAAAAAAAACTTTAAATTTATCATTTCTTGTTTTTACAATTACTTCAATCGTACTAACATTTTTTTCACTCTTCGGAAATAAATTTTTATTATTTATGGGAATTTCAATTTACTCTTTTCAAATTATTGGCGGAGTTTTTCTACTATTCATTTCTTATGAAATGGTTTTTGAAAAAAGACTGACAAGAAAAAAGAATGTTGCAAAAAAAATAATTGATGAAAATGAGGTAAAAAATAACGCTGTTTTTCCTGTTTCAATTCCTCTAGTCGCTGGACCATCAGCGATAACTTTGTCAGTACTAATTTCAAAAGATTTTAATTACAGTGCCTTAGACTTTTATCAAAAAATCTTTCCCATAATAATTATTTTATTCATGACCTCTTTAATTATTTTGTTTTCAAATTATATATTAAGATTGTTAAATCAAACTTTAATAATAATACTGCAAAAAATATTTGGTTTAATATTAGGAGCTTTATCTGTGGAATTTATAGCAATCGGGTTTAAGGGGATATCATGAAGGTTGATTCACCTTGCATTAATGTATGTCAAATTGATGAAAAAAAATCTTATTGCACTGGATGTCTCAGGACTCTTGAAGAGATTTCCAATTGGCAGAGTTATAGCGAAAAGAAAAAAAAAAATATAATTAAGTTACTTTCTAGCAGAAGACTATGAATTTATTGTTGAAATTCTTATTTTTGTTTTTTTTCTTCAACAATGTTAATGCAAAAAATAACTGGTTAGGAGAATGGATAGCTTCTGACAAGTGGCAGTCTGAATTTTCCATTAAGATTAATGAAGATGGAAGTGCTTCATCTAACTATGGCTCTGGTGAAACTGGTAATTGGGAATTTACAGACGGAAATCTTACAATTTTTTGGAATTCAGGTAAAACTGATTACTTTTTTAATGGAGTTATGGGGTATCAAAGAATTAGAAAAGACAAAAATGAAAGCTACACATCTGGCTTGAGAAAGTTATCTAACTAATTTAAGATTGGGTTTCTTTAAATAACTCAACAACGGTTTTAATTTTTTAGACGAAACAATTACACAATTTCTGGAACTAAGCATAAAATGGCTTTTCGATAACTTTTTTTTTGTAATTTGAAATAATGGTCCCAAGCTACATGACCTATGAATTGAAAAAATGGCACAGTTAGTTTGAAAGCATATAGAATAGTCTTTCCATTCTCCTATTGAAATTTTTTTTGAATAAATTTCCATGATTTGATTTATCTCTTCTTTTTTGAATCTAACTAAACTCATAATAATGAATATTAAAATTGAATTTTTTTTTAATATAATATAATAAAACAAATATTAGTTTATTAATTATTTAAAAAAAAAGAAATTAAAAAATGAGTGAAGAATTTATAAAAGAAGTTGATGAAGATATAAAAGAAGAAAAAAGAATAAAATTGTGGAAAAAACTTATACCTTATGTAATCAGTTTTTCTTTAACCATCATATTATTTACATCAGGGTTTGTTTTCTGGAAAAATTACACAAGAAACAGTAATCAAACTTTAGGGGATGACTTCACAGCCGCGGTTGATTTAGCTAACGAAGATGACACAGATGCAGCACTCCTAGCCCTTGACAGAATTGTTGATGAAGGTTCAGATGGATACGCTACCATAGCAAAAATGAAAAAAGCATCATTATTGATCGATAAAGGATTGTCTGATGAAGGGCTTTCAATTTACCTTGATTTAGAGAGAAACGCGGTTGATCAGTCTTTTAGAGATATTGCAACCATACTTTATGTTTTGAACTCAATGGATAAGATTGCACCTGAAACTTTACTAAAAAAGATTGAGCCACTAGAGAATAGTAAAGTTTGGCAATCTTCAGCATTAGAGCTTAAAGCATTTATATTTTTAAAAAATAATAATAAAAAATTAGCAAGAGAAACTTTTCAATCAATATTAAATCTTAAAACTTCTCCATCATCTTTATCAACAAGAGCAAGGAATATGATTGAATATCTTAAGGAAGAATAAATTTGAAAATATATAATTTTTTCTTTGTTAACATAGTTTTGATTTTTTTGTTATGCTCCTGCTCATATTTTGATCAAGAGAAAGATAATATTTTACCAGGTAAAAGAGAAAGTGTATTTATAAATGATGAAAGGATTTTAAAAAAAGCCAATAAAAAAGTTAAAATTTCACCTCCTGAATACATCAGCTCTTGGACACAGCAACACCAAAACAATAGAAATCATCTTTATCATTTTAAAAGTAATCCAAGTTTAAAATTGTTAAAAAAAGTAAAATTGGGTGATATTAACTTTAAAAATCTTCAATACATACCTCCACCAGTCTTTTTAGAAAATGTAATATACTATTGTGATAACAAATTTAATATTTATGCTAAATCTACAGACACAGGCAAAGTATTATGGAAAACTAAATTAACACTTGAAGATTCAGAAAACTTTTCATTTATTGGAGGTATATCTCTTTATGGTGAGAGTGTTTTTATTACCACTGGGCTTGGAAACATATACAAATTAAATAAAAGAAAAGGGAAAATAATTTGGTCTAAAAGGTTTTTTATGCAATTTTCTAGACCTCCTTTAGTGCATAAAAATAAAGTTTTTGTTATTTCAGATGATAATCAAGTTTTCGCGTTAAACGCAAACTCAGGAGATAAAATTTGGTCACACATTGGAAATATTGAGGAAGTTTCAATCATAGGGGGGTCAAAACCTGTGATAGACGAGGAAATTTTAGTTGTAACTTATTCTTCTGGAGAAATTTTTGCTTTTAATCAAAATGACGGCTCAATCGTCTGGTTTGATAATAGCAATTCTGGAAGTATTTTTTCACGAACTAATGTTAATGATATTCAATCTCCGTTGACGATTGAAAATAAAACTTTATATGTACCGACTTTTTCTGAAAAACTTCTTGTTTACAATCTCAAAGATGGAAAAAAAAAATGGGACGTAAAATTATCATCAGTGAACCCTTTAGTTATCTCTGGCGATGCACTATTTGTACTAGACACGACTGGAAAATTGATGTGTCTTGAAAAGGTATCAGGCAATTTAACATGGGCTGTTCAATTAAAAATTAAAAAAAAAAAAAAGGATGTTGTTTGGTTTGGACCATTATTATCAACAAATAAATTGATTCTAGTTTCTTCAGATGGATTAGTTTTGTCTTTATCGCCATTTAGCGGTAAAATTTTAAGTAAAATTAAATTTGATGAAAGTTTTTTAAATAATCCAATACAAGTAAAAGAAAATATTTATCTAATTTCTAAGAAAGGAACATTGTTTATTTTAGGTTAGAAATGACTAACAATATAATTATTTTGGGCAAACCTAACGCTGGAAAATCTTCCTTATTAAACGCACTGCTAGGAAAGCAAATAGCTGTAGTCAATGATTATGAGGGTCTTACGAGGGATTTAAAACAAATTGAAATAAATATTAATGAAAAAGTTTGTAGTGTTATCGATTCACCTGGAATTACAGATTGTAAAAGCTTAATTGAAAAGGAAATAAAAAAAAAAACAATTCTATCAATAGAGAAATGTGATTTGATACTTTTAGTAATTGATGGAAAAAAAAATTTGACTGGTGAGGATTTTGAGATTTTTAAAATAGTAAGAAAATCACAAAAAAAAACTTTATTAATAATCAATAAAACTGAAGGAAAAATAAATGAAACATTAATTGATGAGTGCAGTAATTTAGGTTTTGGTTTACCTATAAAAATTTCTACAGCACATATGCAAGGAATTGATCATTTAAAATTTTTAGTCTCAGAAATTTTCCGTGATGAAACTAATGTAATATCTCTTAATAGAGTCAGAGAATTGTCCATTGCAATTGTGGGTAAAACAAACTCTGGTAAATCAACATTGTTAAATACTCTTAAGGGTGAAAATTTATCAATTACAGGTGATTTACCTCATTTGACTAGGGACGCAGTTGAAACAACAATCAAAAACAATTTATTTGAATCAAAGATAATCGATACGGCTGGCTTTAGTAAATCTAAAATTGATGAAGATAAGATTAATTATTTATTTACTGATCAAACAAAAAAAAAGATAAGGTTGTCTAAAATTATAATAATCCTTATGGATATTAATGACTATTTCGAAAGAATTCATTCAAAAATTTTAAAATTCGTTTATGAAGAGAATAGGTGTATGATTCTGGCGGTAAATAAAATCGATGAAAAAAAAAAAATTCTAGAAAATGAAATAAAAAATAAAATATATACCCTAACACCACAAATTAAAGGTTTGCCTATTTATTTCATTTCGGCAAAACAAAATATTGGTCTTAAAGATATGATTTATGGAATAAAAAAACAGTATGATACATGGAATAAAAGAATTTCAACCGGAAGGCTGAATTCTTGGTTACAAGACTTAACAAAAAAAAATCCACCGCCTCTTCACAATAAAAAGATAGTAAAGTTTAAATACATTGTACAAGTCTCGACAAGTCCTCCAAAGTTCAATGTTTTTTTAAATTTAAATGATGTTTTAAAAGATCCCTATAAAAGATTTATAGAAAATAAGCTTAAAACGCGTTTTGAAATGAATGGCCTTCCACTTAAGATAATATACAAAAAAACAGCAAATCCCTATGAATAAAATTTTATTATTTATAATCTCTTTGATTTTTTTTAGAATATCTGAGGCTAATGATATAAGAACATCTACCATAATACAAAATTGTAATGTTTGTCACACTGAGAAATATAAAAAATCAAGCAGTATTAAATCATTAAAAACACTTGAAAAAGACTATTTTTTAACAAAAATGTACGAATATAAAAAAGAAAATAAAAACGGTGTTATGAACAGAATTTTAGATCCCATAAATATTTTAGATATAATCGAAATGGCTGATTATCTTTATGGAAAATAGCAAAAATACTAGAAGGAAGTTCCTTCATTATATAAAAAATTTTTTTTTACTTAGTTTTCTAAGCCAATTTTTCTTTGTTAAAAACTTAAAAGCAAAAAATATTAAACCCAAAGTAATAGTCATTGGTTCAGGTTTTGGTGGCGGAACCTGTATAAAATTTTTATCTAAATATTCTAAGATTCTAGATTTACACGTAATTGATAAATACACTCAAATTCAAACATGTCCTTTTTCAAACCTTGTAATAGGGAATGTCATGGATTACAAAGATATTACTTTTGACATAAATAAAAATTTAGAAGCAAAGTTTCATACTGGACAGATAAAATATATTAATTCAGAAAAAAAACGTATCTACTTTTCTGATGATCTGTCGATGGATTATGATTTTTTGATTTTGTCACCAGGCATTGGTTTTAAGAAAAATCAAATTGATGGATATTCAATAGACGACGAAAGTTTTGTTCCACATTGCTGGACGGGTAATAAAAAAATTTTAGAATTTAAAAAAAGACTCAATAGCTTAGATGATGGTAGTAGTTTAGTTATTTCTGCGCCCGAGTATCCGTATAGATGTCCCCCAGCGCCTTATGAAAGAGCTTCAATGATTGCTAACTACCTAATGAAAAAAAAAAAACAATTTAAAATTTTCATTTTAGACTCCAAAAATTCTTTTACAAAAAAAGAAATTTTTTTTAATGAATGGAAAAAAAAATATAATAATTCAATTGAATGGATAAGTAAAAAAGATGGTGGAAAAGTTATAAATGTAAATAACGGAGTTGTTACTACTGAAGGTGGACTAAAATTTTCCTCTGATTTTTTGCATATAATTCCGAATCAGCAGGCCTCTGAAATATTCCATAATTCTAAATTAACCTCTGATGATTGGTGTTCTATTAATCCGATAAACTTTGAAATAACTGGATCCAAAGATATTTATGCTCTTGGAGATTCAATAGATGCTGGTGATATGCCAAAATCAAGCTTTTCTGCTAATAGCCAAGCTAAGATGTTATCAATGAATTTAGTAAATAAGATTTTGGAGAAAGATTATGTTGAACCTGTTTTTTTAAACACATGTTATAGTTTCTCTTCGACTGATAGAGCTTTTTCTATTACTTCTTGGTATAGACTAAATAGTCAAAAAAATAGGATTGTTTCTCTCGGTAGTAAAGAAAGCAATGTCGATGCAAGTGATTTTGACAGGTTGCGAGAATCAAAAGAAGCTCATGATTGGTATGAAAATATTACAAAAATGATTTATAGTTAATCGAGATTTGTAAATAATTTACTATTTCTGTTATCAAAAGCACTAACTATAACTTTTTCTATAATAGCATCGTTGTTTTTTTTGTTTTTTTTTTTTGCTGATATTCTTGAAGTAATACCACTATTAAGTATAGGAATTTTAATTATTTTTGTTAAAATTTTTAGTCGTTTATTCTCCTCATAAAAAATCTCACCAATAACTTTTTTCATAACTTGTGAAATATTAAAAAAATTTTGATAAGGTTTTCCCATAAGTGATTCGTCATTTATTAAAAAGATCACCCTTGGTTTTGCAGACCTTTTTAATAAAGGTTCAAGTTCTTTTAAAATTTTCCAAAAAGAATTGATATTTATTTGAACCATTTCCTCCCATTCTTTATTAGTCAGATTTGTGAGAGGTGAAAGCCTCTCAAACTTTCCAACAAAATTCATTAAAAAATCTAGATAATCAAACCTTGAATTAATAATATTAAATAAATTAGAAAAAAAATTTTTGTCTGTTAAATCACCTTGAAGAAGAGTTTGTTTTGAATTAAATTTTTGTTTTAAATCATCATCTAACTTCTCTAATTTTTTTTTTGATTTACCGTGTAAAATTAACTTCACGCCTTTTTTTGTCATTTTGTGAGCAACTTGAGATCCAATGAAACCTGTTGCACCAAATATAATACCCTTACCATTTTCAGACATAATCTATTTCTTTGCTTCAATCAAAAGTGAAAGCTGTGATGGAAGGGAACCTAACTTTTGATCAACAAGTTCAACAGGATAATCACCACTAAAGTAGTGGTCAGTAAACTCTGGTTTACCATTATCTCTTCCTTTTTTATGACCTAAAGCTTTATATACTCCGTCTAATGAAATGAAACTTAAACTATCAACTCCAATATATTTTTGAATTTCTTTAATAGAGAATTTTGAAGCTAACAATTCTTTTTTTGTAGGTGTATCAATTCCATAAAAACAAGGAAATTTAACCGGGGGGCTTGCTATTCTCATATGAATTTTCTTAACTCCACAATTTCTGAGCATTTCTACAATTTTAATCGACGTGGTACCCCTAACAATCGAATCATCAATCAGTGCTATATTTTTATTTTTTAGTGAAAAAAGATTTGGGTTATGTTTAAGTTTAACAGATAAGTGTCTAATAGATGTTGATTCTTGAATAAAAGTCCGACCAGTGTAGTGGTTTCTTATTATACCGAATTCAAATGGTTTCTTAATTTTCTCAGAGTATCCTAAAGCAGAAGCATTTCCAGAGTCAGGAATTGGTATAACTACATCAATTTTATCTTTGTCACCTTTATTTTCATTTGCCAATTCAGTTCCAATTTTTTTTCTAACATTATAAACATTTCTCCCCTCGAAAATACTATCTGGTCTAGAAAAATATATATACTCAAACAAACAGGGTCTAAGTTTTGTTTTTTTAAATGGTTTGATCGATTCTAATTTATTTTCTTTAATCACAACTATTTCACCAGGCTCTATATCCCTTATAAGTTCTGCGCCTATAATATCTAAACCGCAGCTTTCTGAACTTAAAATATAAGAGTTTTTATATTTTCCCAATACTAATGGTCTAATGCCAAAAGGATCTCTCACACCAATTAATTTACTATTAGTCATTATTAAAAGTGAGTATGCTCCACTAATTGAATTTAAAGCATAGATTAATCTCTCTAATAATGTTCCGGATGCTGTTGATAATAAGTGAAGGATTACCTCAGTGTCAGATGTTGATTGAAAAATTGAGCCTGACTTAATCAATTTTTCCTTAAGTTGATGGGTATTAGTAAGATTACCATTATGTGCTATGGCAACCCCCCCTACACTTAATTCAGAAAAAAGAGGTTGAACATTTTTTAATGCAGATTCTCCAGTTGTACCATATCTATTATGTCCTATTGACATTGAACCTTTAAGAGTGTTCAGTAGTTCTGTGTTTGAAAAGACTTCAGAAACTTGTCCCATACCTCTATGAGCATAAAAATTATTTTTATCACTAGTTACTATACCTGTAGAGTCCTGGCCTCTGTGCTGAAGAGCATGAAGACCTAAAGCTACAAGATTCCCAGCATTTTGATCATTTGATATCCCAAAAAGGCCACATTCATCTTTAGGTTTATTTTCCAAAAAAAAATATTTTGTTTTATTTTGAATTTTCAATTAGATACTCCAAACTTTTCTTATCCATATCATTATAAATCTTTTTTTCCTCATCCATAAATTTTTTAAGCTTTATTTGAGAATCTATACTTTTTTCAAATAAAGTACTTGATTTTTTTTCAATTTCATTCCTTAATTTTTTAGAAAACTCATTTTCAGTATTAAAAAAATTAACAATTTTTTCATTGGATATTAAAGTCATGTAATTAAATTTTGACTTTTCGACCCAAATTATTTTATCCCCGTTATAAAAATAATGAAAAGTAAAAAAACATAAACTAACTATTAAATATCCTCTTAATAACCCAAAAAGAAAACCTCCAGTTCTATCTACCATTCCTACATAACTTTTTTTGATTAGACTGGAAAACCTTTTCGTTACAAACGATAAAATTACCATAATAATCAGAAAAATTACTATGTATGATGCAACGTTAGAAATAACAATATTATCAATTATTTTGTTAAAAAAATTTACAAAATTGTCTCCATATTTATACGAACCCAGAAATGAAACAATCCAAGTAAATAGTGATAAGAATTCTTGAGAGAATCCTCTCATAAAAGAAAAAAAAGCTGATAAAACAACAAAAAATAAAATTGAAATATCAAGGATTAAATAACTTTCCAAATTTTCTCCTAATAAAGTCCATTAATAAAATTCAATAGCGACTTATTACCCTTCTTTTTTATTTCATTTGATTTTCCGTACCAAGAAATCGATCCTTTTTCAATAAAAGCAGTGTAATCAGAGAATTCATAAACACTCTGCATATCATGAGTAACAGTAATGGTAGTTATTTTTTTTTCTTTTACCAACTTTTTAATTAAAGAATTAATTTGTTTACCAATGATTGGGTCTAGACCAGTAGTTGGTTCATCTAAAATTAAAATTTCTGGACTTTTAAGAATTGCCCTAGCTAGTCCGATTCTTTTTTGAACACCTATCGAGAGGTTATTAGGATATTTATTTAATAGGCTATGGGGAAGGGCTACATCATTTAAAATTTTTTTAAAATTATTGTTCTTACAAAATTTTAAATTTTCCTCGACTGTTAAACTATCCAAAAGAGCAGCATTCTGAAATAGAATTCCAAACTTTCCTAAATACTCATTCTTTTTTTGTGTATTTAAATTTTTGATATTATTTATGTTTTCGTAGGAAATAATTCCTGAGTCATAATCTTCTAATCCGTCAATACATTTTGTTAAAACTGATTTTCCAGTTCCTGATTCTCCAATAATTGCAAGAGATTCAGATTCGTATACATCAAGATTAAGATTTTTAAGAACTACTTTATCTCCAAAATTTTTCGATAAATTTTTTATTCTTATTTTTACTTTCCTCATAAATTAAAAAATAACGAAGTGAGTATGTAATTCATTAGAAGAATTAATATAGATGAACTAACTACGGAATAGGTAGTAGACATTCCAACGCCTTGAGCTCCACCCTTTGCGTTAAAACCATAATAACAACCCATAAATGTGATAATAAAACCAAAAACAAAAGCCTTCACTAGACCTGAAAATACATCCAAAAACTGAACAAAATTGTAAGTATTTTGAAGATACACAACAGGGTTGAAATTTAACACTTGAGTGCAAATCAAATAGCCTCCCAATACACCAATTATATCTCCTATAAAAACCAGAATTGGTAAAGAAATTACACCAGCTAAAACTCTAGGAATTACTAAATAATTATAAGGGTTCGTTGATAATGTTTTCAAAGCATCTATTTGCTCTGTAACTTTCATTGTACCAATCTCTGCAGCAATTGCTGCTCCAGAGCGTCCAGCAACCATTAATCCAGCCAAAACAGGTGCCAACTCCCTCGTTATTGATAAAACCACTACATTAGGAATAGCACTTTCTGCTGAAAATCTTGAAAACCCCGTATATGATTGAAGGGCCAAAACCATTCCTGTAAATATAGATGTTAAACCTACAACTGGTAATGAATTATAGCCGATTTTTATTAGCTGAAGAAAAAAAATTTTTGTATAAAACTGACCAGTGAATAGACACTTGACTGAATCGAAGAAGAATAAAACAATTTCTCCAATTGAGCTAAAGATCTCGAAAAAAATGCTTCCAATTTTTTTAAAAAAAAATAAGAATTTTTTTATCAAGTTATTCATTACTCAGTCAATATATGACTTTTTTACTCTATTACCAACACAATTTAAAATTTCGTAAGGTATAGTTCCGGCTTTTAAAGACACTTCTGCAAGAGAAATATTATTCCCAATAAGCTCAACCCAGTCCCCAACTTTTAGTTCATTATTATTCAAGCTAGATATATCTATTATTGTATAGTCCATAGATATTGAACCAATAATAGGTAATTTTTTTTTTTTGAAATAAGCATTTGAATTATTACTAAGGACTCTTGGTAGACCATCAGCGTAACCTACACCTAAAATAGCAATTTTTTTTCTTTGATAAGATTGAAATGTTGCGTTGTATCCAAAGCCCTCGTGATCTTTGTCTAATGTTCTTATCTGCAACACTCTTCCAAAAAACTCAATTACATTTTTTATTTTTAGATGGTTAGTTGTTCCGAAAATACATCCCCCTGATCTTACCAGACTATAATTAAATTCTTTAAAATTCAAAATTGCATTTGAGTTTGATAAACTGTGAAGAGATTTTGGAAAAAATTTAATAATTTCTTCGAACTTTGTTTTTTGAATCATATTGTATTTGCTTTCAATTTTATCAGATGAAATTAAATGTGACATTACACAAAATATGTTTATTTTTTTTTTCTTACAAAAATCGATAATCTCTTTTTTTTCTTGTTGATCTATTCCAATTCTGTTAATCCCAGTGTCAAAGTGAAGTGTAATTTTATGATTAATATTAAACTTTTTTGAATACTTATAAAATTTTTTAAGTTCATTTAAAGAATTTATTACAGGAATAATTTTACTTCTAAAAATATCGTAAATTTTCTTTTCAGATTTACCAATGATTCCATTTAATAGAATAACATTACCTTTGGATGTTATTTTTTTTAGAGCGAATGCTTCTTCGAAACTCGTCAAAAAAAAATCTTTACAACCAAGACTTAATAGTTTCTTTGCAACTTTTTCAAGCCCAAGTCCGTAACAGTTAGATTTTAGAACAGATGCAACTCTTGATGGTTTAACAAATTCACTCAGAAAACTGTAATTATCAGAAAGGTTGCTTAGGTTAATTCTTAATAAACCATTATTGTTAACAATGTGATCTACAGTTTTCATTATTCTTATTATTCAGCAGATGATGAATCAGCTAGATCTGAAAACTTTGTACTAGTTGCATTAAAGTGTAGTTTAACTCTAGAGATTGGACCATGTCTGTGTTTTGCAACAATAGCTTCTGCAATATTATGAACTTTTTCCATTTTACTTGTCCACATTGCATGTTTTTCTGTACCTTCAGGGGGCTCAGTCCTTGCTAAATAATATTCTTCTCGATATAAAAAAACTACTAAATCAGCATCTTGTTCAATTGAACCCGATTCTCTTAAATCTGCAAGTTGTGGCCTTTTTTCTTCTCTCTCTTCTACCTTTCTAGATAGTTGAGATAGAGCTACGACGGGTATATTTAATTCTTTGGCTATTGCTTTAAGTCCTCGTGTAATGTCAGATATCTCTTTAACTCTATTGTCATTTGAGTTTCTTGATTCTCCGTTTATTAGTTGAAGATAATCAATTATAATTAAATCAAGTCCAAATTTTCTTTTTAACCTTCTTGATCTAGTTCTAATTGATGAAATTGTTAAGGCGGGAGAGTCATCAATAAAAAGTGATAAATTTTTTAACTGTTCGCTGGCTATGATTATTTTTTCGAAATCTGTTTTTGATAAGTTTCCAGTTCTTATTCCTTCAGAAGATATTTGAGATAATTCAGATATAACTCTTGTAGCTAATTGCTCTGAGGACATTTCCAGTGAAAAAAATAAAACATTAGTTTGTTTATCATTATTTTTTCCATTGCAAATATTCGAGGCAATATTGGTTGCAAAAGCTGTTTTCCCCATAGATGGTCTCCCAGCAATAATAATTAAATCTGATTTGTGAAGACCACCAATTTTCTTATCAAAGTCATTAAGTCCTGTTTTTAAGCCAATAACATCAGAGCTTTTTTTATATGCTTTCTCGGCATAATCAATTGTTAAAGATAAAATATTATCAAACTGCTTAGGTCCTTTTTGGGTATCTCCGTCACTAGTTAGATTGTAAAGATTAGATTCAGTATTTTCTATGATTATGTCGGAATTTTTATCATCAAAATTATCATATGAATCATTAATTAAATTCGTTCCTAGATCAATTAATTTTCTTCTTATAAACAAATCATGTATTAGTTCACCGTATTGTTTAGAATTAATAATACTAATTGAATTTTCAGAAATCTTTAATAGATAAGAAATTCCTCCATTAGATATGAAATCTGGATCATTTTCTAAGAAAACTTTTAGAGTATTTAAATCAGCTACCTGATCATTTGATATTAATTTTTTTAATGTTTTAAAAATTAAAGCATTAATTTTACTTGAAAAATGCTCCGGTTCGAGAAAGTTTTCAACCTTCTCAAGGGCTAAATTGTTTGATAATATCGCACCCAACAGAGCTTGTTCAGCTCCAATGTTCATAGGGGCTTCTCTGGAGATTTTTGTTACGTCTTTTGATAATAAGTTGGTTAGGTTATTTGATTGATCTGAGGACATTTAATAATAATACCAAAACTAATACTTAAAGCATCAATTTTCTGGCTGTGAATTAAGTGGAAAACGTGTAAAACTCTAAAAATTTGAGTTATAAAGATTGTATAAGTAACCAAAGTATAAAAATATTAAAATATAAGAGTGATTTCTTTGAAACTTGAAATTTTTAATTAAAAGAATGGTAAGTAACAGAATACAAAAAACTAAAAAGAAAACTTCTGATATTAAAAAGTTTTTGTTATAACCAAAATTTTCAAATAAGGAAGATGTTCCTAGAATCAATAACAAGTTGTAAATATTTGAACCTACTATATTACCAATTATTATGTCTGATTTTTTTTTTTTTGCAGCTCTGATTGAAGTTGCGATCTCAGGTAGGGATGTGCCGATTGCAATTATTGAAAGTCCTAAAAAGGAGTCAGCTATGTTTAAAATATAGGAAATATTTAAAGCTGAACTTACAGTAAGTTTTGCACCTAATAAAGTGATAATAATCGAAACAAAAATTATTGGGATACCGAATTTAATTGGGTTTCCGTATGATAACTTAGAAAGTTTATCTTTTTCTAATTCAATATTACCAACTTCGTTTGAAGAAGAGTTTTTTATACTTTTTAATAAGTAAAACAAGAAAGTTAAAATAAATATAATTCCAAAAATCATGTTAAAAGTATAAAAGAAGAAAATTGTAATAAAAATTATGTGAATAAAGAGGTGAAAATAAATATCAAATTTTTTTATGTTTTTAAATTGCAAATTGGAAATTGATAATGCAAAACCTAAAACCAAAATTACATTTGAAATATTCGATCCTATAATGTTACCAATGGATAAATCAGTAGAGTTTTCTAAAACAGCTTTCAAGGACACTAGGAGTTCTGACAAAGAAGTCCCAAAACCTATAACAATTAATCCTATGAAAAAATCAGAAACTTTTAATTTTATTCCAATTGATATTGCGCTTGATAATAAGATATCCGCACCTTTTATCACCAAAAAAAGTCCCAAGAAAAGGATTAGAAACTGATTGGCGATACTCAGACTCATAAAATTTTAAATTTGATTAATCTTTTATTTTTCTTTTTTTTCGCTTATCTCTTGAGATTTATGTTCTTCTTTATCATCTTTGTCACTTTTTTCTTCAACTGTAGTATTTTCATTTTTTGTTAAAACATCAGATTTTGTGTTAGCTCTGGACTTTTCATCCGATGGTTTGTTAGTTTTGCTTTTTACTTCATTTTTTTTTAAAGCATTTGTTTCGTCATCCACTGGAACTTTACTTTCTTCGTCCTTAATATTTACACTTGGTTTGTTAGATTTATTTAACTCATTCTTTTGCTCATTAGCACTTTCTTGTGATGTGGCAACATTTATTTTTAGGTCACATGCAACCTCAGCATGTAACTTAATGTTTATACTGTAAATACCAACCTTCTTAATTGCAGAGTGAAGATTAATATTAGATGGTTTGATGTCGATTTTTTTTTGGTCAAAATAGCTAGAAATATCTTTTGGTGATACAGAACCATATAGTTGTCCGTTGTCACTTGCATTTCTTATAAAAATTATCTCCTCGCCTGAAATTTTTTTTAAGCTTTCTCTAGCTTCCTCAATTACTTTGTTATTTTTTTCAATCAATTCTTTCTTAATCTTGGTAAAATGTTCTTTATTTTCTTTATTGGCTCTCAAAGCTTTTTTTTGAGGTATAAGATAGTTTCTTGCAAAACCATCTTTAACATTTACAACATCACCAATATTTCCAAGCTTGTTAAAACTTTCTAATAAAATAACTTCCATAGAAACCTCAGATGTTAAATAATCCTTTTAGCATTTTTTTTAAGTTTATGAAAAAACCTAATAAAAATAATATTAAAAATAGAAGATAACCTAAAAAAATAAAAAGTAAAAAGATTATTATAATTTTTAAAAAATTGTGAATTTCAAATCCTTTTAAAGAATTAAAAAAAGACACGAATCCTTCATAAAAAATTAAAAAACTCAAAACAATTGTAAGATTTAAAAATAAATAATTAATACCACTTGATAAAATTATACTTAAAATCAAAAAAATATTGAATGATAAAAAAATAATTTTTGGAATTTCAAACTCAAAAATATCAAAGCTATATCTGATTTGAAAATTGAATTTGTTAACAAAAAATTTAGTCACATAAAGATTAAATAAAAAAATTAATAAAAAAGAAAAAACATTTATTGATGGCATGATTTTAACCACGGTTTCAATTAAAGAAGACGTTTCTATGTTACTTTGAATATCTTTGAGTTTTAAAAACTCGTCTGTAAATCTATTTAAATATTGTCGAAGCTGATTTTGTTCATTTTCTGAAAAAAAAAAAAAAGATAATAACCCCAAGATTAATAAAGAAAAAAGAGTCAAATAAACAATTACTCTGTCATTTCTTATTTTTTTTTTGTTTTTTTCATTCAATAAAATACTGAAAAAAAATACGATTAAAGAGATTGTAAAAAAATTTAAAACTAGTTTTAAAGAAATTACTTCATTGTAAAAGTTACTTATGAATAAAAAAAGAAAAAAAACAAATGAGATAATTAGGGTAAATAGAAATAATTCGATCCTAAGAATTTGAGAGAGAAAAAGTAATGGGAGGGTATTTAGAATAGTATATATTCTAGGTACCAAAATTAAGAATAATAGTTCTAACGAGATAATAAGTATTGAGCTGTAGGCTATTGAGATTAAGCCTGCTCTGCCAAAATTATACATCAATTAGAGACATAGGGTAAAAGTGCCAAAAATCTTGCTCTTTTTACAGCCTTTGATAATGCCTTTTGCTTCTTTGTTGAAACCTGGGTAACTCTGCTTGGAAGTATTTTTCCTTTTTCAGTCGTGTATTTTTTTAAAAGATTTATATTTTTATAATCTACTATTGGTGCGTCTTTTCCGGATAGAGGACAACTTTTGTTTAAGAGTGCTTTGGAAGTATTATCGAAGGCTTTATTTTTCATACATTTTCTCCTTTGTTTTTGTTTCATCTAGAAATGAAGTGTCCTTATCTACTTCTTTTATTTTAATATTTAGGAATCGAAGAAAATCATCATCTTGTTTTATTTTTTGATCAAATTTACTAAGAGCTTCATAACTATTTTCTGAATTTATCATATAGTAATAACCCTTCGAATTTTTCTTTATCTTATATGCAAGTGTTCTTAATCCCCACTTTTCTTTTTTTAAGATCTTTCCTCCAGCTTGAGTTATTTGCTCAATTGTTTCGTTGAACTTATCTTCGGCCAACTTTGGTGATAACTGACCACTAAAAACAAACACGCTTTCGTATAACATTCGGACTCCTTTTGGATAAATTTATTTTAATAAATTTAGCTAATTTAATTAGCAAGGTTTATTTATTGGTCTTATAACATTATAAATGTATATTTTAAAGACACTTTATAAATTTATATGAAAAAAATAGCATTAGTTTTTCCAGGTCAAGGTTCTCAAAAAATTGGGATGGGAAAAGATTTATACCTAAATCACAAAATTGGTAAAGAAGTTTTTAATGAGATTGATCAATGCCTTAATGAAGATCTTTCTAAATTAATTTTTAATGGAAATGAGACAGACTTACAGTTAACGAGAAATACCCAACCAGCATTATTAGCTGTAAGTATGGCAATTATAAAAATCATTGAATTCGAATTAAAAAAAAAAACTGAAGACTTTGTTGAAGTTGTGTTAGGTCATTCTCTTGGTGAATATTCAGCACTTTGTAGTATTGATTGTATTAACCTGTGCTCGGGTGTGAATATTTTAAGAAAAAGGGGAGATGCGATGCAAAATGCGGTCAGAAATATCGAAACTAGTATGGTGGCAGTAATAGGTATGGATTTAGATATAATTGAAAAAGAAATAAATCGAATGAATAAGAAAAAAAATGAGATTTGTGAAATAGCAAACGATAATTGTCCCGGACAGGTAATTCTATCTGGAACCAAAGGCTCAGTTGACTTTATTTCACAAAAACTTAAATCGTTAGGTGCAAGGTCTATAATAGAACTAAATGTAAGTGCTCCTTTTCACTGCAGTTTGATGAAAAATGCGACAATGATCATGCAAGATGCTTTAAGTGAAGTTGTAATTCAAAAACCAAAAATAAAATTTATCAATAATGTAAACGCAAAATTTGTTTATAATCCCGAAGAAATAAAAAAGCTTTTGGTCGAGCAAGTGCAATCTCGAGTTCGTTGGAGAGAAAGTATTGGTGAGGCATCAAGATTAAATTTAGATTTTATAATAGAAATTGGACCAGGCAGAGTCCTAACTGGATTGAATAAAAGAATGAAGGTTGACGCAGGATATTTTGGCATATCAACATTAGAAGATATTAATAATTTTCTAAAAAACTACGGAGATGAGTTATGAAAAAAAATGCTTTAATTACTGGTGCCACAGGAGGCATTGGTATGGCAATAGTGGATATACTGTCAAAAAAATTTAATTTAATTTTAGTGGCAAGAAACGAAGAAAAACTTGAACAACTGTCATCAAAACATAATTCTGTCCTTCAATACATAAAGTGTGATTTATCAAATCCAAATGAAATAAAAGGTTTGATAGAAAAAATTAATATGGATAATTTAGCCATCGATGTTTTGGTTAATAACGCTGGAATAAATGATGATTCACTTTTTTTGAGAATGAACACAGAAAAATGGGAAAATGTTATAAATACAAACTTATCATCAAATTTCCACCTTACGAGTCACATTTCCAAATTAATGATAAAAAAAAAATGGGGCAGGATAATAAATATTACTTCAGTCGTTGGTCATACTGGAAATTTAGGTCAGGCAAATTACTGCGCTTCAAAAGCAGGTATTATAGGAATGTCTAAATCTATAGCACTTGAGCTTGCGAAGAGAAATGTAACAGTAAACTGTATTTCACCAGGTTTCATTGAAAGTAATATGACTGATCTGTTAACAGATAATCAAAAAGAAATAATTCTAAAAAGAATACCGCTTGAAATCATTGGATCTCCATACGACGTGGCTCACTGCGTAAATTTTATAGCCTCTGATGAATCAAGATATATTACTGGAGAAACAATTCATGTAAATGGAGGTTTGGCAATGTTATAATTATAGTTTGATTTAAAAAGAAAAATAATTATTAATATAAACTTAACTATAAAAATAAGGAAAATATTATGAGTGACATTGCAGAAAGAGTAAAAAAAATTGTAATTGAACATTTAGGTGTTGAAGAAGATAAAGTTATTGATTCCGCAAGTTTTGTCGATGACTTAGGTGCTGATAGTTTAGATACGGTAGAATTAGTTATGGCTTTCGAAGAAGAATTTAGTATAGAAATACCCGATGATGTGGCTGAAAAAATAACAACAATTAAAGATGCAATTGGTCATATAGAGAAATCACAAAACTAATAATATGAGAAGAGTGGTAGTTACAGGTATAGGGATGTGCAGTCCACTCGGCTATGGGGTTAAGCATTCCTGGTCTCAACTAATAAACTCAAAGTCAGGTATAAGACAACTTACTGGCTTTGATATAATGGGCTTGACATCTCAGGTAGGTGGCCAAATCCCAAAGGATGGAAACCCAGAATTTTTCCCAGAAAAGGTTATAGAAGCAAAAGAAGAAAAAAAAATGGAGCCTTTCATTCAGTTTGCTCTTATTGCCGCAAAAGAGGCTATACAAGATTCAGGATGGAAACCAGCTAATGAGATTGATTCCGAAAGAACTGGCGTAATGATTGGCTCTGGAATTGGTGGTTTAGATGGTATAAAAAAAAGCGCAGAAAATCTTGAAAGAAGCCCTAGAAAAATCTCTCCTTTTTTTATACCCTCCTGCTTAATAAACTTAGCAGCAGGGCACATATCAATTAAACATAATTTCAAAGGTCCCAATCACTCAGTTGTTACAGCATGCGCATCTGGTGCACATGCCATCGGTGATTCCTACAGAATGATATCCTATGGAGATGCTGACGTTATGGTTGCTGGTGGTACAGAATCCGCTTGCACAAGGTTTGGTATTGCAGGGTTTTGCGCAATGAGAGCATTATCTACAAAATTTAATGAAACACCTGATAAAGCTTCTAGACCTTGGGATAAAGATAGAGATGGATTTGTTTTATCCGAGGGTTCTGGAATTCTTGTTTTAGAGGAGTATGAGCATGCGATAAAGAGGTCTGCAAAAATTTATGCTGAGGTCGTCGGTTATGGGTTAACCGGAGATGCATATCATCCTACTGCTCCCTCTGAGGACGGAAGCGGAGGGTTTAGAGCGATGAAAATGGCTCTCAAAAATGCTAGAATAAACCCTGACTCAATTGACTATATCAACGCACATGGCACATCGACACCACTTGGTGATGAGATTGAATATAATGCAGTAAAAAAACTTTTTGAAAAAAATTTAGATAAAATTTTTATGTCTTCTACCAAATCTTCAACAGGACATTTACTAGGTGCATCAGGTGCGATTGAAGCAATTTTTTCAATAATTTCTTTAAAAGAAAGTGTTTTACCTCCAACCCTAAATCTTGATAGTCCATCAGATGATTGCACGGATATTAATCTAATTCCGCATCAAAGTATAGATTTTAAAAGCTCGTTTATCTTATCAAACTCATTTGGCTTTGGTGGAACAAACGTATCTCTTATATTTAAGAATGTTTAGGTAAAAGTGACTAAAAGTTTTAGTTTCCTGTTGCTAATCACTTTTTTTAATCTTTTCTATTATTTATTTTTTTCTTACGATAAAGAAATTTCTAATTCTACTATCGTAATTCAACAAGGAATGAAAATTCATGAGATTTCAAAAATGTTACATGAAAAAAAAATTATTAGAAATAAATCAGCTTTTAACTTGTGGATAAAATTAAACTTTCTTGAAAAAAAAATTAAATTTGGAGAATTTCAACTAAGTGGTAAAAATTCAATTTATAACATTACTAAAAAACTTCTATCTGGAACTTTTGTTTATAGAAAATTTACCCTGGTTGAGGGTATGTATAAATATGAATTGTTAAAAATTTTGAAGCAAATAGATCCAAATTCAGTTGTTAGTATATACGATATACCAGATAATATTATTGCTGACACCTACAGTTATCTTGCTACGGATACAGCAGAGAGAATTTTAGAAAATATAATAAATTATAGTCAGAGGTTTTCTGAGGATATTTGGGAAAAAAGGGATAAAAATATTCCAATAAAAAACGTAGATGAGCTTTACATTCTAGCCTCAATAGTAGAAAAGGAAACGGCAATAAAGAGTGAAAAAGGAAAAATAGCTGGTGTATTTTTTAACAGGATGAGCATTGGTATGAGGCTTCAATCAGATCCTACAGTTGAGTTTGCAATAACAAAAGGGGTAAAAAAACTTGGCCGAAAGCTTTTAAGAAAAGACTTAAAATTTGACTCTGAATATAACACTTACATGAACAAAGGATTACCTCCATCGATCATTTGTTATCCTGGAAAAGAATCACTCATTGCAGTTTCTAGACCATACAATAGTAATTATTTGTTCTTTGTTGCAAAAAACCAAAATGGACAGCATTATTTTTCAGTCAATTATAAAGAGCACTTAGAAAGAATTAGGTCAATCAAAAATGCAAAATAATCAAAGAAAAGGAATAATGCTGATATTATCATCACCTTCAGGAGCGGGTAAAACCTCAATATGTAAAAAAGTTCTGGAAACAGACAAAAATTTAGTAATGTCAGTTTCTTATACGACAAGACCAAAAAGAAAAAGTGAAAAAGATGGAAAAGATTATATTTTTGTAAAAAAAAAAAAATTTGACTATTTACAATCGAAAAACTTCTTTGTTGAAAGTGCTCATGTTTTTGATCATTTTTATGGAACTCCAAAAAACTTTATTGAAAAAAATATTAGCGAAGGTAAAGATATTTTATTTGATATCGACTGGCAGGGTGCACAGAAATTGGTAGATTATTCAAAAAATGATGTTGTTTCTATTTTTGTATTACCGCCAAGTAATAAGATTTTGTTAGAGCGATTAAAAAAAAGGAACGAAGACAGTGAAGAGATTGTTAAAAAAAGAATGAGTAAAGCAAAATCTGAAATTAGCCATTGGATTGAATATGATTACATAATTATAAATCATGATATTAAAAAGAGCGCTAAAGAGGTAAAAACTATTTTAGATTCAGAGAGAAAAAAAAGAATTAGACAAAAATTTATTTTTGATTTCATTGATAAACTAACAAAATAATATTTTGCTAAGTTTTATGTAATCATCTGGGGATAAATCCTGTGGTCTTGAAGATAAATTTATTCCTTTTTCTTTAATTTTTTTTTTTAATTCAATACTTAAATTTTTTAAATTATTTTTCAGTATTTTTCTTCTATGTAGAAAAGATTTTTTTAAAATTTTGTCAAGATTTTCATAGTTAAAGTTTTTTTTCTTAGGTGTGATTTCAATTACAGACGAATTGATTTTTGGTTGTGGAAAAAAATTATTTGCGCTTACTTCAAATTTTTCCTCAACAGAAGCATTAGCTTGAACAAGAACTGACGTTCTACTGTAAAACTTTGTTCCAGCTTTTGCGTATAATCTTTGGGCTACTTCTTTTTGAACCATTACAACTAAAGCTTTAAAAATTTTATAATTTTTCACCCAATCAATTATTAGAGTTGTTGCAATGTTATAGGGTAAGTTTCCAATTAAAATTATTTTTTTTTTAGATAAAGTAGATAAATCAAAAGTTAATGCATCATCAAATATAAGATTGAAATTTTTTGGATACCTTTTTTTAAATTTATTTAAATTTGGTTTTAAATCCTCATCTTTTTCAATAACAGTGAGGTTTTTTGGATTTTCTCTTAATATAAACTCAGTTAGTGAACCACTGCCAGGACCAATCTCAATGACGTTTTCATTGCATAGTTTTTTTATTTTACTTATTCTTTCTAGAAGTTTTCTGTTGTGAAGAAAGTTTTGACCTAGGGATTTTTTGTGATAAAAGCTTGGCATCAACCATGTCTCTCTAAAAATTTAATAGATGATATAACACTATTTATTTTTGCTAATTTTAACTTTGCTATGTCAAATGCTGGTCCATGATCTGGGGATACTCTTATTATGGGAAGTCCAGCGGTAACATTTATTGAGTTGAAAAAATCAAGTGTTTTTATTGGTGATAGTGCTTGGTCATGATAAAGACACAAAATTCCATCATATTTCTCTCTTATATTTTTAAAAAAACAGGTATCACTGCTAAGTGGACCAGATACATGTATCCCTTTGGTTTTTAATTTTTTTATAATTGGTTCAATAACTTTTTTTTCCTCATCACCAATGAGTCCATCTTCTCCTGAATGTGGGTTTAAACCTGTAATTCCAATTCGTGGTTGCTTAATTTTCCAAATTTTTTTTAAAGAATTTCTAAAAATCAAAAGTTTTTCTTCTATTTCTTTTTTTTTTAAAAAACTAAAAATTCTTTTTAGTGGGATATGAGTTGTAACCAAACCCACTATTAAATTTTTTCCTTTGTCTGAGGGTTTTGTGGTGGATAAAATCATTATTTCTTTATTTTTATGACGAAATTTTTTTTTGGAAAGATCACCAATAAATTCAGTCTGTCCATTAAATTTAAATCCTGCACTTTTTAATGTTCTTTTACATACTGGTAAGGTTAATAACCCAAGTGCTTTTTTTTGTGCAACAAAATCAAACGATATTTTTATAGACCTAAGAATTATTTTTGCATTTTTTTTATTTGGTTTACCAAGTCTAAAATCAACTTTTTCATCGATATTAAAAATTGGAAGTTTATATTTAAAAAAATTGTTTGCTTCACAGGGATCATTTATGATCTGAGTTTCAATTTTCAAACCTAAATATTCAATCATTTTTTTTACTTTTTGAATATTATCAACTATGAAAAACGGATAAAGTTTATATCTATTTCTGTATTTCCATGATTTTAAGATTATTTCAGTGGATATACCTGATGGCTCACCCATTGAAACAACTATTGGTTTTTTTTTCATTACTTATTACTTATTGAAGTATTTTATATTTGCATTTTTTCGAAGATTTGCAATAAAAGTACTAGCTAGCTGGTTAAATTTTTTTGCGTATAGATTATTTTGTATTTTGTTTCTTTTTTCTACTTGATTAAGTTCATTTTTTTTATTACATAACTTGAGAACACTGAATTGGTTGTCATGACTTATAACAGTTGAAAATTTTCCATTTTCAAGTTTCTTAAGTTTTTCTAAATAAACATTTACCATTTCATTAGCAACAACATCCGTTAGTTTTATAGCAGAAATTTTGTCATTTATGTTAAATTTATCATCTGAGCAACTTATTGATGAAAATTTTGAAAAATCTAGATCTTCAATTTCAAAGGATGATATTTTGATAAAAGAATATTTAAGCATTTCATATCCAAAAATCCTTTTTCTATTTAACTTGACGATTTTATAACCATCACTAACTTTTATTTCCTTAGAAATGTCTCCCTCTTTCATTTCTGTTAAGATTTTTTTTACTTGAATATCTAAATTATCTTCAATGGTCCAGTTAACATCAGAATCTTGATTTTCATTTCCAAATCCGTATTTATCAGCAAGATTATTAAATGAAATCCCTTGATCTAATAATGAAACAAAATTTTTTAATTTTTTTTTTGATTCTGACCAATCATTATTGGTTTTATTTTCAAAAAAAACCTCTGTAAAATTATATTCATATTTACCTTGTTTTTTTTTTTCATCATTTAGTATTTTTTCAATTTCTTGCTGACTTATTATAATTTTAGAGGAGAACTTTTTTTGTAATAATTTTTTCCACATTAATTCAGCGGATAGTTGTTCCATGAGAATATCAACATCGATGCTATTTTCTTTATTAATGAATAATTTAAACTCCTCGAATTGCTCTCTTGGAAAATTATATAGCAAAGAGGCAAAGTCAATTAGTTCATCCTTTGTGTGATTAATATTTTCCTTTGCAGCTTCTGATTTCTTTATTTTTTCAATTATTAACAGTTCCAGTACTTTTTCACGAACATTATCTCTGTTGGAAATATTATCCTCAAGATCCAAAGCTTTTAATGCAAGCTTTATTCTTTCTGAGAGATCATAAGTTGTGAGAACATTTGAATTAACGCTTACAATAAGTCCTTCAAATTTTTCAATAGATTTACTTTGAAATTTAAAAAAACCATAATGATAAAAAATGAAAATTAAAAAAATAAATTTTAAGAACACAATAACTTTTTTATAAATCACTCTCCATTATCTCCTTTATGCTGAATAGAAAGGTAAAATTATTTGATGTTGGGTCTTCAGGGTTATGAGTGAACTGTCTTGTCCACAAAAAAGATACTCCAAAACATTCATCTTCATATTTAAGCTTCGCTCCAAAATTGTACATTTTAATTTTTTTTCTTTTATCAAATGTTGTAAAGCTAGTAAAGTTCCAATAATCATCTATTTGTTGGGTATATCTCATAGAAAATTGATTTTTACCATCTATTTCGTTTTCTCCGTTTATATTAACCACTGGTGCAGATTTTATATTACTAATAGAGAGTAATGATTTTTTTTGATGAATTAAAAAATCAGAATATGCTGTTTTAATGGTTGAGTCTTTTTTATCAATTTTTAGGTATGAATTTATTTTAATACTTTCGTGAGGGACAAGTCTAAAATTTACTACTATATCTGAGAATTTATCATTTATACCAGAATTATTTTCAAGATATTTGTTTTGTCCAAGTTGATAACTCTGTCCAATTTCTAAAAGTGTAATATCGTTATCTTTATAAATCTTCTTTTTTAAAAAAGATAATCCATAATCTATTCTGGAGGAAGAATCAAACCTGTCGTTTCCTGCAATACGATTAACATTGAACAAATCGATGAAATCAAAATCGAAATTGTTGATATCACTTTCATCTGGAATTTCTCTGAAAAAAGCATTTTTATTCGATTTAACCGCTAATATTTTTGGAGTTATAATAGTAATATAATCACTGTTTTTCTTGTAATATGGTTTACTTAACTCCATGAATAATTGTGGAAAAAAATTTGATCTATATTTATTGAATTCAAATTTACCATTTTTAGGATTCTGAAATTTTTCAATATTATAAACACCGCCATTTAAATGGACTCCTGGTTTGAAAAAAGTACCGTCATCAAAAGTTTTTGGAAATTCAAATTTTTGTTGAAAAAATAATTTCTTTGTTTCATTTCCATTAGTTCTTATTATATTAGAGAATTCAATATTTGTGTTGTAATTAAAACTATTATTTTTAGAATCTGAATTTAACTCAATTAAAATTCTAGGTAATACTTTAGGTGTTTCCTTTCTATCAAACCGTTGTCTTAAATCCTGAAACAAATAGGATTGAAAGCTATAAAAATTATTTGACCTTAAACTTTCAATTTTAAAATTTGATTCTAAGGTATCTTTGTAGTTATATTTGTAGGTATTTAGATAATTCCTATCCGTTGTTCTGTGAACTTTAAAATCAAGATAAGAGTTCGGTGATAGGTCAAAAGAGCCAACACTCTTAATATGACCTCTCTTTTTATTTTCTTTCAATTCATTCACTTCTTGGTTTTCAATTGTTCCACTAAACTCAGTTTTTATTTCTCCATCAGAAAAGTTTTTTCTGTGTTCAAGAAATAAGGCAGGATTTTTTTTTTGTGAAAACTTCGGGATTATTGTTACATCATGATAATCATTTATTGAATAATAATAGGGAATATCTGTACCAAAACCAAAAAAGTGCGTTTGAAAAAAACTTGGAGCTAAAAAACCAGATTTTCTTTTTACTAATGGTGATGGATGAGAGAAATAGGGAAGATAAAAAATACTTTTTCCCTTGAAATCAAAAAAAGCATCGTAGTATTTCACGTCTAAATCTTTTTTGTCATGAATTATTTTTTTTGCCTTTAATTGAATAAGTGGCGGATCGTATTTTTTCTTTTCTTCATTATAGCATAATTTACATGCAGTAAATTTTCCAAACTCCATTTTTTCCCAAGTTTTGTTTCTCCTCTCCACTTTTTTTGCTGCAATTCTTAAAAAATTTTCTTTATCATTAAATTTTTTACCAGGAATATATAAGTAATTATTTAAAATTAATGCATTATTTAAATTTTGATCTGCAACAATTTTTTCTGCTTTGAGTATTGTCCCATCAATATTAAAAATTTTAACATTTTCTCTTGCAGAAATTACTCTTGAAGAATTATTTACAAAAACCTTTTCAGCCAATAGTTTAAATTCGGAATCTAATATTTCAACATTTCCCGTAGCGTAGATTCTTGTATTGTCTTTATCGTAGGTAAATTGATCTGCATTTATTTCGATTTTATCATTTGAAAAGGAGGAAAAATTTACAAAAATTAAAACTATGATGAAAAATTTAACCATCTTCAAGATGAATCAATGTACTAACTAAAACTAAGTTAAAAATAATTGGAATTGACCAGACAGAAAGAAAAATATTAAGTGTACCTGTTTGTCCGAAAGTTTTTACAACATCAGAGAGGAAATGAAAGATAACCCCAATAACTATTCCATATATTATTTTAATTAAGTTTTTTTTAATTCTGTCCTTTTTAACCGATAAAATACAACCCAAGAGAACCATCGAAATAAGAATAAGCGGAAAGGAATACAAATAATTTTTATACACTTCATGTTTTTTTGCAGAAAATCCTGAATTTTCAAGATTTTTTATATAATCATTTATACTCCAAAAACTGATTGTTTCCGGGGGTCTAAAGTTTTTTTCAATTTTATTGGCATCTAAATTTATCTCTAAGTATTTTTTTTGAAATGATTCTGGATTTTCATTAATTTTTAATCTAAAACCACTTTCTAGTTGCCAAAGTTTGTCACTTTCCATTTTAACATTTTCAACATCAATTCTTTCTAGAAATTTGTTATTTAAATCAAACTTAAAAATCTTTACATTGTTTAATGTTTTATTTTCAAAGGAATAATGCTGAGAATTAATTACATACTCAAAATTTTCATTTTTTTCTCTAAGCCAAAGACCAGTCTCAGAAATTGTAAATAAACCAGCGTTACCTTTGAAAAAAATACTTTCATAGTTTTTAAATTTAATATTCATGAAAGCAAAAATTGGATTAAAAACTAGCAAATATAAAAAGCTTATAATGACCACATTAAAAATTGATGGAAATATAAGCGACCATATTGAAAAACCTGATGCTCTCAAAACAGTAAGCTCATTATTTTTATTGAGTTTCATATAAGTGTGCATAGAACTTAAAAGAAAAACCGTTGGAAGAATTAAAGGAAACAAAGTTGGAATATGAAAAATTGCCATTTTTAATAAAATTAAAAAATCTATTTCTTTACTAGAACTTCTTCTAATTAACTCAATAAGATCAATTGAAATGAATAGTAAACAAGAAAATGAAAAAATAATCAGAAATGAATAAATATTTTCTTTTATAAGATATCTAAGAATAATTGGATTTTTAATCATAAATAATTTTCCTGGACTTTAATAGAAAAAAAATTGAAAAAGTTATTGAGAACACTGAAGGAAAGAAGTTTACATAATGCATATTTTCAAATTTAATTGAAACATTTGATGAAATAATTGATAAAATTTGTAAAAAAACAATTAATGAAAGAATTTTTACAGTTCTTGAAATGTTTTCAACTCTATCGAATTTTAGATTTAAAATAAAACCTAAGAGAAAAATACTAAATGATAACACGTTAATGGGCATTGCAAATCTTAATGTTATTTCGGCTTTAAATGCTTGAAGGTTTTTAATATCATCAAGAGAGTTTTTATCAGGAAACATTAATTCATCTAGAGTACGTTCTGATGGCGACTTCCATCTAGTAAGGAAATTATTATCACTTTCTTGATTAATGTTGAGCAAATACTCATCAAAGTAAAGAATTGATAATTTTTTGTCTTTAGACTGAAAGTGCTGAGAACCTTGTCTTAAAAAAATTTTTGTTACCAAATCAGTATTTATAATTTTTCCTTTTTTTGCAATAAGTGTTGTTGGCTTATTTTCGTCGCGAGTATCATGTATAAAAATATTATGCAGACCATCTTTATTATTTTGTTTTATAAAAATTGTAAAATCTTTTCCAATTGTATTAAACATCCCTGCTTGAAGTAGTGTGGAAGAATAGTCGTTTTTAATAGTATATAAAAGTATCTTAAAATTTTTATTAGAAAGTGGAGCTTGATAAATAGTAAAAAAAAAACTTAGCAAAGTTAAGATTGTTCCAAAAAGAAAAACAGGTTTTACCAATTCAACATTTGAGAAACCAGATGATTGTAAGATAACCATTTCCCTATCAGTTTGCATTCTAGAATATACAAAAAATATAGAAAGACCAGTAATTATAGGTAACAGAGTAGGGATGATTTGTGGAAGAGAATTAAAAATCAACTTAAAAAAAACTGAAGCAGGTAACCCCCTGCTCACCATTAATTCGATAAGCTGGACACTTTTTCCAAGACAAAAAACCGAAGTGATAAGCACAAGTATTAGAAGAGAATTGTTTAAAAGTTGTTTAAAAATATACTTATCAACTAAATTCATTGTATTTTAAAAAAAAACAATATAAATATACATTATTTACTATAAACATTACTACATATAAAAACCAAAATGAAAATTAGTTTTACAAATAAAATCTCAGAAAAAGATCATCCAGTTTTTATTGTTTCAGAAAAAACAAATAAAATAACTTCTTCGTTAAGTCATTTTAACAAAGATATGATAAGTGTTCTTAAGTATTATATCAAAGATAATAAAAACTCTTCTTCTACATTCAAAACACTATCTTATCGAAACCAGGATAAAGTTTTTTACTTTACAATAGCGAAATGTAAGGTAAAAATTGACTCTACTTCAAAACTTCATTACTCTGGTCAACTTTTTTCATATCTTGAGAAACAAAAAATCGATAATGTTTCGATTTTTTTGTGTGAAGACAATGATTTTGAACTAAATGACTATGTTAATGATATGGTTTGTGGTTTTTCATTAAAAGACTACAGATTTGAAAAATATAAGACCATATCAAATAAAGATCATAAAATCTCTAGTTTAAAAATAGCGAACAAAGTAAATCCTTCTCAAAAAAAAACCATAGAAAATAAAGTTAATTCGTTAGAAGGTGTTTTCCTTACTAGAGATCTTGTTTCAGAGCCAGCAAATGTGCTTTATCCAGAAAAATTTGTTAGTTATTGTAACAAATTAAAAAAAGTAGGTGTAAAAATTGAAGTTTTTGACGAAAAAAAATTAAAAGCAATTGGCATGAATGCCTTACTTGGCGTTGCTCAAGGATCCGTAAGACCAGCAAGAGTAATGATTTTTAAATGGACCGGAGATAAAGCATCAAAAAAACAACCTCTAGCTTTTATTGGAAAAGGTGTAACTTTTGATACCGGTGGAATTTCAATTAAACCTTCAGGAGGCATGGAGGATATGAAATGGGATATGGGAGGTGCCGGTGTTGTAGCTGGTTTAATGTACACACTAGGTCTAAGAAAAGCTAAAGTAAATGTTATAGGAGCGGTGGGTTTGGTTGAAAATATGCCTGATGGAAACGCGCAGCGTCCTGGCGACATTGTAAAATCTCTTTCTGGTCAGACAATCGAAGTCCTAAATACTGATGCAGAGGGTAGGTTGGTACTTGCAGATGTGTTATGGTATATAAAAGAAAAATTTAACCCAAGATTCATGATTGATTTAGCAACTTTAACTGGTGCAATCATTGTGGCTCTAGGTGATAGATATGGGGGATTGTTTTCCAACGATGATGATTTAGCTGAAAAGTTATATGCATCATCTAAAAAAACAAAGGAACTACTTTGGAGACTGCCAATAGATGAAGATTTTGATAAACTATTAAATTGTCCAGTTGCAGACATGAAAAATATCACTGGTACTAGAGGAGCGGGAAGTATAACCGCTGCTCAATTCCTAAAAAGGTTTGTTGGGGAGACTAGTTGGGCACATCTAGACATAGCAGGAGTAACGTGGTCAAAAAAAGGCACAAGTTTTGCCCGCCCTGGCGGAACAGGTTTTGGTGTGAGGCTATTAGATGAATTTATAAAAAATTATTATGAAAGATAAATTTCAAATTAATCCTGAGGTTTTTTTGTATTTCATCAAATCAGATTTTAAAGAAATTTTATTGAGATTGTCTAATAAGATTTTAGAAGAATGTGATAATTCTCTAATTAACTTAGAAAATGATTCAGATTTAACTGAAGTCGACAAGTATCTGTGGATAAAGGATAAAAATAACTTTATAGCACATAAAATTTTTGATGAGAATATAAGCGAGCTAGACAATTTAGTTTTGTTTAAAGGGTCTTATGAGAAAATGAAGGGTTTTGGTAAATTTAAAAAATTGATAGTTTCTCCAAATGTAAAAATAACAAAATTTAAATTTTTTAGTAGATTCATGTTGTTCTCAGATACTACTCTAACAATAGATGTTTTAAAAAATCTTAAAGAAAAATTAATTCGAAATAAAATTAACTATAAAATTTTTTATGAACACGATAATTTTAAATGGAAATTAGTTAATTAAAAAAGGAGTGAAACATGGATCTCACATTATCAATAATTAAACCTGATGCAGTTAAAAGAAATATAACAGGAGAAATAAATTCATTGATAGAAAAGAATGACATGAAAATAGTTGCTCAAAAAATGATTCATCTTTCTATTGACGATGCAAAGAGATTTTACGGAGTTCATAAAGATAGAGCATTTTTTAATGACTTATGCGAATACATGATCTCTTATCCAATAGTTGTTCAAGTTTTGATGGGCAAAGATGTTGTATCTAGATACAGAAAATTGATGGGTGCAACTAATCCAGCTAATGCAGATAATGATACAATTAGGAAATTATACGGGTTAAGTGTTGAAGAAAATTCTGTACATGGTTCTGATAGTAGTGAAAATGCTAAAATAGAAATAAATTTTTTCTTTGCTGAAAGAGAGATATATAAAACCTAATTTACCTTATCAAAAAAAACCATAAAATTGCTAAAAGTACTGTTACTATAATGCATGACCAAATGGTGAATTTGACAAATTTGGCAAAAAAATATTCGTGGGATTTTGAGTTAGGTTTTTCCATTAAAAACAGTTCCTTTCTAATTCTTTTATAACTTTTATATACAATACATGCTCCTTTTTCAATATCTTTTTTCCCAGAGTTTCTTCATCATCATTACTTGAAACTGGTACTTCTTCTTGACTAATTATTTCGCCAGTATCTATTCCTTCGTCAACAAAGTGAACCGAACAACCTGCAGTTTTTACCCTATTTTCTAAAGCCTGTTTAACAGCATTTTTTCCTCTAAAACTAGGAAGTAAGGATGGATGAATATTTATCACTTTTCTGTGCCATTCCTTTAAAAATTTTTTACTAAGTATACACATGAAACCTGCTAAACAGACAAGATCTACGTTTTGATTTTTTAAAGTATTCGTAAGAGCATTTTCAAAATCTTTTTTTGATTCATAATCTTTTTGGTTAATGATTTTTGTTTTAATATTTTTTCTTTTAGCCTTATCAATTCCAATTGAGTTTTTATTATTTGAAATAACAATTTTTACCTTAGACTTGATAAGTCCGCGTTGAGAGGCATTGACTAAATTTAGCATATTAGAACCTCTTCCTGATATTAAAATCCCTAAATTAAGTCCCATTGTCCAAATTTTTTTATAAAAACTGATTGTTGTTGTTTTTTCTTTTTTGAAATCTTACCAATGATATACGCATTAATACCTTTTATTTTTAAAAAATCTATGACTTTTTTTGATTCATTTGCATTTGTAGCTAAGATTAATCCAATTCCACAATTAAAGGTTTTAAGCATTTCGATTGAATTAATTTGTCCAACCTCTTTAAACCACAAAAATTTTTCAGGAATAAAAAATTTTTCAGTATTAATCTCAGCAAAAAAATTTTTAGGAACAATTCTTTCTAAATTTTCAAAAATCCCTCCTCCTGTAATGTGTGCAATAGCTGAAATTTTCTTTTTTTTTATTAGAGGTAAAACATATTTTACATATATTTTTGTCGGTTCAATTAAATCATCACCTAAATTACGTTTTGAAGATTTATAAGGTGTTTTAGTTTTTAATGAAACTTTCTTTTCTTTTATAATTTTTCTGATAAGAGAATACCCGTTAGAGTGAAAACCGCTGGACTCAAGTCCTATAAGAATAGAATTTTCTGTAACATTTTCTTTTTTTAAAATATTTTTTCTTTCGACCACACCTACGGAAAAACCGGCTAAGTCAAATTCATCTTTTTTATATAACCCTGGCATTTCAGCAGTTTCCCCTCCTACAAGAGAGCAACCAGCTTCTTTGCAAGCTAAATTAATACTGGTAATTAATTGTAAGAATTGATTATTTTTAATTTTTGAGGAAGCGATGTAGTCCAAAAAAAAAAGTGGTTCTCCACCGTTTGCAAGAAGGTCATTTACACACATAGCTACTAAATCAAAACCGAGAGAATTTAGATTTTTGTGATCAATTGCAAGTTTAAGTTTTGTACCTACACCATCTGTGCAACTTAATAGAATTGGGTCAATATAATTTAACTTTTTTAAGTCAAACATTGATGAAAAACCTCCTGGATTATTTATAATTTCTTTCCTTGTGTTTTTTCTTGTAATTGATTCTAATTTTTTTACCAAAAGAGAAGTTTTTTTTGTATCTACGCCTGATGATTTATAAGTTGAAATAATCCGTCTCCATTTTGTTTGATGTTTTTTAAAAATTAATGATATAAACTTTTAGTGTTAATAAAAATAAAATAATACCTTGTTAAAATTTATAATTGTCATATTCACTATTTTTGCCAATACTGCAAACTCTTTTGCTAGTGATAATATTTATCTTATAGAAGATAACGAAATATATCTTGAAAACAATGGAAATGTATTGGAACTCAGAGAGAATGCTAAAGAAATATCATTTCAAAAAGCATTTAATATTTTATCTAGAAAAATTTTAGCCCCTAGTGATATTTTACAATTTGAAAAATTTCAAGATATTGAGGTTTCAAATTTAGTTAAAGATTATCAGATTCAATCTGAGAAAATTAACAATGTAAAATATTTTGCTAACATATCGGTAAATTTTAATAAGAAAAAAGTAAAAGATTTTTTTTTAAATAATAATATTATAATTAATGTTTTAATTTCTGAGGAGTATCTGGTTTTTCCCCTTTTTAAGAAATTTAATACCTTGTATTTATGGGAGAAAGATAACCTTTGGTACGACAATCTTATCCAAGAATATGATGATCAAAGTTTATTAAAACTATTTTTTCCAAAAAAAAGTCACTTGAATAAATTTAGAATTGCACCAACAGATCTAATTGGCGAGAATTATTCTAAAATTCAACAATTTTTGGATTTTTATAAAAAAAACAAAGGTTTAATTCTTTATCTTGAAGAAGATTTTGATAGTAAGAAAAATAAATTTAAATTAAATTTTGTTGCTAAATTATTTTTTAATTCTTTATTTAAAGAAATAGATTTATTAAAAAATGAAATAACTTATGGTGATTCTGAATATTCGCCAGTAGAACTAATCGCAAAAGAAGTTGTAACAGAATTGGAGAATTGGTGGAAAAATAAAATTGATGATTTTGAAGCTACGGCAGATAACAAATTTGAGTTTGATATTCTTATAAGAACCAATGATCTTAAGAAAGTATTGTATATTGAAAAAACTTTAAAAAATATTTTAAATGAAAATGATTTAAATATTAAAGAAATTAATAAAGAATACGTAATTTACAATAGTTTCAGTAGCTTTAGTGTTGAAAGATTAAATTTAGCTTTGGAGTCAAAAAATTTAAAATTAACAAAAAGTGATGATGAAAATATCTTTATAATAAACGATTATTAATGAAGCAGAATATTCTTAATTTTAAATTTTCACAAAATAGAGATTTTTTTATTTCACCAAAAAATGAAATTGCTTTTAATATGGTCCAAAAGTGGCCAAATTGGAACTCTCAGTTAATTTACATTTATGGTCCAGATAAATGCGGAAAAACATTAATTAGTAGTCTTTGGAAAAAAAAATCCAAAGCAATTTTTTTGGATGATATCAAATTAAATGGATTTAAAAAAAATAATATAGACATTGAAGATATAAAAAACCAAAATTGGATTATTGATGATATTGAATATTTTATTAAAAAAGGATACGACGAAAAAATACTCAATCTTATAAATATTATACTTTCTGTTAAAAATTCATTTATATTAATAACATCAAAAATTCCTCCTAAATTTCTGAGTACTCAAATTGCCGACTTGTTGTCCCGATTATCAAGTTCTTTGGTAATAGAGGTTTTTCAACCAGATAACGAACTTTTGTCTAGAATAATTGAAAAATACTTGAATGAAAGATCAATTTCAATTAACAAAAAAAACCTAGATTACATAATATTACGTATTGAACGTTCCTACGAAAAAGCGTTAGAAATAGCAAAAAAAATTGATAGGCAATCATTAGAATCACACGCCAAAATAAATTATAAATTCCTCAAAAAATTAATTGACTAAAATTTTTGTTAATTCTTTTTTAAAATAAGTAAATTCAATGCTTTCTAAAATTAATTTTTTCTCTTTTTTATTTACTTTTTTTTTACAAAGCAATTTAACATTTTGGTCAGTCATTATTTTTTTTACAGGTATGTCTTTTTCTTTTGCTAATTCTTCTCTAATAAAACAAACTTTTTTTAATTTTTTAATTTCATAATTTTTTATTTCAACGATTTTTAATTTTTTCCAAGCATTTTTTGGTTTTTTTTTGTACGTTTCTTCATTAAGAAGTTTTTTATGACTCCTTATTATATTTATATTTTCAGCGATGTTAATTTTTTCTGAAATTTTTAAGAATAATTTGGGCAAATATTTTACGTCATTAATTGCATACAAAATTTTTTCTTTCTCTAATGGTCGCTTTCTCCAATCAATAAATTGATTTTTTTTATCTATTTTAATATCCAATAAATTTTTGCAAGCATCAGCATAGCCAAGAGATTCAGAAAATCCAATTTCAGAAAGACAAAGCTGAATATCAACTATATTTTCTGGAATTTTTCCAAATAAATTAAATAAAATTTCAATATCTTGATGAGCGGCGTGAAAAACTTTAATGATGTTTCTATTAAAAAATATTTTTTTTATCAACGAAAAGTCGATTTTTTTACATAGTGGGTCTATGATGATTGTACTATTTTTATTAGATATTTGTATCAAGCATAATTTTGGATAATAAGTGCTAACTCTATAAAATTCTGTATCTATTCCTATTATTTTATCCTTTTGACTTTTTAAAAAGAATTGTTTTAATTGATCATAATTATAAATTAACACTTTTAATAAGTATCATTAAAATAATTTAACATCAACGTCATGAATTTATACAGGTCTCATAATTGTGGTGAATTAAACCTAAACCATATTAATAAAGATGTATATATTTCTGGTTGGGTGAATAAGAAAAGAGACCACGGTGGTCTCTTGTTTATCGACTTAAGAGATGAATATGGAATAACTCAATGTGTTGTAAACTCTGATAATTCAAAATTTAAAATTTTAGAAAGCCTTAAACTCGAAAGCGTAATTAAAATCTCGGGTAAGGTCATAAGAAGATCAGATGATACTATTAATAAAAGTTTGCCAACTGGTGAGATTGAGGTTTTGTCTAGGAATATCGAAATATTAAGTGAATCTGAGCAAATACCATTTCAGGTTGCTGTTGACGACGATTCTCCTGAGGATTTGAGACTTAAATACAGATATCTTGATTTAAGAAGAGAAAAAAATCATAAAAATATAATTCTTAGGTCCAAGATAATTAACAGTATAAGGCAAAAAATGATCAATAGAGGTTTTCTTGAAATTCAAACTCCTATATTAACAGCATCTTCTCCTGAAGGGGCAAGAGATTTTTTAGTTCCTAGCAGGCTTCACAAAGGAAAATTTTATGCCTTACCTCAAGCACCTCAAATTTTCAAACAATTATTGATGATTGCTAACTTTGATAAGTATTTTCAAATAGCTCCTTGTTTTCGTGATGAAGATGCTAGAGCTGATAGATCACCTGGAGAGTTTTATCAGTTAGACTTTGAGATGGCTTTTGTTGAACAAAATGATATTTTTCAAACAATTGAACCTGTTTTATTTGAAATTTTCTCAGAAAATTCAAAATGTTCAGTATCAAAGCCACCTTTCAAGATTATAAAATACAAAGATTCAATTAGTTTATATGGTACAGATAAGCCTGATTTAAGGAACCCTTTAATTATAAATGATGCGACAAAAAGTTTTATAAAATCAGGTTTTAAAATTTTTGAGGAAAATATTGAAAAGGGATTTGTTGTAAAAGCAATTAAAACTCCTGGTTCAAGTTCCAAGCCTAGAGGCTGGTTTGACAAGTTAAATAACTGGGCTAGAAATGAAGGTCAGAAGGGTTTGGGCTACATAATTTTTGAAAATAATGAGTTCAAGGGACCGATTGCAAATAATTTGAAAGAAGAAAATTTGAGAACCCTAAAGGATTTGTTAGACTTAGAAAATGGAGATTCAATTTTCTTCATTTGTGATGAAGAAAATAATGCTTCTAAATTTGCATCAATTGCAAGAACAAAACTTTGTAATGAATTAGGTCTTTTAGAAAAAAATATATTTAAATTTTGCTGGATTGTAGATTTTCCAATGTTTGAATTAGATCCACAAACTAAAAAAATAGATTTTAGTCACAATCCTTTCTCAATGCCTCAAGGAGGTATGGACTCTTTGGTTAACAAAGATCCACTAGAGATTTTAGCATGGCAATTTGATATAGTCTGTAATGGTGTAGAGTTGTCGTCGGGTGCTATAAGAAACCATAAGTTAGATATAATGATTAAAGCATTCGAGATTGCAGGTTATTCAAAAGATGATTTAAGGGATCGGTTTGGTTCTTTATCCGAAGCCTTTAAGTTTGGAGCACCACCGCATGGTGGCTCCGCACCTGGCATAGATAGAATCTTAATGTTAATAGCGGAAGAGGAAAATCTAAGAGAAGTAGTTGCTTTCCCAATGAATCAACAAGCAGAGGATTTAATGATGAGATCCCCAAATTTTGTTTCTAGTAATTCTCTTGACGAATTGGGGATAGATTTAAAACCTGAAAAAAAGAAAAAGCTTACTTAATTTTTTGCTCTTTAAAAACTACGTGCTTTCTTACCTTTGGGTCATATTTTTTTAGCTCGAGTTTTTCGGACTTGGATTTAGGATTTCTATTTTTTACGTAAAAAAAACCCGTGTTAGCCGAACTAACAAGTTTAACTTGAATTGTGTTAGATTTTGCCATTGTTTTGTTATAATAAATATCAAAAGACTGTCAAGTCTAACTTTTTTTATCATTTAAAAAAATTTGTACTGCAATAAAAGCACCTTTGACTTTAGGTAGAAGCCAGAGAGAAGTAACTACTGTTAAAATAGGCCAAAATATCATTTGAAAAAAAATTGAGGGACTAAAATTTTTTTCAACAATTAGAATTAGTGGAATTAATAAGTGTCCAACAAGAAAAATTGTACAATATGCTGGACCATCATCCGATTTGTAATCGGAGAACTTTAAACCACATGAACCACAATTATTTAAAGTTTTAATGTAACTTAGAAAAATTGGTGATTTTCCACACCTTGGACATTTTTTTGAAAAACCTCTTTTTAATTGATTGAATTTAGAATGTTTCATTTTTTTCAACAAGTCTTATCTTTTCAAGGAGTATTTTACCATTATAAATATTATTTCTTTTAATTTTAAATTTTACCATTTGACCAACTTTGAAAACATTATCTTTAGACTTTTTATCTGATTTAAAATTAAAACGTTTCAATCTAGCCAAACCAGAAAATGGATAATCAATCGCTTTTATAAAAATTCCAAAACTTTCCACAGCATCAATAAAACCATAAAACTCATATCTAGTTTTTTTTCTTAAATATACACTGCATGCTCTTTCCATTATTCTCCTTTCCATATAATCAGCCTTTTTTTCTTGAAGGTTGAGGTGGTCTGAGATCATCAAATTTTTTTTTTTTTGATTACTAAAATAAGCACTTATTAAATTTCGATGAACAATAAGATCTGAGTATCTTCTTATTGGTGAGGTAAAGTGAACATAATCATTTATGGACAAACCAAAATGACCTTTATTTTTTTCGTTATAATATGCTTTAGATTGTGATTTAAGTAATATTTCATTAAAAAAAAAAAGATTTTTATTTTTTTTTACTTTTTTTAAAAGATCATTAAAATCTTTTTGATTTTGAAAATTACTTGAAAAATCAATATTATTTTCGTTAATTATTTTCTTCAAGTTAAATATCTTTTCCTTTGATGGCTTTTCATGATTTCTAAATAATGATGTAATTTTGTTTTCTTTTAGAAAATTACCAATTACAGAGTTTGCAAGTACCATAAACTCCTCTATCAATTTATAAGATTGATAACTAACTTTTTTTTTTAATTCAAAATCTTCATTTGAAGTTAAAATAATTTTATACTCCTCAGAAGAAAACATGATTTTTCCTCTCTCCTCGGACTTTTTTTTTAACATAAAATATGTCTCATATAAATTTGAGATCAAATTAAAATTTTTATTTCTGACACTTTTTGTCGTGTAAATTTCCTCTACTTCTTTATAAGTCAGTCTAGCGACTGATCTAATAATCGCTCTGTGAATTTTAAAATCTTTAAAATTGTTTTTTAGAAAATTAACCTCTATTACAATACACTTTCTTTTTTTTTTTGGAACCAATGAGCAAATATCATTCGAGATCTCAGATGGAAACATAGGTATAACTCTGTCAGGAAAATAGAAAGAGTTCCCTCTTTTTTTTGCCTCCAGATCTAAAGGATCGTTTTCTGACACAAAATGACTTACATCTGATATTGCTACCATTATTTTTGTTTTTTCTTTTTCATAATTTGCCCACACGGCATCATCAAAATCTTTACTATCTTCACCATCTATGGTCACAAAAGGTATATCTGTGAAATCCTTATGTTCGTCAGTTTTTTTTTTAATTATTTTTTTGGTATACTTAATAAGATTCTTTGAAAACCCCTGTCTTATTGAATTTTGCCTTATTTCTTCTTCAATAATATTAATTAAATTAATTTCTCTTTTTTTTAGTACTTTTTTTTTCATTTATGATTTTTATTGCATCCTCAACTGATATAGTTTTACCTTCAAATTCTTTGGGTAAAGGATAATTTTTTTTATTGTGCGATATATAATCCGATCGACCCTTAATACCTTTTTTCTTTATTATTTTATTTTTTGTTTCCGGATGAACGCCTATAAGATCTTCTTTTGTCTCCGAAATCTTTTTATCAATAAGCTCAACAGCTCTATTTATACCAACCTCAGTAACATCATCTTCCTTTAAAGAAATAAATTTATTATCATGTTTCAAATATGGACCATATGGACCTATCGATGCAATAATTTCCTTTTTAGTTTCTGGGTGCGTGCCTACAGTTCTGGGAAGAGTTAAAAAATCAATTGATTTTTCCAGATTCAGTTCATCATTTGAAACATTTTTTGGAATACTTGAGCGTTTAGTTTTACCTTCAACTGTTTCAGTTTCTAAATACCTTCCGTATCTTCCTATCTTTAAAAAAATATTTTTATTTGTGACTGGATGAACACCAATATTTTTACCCTCTCCTGATAATTCTTTATTATCTTCATCGTCCCCAATTGCATGACTGTATTTGCATCCATTACCGTCTTTTTGATAGTTTGTACACCCAATAAAAGGCCCACTGAATGCAAATTTAATTGTAAGTTCTCCATCTGAACATTTTGGACATTTTTTTTCTTTTAGAATTTCTGGAGAATATTCGTTAACTTTGTTAATTACTTCTGTGATGCTCTTATCTTCAACTTCTTTAAGAGTTTTATTAAGAATATTCAGGAAATCTTTTAAAATATCTTTCCACTGTAATTTAGATTCAGTAATTTTATCTAATTGTTCTTCAAGCCCTGCTGTAAATGTATAATCTACAAATTGGTTAAAAAATCCATCAAGAAATTTTGATAATATTTTTCCACTTGATGTTGGTATTAATGCTTTATTTTTAATTAGAACATATTTTCTGTCTTCCAGTTTTGTGAATATTGAAACATAGGTCGATGGTCTTCCTATACCGAGTTCTTCTAATTTTTTAATCAGTCCAGCCTCTGAATATCTATTTGGTGGTTTTGTAAAATTTTGCTTAATTTCAATCTTTGATTGATCTAATTTATCTTTTAAATTCAATTCTGGGAGTGTTTGTTGATCATCATTCCTATCTTGATAGTTGTAAACAGATTTAAAGCCTTTGAACTTTTCGATAGATCCATTGGCCTTTAATAATACTTCATCACCTTTTATATAATATGTAGTTTCTAAGTTTATACTAGGTTCCATTTGAGATGCTATTGTTCTTTTCCATATCAAATCGTAAAGTTTATATTGATTGTCACTTAAATATTTTTTTATTTGATCTGGTCTTTTTTCAAAATTAGTCGGTGTTACGGCTTCATGACCTTGTTGAACAAACTTAGATTTTTCTTTGTATACAACTTCTTTTTTTGAAATAAATTTCTCTCCAAAATTTTTATTTATAAATTCTCTTAGTTTTCTTATTTCACTACTTTTCATTTTATTCGAGTCCGTTCTATGATAGGTAATTAGCGCACCCATTGATCCAATACCATCTTTTAATTCTTGTGCAATTGAATTGGTTTGTTTAGGGCTAAATCCTAGTTTTGAGGACGCGTCTTGGAGAAGTAGTGAATTTGAAAATGGGGAATAAGGATTCCTTTTTTTTTCTCTTTTATTAATATTTTCCACAAAAAAGTTCTGGTTAGAAATTTTGTTTTTTAAATCCTCGGCAATTTTTTTATTGTTTATGGAAAGTTTTTCAAACCTTTTTTCTTCATTTGTAACAATTGAACATTTAATTTTATTTTTTTTTATATCTTCTAGAACAATATCAAAATCCCAATACTCTTGTGGTTTGAAAATATCAATTTCTCTTTCCTTTTCGCACAAGATCTTTAAGGTTGGCGATTGAACCCTTCCAGCAGAAGAACCAAAAATTGTTCTTCTTTTTGTAATTGGAGAAATTTTGTAACCAAAAAACCTATCTAAAAATCTTCTCGTAATTGCAGCATTAACCAAATTTTGATTTATTGTTCTTGGGTTTTTAATAGCATTTAAAATATCTTCTTTTCTTACAGCAGAAAATTCTATTCGTTTAAATTGTTTACCATCAAAAATTTTTTTTTCTTTACAAACCTCAACTAAATGCCAAGCTATTAGTTCTCCCTCTCTGTCAGGGTCAAGTGCTAAAAAAATTTCATTTGATTTTTTTATTGATTTTAAAAGTGGATCAATTTTTTTTTTATCAATTTCCCATTTGCTAACAAAAAAATCGTTCTCTTCTTCTATGCCAATGCCACTTCTTGGCAAATCCCTAAAATGACCAATACTTGCCACAACTTCAAAATTATTATCTAAATAACCTTTAATAGTGTTGGCTTTTGCAGGTGACTCTACAACAAGTAATTTCATAATGAAAATACCTATATTTTTAAAAAACAAATGTCAAAATTTAATTTTTTTTTTTCAATTTTATTTTTGATTCCTCACCTTTGAATAGTCTACGAATATTTTCTTTGTGTTTATATATTATGAGAAAAGTTATAACGATGAATACAATTTTCAGTTCGTAAAAACCTATCACTAAAATAACATTCATAAGTAAAGCTACTAAAGCAGATAAAGATGAGTATTTAAATAATATGGAGACTAATATCCACGTTATTGAAAAACAAAAAAATAAAAACAGATCATAACCTAGAAGAATTCCTATAAGTGCTGCAACTCCTTTTCCACCCCTAAATTTTAGCCATACAGGATATAGATGCCCAAAAATCACTCCGAAAATTGCAAAAACAATAATCTCTTGTTGATTAAAAATTAAAAGCAATTTTATTGGAATAAAACCTTTTGTGATGTCAAATACTAGAGTAATCAATCCAATTTTCCATCCACCGATTCTTAACATATTAGTTGCACCAATATTTTTTGATCCGAAAAGTCTTGGATCATTTTTTTTTGTAATTTTAGATATTAGAAGTCCAAATGGGATTGAGCCAATAAAATAACAAATTATTAAAATAAAAATAGAATTATAATCTGTAAACAAGTCTACCCCTTACAAATGTCATTATGTTTTTTCCTTCAACAAGTAGTCCGTCGAAAGGTGAATTTTTTGACTTTCCAAAAAATGATTCAGGATTAATTTTCCAAGATTTAGATAAATCAAATACTGATATATCTGCCTCTGATTGTTCATTTATCATCCCATAATCTAGATTTAAAATTTTTGCTGGATTTACAGTAAGAAGTCTCAATAATTTTTCAACGCTAACGTATTTATTTTTTACGAGATTTAAAGAAAGTGATAACAATGTTTCTAAACCAACTCCACCGAATTCTGCTTGATTAAACGGTAATCTCTTTGCATCTTGGTCTTGCGGTGTGTGATCAGATGAAATGGCATCAATAGTTCCATCGCATATACCTTCAATTATTGATAACCTATCTTCTTCACTTCTAAGTGGAGGATTTAATTTTGAAAATGTTCTATAATCTTTAAGGCTTAATTCGTTGAGTGTGAAGTATGGCGGAGAAGTATCACAGGTAACTGGTAGACCAAGTTTTTTTGCTTTTCTTATTATTTCAACTGTTTCCTTTGTTGAAATATGATTTACATGATACCTACAATTTGTTTCTTTTACTAACCATAAGTCTCTTTCTACTATCATAGGTTCAGCATAGCTTGGGATTCCCTTTAAACCCATTCTAGTTGCTGTCTCAGATTCGTTAACAACGCCATTAGCACTAAGATTGTGCTCCTCTGCATGTTGAATAATTAGTCCGTCAAAAGATTTTGCATAATTTAATGCTCTTCTCATTACCCTTGTATTTTCTATTGACTTAATTCCATCAGTAAAACCTATGGCACCAGATTGCTTCATTAGATGCAACTCACAAATTTCTTCTCCCTTAAAGTTTCTTGTAATGCAACCGGTACAAAAAATTTTACTTAACGCAACTTCTCGAGCCTTTCTCTGAATGCTATGGATTATTGCTGGTTGATCTATTGGAGGTATTGTATTAGGCATACATACCAAGGAAGTAATACCCCCGCTAGCCGCAGACATAGATGCACTTTTTATTGTTTCCTTATGTTCGTGACCAGGTTCAGAAATATTAACTCTCATATCAATTAATCCAGGTGAAATATAAAGATTTTTGCAATCAATTATCTCAGTATCTTCATCAACGATTTTTGAAAGGTTTTTTCCAATCTTTTCAACAACTTTATTTTTAATGTATAAATCTTCTTTTATAATTTTATTTTTAATTACATCAATTATTGAGCCGTTTTTAAGTAAATATTTTTTTGATATTTTTTTATCACTATTGAAAGGGTTATTTTTTTTAATCATTTGCTTTCAATTTGTGATCTATTATAGCTTTTAAGCATGCCATTCTCACAGCAACACCCATTTGAACTTGCTCAAATATTGCTGATCTATCAATATCATCTGCTAACTCCGAATCTATTTCTACACCTCTATTCATTGGACCTGGGTGAAGAATCAGTGCATCAGGGTTTGCAAAATTAAGCTTTTCTCTATCTAATCCATAAAATCTAAAGTATTCTCTAATAGATGGAACAAAAGAACCTGACATTCTTTCAAGTTGTAGTCTTAACATAATAATAATATCAACATCTTTTAAACCACTTTTCATATCGTAAAATATTGTCACACCCAGAGATTCTATACCTTTTGGAATTAATGTTGCTGGTGCTATAACCCTAACTTCTGCCCCAAGAGTATTTAACAAGTGAATATTAGATCTAGCGACTCTACTGTGCATAATATCACCACAAATAGCTACTTTGAGTCCCGAAATTTTTTTCTTTCTTTTTAAAATTGTTAATGCATCTAATAGCGCTTGAGTTGGGTGCTCGTGTGGACCATCTCCAGCATTAATAACTCCACAGTTTACTTTTTCAGACAGAAGTTTTACCGCACCCGCATCATGGTGTCTAACAACAAGGATATCAGGTTGCATAGCATTTAACGTCATTGCTGTATCTATTAAAGTTTCACCTTTTTTTATTGAACTTGTTCCTACGGAAATGTTTAACATGTCTGCTCCAAGCTTCTTTCCTGCAAGCTCGAAGGATGTTCTGGTTCTAGTAGAATTTTCAAAAAAGAGATTGATACAAATCTTATTTTTAAGAATATCTAATTTTCCATTTTTTTTATTATTCAGGTAATCGACATAATCATTTGACGATTTAAGTAAAAAGTTTATAGAAGTTGGGAGAAGCCCCTCAATGCCTAGTAAATGCTTGTGAGGATAGCTATTGATTAATTCGTCCTCTGTCATTAAAACTGAATACTACACTTTTAAAAATTATCTTCAACCTACTTCTTTAAATTATCCTTTTCAATTTTAATTTTTTTAAATCTTCTGCACTAATTTTTAGAAATTTCTTTAAAAATAATTCTGTATCCTCCCCTAAAACTGGAGGAGCTTTTTTATATTTTATATTTGACACTGAAAATTTAATCGGATTAGCAATAAGATCAATCAATTGCTTTGATTTTTTATGTTTCATCTTTATTTTCATTTTTCTTGATTTGACCTGGGGGTCATCAAACACTTGACTAATATCGTTTATTGGACCGCAAGGCACATTCACATTCGTTAAGCCGTCTACCCAATACTCAATATTTTTTTGTTTAATTATCTTATTAATTATTTTGTTTAGACTTTTTCTGTTTTTTACTCTAAGAGAGTTGTTTTTATATTTTGGATTATTATAAAGATCATCTAATTTAGAAAATTTACAAAAGTTCTTAAATTGTCTGTCATTTGCTATGGCTAGTACCATTAATCCATTTTTTGCTTTAACAGTTTGATAGGGAACAATTGAAGGATGGTCATTGCCAATTCTTTTTGGAGTAATTCCGGATGTTAAATAACCTTGCGCAACATAACTTAACCAAGATACTTGTGAGTCCATTAAAGAAATGTCTATGTGTTGACCTTTAGAGGTAATATCTCTGTATTTTAAAGCGGATAAAATCGAAATACATGCATACAAACCTGTAATAATATCCGAAACACCAACTCCAATTTTAGTAGGTTGTCCTTTTCTCTCCCCTGTAATACTCATTATTCCACCCATTGCTTGAACTAAGTAATCATATCCACCTCTTTTTGAATATGGACCAGTTTGACCAAATCCAGTAATTGAACAGTAGATTATTTTTGGATTTATTTTCTTTATACTTTTATAATCTAGACCATATTGTTTTAAATTTCCCGCTCTAAAGTTTTCTACCAAAACGTCACACTTTTTTATGATTTTTTTAGCAAGTTTTTGTCCTTCCTTTTTTGTTAAATCAATTGTGACAGAATTCTTATTTCTATTTACACTCAGAAAATATGAACTTTCTTGTGGAGATTCTGAGGAGCTATCTAAGTAAGGTGGTCCGAGATTTCTTGAATCGTCACCTGAATTTGGCCTTTCAACTTTAATTATGTTTGCTCCGAGATCTCCAAGTATTTGAGTTGATGTGGGCCCTGCTAAAACCCGTGTGAGATCAAAAACATTAATACCATGAAGAGGTTCAGTAATTTTTTTTTTCATTTAAATTTTCGTTAAAAAAATCATCGAGTATTAACTTTGCCGCAAACTTATCTATATGTCTATTTTGTTCTTTTGAATTTTTAAAAAAATTTTTCGTTATATCCTCGGCTTCAAAACTAGTATAACTTTCATCCCAAAAAAAAATAGGTATATCATTATTATTTTCTAATAAAAATTTATCAATATTTTTCCCAATATCCCTAATCATTTGGCACATTTTATTTTTATCACTGTTTGTGATTGGTAATCCAATTAAAATACCTCCAATGTTAAAGTCAGTTACAATAAAAAGAAGATTATCTAAGTAATTTTTATCTTTTTTTAAAACCTTCAGCGGATTGACTATTTTATGATTGGGATCGGATATAGCTAAACCAATTTTTTTTTTCCCCATATCCAAAGCTAAGATTTTTCTAGTTTTAGTTTTTTCTAAAAACTCTTTTATATTGCGAATTAACATACCTAGTGTTATTTATACATAAAGTTTATTAAAGAAAAATCATTATTTATGTCTATTGATAATTCTATTGTTAGAAAAGTTGGAAAGCTCGCCAAAATAAAGATTAAAGAATCTGAGGAAAATAAGCTTCTTGATGAGCTCAATAATATACTTGGATGGGTGGATGAGTTAAAAAAAGTTGATACTGAAGGAGTTGAACCTATGCTGTCAGTTTTTAATGAGTCTATGAATATGAGAGAGGATAAATCAGACTCAAAATTTTCAAATAATTTGATAACTAAAAATTCCCCTGAAAAAAAAGCTGGTTTCTTTGTTGTTCCGAAGGTAGTTGAGTGACAGATTTTTCAACAATAGATATAACTGAAGCCAAAAAGCTTCTCTCTCAAAAAAAAATTACCGCGACTGAGTTAACTGAATTCTTTATAAAACAGATCGAAGAAAAAAAAGGGTTAAATTGTTTTATTACAAAAACCTTTGACATTGCTTTAAAAATGGCAAAAGAATCAGATGAAAAAATTCAAAAAGGTTCAAATTTAGGGATACTAGAAGGTATTCCAATCGGAATGAAGGACTTATTTTGTACAGACGGTGTTAAAACGACAGCAGGTTCAAAGATGCTAGAAAATTTTGTTCCATTTTATGAATCAACTGTATCGCAAAACTTATGGAAAAATGGAGCAATTATGTTAGGAAAAACAAATATGGATGAGTTTGCGATGGGCTCGGCTAACACCACAAGTTTTTTTGGAAACGTTTTGAATCCAATCCGCTCTGATAATCAAAAAGATCTTGTACCTGGTGGTTCATCTGGGGGATCAGCTGCAGCAGTGGCATCCGGACAATGTTTTGCTGCAACAGGTTCAGATACTGGTGGTTCCATTAGGCAACCTGCATCATTTTGTGGTTTGGTGGGATTAAAACCAACTTACGGAAGGTGTTCAAGATTTGGTATGGTTGCATTTGCCTCTTCTCTTGACCAGGCGGGTCCTATTACAAAAACAGTTAGTGATTCAGCATTAATGCTTCAATCTATGTGTAGTTATGATGATAAAGATTCAACAAGTTCAAAAAAATTAATACCAAATTTCAGTGATTATAAAAAATTTGATCTAAAAGGGAAAAAAATTGGCTTACCCAATGAGTATATTATTGAGGGATTAAATGAAGAAATAAAAAAAAAGTTTGATCAATGTATTAATATTTTTAAAGATTACGGTGCAGAACTAATTGACATAACCTTGCCTCATACCAATTACGCCCTTCCAACATATTATATTATTGCTCCTGCAGAAGCTTCAGCAAATTTAGCTCGATATGATGGAGTAAGATATGGACTAAGAGAAAACTCTGAAAATCTTGACGATTTGTATCAAACCACCAGAGCATCAGGTTTTGGTGATGAGGTTAAAAGAAGATTGATTATAGGAACATATGTTTTGTCTGCTGGTTATTATGATGCATATTATTTAAAAGCTTTAAAAGTAAGACAGTTAATTTCAAATGATTTTAAAAATGCCTTTAAAAAATGTGATTTAATACTGACTCCAACAACTCCAAATGTTGCTTTTCCAATTGGAGAAAAACAAAATGATCCATTAGAAATGTACCTGAATGATGTACTTACTGTGCCTGCAAGTCTGGCAGGTCTTCCTGCAATATCTGTATCCGCAGGAAATAATAATACTAATCTCCCAATTGGCATGCAGATTATTGGAAGACCATTTGAAGAGATTTCAGTATTAGCGGCCGGAAGTGTTATAGAATTAAGTAAGGTATAAAAATGAGTTTCTTTATTGAAGGAGATACTGGGAAATGGGAAGTAGTTTTAGGATTAGAAGTTCATGCCCAGATTAAATCTAACTCAAAACTCTTTTCAACAGCTTCAACAGAATGGGGTAGTGATCCCAATACTCAAGTTGAGTTAGTTGATTGCGGTATGCCAGGAGCATTACCTGTTATAAACGAATTTTGTGTTGATCAAGCAATTCTTACAGGATTGAGTATTAATGCTGAAATCAATGAAAAATCAATTTTTGATAGAAAGAATTATTTTTATCCAGATTTACCCCAAGGTTACCAAATTTCACAATTTGAATTTCCAATTGTTGGTAATGGTTTTTTAATGATCCAAACAGAGGAAGGTGAAAAAAGGATTGGTATAACAAGGTTGCACTTAGAACAAGATGCTGGAAAAAGTATACATGATCAAGATATTAACAATACGCTAATTGATTTAAACCGATCTGGATGTGCTTTAATGGAGATTGTCTCGGAACCTGATTTAAGAAGTCCGGAGGAGGCGGCTTTATATGTTAAAAAATTAAGATCAATTTTGAGATGTATTGGTAGTTGTGACGGAAATATGGAAAAAGGTAATTTAAGAGCTGATGTAAATGTTTCTGTAAGAAAACCTCATTCTGAAATGGGAACGCGTTGCGAAATAAAAAACGTTAATTCAATAAAATTTATCCAACAAGCGATAGAATACGAAGCTAGGAGACAGGTTGAAATAATTGAAAGTGGTAAAAAAATTATTCAAGAAACAAGATTGTTTGATCCTAATAAGGGTGAAACTCGTTCAATGAGAGGTAAGGAAGAATCGCATGATTACAGATATTTTCCTGACCCTGATCTACCGCCTCTAATGATAAGTAAAGCAAAAATTGAAGAATTAAAAAGATCACTGCCTGAGTTACCTGATGAAAAAAAAAGCAGATTTATAAGCGAATATAGTTTAACTAATTATGATGCGGAAGTATTAACAGATGATCAATATGTCTCAAACTTTTTTGAAGAAGTTGCAAAAAATCGTGATTCAAAACTTGTAGTTAGTTGGATAAGTGTAGAATTATTTTCTTATTTAAAGAAGAATAGCATTGAGTTATCTGAATCGAAAATTACTCCAAAAAAAATTGCTGGTTTATTGGATTATATAATTTCTGGAAAAATATCTAATAGACAAGCTAAAGAGTTATTTGAACCTTATCTAAAGTCTAATTTAGAAGCAAAAGATTTTATTGAAAAAATGGGTGTAGAGCAAGTTTCTGATGAGGGAGAAATAGAGGGGTTAATAAATAGAGTTTTACAAGAAAATCCAAAAATGGTAGAGGATTATAAAAATGGTAAGGATAAGCTCTTTGGATTTTTTGTTGGCCAAGTTATGAAAGAGTCGAAAGGTAAGGCAAATCCTCAGGTCGTGAATAAAATCTTGAAGGATAAGCTCGCATGATGTTTTAGGAGAGGTGGCCGAGTGGCTGAAGGCGACGGTTTGCTAAACCGTTATAGGTGGTAACATCTATCGAGGGTTCGAATCCCTTCCTCTCCGCCATAAATTTGTGGTAGAATTATGGTAGTTTATTGCTTTATAAGTATAAAGATTAATTGACTAATGTAAAATAAAACCCCAAAAAGCTGTATTTTAATTGAAATCATGGTTAATCTCATTCCTTTTACTCTTTTTTTTAGATCCTCGTTTATATCAGATATTGCATTTGCGTGAATTGTCCTGCCAATTGAAAGAAAAATTATTGCTGGAACTGAAAAAAATAGAAGATTATTAAAATAAAGTAGCAAACTTAAAAATAAATTTATGGGAACAGTTTCACAAAAATTAGCATGCGCTCTAATTGCTCGTTCAAGTTTAATGTCCTTTGATCCAATTGACAACTTAGTTAGTCTTCTTTGGTTAACAACATTTCTAAAAAGTTTTATATAAAAAAGTGATAAATATATAACTAAAAAAAAATATATAATTTCAAGATAGGTTTTTAGCATTGAAAAAAAATAATATTATTTAGATATTATTATTTATTATCATTATTTAAATATTCATATGAAAAAAAAAATTGCTATACACTGGTTTAGATTTGATTTAAGAGTTTCTGATAACCCTTCACTAAACTACCTTTCTAAATATTACGATAATATCGTTGGAATCTATATTTTTGATGATATTAATTCTGATCCAAAACTTGGTTCAGCCAGTAAAGTCTGGCTGCACGCATCTCTAGATTATTTAAACAAACAATTGGATGGAAATCTTATTTTTTTGAAAGGTGATGCGAAGGGATGTATTGATCAATTGATGGATTCTTTTGATGTTGAAGAGATCTCGTGGAACAGATCTTACGAGCCATGGATTGTAAAAAGAGATAAAAGTTTAAAAATGTATTTAAAGAGTAAAGTAAATGTGAACTCATTTAATGGTTCTCTTTTGTGGGAACCATGGGAAGTATTAAAAAACGACGGCACTCCTTATAAAGTATTTACTCCATTTTATAAACGTGGTTGTCTTTCAGCTCAAGAACCTCGGGTTCCAAGATCTGAAAAAATTAATTTTTTCAAACATAACTTTTGTTCATTGAACCTCTCTGATCTAAAATTATTAGAAAACAAAGGATGGGAATCAAAGATTTTAAGTCAATGGGATGTAGGTGAAGACACATCTCTTAAGATTATGAAATCATTTTATCTTAATGGCGTCAAAGATTATGCAGATGGTCGAAATTTTCCTATTAAAAAAAATGTTTCAAGGTTATCACCCTATCTTCATTGGGGGCAGATTTCTCCTAATATTCTATGGTATGAACTTCAAAGTTTAAAAAATGTAAGAGAAAACGATATTGAAGTTTTTAAAAGTGAATTAGGATGGAGAGAATTTGCTTATTATTTATTGTATCATTTCCCGCAGTTGCAAAAGAAAAATTTAAAAAGTAATTTTGATAACTTTCAATGGTTAGATGATCAAGTTAATTTTAAGAAGTGGTCTAAAGGGCTTACAGGCATCCCAATAGTAGATGCAGGTATGAGAGAGTTATGGCAAACAGGATACATGCATAACAGACCCAGAATGATTGTAAGTTCATTTTTGGTAAAAAACTTACTTATTCACTGGAGAAGGGGAGAGGAATGGTTTTGGGACTGTCTTTTTGACGCAGATGCAGCCAGTAATTCTGCTAGTTGGCAATGGGTAGCAGGAACAGGTACAGATTCAACTCCATATTTTAGGATTTTTAATCCTGTAACCCAAGGTCAAAAATTTGATCCTAGTGGTGATTATATAAGAAAGTATGTTCCTGAATTAAAAAATTTCCCATTAAAATTTTTATTTTGTCCATGGGAATGTCCAGCAGATATCTTAAAAAATATAAACTTTGAATTAGGGAAAAATTATCCCTACCCCATTGTAGATTTGAAAGAATCAAGAAACAGAGCACTTTCAACATATAATTTGTTAAGACAAGAAAGAAATTAATGAAAAAAAAAATTTTTGTTATCCTAGGTAATCAGTTGTTTAATCTCTCTTTTTTTTCACAATTTAAAAAGGATCATACTTTTTTTCTAGCTGAGGATTTTGGTTTATGTACATACGAAAAACATCATAAACAAAAAATATTATTATTTTTATCGTCAATGAGATCATTTCGAGACGAATTACAAGAAAATGGTTTTGAGGTAATTTACAAGACTATTGAAGAAAATGATTTTAAAATTAGTTACACTGAAAAGTTAAACAAAATAGCTAATGAATTCAACATTGATTCAATCTCAGTTTATGAAATTGAAGATAAACCTTTTGAAAAAACTTTTCTTTCTGAACTTCCTAAAAATGTAAACCTAAATTATTTACCTTCTCCAATGTTTTTAACATCGAGAACTGAATTTAAAGATTATTTATCTAATACGAAAAAACCATTCATGGCAAATTTTTACAAATTACAAAGAAAAAAAAATTGTTTCCTTATTGATAATGATAATAACCCAGTTGGCGGTAAATGGAGCTTTGACGAAGAAAACAGAAAAAAAATACCTAAAGAAATAATTTTTCCAAAAAAATTTCATGCCGTGGAAACTAAACATACCAAATACCTAAAAAAAATTATTGAAGAACAATTTAAAGATCATGTTGGGTCTACTGAGAATTTTTGGATTTGTACAACAAGAAAAGATGCTTGGAAACAATTTGATTATTTTACAAAGCAAAAAATAAACTTATTTGGTGATTATGAAGATGCAGTTGATCAAAGAGATAATTTTCTTTTTCATTCATCGTTAAGTCCTCTTATGAATATAGGTTTAATTACTCCAGGAGAAGTAGTTGAAAAACTAAAAAAAATTGTGGGAAAAGTAAAAATTAACTCTTTGGAAGGTTATTTTAGACAAATAGCTGGATGGAGAGAATTTATAAAAGGAGTTTATCAAAGTTATGACGAAGAATTTGAAAAAAATAACTTCTTTAATCACAAAAGGTTGATGAAAAAAAGTTGGTATGATGGATCTACAGGTATGTTGCCATTGGATTATTCAATTAAAAATGCTTCTAACTTTGCATGGACTCATCATATAGAAAGGTTAATGATTCAAGCAAATATTATGAATCTGTGTGAGATAAAACCTTTATATGCTTATAAATGGTTCATGGAACACTACATGGATTCTTCTGAGTGGGTGATGTACCCTAATGTTTTTGGTATGGGCTTATTTAGTGATGGAGGTATATTTTCAACTAAACCCTACATATGCGGCTCATCGTATTTTAGAAAAATGATGGATTTTAAAAAAGGTGAATGGTGCGATGTTTTAGATGGCCTGTACTGGAGATTTATTGAAAACAATAGAGATTTTTTTGGCAAAAACCCTAGACTATCAATGATGATAAGAGTATTAGATAAAATGAACCAAGAAAGAAAAAAAAAAATAATTACCCTTGCTGATAATTTTATTGAAGAAAACACTTATAAAACATGAAAAATAAAGAGGTAAAGTTTTGTAAAACTTGCAAGAGGCCATTTGAATGGAGAAAAAAATGGGAAAGAGATTGGGAAAATGTTTTATATTGTTCAAAAAAATGTTCTAAGAATCGTCGAGTCTTGTAAATCTTAAATAAGGCTTAATTTTTTCAAACTCTCCAAAAGTTTCTTTTGCTTCTTCATCAGAAACAGCTGGAACTATAATCACTTTTTCATTTTTTTTCCAATTAGCTGGAGTGGCTACTTTTCGTTTACTAGTAAGTTGGACTGAATCTAAAACTCTGAGAATTTCCTCAAAGTTTCTTCCGGTTGTCATAGGGTAAGTTAACATCATTCTAATTTTTTTATCTGGGTCAATTAAAAAAACTGACCTGACAGTTGCATTATTCATTGCCGTTCTAGAACTGTCAGCTTTCTCGTCTGCTGGAAGCATATTATATGATTTCGCAATCTTAAGATCTTCATCTGCAATTAAAGGATAATTTACAGAGGTACCTTGCACATCCTCTATATCTTTTTTCCATAAGTTATGATCTTCAACTGAATCGATGCTTAAGCAAATTAGTTTACAATTTCTTTTTGTAAATTCATTTTCTATACTTGCCATGTAACCTAATTCTGTTGTACATACTGGTGTAAAATCTTTCGGATGTGAAAATAATATTACCCAAGACTTTCCAATCCAATCATGAAAATCTATTTCTCCATGAGTTGTGATAGCCACAAAATTTGGTGCAATTTCGTTTATTTTTAACATTAATTAATTATAATAAAATTTTTAAATAAAACCACATTATTAACAATTAACAAATTTATTTATATGTTACCTTCCATCCAAGAAATTAATCTAGAAGTGATAAGGGATCCTTTTTTTATTTATAGGCCAGTGAATCTAAAAAAAAATGTTGAATTTTTTTTAAAAAGTTTTTCAGGTGAAATTTTATATGCTGTAAAAACAAATCCATCTAAATTTATTTTAAAACATATTTATGAGCTAGGTATTAAATCTTTTGATGTCGCATCAATTAATGAAGTTAGATTTATAAGAACATTATTTAATGACGCAAAAATTTTTTTTATGAATCCAGTTAAACCCAGAATGGCAATAAAAGAAGCGTATTTTAATTATGATGTTAGAAATTTTTCATTAGATACATTTGATGAGTTAGACAAAATACTACAAGAAACCAACTTTGCTAATGATTTAAATTTACACGTAAGAATCAATGTTTCTAATGACTTTGCTAAAATTGATTTATCAAAAAAATTTGGAGCTGACGGAAATGAAGCAAAAAAACTTTTAAAAAAAACCAAAGAATATGCAAAAAAGATAGGCGTTTGTTTTCATACTGGTTCACAGTGTATGAACCCAGATGCCTACAAATTTGCTATAACAAAAATAGCAAAATTAATTTTGGAATCTAAGTTTCAAGTAGATTTTGTGAATATAGGTGGAGGTTTTCCATCAAAATATCCTTACATGAATCCCCAACCATTAAATGAATACTTTGCTGTGATAAAAAAAGAATTTTTAAGAAATTTTGGAACAAGTTCACAAACAATGATGTTATCAGAGCCAGGGAGGGTACTGGTTTCTAATTCAATGTCCTTAATTTTACGAGTAGATTTAAGAAAAAAAAATAATTTATATGTAAATGACGGAGTCCATGGATATCTTCATAATGCTGGTTTACACGGGTTTACATACTCTGCAAAAATATTTAGAGAAGAAAAAAAATCCAAACTTATTCCTTTTAGTTTTTACGGTCCAACTTGTGATTCAAATGATTTTATGAAAGGTCCTTTTCTTTTACCGGATTCAATAAATGAGGGAGACTTTATTGAGTTAGAGTCTATGGGTGCATACTCAGTAACTATGAAAAATAATTTTAATGGCTTTTATTCAGATATTAATGTTTTTGTGGATAAGGAAAATGATTACCAAATTAATGATAAAAACAATTCCTTATACAATAAAATAGACTCCAACTGATAAAATAATCACACCAACAACTTTTGGTTTGTTTATTTTTTCATTAAAGAATATTTTTCCTAAAAAAACTGAGCTTAGTTGTCCAACTGACCTTTTGATAGATTCCATTATTGGTACATAGTTTGTTAAAATTGCATAAAATTGTAAAATAGTTGCAGTAGACCCTACAAAAACTGTAAGTAAAATTAATCTCCAATTTTTTTTTGTGTTTACAGTTTGTACTTTATCTTTCTTGAAAAGAAAAATTAATAAAATTATCATTCCTAATGATTGAATGAAACCGTGAAAATTTATTGAACTATGTTTAAGACATAATTTATCTAGAACTGGGGTTAAACTCCAAATGATTGAGACAATAATCATCAGTTTTGCACTACTATTTTTTAATATAACTTTGAAACTTTTAAGAAATTCTTCTAATGTTAATTTTTTTGAATAAAGAATAAGAGCTCCAAAAATTATTAAAAAAACACCAAAGTATTGAATTTTTGATAATTGCTCATTCAAAAAAAAAAAAGAAAATATTGAACTAAACATTGGTGAAAAAGAAAGAAGAGGGATTGTCAAACTAAGATCAGATTGTTGAATTGCTTTCAAAAATAAAAGTGCTGAAAATAAACCTACAAAAATTAAAATTATTCCTGGAAGAAGATAGGGTATCAAATTTATTGAAAAATTATCGATAAAAATCCAGATTAAAAAAATTATAAATTGAGTTATTGTAAATATTAAAAGTAAATTAACTGAGTTAATTTTTTTTAAAGAAAGCTTTCTTGTTAGGTCAAATATAGCCCAAAAAAAGGCTGATATAATACAAATTAAAATTGGCATTAAATGGAACCATTTAAAAAAATTATTTCACTTTTTTAGTCTTATCATTTTATAAAGAGATATCAAAATGAGTAAATATTCAACTATAAGCAATTTGTATAAATATTAAAATATTTATTTAAGTGAAAATGAAAAAAAATAAAAAAAAATTAACAGGTTTTAAAATTTTTATTATCCTCCAAAAGTGAATTAGATAAAAATTTACCAAAGTATAGAATTTAATTAAAAGATTTTTTTAACAAAATGAACCTTTTTATTTGAATTAGTCTACATCCCAGGAAGTCTCATTAAACTTGTACCTGCAGTATCTAGTTCTTCGGTCATCTGGATAAGTTTAACATGCATTTCAAATTTTCTCATTTGATCGATGGTATTAACCATTTCCTCTATTGCATTAACGTTACTTTTTTCAAGAAACCCTGAAACTATTTTACCTTGCTGGTTAGGTTCGATTGGAATATTTTCAGCTTCACCATTTGCGTTAACAACCTCAGCAAATCTTATGTGCCCGTCAATAGATTTTTTGAGAGTATTGTCGCCATTTGGAACAAAAGTAGCAATGTTTGCCACATTTACTGGTAAAGCACCTGGCTCAGCTCCAATTGGTTGAATAAGAATTTCTCCTTGTGAAGATATATTTATTTCTCTAAATGCAGGGATAACAATTGGTTGCATGCCTGCATCTAAAACAAGGTTTCCAGCACCATCAAGTAATTCTCCATTTTCATTTATATTTAGATCTCCACGTCTAGAAAAAGCTGGTGTACCATTCTGTGGTTGAATTACAAAATATCCATTTCCGTCAATAGCTATATCCGTTGGATTATTTGTGTTTTCCATCATACCTTGCTCAATACTAAATTTTCCAATCTCTCTACCGGCAACAATTCTGGGCTCGAGACCTTTATTTCTGTTTAAATACAATGCACTAAAATCTGTAATAACATCCTGTCTGTAACCGGGAGTAACTAGATTAGATAAATTATGAGCGGTAGCCATCTGATTTTCCATCAGGTTTTTCATACTGTTTAGGGCTGTTTGTGCCATTTTATCCATAAATAAAACTCCTTAATATCTTATTTTAATTTAATTACATTCTGATATTTACAATTGCCTGAGTTGTAGCGGCAGTCGTTTCAATCGATTTAGCATTTGCTTGGAAGTTTCTTTGGGCTGTAATTAAGTTCACCAATTCTTCAGTTATATCAACATTAGATCTCTCTAGAGAACCTGATAATACAGTTCCAAAGCCTTCAGCACCTGCTTCACCAACTGTTGCTGTTCCTGATACTGCTGTTTCAACATAAGTTGCGTTACCAATTTGTTTCAGACCATTTTGGTTGTTAAAGTTTGCAAGAACAATTTTTCCAAGAGGGTTGTTTTGTCCATTAGTATAGTTTGCTCTTACTGTCCCAGAAGCATCAACCTCAAGTCCATCTAATCTTCCTGATGTAAAACCATCCTGATTAACAGTTGATACAAAGAACGGTTGTGCAAGCTGAGTGGATTTTGTGAAGTCAATATCAAGATCAATACTAAATCCAGCTTCTTGTTTCTCGTAATGAACACCTTGTTTAGGGCTGACAATAGCACCTGATTTATCAAATGTTAATTCTCCCTCGTCAATATATAATGGAAAATAACCTTCAACAAGGTTTGCAGGAGGAGTGGTAACTTTATTTCCTTCAGCATCTACAAATAAATTTAATCCCTCTGAATTGGTTGCTTGTTTTAAATTATAAATCTGTGGTACTGATCCAACACCTAAATCCACATTATCTAATCCAAATTTTGAAGCTCCTCTGACTTTAATTGTTGATTCTCTTCCTGTTGTACCGTTAGTAAAAGTAAAATTGTTGGTTGCAGAATTATACTTCACAGTAATACCGCCACCAACTGTGCCGGCAGAATCTTCAATTTGGTTAATACGTTCTTGAAGAGCCTCTGCAAGTGTAGTTCCCACATAAAAGCCCTGTGGTATTTCAATAACACCTGCTACTCCATTAACTGAAACGTTGAATACATTCTCATTTCCTTGATTAGAAAGTCTGAATACTTGTGTCAAATCCTCTGTCGCTGAAGCACCAATTGCTTGAGCAGGTTGAGCAGCAAGTCCTTTTGCATCTGTTGTAATAGCATTTGTTTTTGTTACACCTATTCCCAACAAGTTGTTATCTCCAGAAAAGAAATCAGTTGCATCTGTAATTGAGCCATTTGTAGTTGAGAGAAGATATCTTCCTACTACTATACTAGAAGCAGTTTGAGCCTCTGTCACACCAATAGCACCATTAGCAGCAATAGTTTCACCGGTAGTTCCACTACTAAATTCAAAAGCTTTTAATTCACTATTATAACCAACTTTGACTCCAAATCTTTTATCGTTAAGTTGGATCTCTGCACCATCTGCAACAAAAGTGTTAGCTGAAAACTTTTCTCCACCTCTAATTAATGTTTCTGTGGTATCATCAGCAGTAGGTATTCCTAAATTATTTTCTGATGTTGCTGTTGACGAACCAAAAATTTTAAAACTATTAAAGTTACTATTGGTACCTGTACCAATAAGGTTTCTATCCACTTCAAATTGAAGTCTTTGATTTAAAACATCATAGGTCACTTCTATTGGTGGATCTTTTTCATCAACCCAATGCGTAGCTGGGATTGTTTTATCTGATGTTGAACCATCCCCATTTAGATAAGTATCTCTCACAGCAGCACTATCATTTTCACCTAGTCCAGTAAGTTCATACGTATCTAATGTTGTTCCCGCTGATGTTTCTGTATCAGTAAGTGTAAATACTTCTGCTAAATCATCAATTATATTTTTTGCTGCTCCTTCGGCTGTAGTCTTTGTAACCATATCAGCATTTGTATAATCATGTTTGGTTGTTGAACCAATTTCTCTTAAAACAATCTTTGAGCTACTAAAATTAACAGGAGCACCTTGATACACGTTTTGTGCACCCTCAAAGAATGCCTCTACAGCTGTTGATTCTTCAGAATATATATTAGCTTCATCATTACCATCGGCTACTGATAAGGTAAAATCCGAATCAGGAAAACTCATACCTGCAGTACTAGCCTCTGCATAATAATAGGTTGTACCACCTGTAGTTTCAGAACCGATTGATGCAATGGTAAATTCTCTGCCATTAACAAAATCTGAATTAGAATTAAAAGTTGTATCTGAATAAAATTTTCCGACGAACCTAACTTTTTCATTTGCAGTGAGCCCAGGATCACTAGAGCCAAAATAAAATCTAACAGTATTCTCTGATTGATCATAGGAAACAGCAGTTGTGCTGGCATTATCTCCCAAAGCATCTACCTCATCATAAACATGTAGTTCAGGAGTTTTTCCGTAGTATGAATATGTAAGGTGTCTGCCTGTAGAAAGAGACCCGTTTGCCGTTAAGTTTGCAGCAGTATTGGAGGTAGCGCTTGAACCGTCGTCTGCAGTTCTATGATTGAAAGTGAAAGCTTGACTTTGAGTCAAGATTGTCGAAATTGATTTTCCAGAAGCTCTGTAAAATAAACTTTCGCCAACACCTAAAGCTGTTGCACTATTTACAGCGTCAGTTGAAGGTGTGACAGCATATTCATTTAATGCCGCGTTTAATCTTGCCTGAGTATGTGCAAGAAATTGTTCTCTTGTAAAATCAGGTGATGCACCAGTTAACACTATTCCCTCTAAATCAGAGACATATGAATCACTTAATAAATCTACAGAAACTGGTGTGGTTAAACCAGTTGATGTACCATCAGCATTTAGTTTTAAAAGGTCAATGGTCAAAGTATCGTCAACGTTTTGGACAATTTGAATTTTTTTATCATCTCCATAGGCAGCATTTACTGCTCTTTGAATTTCAGCGGATAATTGAGTTGCATTATAAGAACCTGGTCTAATATCAATATTTACCGGTTGATCACTGTTGTCGACATTAATGGTCATAAAATTTGTACCCCAATAAATACTAGAGGATGTATCTCCACTTTCTCTTGTTGAATTAAATTTCATAGGATCAGTAACAATTGTAACAGTTTTATCACCTTCTTCACCAAAGTCGAATGCGCTGGATTCACCCGTAACTTTTGCAGGTGTTGAATCCACAAGTGTCTGTAAATCGTCTAATTTATATAGAGCGGAACCTTTTCCCTCAAGAAAGTAGTTATCATCAGGAACCTTTGTTGTCTGTTGACCAAATCTATCAATAAATATTGGTTGTTGAGTGTCTGTTACAGAACGAACTAGATCTGGATCAATGACTGTGTCATTTATCACTAAACGAGTTTCAAACTTATTCGTTGGGTCGGCTGCAGATGCTGCTTGAGTTCTAATGAAAAAAATTGTCGCAATTGTGGGATTACCTAAATCATCAAAAATTGTAATTGATGTTGAGTTATTATAGGTAGTTGGATCATTAGGATCAAAAACATATCCATTTTCAAATTGTGGTTTATCAGTGATAATTTCACTTGTAGCTGAAACGTTTACACCTAATTCAATTGACGTTGTTGCTTTTGGGGTTCCCGAAGTAACTGGAAGCTGAAGTGGTACAGCACTAACTAAATCTTTTGCTGTGACCGAACCATCTTCGTTCACTGGGAACGTAAGCAAAAATTGACCGGATGAATCTGTAACATATCTGTCATTGTTCACGTTAAATGAACCATTTCTTGTATACACCGTTTGACCTGATGTAAGTGAAGGTTTTAAGGAGAAAAAACCTTGACCCGAAATCGCGATATCAAGAACATTAAGAGAAGAGGTAATGTTACCCTGAGTAAACTGCTGTTTTACACTTTTTAGAATTGTACCAGAACCAATTGATGAAGATGCATTCTGCAATGGTGATGTTGCAAAGATATCACCAAACTCAGCTCTTGATCTTTTAAAACCTGTCGTATTAACGTTTGCAATATTATTCGACGTAGCGGAAATATCCGACTGTGCGCCGTTTAGTCCTGTTAGTGCTGTGTAAAATGACATGTTTCTTCTCCTCTATTTAATGTTAATCATTTGTTTTTAGTTTGATGGCGTCGTTTGCTGAAATTTCGCCATAATCTTTTGTTTCTAGGATTACATCCTCACTATTTTTTGGTGCTGAGGCTGCAATTACCTTGTTATAAACGGCTGTACTTATTCCGTCACTGGCCTCGCCGTTTCCAGCATATGCTTGAATAGTCAATCTTGTTTTATTTTTTTTAATTTCATCTGGTATATCGATCCAGCTAAAACCAACTAAACCTTTTTCTTGTGATCCAAGGGAAAGTGAATGAACTATTTCACCTGACGGACTTGTGAATGTTAAACCAACATCGTTAGAATAAGCCGGTAAATCCACCACACCGTGGATCTCACCATTATCATCTGGACTTACTACCTGACCCGGAACTAATACCGAATGTCCTAAGAATTGAGCTGCAGTCGCCACTCTGTTGGGTTCAAGTTTAGATCCTAAATTTGTTAAATTGTTATTAATTTCAGTAATACCCGTTACTGTTGAAAACTGTGCCATTTGAGCGATAAAGTCACCGTTATCCATTGGAGCAAAGGGATCTTGATTTTGTAATTGTGTTGTCATAAGTTTGAGAAAATCCTCTTGTCCTAAAGAATTTTTATTTCCTGGTCTTTTTGCTTCTTCTTGAGTTTTCACTCCAAGCTTATTAAGAATGTTATTTAAAGATTGTTCAGATGATTTTGATATTTCTGTCATTTTAATCTACTTTCCTAAATTAGCTGTTTTGAGCATTAGTGCTTTTATTGTTGAAATTACCTCTACATTATTTTGATACTGTCTGGAAGCTTCGAGCATATCTACATATTCCTCTTCAATGTTTACTGGAGCTTTATAAATAAATCCATCTTTGTCAGCCATAGGGTGACCGGGTTTGTATTGTTTAATCGGCTCGATATCCATCTTCTCAACTGTTACGGCGTCAACTGTTGATATACCTTTTTTTCTAATTAGATCGAAATATTTAGTTTCAAAAACAGGTTTAACAGGTTTGTACGCATCTTGTGGGTTACCTGCAATATTATCGGCATTTGCTAAATTACTGGCAATAGCATTCAATCTTACAAGTTGAGCACCCATTGCCCTTTGCGCGATATGATAAATATTTTTAATTTCCATTATTCACCTCTAATAGCACTCATTAGTCCAGTTAACTTTGAATTTATAAAGTTTAAAGTAGTTTGATATCTTACTGAATTTTCAGCAAATTCCATTTGTTCAACTGATAATTCTACAGTATTGCCATCCATTGAAGGCGTTAAAGGGTCTCTGTATTGAACCTTTCCAGGTAAATTTTTTGAAGCAAGGGAAATATGTCCTTTATTGGAAGTTTTTAAAGGACCTACACTTAATACTCTCGCTAATTCAACTTCAAAGTCTACGTCTCTAGCTTTGTAATTTGGCGTTGCAGCATTAGCAATATTTGAGGCTAGAATTTCATTTCTCTTATTTCTAATGCCTAATGCGTTGCTGTATACTTCAAATTGTTGTTTAATACTATCAGTCATTTTCTATCAAAATTTATTAGTTTTGGTTTGGAATTTGCAAATTGAATGCCAAAAGAAAGGCAAACGAATATGAATGAAAAAAATAACCAAGAAAACGATCTAGATCCTGAAGTAATTAAAGTAAGAGATAAAATAATTACTAAAATTGGTGATAAACCATTAGAGGAAGTTAATTCAATAATTAAGAAATTATTGAATGAACAGATGGATGAGGTCACTAGGATAGGGGCATTAGCAGCCAGACTCAAAATTATAAGATCTAAAATTGACCTTTTATATGAAAGAAAAGTAAAAATTAATAAAGAACCAGTGTCTAAACCTACGCCAGAGAAAAAAGAGGATAAGGTTTCAGTTGAAGAGCAATGGGTGAGAGTGAAAATGGTTGAAACAGGTGATGTTAACGGAAAACAAATTGATAAAGGAGTAGTCCTCGACGTTAAGGAAGATGATGCACAAAAATTAATTGATGCAAAAAAAGCTATACTTGATGTAGAAAAGCCTAAAAAAGAAGAATCAATTGAATCAAAGACAGAAAAAGAGACTGAAATAAAGAAAGAGGAAACAGTTGAATCAAAAACAGAAGAAACAGTTGAATCAAAAACAGAGGAAACAGTTGATTCAAAAACAGAGGAAACAGTTGAATCAAAAACAGAGAAAACAGTTGAATCAAAAACAGAAGAAAAATCTGAATCGAAGGCAGAACAACAGTCTGAACTTAAAACAGAAGAAACAGTTGAAAAAAAAAATGATCATGAAGTAGCACAGGAAAATAAAGCTACTGAAAAAAAAGAGGATTCAATGGAGGAAAATAGTACAGATGAAAAAAAAGAAGACAAGGTAGGAAAAAAAGATTTATTAGAACTTCATAAAGAAAAAGAGGATCAAAAAGATTCTGATGAAGTTGACAAAAATAATACTGAGCAAAAATCAGATTCCACCAGTCAAGTAAATACATCAGATCAAAAAAGTGAACAAAACTCTGAAAAGGATAATGAGTTAAGCTCAAATGAAAAAAAAGAAGATTCTCAAGCTGAAAACACTACACCCGAAAAAGAAGATAGAGATGCGGACGAAAAAAAATAAAATATTAATTTTCTTTTTATTTTTGTTACCATTTTTAACCAGTTGTGAAGACTTATTTACAAGATTTAAGTATGAGACCTATGAATGTGATAAAAATCCTTCAAGATTAAAGAAAATATTTATTAAAAATTACGAGGTGGGAGAAATAGTAGAGGTTGAGTTTGAAAATGAGGGGTTTGAACTAAAAATTATTGAAAATACAGATTTTTTAATGAACCTAAAAAGATCTAACCCAAAAATAGAAATAAAAATTGATAAAAAGAGTAGTTTTATAAATGTAAATATAAAAAACCATATCTCAAATTTTAGATGCACTAACTATATTTTTAGAATGTAATGGTTTTATTTGCCATGGAATTTTATTATAGGTTCAATTTCTTCTCTTGACATACCGGTCATCTCAGAAATTTCTTGAATTGTTTTTCCTTCACTAGCCATTTTAATGGCATTAGTAATGTTGGAGTCTTCCTTAGAAGTATCAGCTAGTCTTGATGTTTCTTGCTCTAATCTCTCTAAAGTATATTTATAGTCCTGTAAAATTTTTTTTTGCTCAGAAAACAAAAGTTCGAAAGATCTAAACTCCTCAATTAAATCTTTTATTGCTCTTTCTAATATTGATATTTTTTTTTCATTAAGTTTATTTTTTTTTAAGTCATAATAAAAAGCTGCAGAAACTGTTATGAAAATAAAAATAAAGAATATTATGACAACTGTAGATAAAGTAGAGGAGGGATCTTTTTGAAACAAATTACCTAAAAAATTCATAATATATATTATGTTTTTAAATCTAAATCGACAAGGTTAATTAATTTTTCTATTTTTTAAAAAATTATTAAAATCATCTAAAAAGTTTTTTTTGGCATCTTGTTTTTTATTTAATTTTACTAAAAGAACTTTAAGTTTTTCGAGTTTTTCTTCTGCCAGATTTTTTTTTGTTTCAGTTTGATTCAGTAAATCAGCTTTTAGTTCTTGGAATGATTGAACTATTTCTTTTTCGGTTTCTTGAATTTTTTCAGGGTTCTCATGATCAACACTCATTTCAATTAAATTAATTAAGCGATCTAATTGATCTTCAACACTCATTTAACGTATTAATCTTTCATTTCCTTATAAGCGTCAAATAATGCATCAGCTATTTTATCTAAGTCTATAGGATAAGACCCATTAGCAATGGCATTTTTAATTCTAGTGGTTGAAATTCTGTCAATTGGAGGTTGTTTTGCCATATCTTTAATAGTTTCCTTACTGACAAATTGTGATACTTTACCGCTATCAACGTCTACTTTTGTTCTAGTCGGATCAACTTTCTGTACTGAAGCTTTAGCATGTTTAGTGTCAGTTCTCACTGCATTGTTACTTCCAGAACTGCTTAAACTGTTTAATTTGCTTTTAATTTGATCTACCATATTTATTATCCTTATATTATATACGACAACTGTCTAATTTTGTTTAGCTTTTAATACAACTTTTTTTTGATTTTTTGCAAAACCATATATAATTTTGCCACTTTTAATATTTTTTACCTTCAAAACATCCATAAAATCTGCATTTTCTAATGCTATACCTTGATCTTTGACCGTTATACTACCTATCTTATTTTCTATAATTATAGAACTATTTTTTTGAATTAGCCAATCTTTTTCAAGATTTGAATGATAAATAGGTCTATTAGAGTTAATTGATTTCTTGAGTTTTTTTCCAACGAGATCTGTTTTGTTTTTAACTAAATCATTTTTATTCTTAACATGCTTTTTTATTACAATTATATCGTTTTCATTAATAATTGTCCCACTTTTCAACCTATTTTTTAAAGCCAGTACATTCACTTTGTTTTTTGATTTATTCTTATTAGATTCTGCATTTTGTTTATTTCTAACAATAAAACTCCATTTATCCTCGCCAATACAATTGACCTTGATTAATCTATGGCTACCAGAGATATCAGAAATTAAAAGATCTTTTTCATTACAGTATGGGTATTTAATATTGTCTAAAATCTCTACTTGAGTATTAGCTCCTTGAGTTTTTAACCATTTTGAAATTCTTTCTTTTAATTCAGAACCATTTACAGTGGCTGCATTTGAATGATTAAAAATAAAAAACAAAATAATTAAATAGATAAATTTTTTCATTAAAGTTAATTTCCGTAAAAGTAAATGTGATTTTTATTATTATCAAAGCTTGTTTTCTTATCAGGCTTATTTTTAACTAAATTCATTATTTGATTTACAGATGGTATAGCAAGCCTTTTTCCTGAAAATAGGTAATTAGGATTATTTCTTACAAATGCATGTTTGTTAATTTCAATTATAGAAAGTTCAACAATCCTCATGTTTAAACCAGAATTACCATAATATTTTTTTAGAATTACACTTAATGATTCTCCATCTTTAACTAAATGTGAAGTTGAATAATTTTGATCTTTAATAAATTTATTATTTTTATTAATTTTTGATGAAACATTGTTTGACATGTTACCTTTGTATTCAAGTACTACAAAAGGTTCATTTGATTTTGAAACTGTAAAGTTTAAAAAAAATACAAAAATGATAAAGTAAAGCTTTTTCATGGTTTTTCCTAATTCATAAATCTAATTAATTTTCCGTTAATGTCCTCTTTTTTATTTGAAGGGTTTAGAATTTCTAAAACAGAGAAATCACCACTTGAATCTTTAACTGTAACAACGATCCAATCTCTCATTGAATGATTAGGGTTGCTATTAGATGCAAACCCTACCTTTCCTATTTGAATTCCTTGGTTGATACCAAGTGGAATAGTCAAAACATCTTTTACCAGTTCAGCTCTTGCCTCAAGGGGATAACATTTTAGTCTATCTTTAACTCTAAATTGCATTTTAGAAATACTATCTTGAACGACTTCTGCAATTTTGTCATATGGTATTTTATAAAAGCCGTCGATGTGTTGGTAGCCTGTTTCAATCCCTAATAATACCGAAAAATTATAATTTAGGGTATCTATAATATTAAAATTTGTTCCTTCAAAAAGATTGATTGTTAATGCAATATCAGCTTTGTTTAAAAATCTCGTCATTGTTCCTTTACTGCGTTTCACTTCAATAAGAGTATGAATACCAAATTCACCTGATTTTAGAGAACCTGATTTTCCTTCAACAATTGCTTGATAATCCAAACTCACAGGTAATGCAGAAAATTTCTTTGGGTTAAAATCAAAACTTGTTGAATCCTTCAAAGAAATTTGATCGAACCTTGTTAGATTCTCAAATATTTTTTGAGATATTAAGAGTGGTAAGTTCTGTAATTGAGCAGGGAGCTTACTTGAAACTACAAAATTTGGTTTAAAATAACTCAAGTTAATATTACTTCTCGCTGAACAATCTAATAAACTATTAAGACTTACTAAAATAGCTTTAATTTTTACGCTATAGTGGGTTTCGTCTTTACTTTCCTCTAAAATTACAAAGTCCTTGATTGATGATGATGGCCTAATCAATAAATTTTCATTTAATGAAGTATTGGTATCAACTGTAGAATAACCGTCTATTTTAGCACCACCTTGCAGACTGGCTAAATATAAAGCATCATCTAGTGCTCTTTTTTTTGCAACTGCTTCATTTCCGTCAACTATAACAGCTCTCCCTTCTGAAATAATAGCTTTATGCGAAATCTCTTGGGCAACAAGCAATGTTGATGTAAAAAGAAAAAATAATAATGTGGTTATAAAAATTATTAATTCTTTTATTACAGAATCAACTTTATTATAAGTAAACTTTTTCAAATTTATTTCCTTTTCTTTTATTAATAACTCTTAAATTGATTGTGCTTGTCTGAATAAATAGGCAACCATATCTTGGTCGATTTCTAATACTGTTTCGTAAGTATCAGAGCCTGTTGGATTAATTCTAACCGTCCTCGCTCCTCTTATTACGCCAGAAACAATACCTCTGAAAGTATCATTTTGGACCATTAAATCTATAACTGTAGTATTACTATCAACCTTTAAACCATGTATTTGCTCTGCTAATTCTCTCATCGCTGACATTCTTGCTGCCCTAATAGCCATTAAACGTCTTTGTTCAATGCTTTGACCAGGTTGTGTAGATACAACTGCATAACCTGTTGCTGTTAAGGTTGGAAATGTTATTGATGCACCATCAAGTAATTCTCTAGTTTTATTGAGTTGATTTGTTGGAGCAGAATATTCTTCATCGGTTTGAGCAAAGCTTGTTTGATTTAACCCTAGGTTTCCCAGCATACCTGGGGCACAAGACTGCACTATTAAAATTAAGATAGCTAAAAAAGTTTTTTTCATGTTTTTTCCTTACAATAGTTATTTGGTTATTCTAAGAAATCTTTTGCATAATTTATGCCATTATTTGTTTTTACTCCGTTTGTAAATCTTTGTCCGTGGCATAAGCCTTGCATCTATTATGTTATGAAAAAAAATAAAAAAAAAACCTACATTATTGGGACTTTTTCTTGTCAATATTTTGACCAAAAAGGTAATTAGATGGATCTAGTATTAAAAAGCTTTCAAAAAGAAAATTTATTTAATTTTTTAAGAACTTTCAGCATTCCAATTGGAATTATGGTTTTAATCGCGATGATGGTTATTCCATTAAGTCCTACAATGCTAGATATTCTCTTCACTTCAAATTTATTAGTTTCTTTACTTGTTTTAATGGTAGCATTGCAGACTTTCCGACCTTTAGACTTTTCAAGTTTTCCAACTGTTCTGCTATTTGCCACTGTTTTGAGACTTGGACTAAATGTCGCTTCAACCAGAGTAATTTTAAAAAATGGTCATAATGGTACTGATGCTGCCGGAAGCATTATTGAAGCCTTTGGTGAATTTGTTATGTCAGGAAGTTATGCTGTAGGCCTTTTTGTTTTCGCAATTTTAGTGATAATTAACCTTATTGTAATTACAAAAGGGGCTGGAAGAGTTTCCGAGGTAGCCGCAAGATTTACTCTGGATGCAATGCCTGGAAAACAAATGGCAATTGATGCAGACTTGAATGCTGGGGTTTTATCTAGCGAAGAGTCAAAACAGAAAAGAAAAGAAATTGCTAAAGAGGGAGAATTTTATGGAGCTATGGACGGTGCAGCAAAGTTTGTAAAGGGAGATGCAATAGCTGGAATTTTAATTTTAATTATTAATATCATTGGTGGATTAATTATTGGTTCTGTAAATCACGATCTTACTATATCGCAATCAGCCGAAAGTTATATTCTTTTAACAGTTGGCGATGGTTTAGTAGCCCAAATTCCTTCATTATTATTAGCAATGGCAACTGCAACGATTGTTACAAGAATTTCTTCAGAAGAACAAGATTTAGCTGGACAAATTTCAACTCAAATGGGTCTATCGAGGGCTTGGGTGCCAGTATCTGGTGTATTATTATTATTTGGTCTTGTTCCTGGAATGCCAAATACCTTATTTTTGGCTGGTGCAGTTATATCAGCTACAATAGCTTGGTACACATCAAAGAGTTCTGATGAAATTAATAAAGAGACCACGGAAGAGGAAAAAGAAGAAAATCATGGTAAAATTGATATTGAAGAGGTGTCAGATAACTCTTCAGTATCTTTAGATCTTGGATATGGACTAATTTCAATGGTTGATTCAAATGAAAAAAAGTCAGCTGGTCCTCTTATCTCAAAGATAACTGGAATAAGAAAACAAGTTTCTAAAGATCTAGGGTTCGTAATTCCAAATGTAAGGGTAAGAGACGATTTATCTTTAGATGCAAATGCTTACCAAATTAAAGTTGGGCATACAATTGTAGCAGAGGATAAAATATATGTTGATAGAAAGCTTGCAATGCCAAGTGACGAAACACAACTTAAAATCCAAGGTATCCAAGTAAAAGATCCTTCTTTTGGTTTAGATGCATATTGGATTGAAAAGCATCTGGTATCAAAGGCTGAGTCACATCATTATATGATTATTGAACCTGAAGCGGTTATTGGGACTCATCTAAATCAAGTTTTACTAAAATATGCTGGAGACCTCTTAAGTCAAGATGATGTTCAACTTTTGTTGGATAATCTGGCAAAAATCAACCCACAGTTAGTTCAATCAGTGATACCTAAATTGATCCCTTTGCATCACCTAACTATTATTTTGAGAAATTTATTAGTGGAGAGAGTGCCGATTAATGATTTAAAAAAAATTTTAGAGGCATTATCAAATCTTTCCGATAAAAAATTAAGTCCTGATGAGCTTTCAGAGGCAGTGAGACCAGCAATCTCGTCGTTATTAATTCAAAAAATTTCAAGTGTAAAAGAAGCTTTAAACATAGTGACTTTTAATCCTGACTTAGAGCAAATGCTAATTTCAATGTCAAAAAAAAGTACTTCTGAAGGACTCTTAATTGATCCTAACCTCGCTAAACAAATGATTAAATCAATACTTGAGATAAACGAAAAGACTTCCTCAGATGGTAATCCAGTAGTAATAGTTACATCACCTATTATTAGAAAAGATCTTTCAATTTTACTTCGTCAGCATATCGAGGATATTGTAGTTTTAGCTTTTACTGAGCTTCCTGAAAGTAAAAGAGTAAAAGTAATTGCTACTGTTGGCGAAAAAATAATTACTGAAGAAAAGGAGAAAAACAATGAAAACACAAACGTTTAAAGCTAAAGACGTTAAGTCTGCTATAAACCTCGTAAACACAGAATTTGGGGATAAAGCAATAATTTTATCAACAAAAAAAAATAATGGTTTCGTGGAGGTCGAAGCATCAGATAATGACGATATTATTTTTGATCATAAAAAAAAAGTTGAAGAAAATAAAAACTTTTCTAAAGTTTTTTTAAAAGAATTGAAAACGAAAAATATTCATTCAACACTTAATGATAAAAATAAAGTTTCTTATCTAAATAAAGAAAATAGCAATGTCAAAAAAGATGACTTGTCAGAGGGTTCAAAAGAAATCTTTGAAAAAATTAGAGATGACATATCTTCATTAAGAAAAGAAATGAATGGGATGATTGTTACAGATCAGTCTGGAATTTCTGATAAACTTTCTCATCAAACACCTATTAAGTTAAGACAAGAAAAATTTTCATCTGAAATAATTAATAAACTAAATTACTCATTTATTGGAAAAAATTTAGAAGATGGAAGAGTTTCATTTTTTAGAGAATTATCAAGAAAACTTGCATCAAACGATTTCTCAAGGTTATTAAAATCAAAAAATATATTTATATTTGGGAATTCTGGTTCTGGAAAGTCGACTTTGGCTGCCAAACTTGCTTCTTTTCTATCAGATGCTAAACAAACAAAAAAAATAAATTTTTTTGAAGTCTCTAATTCTAGTACTGGATTATCTGATGTTCTCAAGTCCTACAGCAGGGTTTTGGGATTTAATTTAAATGATTACAAAACCTTTGATTTTAAGAATTACATTGATACAAGCGAATGGATAAATATTTTTGATTTTTCTGGTGAATTGAATTTTAGCATTCAAAAAATAAAAGAGATCAAAAATTCATTTCCGTCTTTTGATTTTTGTTCTATATTGACTGTACAAAGTGGTTCAAATTCAGAAATGATTAATGGAATAACAAAAAAAGTTGAAGACATAAGACCAATGGTTGCAATTACGAAGCTCGACGAATGCTGGGTAGGTGCCGAGGAATTTTCATCACTTGCTATTAATAATGCTAGAATCGGAATGGTGACTGGAACAAAAATTATTATTGATTCAATTATTGAAGCAAATGAAAATGCTTTGACAAAATATATGAAAGATAATTTTGAAAATGTCTGATTCAATTGCAATAACCAGTGGAAAAGGTGGAGTTGGAAAAACAACAATTGCTGTTAACCTATCAATAGCTTTAAAAAAAATTTCCTCAGAAGTTTATCTTTTAGATACTGATTTAGGGATGGCCAATTCACACGTTTTATTAGGTGTTAATCCAGAGCATTCAATTTCTGATGTGATAAATAATAAAAAAAAAATATCTGAAATCATCGTTCCCAGTAAAAGCGGAGTACAACTTATATCTGGGGGAACCGCTTCCAATAACTTATTAAATGTTGAGAATAAGAAAAGATATTCCATTTTAAATCAAATTGATAGCCATTTGAAAGATCAAAATGACGTTAAATTAGTAGTTGATATAGCTGCCGGTGCGGAGGATAATGCATTAGTGTTTGCAATGGCTTGCGATAGAGTTGTTATTGTGATTATTGGAGAACCAACAAGTTTTGTTGACTCTTATGCACTTTTAAAGGCAATTTTTTCAAAATCATCGTTTAAAAATTATTGCGTTGTTGTCAATCAGGTTAAAGATGAGGATCAAGGAAAAGATCTTTTTATTAAATTTCAAAAAATCACCACAAGGTTTTTGGACGTAAATTTACATTACGTAGGTTCAATTAAAAATTCTTCCAAAATAAGAAAGTCAATTATTGATAGGGTCCCGATAGTTTCAGAGGAACCGAAATCTGATATTTCGCAAAGTTTCCTGAGTGTTGCAAAGAATATTTACGATACTCCAACTAATGAGTGGGGAGGCCTAACCTTTTTATCAAAAGTAAAAAAAAGAGCTTAATGTCTATATGGCAAATTATTACATAGACAAATCAAAAATTTCAATAAATCAACTTATTGAAAACAACCTTGAGTTAGTTAAAAAAATTGCTTGGCAAATTTTTGGAAGAGTCCAAAAAGTTGTTGAGGTTGAAGATCTTATTCAACAGGGAATGGAGGGTTTAGTCTCTGCTGCTCAGAAATACTCCCCAAAAGAAGGTGTAAATTTTCAACAATATGCTCAATTAAGAATTAGAGGCTCAATAATTGATTTTCTAAGAAAAAATTCAAATTTATGTAGAACTACTATTAAAAAAAAGCAAGAATTTGAAAAATGTAAGGTTTCATTACAAAAAGAATTAAGTCGAGAACCAAGTAAATACGAATTAATTGAAAAATTAGGTATTAATGATGATGAGTATAATTACTGGGAAAAAGCTTTTGAGGCCAATACTCTGCAAAGTTTAGATCAGGCATACGATGAGTACTCAGTAATATATGCAAGTTCATCAAATGATCCAGAAATGTCCCTTCAAGATAAACAGTTGAAAGATCAAATCAAAAAAGCATTAAGTGTATTAAACCAAAGAGAGGCAATGGTTGCACAGCTGTATTATGTTGAAGAATTAAATATTTATGAAATATCAGAAATTTTAGAAATTAGTACTGGAAGAATATCACAAATAAAAAAAGTAATAATTGAAAAATTAAGGCATGAAATTAGTTGACTCAAATAAAGAAAACTGGAAAGAAATAAATAAAATTGTATTAATTGTTAATGCTGTTGACTTTGATTACTCCAAAAAACTTGCCATAAATCTTAACTGTAACTTCGAAAATATTTCTAAAGGAAGGTGCAGAGTAAGGATAAATGAAAAGGAAAAAAAGTGTGTAAATTCATTATCAGTACTATCAAATCAAGCGCTGATGATGGTAAATATTTTTTATGAATATATAGAGATTGAAAAGTTGGTTAACTTTATAATTTTAAATAAAAATAACAAAAAAAAAATAAAAGGTTTTATAGAAATTTTTGATAATCTTATGGTCAATGATTCAGGTTATTTGTATGTAAATAATGAAATGGAAATAAAAATTAAAAAAATTTCTTGGAATATACCTATTATCTAGCCGATAACTTCTTAGTAACATCAATATCTGATTGCATCATTTTAGAACATCCATTAAATGCTTGTTGTGTTCTTAACATGAGAATAATTTCATCTGTAATATCTGTGTTAGATTTTTCTAAAAAACCTGCTTGAAGTTTGCCTAATGTTCCTTCCTTAGGAGCAGCAAAAGTTGGAACTCCACTTTCTCCTGTCTCTTGAAATCTAGCGCTACCGATATTTTGCAATCCAAATTCATTAACAAAGTCGGCAAGAGCAACTCTTCCTACAATATTTTTGGTATCTAATCCATATGTTGCTTCTATTGTACCATCATTATCAACTTTAATCTCTGTTAGAATTGCTTCTCCATCATCAGTTGCAGATTTGAATGGTATATTAATTAATGTTTGTCCATCCCCTAATAAAGGTAAACCATCTGTAGTAACTAAGTTTCCTTGTCTATCAAGTTGAAATGATCCATCTCTTGTATAAGTTAATGCTTGGTTTGCTAATTCTCTTCCAACAGGGGAACCTAATACAAAAAAACCTTCTCCCATTATTGCTAGGTCAAGACTACCATTGGTTTGTTGAAGAGAGCCTTGAGAGAAGTTTTGTCTTGGTTTAATTGTTTTTACACCAATTCCTCTAGCGACTTCTTGAGATCTGTTGTGATGGGAATGATACATATCTTCAAATTGTGCCTCACTTTTTTTAAAACCATTAGTGCCAGCATTTGCTATGTTGTTAGAAATTACTGCTAAATCCTTATTAGCTGCGTCTAAACCTGTTCTTAGTATACTAAACATAAACGATTCAGAGCAATTTATATGCCATTTTAAGTTGTTGACAGATTATTTTAATTGTATATTGAAACTTCGGGCGGATAGCTCAGCTGGGAGAGCAATTGCTCGACACGCAATAGGTCGCAGGTTCGATCCCTGTTCCGCCCACCATTAATTAAGTTATGAAAAGAAGAAAGTTTTTAAAAAAAACATTAACAACTGGTCTTGCAGCAGGAGTAGCTAGCTCTAGTTTATTTTTTCCAAACATTGTTTCTTCTAAGAAAAAACATACATGGGTTGCTGTTTCTGCATTTGATAAAGCTGGAATTTTAGGTAGAGCTTTTTCAAACATTTGTGATGAGATCACAAGAATTTCCAACGGTGCACTGAATATTAGACTCTTTCACGCTAATGAACTTGTAAGCGCATTTGAATCTTTTGATGTTGTGCAAAGTGGAACTTGTCAGATGGGATTTGGTTCGCCTTATTATTGGGCTGGAAAATCTCCCTCAATCTCACTTTTATCAGGTATTCCTTTTGGTATGAACTATCAAGAAATGAGTTCATGGTTTTACAATGGAGAGGGTATAAAGCTGGCAGATGAGATATATAATCAATTTAATTTAAAATTTTTTCCAGCTGGAAATACAGGTAATCAAATGGGTGGATGGTTTAATAATAAAATTATTTTACCTTCAGATTTTAAAGGTTTAAAGTTTAGAATGCCTGGATTAGGAGGAGAAGTGTTAAAAAGTTTTGGAACAAATGTTGTTCTTTTACCTGGCCCTGATGTAGTGCCTGCAATTTCATCAGGTACAATTGATGGTACAGAGTGGATTGGTCCGGCAGCTGATTTGGGTAAGGGTCTTCATAAAGTTTGTAAATATTATTACTATCCTGGTTGGCATGAACCGGGTACTTGTCTGGAAGCATTCATTAACTTAAACTCCTGGAACTCACTAGATAATGATTTAAAAAGATTAATAGAAGTTTGTTGTATGAAATCCAACTCTGCGATTGCTTCTGAATTTTTTGCTAGAAATAGTTTTGCTATTAAAAAACTTAAAGATGAATACAATGTAAATTTTGTAAAATACCCTAAAGATCTATTAAAAATATTAAATCAAAGATCTGATGAAGTTGTTAGTGACTATGCGAACAAAGACAAATTGGGTAAAAAAATACTTGATAGTATAATAACTTATAGAAAATTATTCATTTTTTGGTCTGATTATTCAGAAAAAAGTTTTCTTGAGTCGCGAGTTTAATCATAGTTTGTTAGGTAGCCAAGTAACTATCTCAGGAAATTTAAAAAGAATAAAAAGTGTAAATATTTGAATACAAATATAGGGAATTACACCTGAATAAATGTCAGAGGTTTTTATTTCCTTTGGTGCCACACCTCTCAAGTAAAAAAGGGCGAATCCAAATGGTGGTGTTAAAAAACTGGTTTGAAGATTTATCGCAAACATAATAGCCAGCCAGACCGGATCATAACCCATAGAAATTAAAGACGGACCAACAATTGGAACAATTACAAAAACAATTTGAAAAAAATCAAGAAAAAATCCAAGAACAAAAATTGTTAACATAACAATGATTAAAGAATTTATTTTGGCACCAGGTATATCAGTCAAAAAGTTTTCAACCATCAAATCACCTCCAAACCCCCTAAAAACAAGAGAAAATAAAGAGGCTCCAAATAAAATAAAAAAAACCATTGAATTTATTTTTAGCGTTTCCACGCAAACTAACTTTACAGTATCTATTTTAATTCCTTTTTTTACAGCGATAATCAAAGATCCTAATGCCCCCAAAGATGCAGATTCAGTTGGTGTTGCCACTCCAAAAAGAATTGAGCCAAGTACTAAAACTATCAAAATTACTGGAGGTAAAATTGTCAAAAATAAGCTTTTTAAATTTACCTTTTCTGTTGAATCTTTTTTTAATGGGAAGTTTTCTGGTTTAAAAATTGAGCAAAAAAATATCCAAACACTATACATTATAACTAGCAGCATTCCTGGCATTATAGCCCCAGCAAATAAATCTACACTACTGACTGGTGTTGGTGCTAGATCTCCGGTAATTTGTGATGCTTGCTCATTTGCTCCTTGAAAAATATCGGCTAGTAAAACCAAAACTATAGAAGGTGGAATTATTTGTCCTAATGTTCCGCTAGCACAAATAATTCCAGCAGAAATTTTTTTGTTATAACTCCATTTAAGCATTAGAGGCAGACTTAATATTCCCATGGTCACAACAGTTGCACCAACAATTCCTGTAGATGCAGCCATTAAAACCCCAACAATTAAAATAGAGTAGACTAAGCCACCCCTAATTGTACCCCACATTTTACTCATATTTTCTAAAAGAGAAACGGCTATCCCAGATTTTTCCAACATAACTCCCATAAAGATAAATAATGGTACAGCAATCAGAGTTTCGTTAGTAACTAATCCAAAAATTCTATTTGGTAAAACATTCAAAAGCACTAAAGGAAACAAATCAACAAGGTAACCAATAAAACCGACAATTATCGCAGTTCCAGCCAGGGTTAATGAAACTGGGTAACCCGCAAGAAGAAAAAATGCAAGCAGTACAAATAAAATGGTTGCAAAAAACTCGTGACTTAATATCTCAATCATCTTTATTAAAAAAACTTAATATTTGTCTGCAAATTTCAAGAAGAAGCAAAATTCCTAGAAAAAAAATGAAAAATTTTAATATATATATATTTGGTAACCCCCCACTTTCTTTTGAACCTTCATTTAAGTTATATGACCTTGTGAAATAGTCTAATCCATTTACCAATAATAAATAGGTTAGAGGAATTCCGAAAATAATTAAACCAATTAAGTTTATTAAATTCCTTTTTTTTTTATTAAAATTTCTATACAAAAGATCTATCCTAACATGGTTATTCATTTTTAACGTGTAAGAAATTCCTAATAAGATAAAAATTGCATGAATCCAAATGTAGAGGTCTTGTATCCAAATGAATCCAATCGAAAAAACATATCTTAATATGACTGATACAGAAACAAGTAAAATTAAAAAAAGAACAAGAAGTGAACTTATCCTTCCAATTTTTTCACTGAAAATGTTAAGAATTTTGATGAGAAATCTTGTCATTAAATGATATTAATATATTTTCTATGATTGACAAATTTTTAGAATTAATTATTTTACAAAATTATGAAAGTATTAAGATCTATAAAGTCAGCCAAACAGCGTCACAGAGATTGCAGAGTCGTAAAGCGTAGAGGAAGGCTTTATGTTATTAATAAAACCGATTCCCGTTTTAAGGCCAGACAAGGTTAGTTTATTTTTGCAATTCTTAAGTTGTTTGTCGAACCAGATACTCCAATAGGAGCTCCGGCTGTGACTACAACATAGTCGCCTCTTTTAACAATACCCTCCTTTTTTGCAAGATCGCAAGCATTTTCGATCATTCCGGAAAAACTTTTAGGCTCCAAAGCATGAATTGTATGAACACCCCAAATTAATGCTAGTTGTCTTGCTGTTATTCTATCAGGCGATAAACCTATGATTGGAACTGTTGGTCTTTCTCTTGCAGCTCTTTTGGCAGTTGCTCCTGATCTTGTGTAGGTAAAAATTGCTTTTGCTAAAACTGTTTTAACAACTTGTGAGGCGGCAGAGCTTATTGCATCAGAGGTTGTTTCCTCCAATGTAATTTTTTTGCTTTCTAAAATTTGTCTGTAAGAATCATCATTTTCAACTCCTCGAATAATTCTGTCCATTATTTGTACAGACTGAACTGGAAATTTACCTGAAGCAGTTTCAGCTGATAACATCAACGAATCAGCTGCATCAAAAACAGCAGTTGCCACGTCTGATGCTTCTGCTCTAGTTGGAGATGGGGAATTAATCATTGAATCAAGCATTTGGGTGGCAACAACAACTGGTTTTCCAAAATCTCTGCATGATTGGACAATCCTTTTTTGTATAATAGGAACTTCTTCAGGAGGCATTTCAACTCCAAGATCACCCCTTGCTACCATTGCAGCATCACAATGAAATAAAATTTCATCCATTCTTTTAATTGCTAAGGGTTTCTCAAATTTTGCCATTATACCGGTTTGACTACCAATATGTTTTTTGAGATCAATTAAATCTTTTGCTTTTTGAACGAAAGATAAAGCAACATAATCAAGACTTAGGTCTAAGCAAAACTCTAGATCTTTGATATCTTTTTTTGTTAGTGATGACATTTTTATTAAAGTGTCTGGGATATTCACACCCTTCATATTTGAAATCTTTCCTCCGTTAAGGACTTCAGTAGTTATTTTTTCTGAGTTCACTCCAATTATATTCAGTAAAATTTTCCCATCATCAATAAGTACTTTAGTATTTTTTTTTACAGATTTGAATATCTCTGGATGTGGAAGAAAAACACGTTTTTCATTGCCAGGTTCCGGATCTAAATCAAGTTCAAATTTTTGATTATTAACTAAGGTAATTGATTTTTTTTTAAAAGTTCCAATTCTAATTTTTGGACCTTGCAGATCACCAAGAATTGCTATTGGTCTTCCTAATCTTTTCTCATATTGTCTGATGTGAAACACCCTTTTTCTATGATCGCCATGTGTGCCATGGCTAAAATTTAATCTAAAAATATCAGCACCTGCTTGAAATAAAGAGTGGATTTTTAGAGGTGAAGACGAACTTGGTCCTAATGTCGCGATAATTTTTGTGTTTCTTTTTCTTAACATAAGATAAGTTAATAATATTGTAATTATAAAGAATTGTAATTAAAAATATGAATGATATTTATACAATAAAGGAATTTCAAAAAAAAAATAGAAAAAAACATTTAATTTTTATTTGTGATCATGCCTCGAATTTTATCCCAAAAAAATATAATTCGCTGGGATTAAGCAAAAAATATATAGCATCTCACATAGCATACGATATAGGTGCAAGAGAATTTTGTATTGAAATAACCAAACTTTTAGAACAAAGTTGCTTTTTGGCTAATTTTTCCAGATTATTAATTGATCCTAACAGAGATGAAAATTCTAGTGAGCTTATTTTGTCATCATCTGCAGGAATAAAAATACCAGGAAATTTTGAAATAAAATGTGAAGAAAAAAAATCACGTTTAAAGAAATTTCATCAAGAATATCATTGCAACTTAGCAAAGTTTGTGAAAGAGAAAAAAAAAAAATACAAAAAAATTTCTCTTATATCAATTCATTCGTTTACAAAAAAAATTGGAAACGTGAAGAGAGGAATTGAAATTGGTCTTCTTTGGAATAAAAATATGAACTTGTTAATTCCAATTCAAAAAAAATTAATTGATAATAATATCTTTTATGGAAGAAACTTTCCATACTCTGGTTTTCATTTTAATTATACGTTAGATAGACATTCCCACAATGGGTTGATTGATAATATTTGTATAGAAATGAGAAACGATTTGATTTGTTCAAAAAAAAGAATTAAAAAATATACTGAAATGTTTACTAATATATTTTCATTGTTGTTGAAATGATTGAAGAAGATTTAAAAAAAAAGTTAGAGTCCGCAACCTTTAAGAGATTAGTCTCTCACTTACAAAAAAATACAGATTTGCAAAACATTGATTTGATGAATTTGGCTGGTTTTTGTAGAAATTGTTTGTCTAAATGGATGGTTGAGGAAGCTGAAAAGATGAATGTTTCTTTAGATTATGAGGAAGTTCGCTCAGATATCTATGGAATGCATTATTCTGAATGGAAAAAAAAATATCAAAAACCAATCAAGTAAATGAATGTAGTCTTAACTGGTGCAGCAGGTTTTATTGGTTTTCACACCGGTTTAGCTTTGCTAAAAAAAAAAAATTTCGTTTATGGTATTGATGATGTTAACCCATATTATGATGTTTCTTTGAAAAGAGATAGGTTGTCAATCCTAAGAAAATATAAAAACTTTTATTTTATTAAAAAAAAAATTGAAGACAAAAAAATCCATTCATTTTTTAAAAAGAAGAAAATAGATGTGATCATTAATTTAGCTGCGCAGGCAGGGGTAAGGCATTCATTAAAAAACCCTCATGTCTACATCGAATCTAATGTACTGGGACAAGTAAATTTGCTTGAGTTAGCAAGACTATTAAACGTAAAAAAATTTATTTATGCTAGTTCATCATCTGTTTATGGAGGTAATAAGAATATGCCATTTTCTGTTAATCAACGGGTTGATAATCCAATTTCGTTGTATGCAGCCTCAAAAAAATCAACAGAACTAGTTGCAGAATGTTACTCTCACTTGTTTAATATGAAATGTATAGGTCTAAGATTTTTTACAGTTTATGGTCCATGGGGAAGGCCTGATATGGCTACATTTATTTTTACCAAAAACATTTTAGAGAATAAAATTATAGAAATCTTTAATTATGGAAAAATGGAGAGAGATTTTACATATATTGACGACATAGTGCAGGGAATTTTGGGAGCTTTAAAAAATAACAATGTTTCTGGTCATAAAATCTATAATCTAGGTAATAGTAACCCTGAAGTATTGATGGAATTTGTTGAGCTTATTGAAAAAACCTTAAAATTAAATGCAAAAAAAAAACTATTACCAATTCAACCTGGTGATGTCTCTAAAACATATGCTGATATTGAAGAAAGTAAAAAAGACCTAAATTTTTTCCCAAAAGTTAAAATCTCAGAGGGTATCCCAAAATTCATAGATTGGTATAGAAAATACTATAAGTTACCATAAAGTCTTCCAATTTCTTTTTTATAACGAAGGAAAATTTTTTTTTTTTTTAATTTCATCGTTTGTGTCATTAGCCCATTTTCGTAAGTCGGCTCTAAATCCATAACAATAAATTTTCTTATTTTTTCAATTGAATTTAAATTATAATTTAAAGCTTGAATTAATTTTTTTACATCGGTTTTTTTATAGTCATCATTTAATTTTATTAAAGCGATAAGAAAAGGTTTTCCATCTCCATAAACAATTGCGTGACTAATTTCATCAAAACTTAAAAGCATATTTTCTATTTTTTGAGAGGAAATATTTTCTCCACCTGAGGTTACTATCAATTCTTTCTTTCTACCTGTGATTATTATTCTTCCTTGTTCATCTATTTTTCCTAGGTCACCTGTATGAAGCCACCCGCATTTTAGTGTTTCATTAGTTAATTTTTTTGATTTCCAATACCCTTGCATTAAATTATCACCAGACACAAGTATTTCTCCATTATTTGAAATTTTCACTTTAACATCTTTAACTGGTTGACCAACGGTATAGGGATCATTATTTTTTTTTCTATTACAACTAATTAATGGAGATGCTTCAGTTTGACCATATCCTTGTAACAACGAAATACCTAATTTGTTAAAAAAAATACCGACATCTGGGTTTAGTGCTGCTCCACCAGATATTAAAACTTTTATTTTTTTCCCAAAAATATGTAAAACCTTTTTTTTAAGAATATATTTCAAAAAAATAGTGACTAAAAATTTTACAAAAAAGTTTATATTTTCTTTTGGATTATTTTCTATTAATAAAAACGTTTTCTTTAAAAGATAAGAAACTAAAAAATTTGTTTTGTTAATCTGAAATTTAATTTTTTTAAATATATTTTCATATAGTCTAGGAACCGCTGACAAGATTGTGGGTTTTACTTCTTTGATTTCTGAAAGTAATTTATCAGTTGTACTACAAAAATAAATTTCTGCACCAATCAAAATTGGAAAATATAAACCAGCCATCCTTTCATATGAGTGTGACAATGGTAAAAAAGAGAAAAATCTCTCATTTTTTAAATTAAAATCGTTTACAAGTTCTATTGCTCCCTGCAAATTGTGCATAATTGATTTGTGCGTAAGTATTACACCTTTTGGGTTCCCAGTAGTTCCAGATGTATAAATTATTGACGAAATATCTTCCTTATTAACAGTGATCTTTTTTATTTGTTTATCTTTATGAGATGTTATTTCTTTATAATCTGTAAAATTTTCTGAAGGTTCTATTAAAATAATCTTATTCTTAAATTTATTTAAGAATTTTTTATTTTTTTTAAAAACTTTTTCATCTTCAAGAACTATAAATTTGGGTTGGCAATCTTTAATGATAAATTCGTTGTCAGTTGTGTTATTAGTGACAAAACTTGGAACTGTAACCCCTCCTGACACCATTATAGCTAAGTCAAACTCAACCCATTCAATTCTGTTGTTTGATAGTAAGAAAACTCGGTCACCTTTTTTAATTCTATTTTTTATTAAAAAAAAAGATATTTTTTTTATTCTTTTTGATGTTTCAATAAAATCGCTCGAATCCCAAATTTTCTCTTTCTTAAAAAAGACTTTTTTGTGTGGAGTTTTAGCTAAATGATAATTGAATATTTCAAAAAGATTATTACAAGAATTTAAAATACTTGAAATTTCATTTTTTTTGTTCATTTTATTTTATAAAAACTTTTATAATTTCTTACAATGACATTACCATCCTGGAACCTTAATCAATTTTACGAAAGTATTGAAGATTATCAAATTAATAAAGATTTTAAAAATCTTAATACCATTTCAAAAAAATTTCAAAATAAATATAGAGGGAAGCTAAAATCTTTAAGCTCTGAATCATTATTAAACTCATTAAAAGAGTATGAAAAGGTTGAGGAAGTTATTCAAAAAATTCAAAGCTTCGCTTACTTAAGTTATTGTACTGATCAACTAGAAGATAAAATTAAAAAATTTTATCAAGAAGTCGAAGAAAAATTATCAAATATCGAAAAAAATTTAATTTTTTATGGAATTGAACTAAACAACTTACCTACAAAGAATTTAAAGTGTTTTGATAATACTAAATACGTTAACTGGATCGAAAACCACAGAAAGTTTAAGAAATATCAAAAGTCCGAAGATAATGAAAAACTCCTTATGGAGAAATCTATTACGAGCTCCTCTGCATGGGTGAAATTCTTTGATCAGTCAATGGCGAGACTGAAATTTAAATTTAATGCAAAAAATCTCACCGAAACTGAAATATTAAATTTATTAAGTTCAACTAACGGTAAAGTTAGAAAAAAAGCAGCGAAAGTATTTGGAGATACATTAAAAGAAAATATTTTTAACTTTTCTTTCATAATGAATACAATTTCAAAAGACCTTGATATAAATAAAAACATAAGAGGATTTGAATTTTCAGAATCCTCAAGACACCTATCAAATCAGATAGATAAATCTGATGTAGATTGTTTGGTGGAAACAGCTTCTAATAATTATTCAGAAATTTGTCATAGATATTATAAATACAAGGCAAAGTTCTTTGGTGGAAAAAAACTAAATTATTGGGACAGAAATGCCCCATATCCAAAGCAAAAAGAATTAAAAATAAATTGGAATGAGGCAAAAAGTATTGTGGTTAATGCATACAGTGAATTTGATGATAGGTTTGGAAAAATCGCAAACCTTTTCTTCGAAAACTCATGGATTCATGCTAAAGTAAAAAAAGGAAAGACTTCTGGAGCTTTCTCGCACCCTACAGTACCTAGTTGTCACCCTTGCATATTAATTAACTACCAAGGAAAAATAAGAGATGTCATGACTTTGGCTCATGAGCTTGGACATGGGATTCATCAGTACCTTGCAAATAAAAATGGTGTTCTACTTGCTGACACACCTTTGACGTTGGCAGAGACAGCCAGTGTATTTGGAGAAATGTTAACCTTTAAGTCTTTGCTAAAAAAATCAGAAAATAAAAATCAAAAAATTTCTTTACTTAGATCAAAAATTGAAGATATGTTAAACACTGTTTTTAGACAAGTTGCTTTTTTTAAATTTGAAAGAGAAGTTCATTTGAAGAGATCCTCTGGAGAATTGACTGAAGAAGAAATTGGAAAAATTTGGATGGATACCCAAAAAGAGTCTTTAGGTCCATCAATAAAATTTAACGATAATTATAAATATTTTTGGGCTTACATACCTCATTTTATCCATTCTCCTTTTTATGTATATGCCTACGCATTTGGTGATTGTCTTGTGAATTCTTTATATAAAAAATATGAAGATGGTGACGACGATTTTATAGAAAAATATTATGCACTTCTTGAGGCAGGCGGGTCAGTACATTATCAAAATCATCTAAGTAAATTTAAGCTAAATCCTAAAAGGGGAGATTTTTGGCAACTTGGAATGAATTTAATTAAAAATTTGATGGATGATTTAGAAAAATTAAGTTAGATTGGCTGCTATGAAACTAGTTGTACCTTCTGAAATATTAGAAAACGAACATAGGGTTGGAATTACGCCAGATTGTGTTTCAGCTTTGGCTAAAATGGGGTTCAAAGTTTTTGTTCAATCTAACGCAGGCATTAATTCATCATATTCGGATGACGATTACAAAAAAGTGGGGGCGAAAATCTCAAGTAAATTAAATGAACTTTATTCTAAAGCTGATGTTGTTGTAAAGATTCAAAGACCCACAAAAAATAAGAAAGTTAATGAATTAAAATATTTAAAAAATGCAAGTGTTTTAACCTTATTGTATGAACAGAAATTCAAAGCAGAATTTAGCAGTTTAAAAAAACTTAATATTAATGTTTTTGCATTAGAGAGAATGCCAAGAATTTCTCGAGCGCAAAGTATGGACGTTTTGTCATCTCAGAGCAATTTATCAGGATATAAAGCCGTTATTGATGCAGCTTCAATTTTTAATAAAGCTTTTCCACTAATGATGACCTCAGCAGGAACGGTAGCTCCAGCTAAAGTTTTGGTTATAGGTGCAGGTGTTGCAGGGCTTCAAGCAATAGCTACGGCAAAAAGACTGGGCGCAGTGGTTTCCTCATTTGATGTAAGATCTTCAACGAAAGAACAGGTTGAGAGCTTAGGAGCTAAGTTTATTGAAGTCAAAGGTGAAGACTCTGGAGAAACAGCAGGCGGGTATGCTAAAGAAATGTCAAAAACTTATAAAAAAAAACAAGCAGTGTTGCTAGCAGAAAGCTTGAAAAAAACAGATATAGTTATAACGACTGCTTTAATTCCAGGAAAACCGTCACCAAAAATAATCACTAAGAAAATGGTTGATGGAATGAAGATTGGGAGTGTTATAATGGATCTAGCTTCAGAATTCGGGGGTAACTGTGAGCTAACAAAGCACGGGGAAACTGTTGACTATAAATCAAAAAAGATAGTAGGTCCCTTAAACCTTCCGGCGTCTGTAGCGCAAGACTCATCAAGACTTTTCTCAAAAAATGTTCTAAACTTTTTAATGAATTCATGTAATGATGGAAAGTTCAAAAATTTTAATTGGGAAGACGAAGTTGTAAAAGAAACATGCATAATAGATAATTTGAAAAAGAAGGAGAAATAACAATTATGGAAAATATTGATCCAATTATAAATCTAATAATGATTTTTGTTCTAGCATGTATCATTGGTTACTATGTTATTTGGGGAGTAACCTCTGCCTTGCACTCTCCACTGATGGCTGTTACTAATGCAATATCAAGCGTTATAATAGTAGGAGCTTTGATAGCAGCAGGACCTGAAGACTTCAATTTCTCGTCTATAATGGGTTTTTTTGCCATTATTTTAGCCTCCGTAAATATTTTCGGTGGTTTTGTAGTTTCTCATCGAATGCTTTCAATGTTTAAAAAGAAAGAAAAAAAGGATAACAAATAGTGAGTGAAAATTTAACAGCCATAAGTTACCTTATTTCTGCAATATTTTTTATTTTGGCTTTAAAAGGTCTTTCCCATCCCGAATCAGCAAGAAATGGTAATATCATGGGTATTATAGGGATGATCATCGCTGTAATAACAACCTTGTTTAATCCAAATGTTTTATCCTACGAAATGATTATTCTCGGCATTTTAATAGGAGGTGGAATTGGAACATATATCGCTTTAAAAATAGAAATGACCGCTTTACCTCAGCTTGTTGCCGCATTTCATTCGTTGGTTGGCTTAGCTGCAGTATTTGTAGCAACCAGTGCTTTCTACGCTCCAGAGAGTTATGGTATTGTTGGTGACAATGGAAAAATATTCGCTTCAAGTCTTGTTGAAATGTCTATAGGTGTAGCAATAGGAGCAATTACATTTACTGGTTCGATTATAGCATTTTTAAAACTACAAGGTCTGGTAAGCGGAGCACCTACCACCTTTTTTGGTCAGCACTTTCTCAATCTTTTGATTTTTTTGTCTTTAGTAGTTTTGACTGTAATTTTTACCGTTGACACGTCTACAAATATATTTTGGTTGATCGTAGGGTTATCCTTGCTGTTGGGAATTTTGCTAATAATACCAATAGGTGGGGCAGATATGCCAGTTGTGGTTTCAATGTTAAACTCATATTCAGGATGGGCAGCTGCAGGAATTGGCTTTACACTTTCAAACCATTTATTAATAATTGTGGGTTCCTTAGTTGGTGCATCAGGTGCAATACTTAGTTATATAATGTGCAAAGGAATGAATAGATCATTTGTCAGCGTTATTCTGGGTGGGTTTGGAGTAGAAGAGGGCACAACCGTTGATAAGAATCAAGGAAAAACAGTTAAAACAGGAAGTCCTGAGGATGCAGCATTCATAATGTCAAATGCGAGTAGTGTAATCATTGTTCCAGGTTATGGCATGGCAGTTGCTCAAGCTCAACATGCACTAAGAGAGATGTGTGATATATTAAAAAAAAACGGTGTTACAATAAAATATGCTATTCATCCAGTAGCCGGAAGAATGCCGGGTCACATGAATGTTTTACTTGCCGAAGCTAACGTACCGTATGATGAGGTTTTTGAGTTAGAAGAAATTAATAGTGAATTTTCGAACACTGATGCTGCTTTTGTTATTGGGGCTAATGACATCACCAACCCTGCAGCTAAGACCGATAAAAGTAGTCCAATTTATGGTATGCCAATACTCGATGTCGAAAATTCAGGTACAGTTTTATTTGTAAAGAGGTCGATGGCGTCAGGCTATGCAGGTGTCGATAATGAATTGTTTTTTAGAGATAACACTATGATGTTATTTTCTGATGCAAAAAAAATGGTCGAGGATATCGTTAAAAGTCTAGACTAAGAAAATGCAATCTATAAAGATTGATGTTTTAAAAAACACCTTTAAGCTAATAACCTTGTATCTCCAGTTTTTTTCTGAGCATCTTTTTACATCTTCTTGTTGATTCGTTTAACAATCTAGCTTTTTTTTCTGAGGGTTTTTCGTAGGCTCTCCTTTGTTTCATTTCTTTGAACACGCCTTCTCTCTGAAGCTTTTTCTTCATAGCCCTCATAGCTTTTTCAAGATTATTATCTCTTACTTGAACTCTAATAATTTTAATACTCCTTAATTATGAAGTTTATTTATATAAAAATTTATAATAATGTAAACTTTTTTATTTAATAACTTGAAATATGAAAATTAATAGAAATAAAATTCTCTTACGTCTACTCAAAAATATTACTGAGTATGAAGATTTTGATGATGCTTTACTAAGCACTCTTTCACAATTGAAGATTAATCAAGATAAATTTTACGACATTAAGCAAGATTTACTTCCTAAAGGACTTTCATCATTAATGAAAGAGTTAAATTTAATGATCAACCAAATAATAGACAAAGAACAAAAACCAAGTAGATTTAAAAACTATAAGATAAATGAAAAAATAAAATATTTTGTCATTAGAAGATTGATGGTTTTTCAAAATTTAGTAGATAAAAGAAAATTTTTTAAAAAAATTTTAAAACCGAACTTGATTGTTAGCTCTAACAAAACTTTATTTAAGATAGCTGATGAAATTTGGTTTTTGGCTGGGGACAAATCAACAGATTATAATTACTATACAAAAAGAATTATATTAATGAATATATACGCTATCACATTTTCCTTTTTTGTTTTTGATAATTCAAAAGATTTGGAAAGAACTAAAAAATTTCTAGATAAAGAAATAAGTGCAGTTTTAAAGTTTGGTAATTTAAAAAATAAATTAAAAAAAAATATTAAATTTTAAAAGTGTAATGTCCCATTTTTCTTGAACTCTTGATTTCTTTCTTAAAATAGTCGTAAAATTTAAATTTTTTTTTGAGTTTTTCTTTACTTAAAAATTCATCTCCTATTACATTTATCATTTTACAAGAGGCATGTGGACTTGGGTATTTTGGTGAATTTAAAAAAATAGTATTTATTAAATTCTGAAATTGACTAACTTCACAATAATCTAAAGTCCAATGACCAGAATTGTGTGGTCTAGGTGCTAATTCATTAACTATAATTGATTCATCTTTCATAAGAAACATTTCAACAGCAAGTATCCCATGAAGGTCAAGTTCGTCTGCAATCTGAATAGCCATTTTTAATGCTTTATTTGATACTTCTTTAGTTAAATTAGCAGGATAAATCGTCTCTCTTAAAATAGAATTTTTATGAATATTTTCTACTACTGGATAGGCTTCTACTTTTTTATTTTTTCTGCATACAATAACGGATATTTCTTTTTTAAAATCTAATATCTTTTCTAGAATAAAATTTTTTAAATTTAAATCTTTAAGGTCATCAATTTTTCCATTAACAATTTTGTATTGGCCCTTACCATCGTAACCCAATTCTGATGTTTTTAAAATTCCGTTATTATTGATGAGACTAATTTTTTTTTCTAAATCTTTAAAACTGTTAATTTCAAAATAAACAGCTGTTCTTATATTTTCTAATGAATTTAAAAATCTTTTTTCTTTTAACCTATTTTGACAAATCTTTACAATTTGTGGATCAGGAAATATTTGTTTTACTGATGCAATTTTGTCTAATATGTCATAAGGTATATTTTCAGTTTCAATCGTAAAATAATCTGCTGAGTTTATGAAATTTTCCAAAACCTCATTATCGTTGAATTTCCCAATAAAATATTGATCACAAAATTTTTTTGCACTGAACTCTGGGTTTTCTGAAAAAATTGAGGTTTTAATTCCTAAACTTTTTGCTGCTTGGCAAATAAACATTCCTAACTGTCCTCCCCCAATAATGCCTAAACTACGCATTTTTGGGAGTTTTTTTTATAGATTTTGTAATTTTTGATCTATAGAGTTTTAATTTTTTTAATATTTGTGGATATTTATTTCCTAATATAGAGATTGCCGCAAGTGACGCGTTTATTGCTCCAGCTTTACCTATTGCAAGAGTGGGTAAAGGAACTCCCGCTGGCATTTGAACAATTGAAAGTAAACTATCAATACCTTTTAATGCTTTTGACTCTACAGGAACACCAAGTACAGTGGTCGTAGTAAGTGATGCTATCATCCCAGGCAAATGAGCGGCTCCCCCAGCACCTGCAATTACAACCTCAATTCCTCTATCTTCAATATTTTTTGCGTACTCATAAAGCCTTTCTGGAGTTCTATGTGCCGAGATTATTTTTTTTTCGTAACTTATGCCAAAGTTTTTTAAGATCTCCTCGCAATTTTTTAAAGTTTCCCAGTCAGATTGGCTACCCATGACTATTGAAATTAAAATTTTTTTTTTCATTTTAAATTAATTGTAGATAAAAATAAAAAAACATATTAACATTAAATAATGGATAGGCTTGCATTAAAAGAAAAAAAAATTAAGTCTCTTGTCTCAAAACATCAAAAATTTGAAAATCAACTAAAAAAAGCTTTTAGAAGTTTAAGCACTGATGATTTAACGATTACGAATTTGAAGAAAAAGAAACTTAAAGTTAGAGATGAAATATTAAGACTTACTGCTTAACTGTTTCCTCTTTACTAAATTTTTCAATCATTTTTTGAAGTTCTTCTCTGGAACATAAACCCAGTTCTTGAGGATTCTGTGCTCTTAAACCTTGAATATTCCAATAAGTCCTGTCTCTTATAGATTGGACCGTTTTCTTTGTAGTCCCAATTATTTTACATATTTTGGAATCAGGTAAGCTAGGATAGTGTTTTATTAACCAGTAAATTCCATTAGGTTTGTCAGCTCTTTTAGATAAGGGGGTATATTTTGCACCTTTTGTTTTAGTTTGAGGCATGGGAATTTCAGAGTGTTTAATTTGTAGATCACGTTTTTCATCTTTTTCGCATTTTTGAATTTCCTCATCTGTAAGTTCACCATTTTCAAGAGGATTTCTCGAAAGTATTCCATTAGAAACCTCCCCATCAGCTATAGCTTGAATTTCAAGTATGTGTAAACCAACGAAGTTTGAAATTTGCTTAAATGAAAGCGATGTGTTTTCAATTAACCAACTAGCAGTGGCTTTGGGCATTAGTGGTTTTCTCATAATAAATTCCTATGGGTTGAGTATAATTTTTCCAATGTGTTTGCCTTCGTCTATTCTTTGGTGTGCTTTTACTACATCTTCAAATTTAAAAACAGAATCTACAAAACACTTGATCTTTCTTTCGATTAATAGAGGAAAAACAAATTTTTTAAGCTCTGATAAAACCTGACCTTTAAACTTATTATTTCTGATTCTAAGTGTAGAACCAGTTATCTGCAACCTTTTTAACATAATCTTCATAAAATTTATTTCAGTTGTTGAGCCTTTTAAAAACCCAATATTAACCAAGGTACCTTCAGTATCAAGTAAATTTATATTTTTTGAAATGTAGTCTCCACCGACATAATCTAAGATTAAATTGACACTTTTAACATTAGATTTTTTAACTACTTCAAAAAAATCTTGTTTTTTGTAATTAATAACTTGATTTACTCCTAGGTTCTTACAAAATTCAGTTTTTTCGGCATTTCCAACAGTTGTAATGACGTAAGAATTAAATATTTTTGCAATCTGTATAGCAGCTATCCCAATGCCGCTTGTTCCACCATGAATCAAAACCTTTTGGTTCCTAGTTAGTTTACCTCTTTGCACTAAATTAGACCAAGCAGTAAAATAACACTCTGGAATACATGCTGCTTCGTTAAATGACAAATCTCCTGGAACTTTAAATGTTGATTCTTGCTCAGCTAAACAAAATTCTGCATATCCACCTCCGTTTACTAAAGCAGCTACTTTGTTATTTAGAGAAAAATTTTTTACATTTTTTCCAATTTTTTCAATATAACCAGAAACCTCTAAACCTAAGATTGGTGAGTGATTTTCCGGTGGAGGGTAGTTTCCTTGTCTTTGAATAATATCTGGTCTATTAACCCCAGCAGCCATAACTTTAATAAGTATTTGGTTATCATTAGGTATTGGGATTTCTGAATCTACGACTTTCAATACATCAGGTGAACCTGGGTGATCATAATAGACCGCTTTCATTTATGTATATTTACTTTTTAAAATTCAAATTTTGGAATCTTTTGTTGAACTTAGCAACTTGACCATCAGAGTCCATTAACTTTGAAGCTTCACCTGTCCATGCAGGGTGAGATATAGGATCAATATCCAACTTTAAAATATCACCTTCTTTACCATAGGTAGATTTTGTTTCAAAACTGCTTCCGTCTGTCAGTTGAACTTTTATGGTGTGATAGTTTGGATGTATATCTTTTTTCATAATTCTTGACTCAATTTATATTACCATTACATTTAAATTGCAAGTAATTAACTTTCAATTTTAATCATGAAAAATTTCAAAGAAGCAGCTAATAAAACACTTAACCTAATTTTTGATATGGTAGAAAAAAATTATGAATTCCTCGATGTTGATTTTGAGGATGAAAATCTTAAAATTGAAAAAGATGAAAAAGTATTTATTGTAAGTGTTCATAACCCCACATCACAAATTTGGTTATCTTCCCCAATAAGCGGGGCTCATCATTTTGAACTTATTAATAATACAAACGATTGGATTGGAACAAGAGATAAAAATTTAAATTTAATTAAAGTTCTTGAGAAGGAATTGGGTTCATTAAAGTGAGTCAAAAATTGTTAAAGTTATTTAAAGTAGAAAACTATTTTAGATTATTAATTATTTTTACAGTTTTCGGCATAACTGGCTCGCTCTCAGTAGTTTTAGGGAAATACGTATTAATAAGTATTTTTTCTTCAAATATTCAAAATAACGAGTTTTATTGGCTGATCAGGATATTATTAATTTTTCCCCTATATCAGATTTTATTAATTGTTATAGGAACTTTATTTGGAGAATTTAAATATTTTTGGGCTATTGAGAAAAAAATACTTGTAAGATTAAAAATTTTAAAATCACCTCCTAGTTAACTTTATCTCTATTCTTCTATTTTTTTTGTAGGCTTCTTCATTTTCCTGACTTATTAATGGAGAGTGTTCCCCAAAGCCTGCAGCAACCAATCTGTTTGGTGAAATTCCATTTTCGATTAACAATTTTACAATATTTATTGCTCTTGAACTAGACAGATGCCAGTTAGAATTAAACTTTTCATTATATATTGGAATCTTGTCAGTATGGCCATCAATTCTAAGTACCCAATCAATTTTACTAGGAATTTTTTCAGATATTTCATTTAAACTTTTTGCTATATCAGATAGCTTCTTTATTCCCTCAGCTTGGATAACATCAGACCCAGATTCAAAAAAAATTTCGGATGGAAAAATAAATCTATCTCCTTCCACTTTTATATCTTTTCTATCACCTAGAGCTTCTTTGATTTTTTTAAAAAAGATTGACTGATATTCACTTAGCTCCTGTAACTTTCCTGCTAAAGCTTGATTTAATTTTTTTCCCAAATTTTCAATTTTTATCTTTTTTTTTCTATCCTCTTCTTCTGCAGATATTAATAATTTTGATAATTCCTCTAACCTATTATTTAGTTTTTCAACATTTCTATTAAGTTCAAAAATTTCTAGACTATTTTTCTCTTTTACTTCACTGAGATCTTTCAAATCTTCATTTTGTTTTTGAATTTTACCAAGTAGACTGCTTCTTTCATTAATAATTTGGTCTAACTCTTTATCTTTAATCTTCAAATTATATTGACTTTTAGAAAGTTCCTCATCTAACTTATTTTTTTGTTTATTTAGATCTTTGTATTCAATTGTTAGTGTAGCTAAACTTTTGTCAATTTTTTTTTTCTCTGTGTTTAAAAGGCTAAGTTGATTTGCGAGGTTTGTGATTTGATTATCCAAACTAGAAATTTCACCACGTTTTATCTCTAATTGGTCATTAAAATATATTTGGGTGACGGTTGATATCAAAACTGTGAAGATTGTTACGATTAGTAATGTTCCTAATACATCTACAAAACCCGGCCAAATGTTTACTTCATATAAATTTTTACGAGATACTCTCACTATTTTTTACTAATATTCGCGATTGTTTTAGATAACACTTTTATTTCGTCCTTGATTTCTTTATTAAGTGCAATGTTTTCAGATAAAAAACTATTCACCTCATAAAGGGATTTTGATATTGATTCTTGGTAATCATTTTGTTTATCAATGACAGATGTTGATTTCTTTAGATTTTCTGTTGTAACTTCAATCAAAGATTCAATGTAAGCCGGACCAAGGTTTTTTTTATCATTTTCGTCCATGTTCATAAGTGTAAACTTTGTATGTTGTGATAATTTTTCTTCAACTTCGTTATAAAAACGATTTTGTGCTTGACTGGATTGAAGATCCAAAAATCCCAGAATAAGTGATCCACCTAAACCGAATAAAGATGAACTGAATGCGGTCCCCATCCCACTTAAGGGTTCCTCAAGTCCTTGTTTGAGAACTTTGAATAACCTCTGGGTATCCTCAGAGAAGTTTAAACTACTTACAGTTATTCCAACAGAATTAATTGTTTCAAGAAGTCCCCAGAATGTACCAAGTAGTCCTAAAAAAATCGTTAAGCCTATCAGATATCTTGAAATTTCTCTTGATTCAGTCAACCTTCCATCTAAGCTTTCCATAATTGATTTCATAGCTGATTGTGAAAAGATAAACTTTCCTGAATGTTCCTTTAAAAATGTATCTAGATATTTTAGAAGGTTTGGTGACTTTACACTTAGCTTCGAGGGCTGTTTTGAACTAGTTGATTTTATCAGCCAATTATATTCATTTTTTAATAATAAAATTTGTCTGAAAATATAAATAGTACCAACGGTTATGATGAATATTATTATTGAATTAAGTGTTTGGTTTGTTAGGTAAAAATTTTTAAGCTTTTCTATATATAAATATAATAATGAAGATATTAAAACTAAAAATAAAATAATTCTTAGTATATATTTTCCAACAATTTTCATTACAATCCTATGAAATTTAACACTACCTCATTTTCCCACTTTTTAGAATCTTTTACTTCATTAAATTTAATTCCAATTCTGTTGTGAGAGATCCCTTGATTTATCAGAAAAGTTCTAATGTATAATAATCTAGATTTTTGTTTTTTTTTAAAATCAGAGTCTTTTAAATTATTTTTTGGGATGGAAGCAACAATCTCAATTCTTATTTGCTTGTCTATAATAGCTTTTACATATTCTTTAACATTTTTTTTGTGTTTAAAACCTAACTCAACTTCATTTTCATTAAATATAATTACCTCACTTGTTTTATTAACTTGTTGCTCTTTAATTTCAACAATTGAGCTAGGTGCATTCAAAGCAGATAATAAATTAACATTTTTTGAGTTTTGATCTCCATTGGTCTCATCAGAAGACGACTTTTTTTGTAACTTTTTTTTAAAATCTTCAGATTTTTCAGATTCTGTTATTTGTTTTTTTTTCTGAAAAGATTGTTTAATCAAATTTTCATCAAAGAACAATTTTGTTTTATCTTCTTCTATTATATTTTTTTTTTGATTTTCCTTGAAATAAGAGTATTTTCTTTTTTTAATCTCTTCCTCTCTTTGTCTTGCCAACTCATTTCTTATTAGTTTATTTTCAATATTTTGTCTAACCTTATTCATATCTTTTCTAATCTCCGAGATATCGTTGGAATTAACTTTTTTTTCTTCAACGTCAGATTTTAATTTTGCCTTATTTATAACCGTAACCTGAGTTATTTTATTAATATCTTCACCTGATTTTTTTACTTTATCCTTTAAATCCTGAATATTAGCTTTTATTTCATCTATTTGTTTTTTATTTTGGATTTGTTTTTGTAAGATAACTTCTTTTTTTTCTAAAACTTTTTGTTTTTCCTCAATTTCCTTTAGCAACTTAATTCTTTCTCTTTCTTTTTCTAAATTTCTCTCCTTTTGAGCAATCCTCATTAATTGTCTTTGTTTTTCTATTTCTTTTTGCTTCTTTTTTATTTCTTCTCGAATTCTCTTTTCATCAGCAATCCTTTGTTTTTCTTGGATTTTTCTTTTTTGTTCTTGTTGTTTTTCAAATATTTTCCTTTCTCTTCTTTCTCTTTTTACTCTTTCTTGTTCAGCAATTTTTTGTAATTTTATTTTTTTTTCAAGTTCTTTTTGTTTTCTTTTTAGCTCTTCTCTAATTTTTTTTTCTTCAGCTAACTTGAGTTTTTCATTCAACTTTTTCTGTTCTTGAGCTTTTTTTTCCAATAACTTTCTCTCGGCTCTTTCTTTTTTAAGTTTTTCTTGTTCTGCTATTTTTTGTTTTCTTATTTCAATTTTCTTTTTTTCTTGCTCTTGCTTTCTTTTAATTTCATCAGCAAGTTTTTTCTTTTCCTCAAGTTTCTTTTTTTCTTCTTCTGTAAATTTTTTTATTGACTCTAATCTTTTTTCTTCCTCAAGAAGTACTCGGGCTTGCTCTATCTCATTTCTCTGTCTTTCTTTTTCAGCTTTTCTCAATTCTTTTAACTTCTTTTCTTCTTTTTGTTTAGCTAACTGTTTTTCTTTAAGTTTTTTTTGTTCTTCTTTTTTGGCTTTTTCAAGTTCCTTTTTTAAACGTTTTTCTTCCTTTAGACGAGCAGCCTCTTGCTGCTTCAACCTTTTTTCATTTTCCTTTTTTGCCTTTTCAAGTTCCTTTTTTAAACGTTTTTCTTCCTTTAGACGGGCAGCCTCTTGCTGCTTCAACCTCTTTTCTTCTTCTTTTTTAGCCTTTTCAAGTTCCTTTTTTAAACGTTTTTCTTCCTTTAGACGAGCAGCTTCTTGTTGTTTAAGTTTTTCTTGTTTGAGTTTTTCCTCTTTGATCCTGTTAACCTCTATCTGTTTTAACTTTTCAGCTTCCATTGCAGCTTCAAGCTTTTTTTGTTTTTTTAATTCTTCGGCCCTTTTAGCAGCTTCGCGTTCTTTTTGTTTTTTTAACTCTTCGGCTTTTTTAGTCGCTTCGCGTTCTTTTTGTTTTTTTAATTCTTCAGCTTTTTTAGCCGCTTCGCGTTCTTTTTGTTTTTTTAATTCTTCTTCTTTTTTAGCAGCTTCGAGTTCTTTTTGTTTTTTTAACTCTTCAGCTTTTTTAGCCGCTTCGCGTTCTTTTTGTTTTTTTAATTCTTCAGCTTTTTTAGCAGCTTCGAGTTCCTTTTGTTTTTTTTGTTTTTCGGCCTTCCTTGCATCGTCAATTTCTTTTTTTCTTTTCTCCTCAAGAGCTCTTCTCTTTTTTTCTTGTGCTTTTCTAGCAGCCTCTATCTCTTCATTTCTTTTTTTTACCTGAGCTTTTCTTTTTTCTTCCTGAGCTTTCCTAATAGCTTTAATTTCTTTGTCTAGATCATCTTCTTTAGATCCTGAGTCTTTAACTGACTTGGGAGGTATCAGTTTAATTTTTTCATCATTACTTTCAATTGATGGAATTAATAATCGTTTGTTAGAATTTGGATCTATAATTATTTTCTTTATAACGTCCTTTTCTTGAGAAAATGATGTTGTTACCGAAAGTAAAAACAATATAGGAATAATTAAAAGAGATGTTTTAACAAAATAATTCATTTAATTTAAGCTTTTTTCTACCATTTCCGTTACTATCTTATCAACAAATTTGTTACCAGCTATAAATATTTTTGTGTCTTTTAGCTCAATAGCTTTAAAATCACCCCCAGTTGAGCTTATCATTAACCCAGCTTCAATAATAAGTTTTTTTGGAGGATTTATGATGACGCAGCAATCAACTTTTCCACATGAAAGATTGCTTAGGTCAGAATAACATGAACCAGATTCAATTAGTGAAAAATTATTTTCAGAAAATTTCTTTTTTATAATACCTTCATAAATTAAACTTGAATCATCCTTATAATTATAAATACTAATTAGAGACTCTTCTTTTTTTTTCTTATTAGAAACTCTTATTCTTGTCTCATTTTTAAATGCACCAGTTACTTTTTCATAATAAAAAACTTCGTCTTTTAATGGATTATAAAACAAGTTAGTTATGATTAAATTTTTTTCGAAAAGCGATATATTTATCCCAAAATTATCGTTAGCTCTGGCAAAGTTTAGATTTGAGTCAATTATATTTATTAACCAAAAGTCTTGAGTGTTAATTTCTAAATCCTTTATTATTCTAAAATTTGGTTTAATTTTTGTTAAAAAATTAATTACTTCTGATTCAATTTTATTTTGAGATTTTTGTATAAATATCTTTGAATCTTTCACTGAGCTTTGAAGCTCTTCAATTTCATTATAGTCTCTGATAATATATTTTCTTAAATCTCTTAAATTTCTTTTTAGAACATTAGCCAATGGCGTGTAACTCATCTTAATCTCTCGATTTTTCTAAATACTCAAGACTTTCAGTATTTATCACTATCTTATCACCTTCTTTAATGTGTGCTGGAACTAAAATTTTGATATCCTTTGTTGTAATTGCGTTTTTGAAGGATGAAGATGCTGTTTGTCCTTTTACAACTGCGTCAGCTTCTCTAACTTCTACTGTCATGGTTTTGGGGAGTCTTATTCCAACAATCTCTTCAGCAATTATATCTAGAAAAAGCTGAACACCATCCTCCAAAAAATTTTTATTTCCATTAAGAAGTTCTTCATTCAAAGTAATTTGCTCGTAATTTTCATTATTCATGACTGTTATCACATTATTCTCCGAAAATAAAAAGGTTACACTTACTTCGTTCACATTAAGTTTTTCAACATTTTCAGATGTTCTTAATCTTTCATTTACCTTTGATCCACTTTTTAAATCTCTCATTTCTAGTTGTATAAATGCACCACCTTTCCCAGGTTTAATGGTATTTGTATTCATTACTTGTAAAGTTTTATCTTTGTATTTGATTACATTCCCAACTTTTATAAGATTAGCTATCATTTTCATAACTTTTATCCCTTAAAATTTTTTTAAATTGATATGCCGAATATTGAGATCCTTCTTTAAAATTCCATAAACTGTCTATAATTGCAATGTAATTCGGTTCTAGATGAAATAAATTTTTTATATTTTTATGGTTAACACCGCCTATTAAAACAAATGGTAATTCTATTTTTTTTAAAAATTTTTTTAAATTACCCAAATCGATTGATAACCCTTTTTTGGTTTTTGAATTAAATGCTGGACCAAACGCAACATAATCAGCACCATCACTTTTGGCTTTTTTATACAAATTTTCAGAACTTGAGCAGCTTACCCCAACTATAAATTCTTTTCCAAATTTTTCCTTAGCAGCTTTACAACTTTTATCATTTTGACCTAAATGTATCCCATCAAAAGTAAACTCTTCAGCGATTTCAAAGTCATCATTAATAATTAATTTTATCTTTTTCTTTTTACAAACTCTTGAGAATGATTCGTAATGCATCTCAACAAAATTTAACCTATCTTTAAGTAATTTAAATTTCGGCCTGAATTGAAAATACTCTATAGGTATTATATCAGTAATCGTGTCAAAAATTTTTGAGTTAAAAGATTTTGTTAATTTTGGAGGTGAAATAAGATAAATTTTCATTGTTAAAAGTCTCGCATTAACTCACTAATGGTTTGAATTTTTTTAAATCTTTGTGTAATAAGTACGTCAATTCCCTGCTTTTTTGCGAGCGATTCAATTTTTTCTCTTAAATTTTTATCTAAATTAGTACTGACTGATATTTTTTTGATTTCAAGTTCAATTAGTGTAAGCGCTAAACCAATATCCTCTCCAACTTCCGCGATAAAGTTTATTCTTTTATCATTTAGTAATAGATTAAATTGTTTCATCATGTGCGGGCCTTGCCATGATAAAGACTCAAAGGACCAAATTATATTAATCTGTGAGTTATTAAATTTTTTTAAAACTGTTTTGACTTCGTCTAAGTTAGAAAATTTAATTGTCAAATATTCATAAATCTTCATCTAGATAAAGTTGAAATAACATCTACCAACCTATTTGAAAATCCCCATTCATTATCATACCATGCAAGAATCCTACAAAATTTTTTGTTTAAAACTTTTGTTTCACTCAAGTCAACTACAGCACTGTTTGGATTATGGTTAAAATCATTAGAAACAAGTGGTTCGGAAGTTGTTTGAATAATATTTTGAAAACTATCTTTTTCTGCTTTTAAAAAAAGATTATTTAGATCGTCCTCAGAGGTTTCTCTCTTTGAAAAAAATTTAAAATCTACTAAAGATACATTCACAGTTGGCACTCGTATTGCGCTTCCGTCTATTTTTCCTTTTAGATCTGGTAAAACCTCAGAAACCGCCCTGGCAGCACCTGTGGATGTGGGTATTATAGAAATTAGGGAATTTCTCGCTCTTCTTAGATCCTTATGAATTGTATCAATTGTGTTTTGGTCACCCGTAACTGCATGAACTGTTGTCATGTAACCAGACTCAATACCAAGGCTTTTTTCTATTAAAAAAGCAAGTGGAGCTAAACAATTTGTTGTACATGAGCCGTTTGAAATAATTTTGTGATCTTCTTTTATTGAATTATGATTGATTCCGTAAACCACTGTGATATCAGGATCTGTAGCTGGAGCAGAAATTAAGACTTTTTTTGATCCTGAACTAAGATGCTTTTGTGCATCATCTCTTTTTGTAAAAAAACCAGTACACTCAACAACTAAATCAATTTTTAATTCACTCCAATTAATATTAATCGGATCAGGTTCACTTAGGAATTGAATGTTATTATTCCCAATTTTTACATTTTGGGAGGACTTGTTAATATCTTGAGTAAAGGTTCCGTGAACAGAGTCATATTTGAACAAGTGTAGGTTACTATCAAGCTTACCTAAATCGTTAATTGCAACAACTTCTACATCATTTAGGTCTTTCTCAAGCAAAGCTCTGAGCGTAAGTCTTCCGATTCGTCCGAAACCATTAATTGCAACTCTGTATGCCATATCAATTATTTTATAGTTATTGATTAATGAATAATTATAATAATGTAAAGAAGATAATAAATTGTATCTATGAGCAAAGAAAAGATTAAAATAATTTTTAAAAAAATAAGTTCACTTAAGAAAAAAGTTAACAAAATCTCTCAAAATAATGAAAATGAATTACTAAAAAAAAAATTATTAAAAGTTTCCACATACATGAATAGAGTTATAAAATTTTTAGAAAAATAAAGTAAAGAGAATTTATGCCAATATTAAGATTAGAAATTGATGACATCAAATATGAAGTTGAATGCAAAGAGGGCGAGGAAAAATTATTGAGAGAATCTGAGCAACTTTTAAACAATAAGTTTGAGCAAAATAAACAAATAAAAAATTTATCTCAATCAAAGAAATATTTAATGATTTCATTAATACTTGCTGGGGAAATTAATCTTTTAAAAAAACAAAATGAAAAACAAGCCTGTAATTTTGACGAAATCATAAGTGAATTAGAAGATTTAGAAAATTTAGTAGAAAAAAAAATAAATGGATAAAGCGATAATAAGGTCCAAATATTTGGATTTAAGAGATAACATTAATAACAGACAAGAAAAGGAAAAAAAAATTAATAATTTTTTAATATCTCTTAACATTTCTTCAAAGAAGATAGTCTCTGGTTATTTTCCAGTAAGAGGGGAGGTAAATATACTTCCTTTTATTGATTTTATAACTGATAATAAAAACATAGTTTGTATGCCTTTTATAAAAAAAAATAATCATCATTTATTATTCAAAAGCTGGAAAAAAGGTCAAAAAGTTTTCAAGGATAAATTTAAAATTCCCACACCACTTTACGGAAGGTTTATAACACCAAACGTTATGTTGGTTCCCCTTTTAGCGTTTGATAAAAACAAGAACAGACTTGGTTATGGGGGTGGGTTTTACGACAGAACAATTTCAAATTTAGAAAACAAAAAATCTTTTGAGACAATTGGAATTGCCTTTAATGAACAAGAAATAGAATCTCTACCTTCAATGAATTTTGATAAAACTTTAAACAAAATTATTACACCTAAGGGAATAATTCAATGAGAGTTCTTATATGCGGTGATATAGTCGGAAAATCTGGAAGAAATGCAATAAGAAGAGAATTACCAAATCTAAAAAAGTTAAAACAAATAGATTTTGTTTTGGCGAATGGAGAAAATGCTGCGAATGGTTTTGGTATTACAAAAAAAATTTGTGAAGAATTTTACTCTTTGGGTGTTGATGTTATTACTTCTGGTAATCATATCTGGGATCAAAAAGAGATTGTAGAATATATAAAACTTGATAACAGATTAATTAGACCCTGTAATTTTTCTGAGGGCACACCTGGTAACGGGTATGCAATTTTTGAAATGAAAAATGGGGAAAATATTGTAGTAATAAATGTAATGTGCAGACTTTTTATGGAGTCTGTAGATGACCCGTTCAAATCTATTGCTAACTTATTGGAACTAATAAATTCTAAAATAGATAGTGCAATTATTTTGGTTGATGTTCACGGTGAGTCAACTTCAGAGAAGATGGCTCTTGCTCACTTTCTTGATGGTAAAGTTTCTGGCGTTTTTGGCACTCACACCCATATTCCAACATCAGACCTACATTTTCTTGAAAAAGGAACTTTTTATCAAACAGATTTAGGAATGTGTGGTGACTACAATTCAGTTATTGGTATGAAGAAAGAACTTTCAATAAAAAGATTTACCCAAAAGCACCTAAAAACTAGACTTGAACCAGCTGATGGTGAGGGAACATTATGCGGCACAATCCTTGATATTGAGAGTAAAAGTGTTAAAGCATTTGAACAAATAATTTTAGGGGGTAAACTCCAAAAAGATTAAAATGGCAGGTCATTCAAAATTTAAAAATATTATGCATCGTAAAGGTGCTCAAGATAAAAAGCGAGCAAAACTTTTCTCAAGACTTATTAGAGAAATCTCTGTATCTGCCAAGTTAGGTTCACCTGATCCAACCTCTAACCCAAGACTGAGGTCAGCAATTAATAATGCTCTATCTTCTAATATGACCAAAGATACCATTGATAAAGCTATAAAAAAAAATTCAGGTCAAGATGATAAAAATTCTATTGAGGAGATAACCTACGAGGGTTTTGGTCCCTTGGGTATTGCAATAATTGTTGAATCAATGACTGATAACAAAAATAGAAGCGCATCTGAAATTAGATCAACATTTTCAAAATATAACGGTAATTTGGGAATAAGTGGTTCTGTTAGGCATAATTTTAAAAAAGTTGGTATTATTACTTATGCAAAGGAAGTTACAACATTTGAAAACTTTTTTGAATTTTGTGTTAGTCTAAATATTAATGACGTTATAGAAAATGATAATTCTTTTGATGTTGAAACTGATTTAGAGGTTTTTAGTCAAACACTAGAGGCCTTGGAAAATAAGTATTCAGTTCCGCAGTTCACATCTTTGGAGTGGAAACCTCTAAACACCATCGAAATTTCAAATCAAGATGATGCCAAAAGTCTTTTGATTTTGTTGGAAAAGTTAGAAGAATTGGATGATGTTCAAAATGTATTTGCTAATTTTAATATCAATGAAACACTAATGGAAAAGTTAATTTGATTCGTAGTAAAAACTTAATTATGGGTTTTGATCCTGGCTTAATAAATACTGGTTGGGGTGTTTTGCAAAAAAATGATAAATTAGAAACCTGTATTGATTACGGCTGTATATCTACGTCAAAAAACGATCATTTAGGTATGAGATTAAAAAAGATTTATGAAGAAAGTTTGTTTTTATTGAGAAAGTATACTCCAAATTGTATTGCTGTTGAAAAAATTTTTGCTAATAAAAACCCAGAATCTACAATGAAATTAGGTAAAGCAAGGGCGATGATATTTCTTGTTGCTGCTAAAGAGAATGTTGATATCTTTGAATATTCACCAAATACGGTGAAGAAAAATTTAGTTGGTTATGGACATGCAACAAAGCTACAAATATTAAAAATGCTTGAAAGAATTTTTCCAAATCTAAAAATTGATGATGAAAACGCCGCAGATGCATTGGCTGTGGCAATGTGTCATTCGATGCAAAAAGGGTCTAAAATTTTTTTAAGAGAATAGAATGATAGTAAAGTTAAAAGGGTTTATTGAGTTTTGTAGTGAAGAATACATCGATTTAGATGTAAATGGTATTGTTTTCAGAGTTTTTATATCAAATAAAAGTATTGATAAAATATACCCTTCTAAGTCTTTGGTAAGTATTTTTGTTTATGAAATAATTAAAGAAAATGAAAGATTATTTTTTGGTTTTTTGGAGTATCAAGAAAGGGAGATATTTTCTGATTTACTGAGTGTTCAGGGAGTTGGGGGTAAAATGGCTTTAAATATAATGTCTAAGCTTGAAATAAATGAGATAATAGAATCTATAAATAATCAAAATTCAAAAATTTTTTTAAGTGTTATTGGCGTAGGAAATAAACTGGCAAACAGAATAATTATTGAGTTGAAAGAAAAAATTAAGAAAAAATCCTTAGGGATTTCTTCAAGCATTACAATGGTTAACAAAGACAACTTTAATGATTTAGTTTCATGTCTTTTTAATTTAGGGTACCCTAGAAAAATTTGTGAATTGACGGCAGACAAAGTTATAAATGATAATAATCAGATGAATTTAGAAGAATTAATACCAATAGCGTTAAAATATCTATCAAAACCGAAAGTAAATTAATTATGTCTGATGAAGAAAAAATTAATTTAGAATCAAAAGAAACTTTGGAAGATAAAAAATTGAATTTAAGACCAAGAAATCTTGATAAATTTGTTGGTCAAGATAATTTGAAATCAAATTTGAAGACGTATATAGAGTCATCTAAAAAAAGAAAAAATAATTTAGATCACATTATTTTGTATGGTCCGCCTGGTTTAGGAAAAACTACATTATCGCACATAATATCATATGAAAAAAATGTCAATATTCACTCCACATCAGGACCAGCCTTTACAAAAAAAGGTGACTTAGTAACACTTTTGACAAATCTAGCTGAGGACGATATTTTGTTTATTGATGAAATCCATAGGCTTTCTCCTATTGTTGAAGAAACCCTTTATCCTGCAATGGAAGATTATAAATGTGACTATATTATTGGATCAGGGCCATCTGCAAGAGTTATGCAAATTTCAATCGAGAGGTTTACCCTAATTGGAGCTACTACTCGATTGGGCTTGCTATCGAGACCCTTGAGAGACAGGTTTGGAATTCAATTACAACTCGATTTTTATAACCCGTCAGATTTAAAAAATATAATTTTATTAAGTTCTAAGAAATTTAATACAAAAATTGATGAAAGCGCAGCTTTTGAGATTGCAAAAAGGTCGAGAGGGACTCCTAGGATTGCGATTAGACTTTTGAAAAGAATTATCGATTTTTCTGTCGTACAAAATTTGCCTACAATAACTAACATGGTTGTTGAAGATTCTCTAAAAAAAATGAGAATTGATTCAGAGGGCTTAGATGATATGGATAGGAAATATTTAAAATGCATTGCTATTGATTATAATGGTGGTCCAGTTGGAATAGAAACTTTAAGTGCTTCACTACTAGAGCAAAAAGACATAATTGAAGATGTTATTGAACCTTATTTAATGCAACAGGGTTTAGTGCAAAGAACTTCAAGAGGGAGAATTTTATCAGAAAAGGGGCACAATCATATTCAAATAACTTTATAAAGAATATGAAAAAAATTCATTCATCTTTGATTTCTGTTTATTATGAAGATACTGATTTGACTGGATTTGTTTATCATACCAATTATCTGAAATATGCTGAGCGAGCGAGAAGTAATTTACTTAGAGAACATTTTCCCGAACTGCAGCAAATACTAAATTCCAACAAATTTTTTTTTGTAGTGAACCAATTAGATGTAAACTTTATTAAACCAGCATCTTTAAGTGATAATTTGACTGTTGAGACTTTTTTTTTGGAAAATTCTTTTTGTACGTTAAGTTTAAAACAAAAAATTTTTAAAAATAAAATATTACTTACTGACATTAATTTAAAACTTGTATGGATAAATGGGTTGAACTCTAAACCTGCAAAAATTCCAGAAAATATAATTGCTAGATTTAATGCACTCGAAGTAGTATAAAAAATTATGGATGAAACTATTGAAAAAAAGGTGATAGAAGAGGGAGCAGATTTTTCCATATTTTCGATGTTTCTTCAGGCGGATATTGTTGTAAAAATTGTTATTATAATTCTAATTTTTTCTTCCGTATGGTCATGGGCAATAATATTCTCGAAGTATACCTCACTCAAAAATATCCTCATAGATTCAGAGGATTTTGAAGAAAATTTCTATTCTAGTGAAACCTTAAGTAAATTATCAAAAAGACTTGGCTCTCAACCAACACATCCCATGGAATCAGTTTTTTTTTCAGCCATGGTTTATTTTGAAAAAGTAAAAACTGGTTTTTCAAATAAAAATAGCGAATTTAAACAGAAGTTTTGCGATAATGTAAAAAAAGAAATGGAAATTGTAATAAATAAGGAACTTTCAACTTTGGAAAAGGGCCTAAATTTTCTTGCCTCTGTTGGTTCTACGGCCCCATTTATTGGACTTTTTGGAACGGTATGGGGAATTATGAATAGTTTTACGGCAATAGGTATATCTCAAAATACCAGTTTAGCTGTAGTTGCACCTGGAATAGCAGAAGCACTTTTTGCTACTGCTTTGGGTTTAGTTGCTGCGATACCTTCGGTTTTATTTTTTAACAAATTTAACACTATGCTTGATGATATCTCGAATAAGTTAGATGTCTTTTCAGAAGAAATCATACTTATAATTTCAAAGGAAATATTTAGGTAACAAACTTGAAAAAAAATTACAAAAAAAGAAAATCAATCTCCGAAATAAACGTTACACCTTTTGTTGATGTAATGTTAGTGCTACTAATAATCTTCATGGTTACAGCACCATTATTGACTGCCGGAATAAAAGTTAACCTTCCTGAAAGCACTTCTATCCTTAAAAATGAAAAAAATGATCCTGTAACCGTAACAATAAATTCAAAAGGTGAAATTTTTCTCCAAAAAAAAAAATTTTCAGCTGATGGTTTAATTAAAAAATTAAAGGCACTCAAATCACAAAATAAAGATTTAAAGATATATATAAAAGGAGATAAAAAACTTAACTATGGCAAGGTTATGGATTTAATGAGTTTTATTAATAAATCTGGATTTAAAAAAGTTGCATTAGTTACTAAATTAAAATAATCAAAATGACCAAAGGTCTTCTAAAATCAATGTTTCTTCATACAGGAATTTTAATGATGTTCATGTATGGTGCAGAAATTTTTAAAAAAAATAAAAGATTTGAGATTTATGAAATACCACTTGATATCGTTGACATTTCAGAAAAAACTGTAAATAAAATTGAAAATAAAAAAAAAGCTTTTGAAAAAAAAAGCAAAAAGCAAAACGAGACTTATTCTCCTCCATTACCAAAATCTAAACCAAAACCTCCAGAATTTGCTTTAAAAGACGAGAAAAAAAAGTCATCTGCTAAAAAAACAAAAAAAAAAGAAGAAACAAAAAAAAAGGAAGAAAAAAGATTAGATAGTATTTTAAAATCAATTGAAAAAATAAAATCACAAAGAAAAGTAGAGGAAGAAACAGAGGAGAAAGATGATGAGAAATTAGTTGATAAAAAAGAGGAAGATTTAAAAGAATTAAGTTTAGGAGACAAACTCTCTATATCTGAGAAAGATGCAATTCGAAGACAGTTTTACAGATGCTGGATTGTTCCGGCCGGAGCTAAAAATCTAAAAGATTTGTTCGTATCAATTAAAATTAAGTTAGATAAAGAGGGAAACGTAATTTACTCAAAATTGATAAATGATAATAAATTAAACGAAAGTTTTTTTAGAGCAGCGGCTGAAAGTGCTCTTAGAGCGGTAAATCACCCAGAATGCAAAAAACTTAAAGTTCCTGAAAAAAAATACGCAACCTGGAAAGAAATAATTTTAGATTTTGATCCTTCACAAAGTATTAATTAAAAAAGTAAATTTTGATTTTTTAATTCATAACTTTATAATGTTAAAATTAAATGTTAAGACGCCTAGCCATATACTTTTTTTTCATACTATGTCCAGTTACAAGTTTTTCAGAACTTCGGATAGATATAACACGTGGTAATACAGAACCAATTCCAATTGCGTTAGTGCAATTAGAGACAAAAAATGATACTGAGGAAAAAATTTCATCTGATATCAGCAAAGTAATTACAAATAATCTTCAGAGATCTGGACTTTTTAAAATGCTACCGAGGAGAGTTTTTTTAACTGAAAAATTAAACTTCGATTCAAAGCCTTCTTTCTCAGACTGGAAAATTACATCTGCACAAGGTTTAATTCATGGAAATTTATCTGTTTCAGGTAAGAAATTAAATTTAAAATTTAGACTCTGGGATGTTTTTTCAGAAAAACAAATGGTTGCACAACAACTTACAACTGAGACAAACAACTGGCGGAGAATTGCTCATGTAATCTCAGATATCATTTATAAAAGAATTACAGGTGAGTCAGGGTATTTTGACAGTCGTATAGTGTACATATCTGAGTCTGGACCTAAAAATAACAGAAAAAAAAGATTAGCTATTATTGATCAGGATGGAGAAAATCACAAATTTCTTACAGATGGTTCGTACCTTGCTTTAACACCAAGATTTTCCCCAGCTGCTCAAGAAGTTGCCTACTTGTCTTACAATAACACAATACCGAGAATTTTTTTACTTGATTTAAATACTGGTTTACAAAAAATACTCGGTGACTTTCCAGGCATGACTTTTAGCCCAAGGTATTCACCTGATGGAAAAAAATTAGTAATGAGCCTTGCAAGAAATGGTAACACAGACATTTATGAAATGAATCTTAAAACACAAAAGCTTGAAAGGCTAACGAAGTATCCAGGAATTGATACTGCTCCATCATATTCTCCAGACGGTGATTTTATAACTTTTGAGTCTGATAGAAGTGGAAGTCAGAAAATTTACGTTATGAATTTGAAAACTAAAAAAATTAAAAGAATTAGTTTTGGAGAAGGAAAATACGCAACTCCCGTTTGGTCACCAAGAGGAGATCTGATTGCTTTTACCAAGTTGTTGGGTGGTGAGTTTTACATTGGTGTTATGTACACTGATGGAAAGGGAGAGAGAGTTGTTTATAAATCTTATTTGGTTGAGGGTCCAACTTGGTCGCCTAACGGAAGAGTATTATCATTTTATAGTCAAACCAAGTTTTCTAAAGGGAAAATATCGCCTCCCAAAATAAAACTTGTTGATTTAACAGGAGTAAATCTTCGAGAACTAATTACCCCATCTGATGCATCTGATCCGTCTTGGTCTGGATTATTACCTTAAAGTTTCTTTGTATGGCAAAATTAAATATCATCAAAAAAAAGCTTTATGATTGACTTATGATGATACAGAATGTAAGAATGTTAAATATTAAACTTCCAAGGGTGAGTTATTTATGAAATTAAAACTTTTAGCTTTATTATTTGCTGCGTTCATTGTTTCCGGATGTGGATTAACCGACAAAGTAGGTGGGGCTGACACTTTGTTAGTTGATGACTCTTTTAAAGAGATTCCAACTCACGATAGCGTTGACTGTCGAGGTTCTTGTACTGTAAAGATTTACAACAGAAATTAATAAAACGCCATTTAGGTTATTGCTAATTACTGATTTTTCACAAAAATCAATGTTATCGTTGACTTACACACCCTCAAAATGTAAAAATGTATTAAAAAACTATAAATTAAGGATATTGTCATGAAAAATAAATATTTATCACTATTATTTGCATCTTTTTTAGTTATTTCTGGTTGCGAAACAATAGGTGGCTCATCATCATCAGATTCTCCATCATATGAGTACGGAGACTCAAGACAAGCTAATCTTCAAGGATATTTACAAAACGAAATTGGAGATAGAATCTATTTTGAAACCGATAAACACAATATTAATTCTGCCTCAGCCTTCACACTTGAATCTCAAGCTAATTGGTTAAAATCAACACCAGGATTTCAGATTATTATTGAAGGTCATTGTGACGAAAGAGGTACGCGTGAATATAACCTTGCTTTAGGTGAAAGAAGAGCTAACTCAGTTAAAGAATTCTTAGTTTCCCTTGGAGTTGAGCCTGGGAGAGTTACGACGATAAGTTACGGTAAGGAAAGACCATCTGCTGAAGGCAGCACCTCTGAATCTTGGGCCGAAAACAGAAGAGCTGTCACTGTTGTTGGTGGTAATTAGAATATTATAACTAAGACAAACATCCTATAGTTTTTATATAATGGGAATCAACAAGTTTGATTCCCACATCCATATCCAAGATGGTATTAATTAACTCTAAAATAGTAATAACACTGCTTGCTTTACTATGCATTTACATTTCCAAAGTTTCTTATTCTCAAGAAATCGACGTCGATGATCTTCTAGATAGGCTTGAAAGAATTGAAAGAAATATTTCTGATATACAAAAAGGAAAATTTGATAGTTTAGATAAGTCTTTATCATCAGGTTATATTTCGAGAAATGAGAAAAGAATTGATCAAATCGAGACAAATCTGAGACAAAATTTCGGTACGCTAGAAGAAATACAAAATCAGATAAATCTTATTGGTGAAAAATTAGATTTGATTAATGAAGACTTTCAATCAAGAGTATTAAAACTGGAAAAGGACTTTCAAGTCATTAAAGAAAACAAAACTACCAAAAAGGAAAACAAATCATCAGTTGACCTTTCCAATTTTTCAGGGAATGATGGAAATGTTCAAAAGTCTATAATAACAAACCCTCAAATGAATCTATCTGAGCAAGAAATTAAAAAAAAATATGAAAATGCCATAAAGTTACTGTGGGCAAGTAAGTTTGAAGAAGCGGAAGTTGAATTGGTTGATTTAAAAAAATTTAATCCTGAAGATTTGATGCCAAATATTCAATATTGGCTTGGGGAAGTTCACTACGCACAAAAAAAATTTGAAAAAGCTATACTAGAATTTGGTGAAGGTTTACAAAAATACCCAGATTCGATAAAAGGTCCTGATAACATGCTTAAATTGGGTCTATCATTCGCCAATTTAAAAAAAAAAAGTGAAGCATGTAATGTATTTTATGAGTTAGAAGTGAAATATAAATCTGCACCAAAAAATGTACTTGAAAGAGCTAATTCAGAAAAAAAGAAGTTAGATTGTCCAAAGGAATAAAGTGAACTTTCCATCGATAACAAAAAAAGAATTCGAGAGAAATTTATCTTCTAACTTTTCTTTCGAAAATCAACCTTACATTGGGATTTGTGTTTCGGGAGGCTCTGATAGTATGGCTTTGTTATTGTTAATGAAGGAATGGATTAAAAAGCTTAATGGAAAAATACTTGCAATACACTTTGATCATAACCTCCGAGTTGAAAGTAACTTCGAATCAAAAGTATTAGAAAAAAAAGTTAAAAAACTTGGAGTAGATTTTACGAAAATTACATGGAATCATAATAAAATTGATTCGAGAATTTTAGAAATTGCCAGAAATGAAAGGTATAAAAAAATTATAAGTCTTTGTAAAAAGCTTAAAATTATCAATCTTATGACAGCTCATAATCTTGATGACAATCTAGAGACTTTTATAATGAGAAAAAAAAGAGATAGCATATCCTTGGGATTATCTTCAATCCCTAAAATTAGGGTTGTAGATGGTTTAAGAATAATAAGACCTTTACTGATTTATGAGAAGGCAAGGTTAGAAGCTACCTGTAAAAAATCAAAAATTCAGTGGTTGATAGACAGATCTAATTTTGATGAAAGATTTGAAAGAGTGAGAGTAAGAAATTTTTTAAAATCAAAAAGTGTTAAATGTATAGACTCAATTAATAGTGAGTTAAATAAAAGAAAAGATGTGAATCTTGCAAAAGAAAAAAAAATTTTAAAATTTTTCTGTAAAGAATTGAGATTTTATGATTATGGAGTTTTTAAAATTTGTAGAGAAAAGTTTAATAAACTATCAATAACTTTAAAAATAGAAATTTTAAAAAAAATACTTACAACTGCTGGAGGTAAAGATTTTTCACCAAAAAGGAAATCAATTTTGTTTTTTTTGAATCTTGAAAAAAGGAATGAATCATTTAATTTTACTTTACACAAATGCTTATTGAGGGTCAGCAACAATAGTATAGAAATTCTTAAGGAAATTGCTGATAAGCATAAAGTTGAGAAATTTTTTTTAAAAAAAGGAAAAAAAACTATTTGGCAAAATAGGTTTATTGTTGAATCCAAAATTTATGATTTAGAAATGAACAATATTTCACAAAAAAATTGGCCAAGTTTAAAAAAAAAAATTGTACTGAAGAATTCTAAATTAGATTTTTTAATTATACAATCTTTACCATTGATTATTTTGAATGGTGATATGATAATACCATTTCTATCAGAAAATAAGAATTTGGAGCAATTAGGGGTTAAGTTTTATTTTTCCCCGAAAATTCCTTTACATAAAAAAAATTTTTTTTAAATATTAATTGAGAATTTTGCAGGTTATAATTATATAAAATCTATGAACAATAATTTATTAAAGAATCTAGCTGTATGGTTGTTGATCGGATTTCTGGTATTCCTTATTATAGATTTCTATAAAACCAACAACTCTGTTCAACAATCTCGTGTTGTCTCATACTCGAATTTCTTAAGTGATGTAAAAAATGGTAACGTCTCAAGGGTTGAGATAAGAGGAAACAACATTACTGGTGAATACTCAAACGGAACACTTTTTTCTACTTACTCTCCAAACGATCCAAGTTTAATCGACAAGTTAGAAAAAAATAACATCGAAATTATAGCACAGCCACTAGAAAAAAATTCTCCCGGCCTATTTGACATCCTAATTTCATGGTTTCCTATGTTACTCTTGATTGGTGTTTGGATATTTTTCATGAGGCAAATGCAATCTGGTAGTGGCAGAGCTATGGGATTTGGTAAATCCAGAGCCAAACTTTTAAACGAAAACAAAGATAAGGTAACTTTTAGAGATGTAGCTGGAATAGATGAAGCTAAAGCAGAACTAGAGGAAATTGTGGAATTTTTAAAAGACCCAACAAAGTTTCAAAGACTAGGGGGGAAAATTCCTAAAGGTGCTTTGCTAGTAGGCCCGCCCGGCACTGGTAAAACTTTACTAGCTAGGGCAATAGCTGGCGAGGCAAACGTTCCTTTTTTCTCCATTTCCGGTTCAGATTTTGTTGAAATGTTCGTCGGCGTTGGAGCCAGTAGAGTCAGAGACATGTTTGAACAAGGAAAAAAAAATGCTCCCTGTATCATATTCATCGATGAAATTGATGCAGTTGGGAGACATCGTGGAGCTGGTTTAGGCGGCGGTAATGATGAGAGGGAGCAAACCCTTAACCAATTATTAGTCGAAATGGACGGATTTGACGCAACAGAAGGTGTAATTCTTATCGCTGCTACCAACAGACCTGACGTTTTAGATCCCGCTCTATTGAGGCCAGGAAGATTTGACCGACAAGTTGTAGTACCAAACCCAGATATCAAAGGTAGAAACAAAATTTTAGAGGTACATACAAGAAAGCTTGCTCTTGCCCCAGATGTCGATATTACTGTCATAGCTAGAGGTACTCCCGGTTTCTCAGGTGCTGACTTAGCTAATCTTGCTAACGAAGCAGCGTTACTCGCAGCGAGAAGAAACAAACGCTTGGTAACTATGTTAGATTTTGAAGACGCAAAGGATAAAGTTTTAATGGGAGCTGAAAGACGTTCAATGGTTATGAGTCAAAAAGAAAAGGAGTTAACAGCTTACCATGAAGCTGGTCACGCCCTTGTAGGAGTATTTACCCCTGGAAATGACCCTTTGCATAAAGTCACTATTATTCCCAGAGGTAGAGCACTCGGAGTTACGATGAATCTTCCTGAAAGAGACAGGTACTCAGAAACTAAAACAGAAATGAAGGCAAAACTTGCTATGATGTTTGGAGGTAGAGTTGCTGAAGAAATTATTTTTGGAAAGGAAAACGTTACATCAGGAGCTTCAAATGATATTTTACAAGCTACTCAAAAAGCAAGAGCTATGGTTGTTGAGTGGGGGATGAGCGATATACTTGGTCCTTTAAAATATTCTGAAAATGAGGAAGACGTTTTTTTGGGAAGATCCGTTACCCAGAGGACAAGTATGTCAGACGAAACAGCTAAATTAATTGATAAAGAAATTAGAAAGCTAATTGATAACGCAGAAAATCACGCAAAAAAAGTGTTAAAGAAAAACATTAAGCATCTACATAATTTGGCTAAAGCACTGTTAGAGTTTGAGACAATGTCTGGTGATGAAGTCAGGGAATTAATTAAAAAAGGTAAATTTAAAACAAAAAACACAAGTAGTAAAAGTGATATTAACAAAAAAACCTCGCTTCCTACAAGTGGTGGAAGTAAAAACAAAACTAAGGGGCAAATCGAATTAGATCCTAATCCAGCCACTACTTAATTTAATAATTTGTATCCAAAAGAAACAAAATATTATATTAGACCTTTCGGTTACATCTCAAACTCACAAAGCAAGATGTTGATCAAAAATAAGAAAGCACTGAAGATCAACGGTGTAGCATTCAGTTCAATTGAGTTGATAAAAAAAAAAGGAGGAAAAATTTCTAAGGCTTGCTATGCAGTAGATTACTTTTTTGAGAGAGTTATAAAAAAAAACAAAAAATTGGAAATCCTGGCTAAAAAGCTTATTACTAAAAAAAAAAACTTTTTAAATAGTAATAAATTTTCTAAAAAAAATAAAACACTTATTTTTTCAATATTAAATATTACACCAGATAGTTTTTCAGATGGAGGAGATAATCTCTATCTAAAAGATTCCTTTAATAATGCTGAAAAGATGACTGAAGATGGAGCAGACTTTATTGATATTGGAGGTGAGTCTACTAGACCAGGGTCAGAGATGGTTTTACCAGCAGATGAGGCAATAAGAGTATTACCAATTATTCAAAAATTAAGTAGCAAAAAATTCAAAATTTCTTTAGATACTCGAAACTCATCAACAATGGAATTAGGTTTGTTATCTGGAGTCAATATCATAAATGATGTTAGTGCTTTAATGAACGATCCAAAAAGTATTGAAGTTGTAAAAAAATATAATGTACCAATTATACTTATGCATATGCCTGGTACACCACAAACTATGATGAAAAAAAATAAATATAAAAATGTTGTACTTGAAGTATACGATTTTCTTGAAGAGAGAATCAAATATTGCGAGGCAAACGGAATTAAAAGAAAAAATCTTATAATAGATCCTGGAATTGGTTTTGGGAAAGATTTCAATCAAAATGTTGAGATATTAAATAATTTATCTATTTTTCATTCACTAAACTGTTCTATAATGTTAGGAGTATCTAGGAAGAGATTTATTTCTTCAATAAGCAAGGAGGATAATCCTAAGATGCGTTTAGGAGGTACTATCAGTGCTACTATACTAGCAATGATGCAAGGTGTTAAAATTCATAGGGTCCACGATGTTAAACAAGTAAATCAAGCTCTAAAAGTTTTTGAAAAATTAAATTCGTAATGAAAAAAAAAAAGTATTTTGGTACTGATGGTATTAGGGGGAGAGTAAATGAATTTCCAATAATAGAGGATTTTTTTTTTAAACTAGCTATTTCAATAAAGAATACACAGAAAAATGTAAAAAAAGTTTTAATTGGTAGAGATACAAGAATTTCAGGTAAAGAAATCGAAAAGTCGTTAAGAGATGGATTTAAGAAAGTAAATGTTGATTGTGATTTTGTTGGAATTGTTTCAACTCCTTTGATCTCCTTTTATACAAAACTTTTTAAATATGATTTTGGTATTATGATTTCAGCATCTCATAACCCATATTATGATAATGGAATAAAAATTTTCAAAAGAAATGGAGAAAAATTATCTGATGAGGAAGAGCTTAAAATTGAAAATAATTATGATAAAGTAAAAATTATTCCATTTTTTTCAGCAACTAAAATATCTTATAAAACGTTTGATGTGAAGGATTATACAAATTTTTTAGTTAAAAAGTTCAAAGACATAGATCTATCAGGTATTAAGGTTTTAATTGATTGTGCTAACGGTTCAGTTTATAAATTAGCACCTAGTTTTTTTAAGGAGATTGGCTGTAAAGTTATTAGTTACTCATGCAAACCTGATGGAAAAAATATTAATAAAAATTGCGGAGCAATGTTTCCAGAAAAACTTTCTAGATTAACTAAGAAACATAAAGTTGATATTGGATTGTCCTTTGATGGTGATGCAGACAGAGTTGTTATTTCAGATGAAAATGGTAATGTGATTGATGGTGATAAAATTCTCGCAATAATTTGTAAATATAAGCAAGAAAATTCTATACCTATTAAGTCGACAGTTAGCACTAAAATGTCTAATCTTGCTTTTAGAAATTTTATAAAAAAAATAAAAATTAAATTAATATTATCAAAAGTAGGCGACCGTAATGTTATTAAAAAAATGAAAGAAAATAAATCATATTTGGGCGGAGAACCCTCTGGACATATTATTTTTTCAGACAATGGATATAGTGGTGATGGTATTTTGACCTCAATATATATAATGAATATTTTAAAAAAAAGTAAAGTAAAACTATCAGATTTATCTAAAACCCTTTATAAAAAAAATTATCAAAATTTAGTAAATCTAAAAACGTACAATAACCCTGATTTAATCTTAAAAAAAATAGAAATTAAGAAAATTAAAGAAAAATTATTATATCATAATAAAGATATTGATCTTTTAATTAGAAAATCTGGAACTGAAAACCTAATTAGAATAATGGTTCAATCATTCAAAAAAAACGATGTAGACAAATCAATTAAAGAAATAGTTAATATAATTAAAAAAGTTGATGAACAAGAAAAAAATCATTTTATCAATTGCAGGAAGTGACAATACATCTGGTGCAGGAATTCAAGCTGACATAAAAACCTGTCAACTGTTAAGAGTATTTTGCTTAAGCGTAGTGACTGTAGTTACTTCTCAGGGACAAAATAAGGTAGAAGACTATCAATTAGTGTCAAAAAAGGTAATAAAATCACAGATTCTTTCGATATTCAGTCAATTTAAGGTTGATGCAATAAAAATTGGTCTTTTGAGCGATGTAAAAGTAGCCGAATTTATTAGAGACTATATTATAAAAAACTCTATCGACTGTCCCGTTGTAATAGATCCTGTTTTTAAATCAACAACTGGTACAATGTTTTATAATAAAAAAGAATACAAAAAAATTTTTGAAATCTTTTCTTCAATAAAACCTATTTTTACCCCTAATAAAAGTGAAGTTGATTTATTGATTGGAAACAGAGGGTACAGTACAATGAATAAAATTTTAAAACAACTTTTTTTGACATATAAAACTCCGTTTATTGTAACAGGTATTAAAAAAAATAAAAAAATTTATGATTATCTAATTAAAGATAATAAGGTTATTGAATTTAAATCATTTAAAGTTGATACAAAAGATACTCATGGAACAGGCTGCGTTTTTTCTACATCTATTTGCGTAAACCTAGCTAAAGGTTTTTCAATAGAGAACTCGATAGAAAAAACAAAACAATTCCTTGTTAAAAGATTAGAGAGATCTCCAGATCTGGGTGTTAAATACGGACCAACATTTTAGGTAAAAATTAAAGGTAAATTTTTCCGCCAGCTTTTCTGAATTTTTTGGACATTTCTTTTTTACCCTCTGTTGCGAAATCTTTTATTTCTTGAGAGATCTTCATTGAGCAAAACTTTGGCCCACACATTGAACAAAAATGAGCTAACTTTGCTCCTTCGGCTGGTAATGTCTGATCATGATAGTTTTCTGCTGTGTCTGGATCTAAAGAAAGATTAAACTGATCTCTCCACCTAAACTCAAATCTAGCTTTTGATAGAACATAATCTCTATAGTAAGCACCTTTATTCCCTCTGGCCAAATCTGCGGCGTGTGCAGCAATTTTATAAGTAACCACACCTATTTTTACATCATTTTTGTCTGGTAACCCTAAATGTTCTTTTGGAGTTACATAGCATAGCATGGATGTTCCATACCAACCAATCATCGCTGCTCCAATAGCACTTGTAATATGATCATAACCTGGAGCAATATCAGTAGTTAATGGCCCTAATGTATAAAAAGGCGCATTTCCACATAAACTAGATTGTTTTTCAACATTTTCTTTAATTAACTGCATTGGTACATGTCCTGGCCCTTCAATCATAACTTGAACATTATGATTCCAAGCCATCTTTGTTAATTCACCTAATGTTTCAAGTTCAGAAAATTGAGATTTATCATTAGCATCATTAATTGAGCCAGGTCTTAAACCATCACCTAATGAGAAACTAATGTCATAAGTTTTCATTATTTCACAAATCTCCTCAAAATTTGTGTATAAAAAGTTTTCTTTGTGATGAGCAAGACACCACTTAGCAATTATTGAGCCCCCTCTAGATACAATTCCAGTTAACCTATCAATTGTTAAGGGAATATAGTGAAGCCTTACACCAGCATGGATTGTGAAATAGTCTACGCCTTGTTCAGCTTGTTCAATTAATGTTTCTTTATATACTTCCCAATTGAGGTCTTCGGCAACACCATTAACTTTTTCAAGAGCTTGATATATAGGAACTGTACCTATTGGTACTGGAGAATTTCTTATAATCCATTCCCTTATTTCGTGTATATTATCACCTGTTGATAAATCCATAACGGTGTCACTACCCCATTTTATTGCCCAAACTAACTTTTCAATCTCATCATATACACTTGAGAGTACCGAGGAGTTTCCAATATTTGCATTAATTTTAACCAAAAAGTTCCTTCCAATTATCATTGGTTCAAGTTCTGTGTGATTGATATTTGAAGGAATGATTGCTTCACCCAATGCTATTTGTTTTCTTACAAATTCAGCTGTAACGAGGTCCTCTTTTTTAAACTTTTCACCCATAAGTCGCTCTCTTCCCTCATTCTCCCTAATCGCACAAAACTCCATTTCTTCTGTGATAATATTATTTCTAGCATAGAACAACTGAGTGATTTCATCTTTTCCTTTTTTCTTAAAGATGGATTGAGTTATATTTGGAAAAGGTTCAACAGTTTTTGAATGGTTAAGAAATTTTAAATTTTCCTTTTGAGATAGTGAAATACCAGTCCTTGTTTTTATCCATTCTTGTCTAAGCTTTTGCAAACCAGACTCATAATCATGATTAATATTTGGATCTGAATAACTGCCAGAGGTGTCATAAACCACTATATTTTTGATTTCATTATCACTTAATGAAATCTCTCTCATCGGAACATTAACGTTTTTAAATTTTTTACTATTTATGTATATTTTTTTTGAATTAGGGAATGATGTCTTTACACTAAGTGTTTTTTTATTGATAAGCTTTTTATTTTTTTCTACTTTTTTTAACATTTTGTTTATAAAATAAAGATTATTACTCAATTATAATATTTAAAAATTTAAAAACATAGATATATTTAAATTCCCTTAATAATTTTTTTAAAATGTTTTACTTAGAAAATGATACTTTTGTTTATTTAAGCCTAATAATCGCAGTTTTCAGCATGATTTTCTACGCAGTTGACAAATTTTCAATGGCATTTAAATCTATTGTAATTTTGACTTTTTTGTTAATTTTTTTTTCAATTTTCCCCTATAAAGATTTAGATGACCAAAATCTCTTAAACCCACAGAGTATTTTAAATGGTTTTAGTAATACTTCCTTGATTACTGTGATTAGCCTCTTAATTCTTGGTCAGGGCGTTGTTAATACAAGGGTTTTAGACAGCTTTATTTCCAATTTTTTACAGTACTTTCCTAATAATACTCAAATTGTAATTATTGTTAGTTTAATTTTCGTATTAATACTTAGTGCTTTCATAAATAATACCCCTGTTGTAATAATTTTTATTCCAATACTTCAAAGTGTTGTAAAAAAATCAAACCAATCTATTGGAAGATATTTGATGCCTTTAAGTTACGCGGCAATTCTTGGAGGCATGATTACAATAATTGGTTCAAGTACAAATTTGTTGGTTTCAGATTCTTTAAAGAGGTATTCAAATATTGAAATAAGTTTTTTTGAATTTGCAGTCCCAGGTTCAATAATAGCTATTTGCGGTCTTATCTATGTGATAATTTTTTCAAAATTTTTCTTAGTAGATAGATCACCCATTTCAAATCAACTTATTAAAGATGGAAAAAATAACTTTATTACTAAAATTGTTATCAATGATAATTCAAAACTAATTGGAAATAAAGCAAATGAAGGAAAGCTTGAGGGTCTTGAAAACTCTAAAATTCTTATGATACAGCGTGGTGAGCATGCCGAGCACGGACCTTTTTACAGTTTTATTTTGGAACAAGGAGATATTTTAGTGATTTCAACAAGTCGAGAACAGCTTACATCAATCTTATCGCAAAATATTGGCTCAATAGAATCATTTGATGAAAATGAAGAAGATCAAGATTCAAAAAATCAAGTAATTACAGAAGCAATGGTTACGCCTTCATCCAGTTTGGTTGGAAATACGATCGAAAATGTTAGTTTTAGGTATAGGTATGATTGTATTGTAATAGGTTTACAAAGAAAATCTAAAATTATTACTACCAATATGGGTGAATTACCGTTAGAGCCTGGAGATACACTTCTAATACAGGGAGATAAAAAATCAATTAAAGCATTACGTACAAAAAGTGATTTATTGCCTATGGAATGGACAACTTCCGAAATACAGAATAAAAATATTGCGCAAATTTCAATTTTCATTTTTTTAAGTGTTGTAATTCTTGGGGCATTAGAAATCCTTCCACTTGTTGTTGCCTCATTAATTGGCGTTGTTTCAATGATTACATTTAAAGTTCTTTCCGTCAGACAAGCTTTGAGAAGTGTTGATAATAATCTTCTCCTCTTAATTGTTACATCTCTTGCACTTGGTAAAGTTATTCAAGTCACTGGTGCAGCAAACTTTTTGTCAGAATCACTTTTACACATACTCGATGGTTCTAGTCCTTTGACAATCCTCCTATGTTTTTATGTTTTAGTCTCATTAACAACAAATTTTATATCTAATAATGCATGTGCTGTTTTATTCACCCCAATAGCAATTGATATCGCTGAAAAATTGAATGTTGATCCAAAAATTTTTGCAATAGCTTTAATTTTTTCTGTTAATACTTCTTTTGCAACGCCTTTGGCTTATCAAACTAATTTGTTAGTGATGGGCCCTGGACATTATAAATTTATTGATTACGTAAAATTTGGATTACCTTTAACATTTATCTGCTGGTTTGTATTCTTTTTGATTTTTCCGATAATTTATAATATATGAAGACTCCATTGCAAAAACCTTCTAACCCAAATTTCTCCTCTGGCCCGACTAGAAAACCAGATGGATGGTCAGTAAATAAGCTAAATTTAAAGTTTTTAGGAAGGTATCACAGGTCCTTAGATGTTAGAGACTATATTGAAAAAATTATTTTAAAGATTAAAAAAACTTTAAACATTCCAAAGGATCACAAAGTATTTTTTTTACCTGGTTCTTGCACAGGAGCGATGACTTCGGTTTTAAGTTCTATACTAGGAGAAAAAAAAATTACATCAATAATTTATGATTATTGGGGATTACTATGGTATCAAGAGTTAAAAAAGTTAAAATTCAAGGTTAATTATAAGAAAGAATTATCAGGTAAATTACCATCGTTAAATAGCATACCAATTGATAACGATGTTATTTTTGTTTGGAATGCTACATCAAACGGAATGAGTGTTTCAAATATAAATTTTTTATCAAAAAATCATAGAGGTTTAGTTGTTTCTGATTTAACTTCAGCTGTTTTTATTTGTGATTTACCTTGGAAATATTTAGACATATCTGTATTTTCTCTGCAAAAAGCACTAGGAGCAGAATCTCAAAAAGGTGTAGCGGTTCTGAGTCCGAAGGCTGTAGATAGAATAAAATCAAATCAATTAAAATTTTTTGATCTTAAAAGCTTTGATTTCTTGATAAATACTCCATCGTTGTTAAGTTTTGCTGACCTTGAGTTGTGTATTGATTTATACAACAAACGAGGGGGTTTAAATGAAAATATAAATATTTGTAAAAGAAACAAAAAAATACTTGACGATTGGGAAATAAAAAATTCTTTCATCAAGTATTTTTCAGTCAAAGAAAACCAATCTTTGACTCCAAGTTTTTTTATTTACAAAAAAAAGATTAATCATAATAAAATTCTAGATTATCTAAGCAAAAATAAGATTGCTTTTGACATTAAAAATTTTAGAACGATGCAAGAGGGTATTAGAATATGGAATGGACCAAATATAAAAAAAAATGATTTAATTGCTCTGACAAATTGGTTAGATTGGTGTTTTAATAAATTTATATAAAGTAGTGAAAAGTCAATTATTACCTGAGGGATTTAGAGATAGCTTACCAGATCTGGCTGGCAAAGAATATTTAATAAGCTCATCATTTCTAAACCTTATGAAAAAAAATGGTTATTTACTAATAAAACCCCCTTTATTAGAATTTGAAAGATCACTATTTTTTTTAACTCCTGAAAAAGATAACATTGATTCTTTTAGATTACTTGATCCAGTGTCTCAAAAAATGATGGGAATTAGACCAGATATAACTTTACAAGTTGCTAGACTTGCTTGCGGCTCTCTAAATGAGTCTCCAAGACCTCTGAGACTATGCTATTCAGGAGAAATTTTAAAGGCTTATAATAACGGTTTAAACTTATCAAGACAAATCACACAAATTGGTTCTGAGATTATTGGTATTGGAGATAATTTTTGCGAAAAAGAACTTATTGATTTGATTATTGAGATATTAAAAAAGCTTAAGATAAAAAAATTCTTTATAAATTTCACAATGCCGACCCTTATTCAATCTCTTTCAAAAGATTTTAATTTAACCAGAGATGAGCTTGATTTTGTGAAAGAAAAATATCAAAATAAAAATCACAAAGGTATAGAAAAAATTTCAAAAAACCTTGAAGAAATTTCTAAGGAATTATTAAGCATAGTTGGTTTAGTTGAGGCTAATATTAAAAAATTAAAAAAAATAAACTTTCCAAAACTTACGCTAATTGAAATAAATAATTTTATAAAAGTTATAGATAAAATTAGAAAAAAATTTCCTAATTTAAATTTATATATGGATCCATTAGAAATTGATGGTTCAGATTATCATACTGGACTTGCATTCAAAGTTTTCTCAGAGAATCTGAAAGAACTTTTCACTGGAGGAAACTACAAAGTATTTAAAGAAAATTGCATTGGATTTTCAGGTTATGTTGAAAATTTAGTAAAAGAATCATTACTGAGAGTTGATAATATGAAAAAAATTTTTGTGAATGAGGATCTTAGTGATAACCTTAAAAAAAATTTACAAAAAAAAGGCTTTATTGTTATAAAGGCAATCAAAAAATTAAATATTAATCAAATTAAACGAAACGCTAGGATTCATGGTTGTGAATTTTACTTAGATGAGAATAAAATTTTAAGTACGGATTAATACATATGGCAAATGTCACAGTGATTGGAGCACAGTGGGGAGACGAAGGAAAAGGCAAGATTGTTGATTGGTTATCAAATCAGGCAGATATTGTTCTGAGATTTCAAGGTGGGAATAATGCAGGACATACAATAGTAGTAAATAAAAAAAAAATTGCTTTAAGTCTAATCCCATCAGGAATTATTAGAAAAAATACAGTATCTATTATTGGTAATGGAGTTGTGGTAAATCCTGTAGCTTTATTGGACGAAATAGATAAACTTAAAAAATTTGGATTAAAAATAAGTCCCAAAAATTTAGTTCTTTCAGAAAATGCAACCATAATTTTTAGTTTTCACAGAAATATTGACAAAATAAGAGAAAATAGAAAAGGACCAAATAAAATTGGAACTACTGGGAGAGGTATTGGCCCCGCTTACGAAGATAAAGTAGGAAGAAGAGCTATAAGATTTGGAGATTTAAAAAATCAAAAATTCTTAGAGGAAAAAGTAAGAAATATACTAGATTATCACAACATAATACTGTCAGGATTAAAATCAAAATTACTAACATTTGATGAAATTATAAGTGAAATAAATACTTTTAAGAATAAAATTTTTAAATATGTTCAAAGAACTAGTCCTATTTTAAATAAGGCTAGGGCTGAAGGTAAAAAAATTCTATTTGAAGGAGCACAAGGTATTCTGCTTGATATTGATCATGGAACTTATCCATTCGTTACCTCTTCAAATACTTTGCCAAGTAGTGCATCCTCAGGATCTGGAGTTTCAATCAAACAAATAGGATTTATATTAGGAATAGTTAAAGCTTATACTACAAGAGTAGGCAGTGGGCCTTTTCCGTCTGAATTAAAATGTGATATAGGTAAAAAATTAGGAACAATAGGTAATGAATTCGGAACTGTCACAGGAAGGGAAAGACGATGTGGGTGGTTTGATGCAGTAATTGTTAAACACTCAATTGAAGTATCTGGAATGGATGGAATTGCTCTAACAAAGCTTGATGTATTGGATACTTTTGATCAAATAAAGATATGTACGGGATATAAATTGAATGGAAAAAAGATCGATTATTTTCCAAATTCAGAGTCTGAACAAAAAAAAATTGAGCCGATATATGAAGTTCACGAGGGATGGGTAGAAAGTACACAAAGAGCACGATCATGGTCTGAATTACCTGCATTAGCGATTAAATTTGTAAGAAGGATAGAGGAGGTTTTGGAAACTCCAATTTCGATATTATCTACGAGCCCAAGAAGAGAAGATACGATTTTAGTGAAAAACCCATTTAGTGGTTAATAAGCTTTTTTTTATAATCTATGTTTTTTACAACCTTTCTTAATTTTTCAAAGGCCCTAACTTCGACCTGTCGAACTCTTTCTCTTGATATTCCAAACGATTTACTAAGTTCATCCAGGGTTAAAGGATCGTCCACTAACCTTCTTTGGGTAATTATTCTTCTTTCTCTATCGTCTAAGTTACTTAATGCAACTTTCAGCATTTCCCTTCTTTTGAACAATTCTTCGTTGTGTAAAAATTTGTTTTCATGATTATCATTCTCATCTTGTAAGCCATTGATCCATTCATCTTCATTATCTGCCGAGTAGGGGTTGTTGAGTGAATGGTCGTGACCGGACATTCTTCTATTCATGTCGATTACATCATTTTCTGATACTTCGAGTCTTTCAGCAATTTCTGTAACCATTTCAGGAGGTAAATCACCATCTTCGAGTGCTTTTAACTTGCCTTTAAGTGATCTTAGATTAAAGAAGAGTTTTTTTTGAGCTGCTGTTGTACCAATTTTAACAAGTGACCACGAATGTAGAATAAACTCCTGAATTGACGCTCTAATCCACCACATGGCGTATGTGGATAACCTAAAACCTTTTGAAGGGTCAAACCTATTTAAGGATTGTATAAGACCGATGTTACCCTCGGAAATCAGTTCGTTCAATGGTAAACCGTACCCTCTAAATTTCATGGAAATTTTGACCACCAACCGAAGGTGGGCATTAATTAGTTTGTGTGCAGCATTAAAACAGTTTTTTTTGATCCATTGATTTGCCAACGATTCTTCCTCTTTATGTGACAAAAGAGGATATTTCCTTATCTTCCTTAAATAACCAGAGATATCATTTTGATCTAAGGCTCTAGATAAATTTGCACTAATTTGATTACCCATATAAGTATAATAGTCACAGAAAAAATAAAATCAAGAAAAAAATGAACATAGGATGAACAAAGTATTAATTTAATGGTTAATTCTAATTTTTTCTGAAATTTTCTAGGGATTTTCTCAAGATTTTAAATTCATCTGGTAAATCTGACTCAAAAAACATGTTTTTATCTTTTATTGGATGAAGAAAACCAATAGATTGTGCATGCAAAGCTTGTCTTTTTTTTTTTAAAAATTTTTCATCAATAATTTGATAAATATTTTCTGGAATTTTGCCTGGTTTGACATTCTTCCCATATTTATCGTCGCCTAAAATGGGACTGTTTAAATGACTGAAATGAACCCTTATTTGGTGTGTTCTTCCAGTTTGAAGTTTGCACCTATAGAAATTAACTTCTAAATCATTATTAAAAAAATATTTTTCCTCTAAGAAATATTCAGTTATGGCTTTTTTCCCTTCGTTCGGCTTACAAACCATCATTTTTTTTCTGTCGTATCTTGATCTTTTAATATTTCCATCGATAATTCCTTCAGATTGAGGTAAGCTTTTTAAAGTAATACAAACGTAATGTCTTTTAATTTTTCTATCTCTAAACTGCTTTGATAAATTATTATGAGTAAAATCATCTTTTGCTACTACTAAAAGACCACTCGTCATCTTGTCAATTCTATGAACTATTCCTGGTCTTAAAACCCCTCCAATACCAGATAATTCACCTTTGCAATGATGAAGTAATCCATTTACTAAAGTATTATTAATATTACCAGCACCCGGATGAACAACCAAATTTGACTCTTTATTAATTACTATTAGGTTTTGGTCTTCATAGACAATATTTAAATTCATTTTGGTTGGAAAAATTCTTGATTCTTTTGGTTTTGGTAAATTTATAAATATTTTTCCTTGGTGTTTTAAAATATAAGATTGGGAAAGAATAACCTTATTGTTAAACAAAACTTTTTTTTCTTTAATTAAACTAATAATCCTATTTCTTGAAATTTTATTTATTTTTTCTGAAAGATATACGTCGATTCTTTGACCTAAATCGTTGCTTGTTACGTAAATATTAATATAATCTTGATTCAATGATAAAAAACCTTAAAAATTTAGTAATTTTTCTTGGAATAATTGTATTACTTCTTTTTTCAATTACAATTGTATCTTTAATATATAAATTAAAAAATAGAGACGTTAAAAGTATTGAAAATTTAGAACTAGTTCCAAGATTAAACCCAAGTTCAATCGTCCACTCTTTGGAAGTTAGCGATAACCTACTTTATTTGGTGGTCAAGGAAGAAAATGGGGAGCAATTAGTGAAGATATATAATTTAAAAGACGGTATACAAGTTGGAACGATCAACATAAGCGAGTAGATGTGATATCCGAAAAACTAATTATCTTTTTAACAACCTGGATTCTCGAAAATACCGAGTTCGATAAAAAACTTGATCCACCTAAATTTTTTAGTTTGACTCAAAACGAAATGTCAGATAAGGCCTGTTATTCTTCAAACAATTGTAAAGTCAAGGCTTACTATATAAAAAACGATGGTATTTACTTTATTGATGAACTTTTACCAGAGTCAAAAATGTGTGATCAATCTATCATATTGCATGAAATGATTCATCATTATCAAAAAAACTCAAAAAGATCTTTTGATCTTGATCAAAGAACACTCTGGACTCTTCAAGAAAGACAAGCAATCTATTATCAAAATTTATTCCTTATTTCTCAAAAAAGAAAAAATGATAACAAGGGGCCTGAAAATGTTTTGCAGTGTGAAGGCGGATCTTATCTAGACTTACAATATCAGTATAAAAACTCTACTCAATAATCTTGTTAAATGTATACCTTCTTACGGATTCAACAGGGATTGGATTTTGCTCACCTGCAAAATAAATCAATTCATTTTTTTCGTTAAATATAGGTATAATTCTAAGCCTATTCCAAAACTTCTCTCCATTTTTTTTGTAATTTAAAATATCTATCGTTATTTTTTGTTTTGATCTAAGTGCAATTCTAATATGTTCAATATCGTTTTCATCAGTTTCTGGTCCTTGAAGAAATCTGCAATTTTTTCCAAGAGATTCTTCAATTGTATAACCAGTATGATTTAAAAACTCTTCACTTACGTATACCATTGGACAATCTGGAGTGTTTGGATCACTTATAACAATGCTATGTTCAATTTTATCTATACCAAGAATTTTTAAAGCTATTTTTTTTGTAAGATATTTCATAATATTAAATTTAACATTTATGGAAAAATTAAAATATAAAATAGAACAAATTTCAAGAAAAGAAATTAAGGATACTAAATTTTTAAAACAATCAATATTTGATGGAAATATTTTCATTTTTAAAAAATCCTCTCTTTGCTCTGAGCTCATTAATTTAACCAATAAATTCTTTTATATGCATTTTGGGGTTTCTATAGAAGACTTTATTAAAAACGAAAAAATGAAAACTTTTGAAGAAAACAAACTTATTGAATTTCAAGACAAAGTTAAAAAATCAAAAAGTTTATTAGCTTTGTTTTGTAAATTACTTATGGGGTTGAAATTCAACGTAAATGAAACTTTAACTGATAAAATAACATTCAGATACAGTCCGAATATAAAAAAAGAACCTCTAGGTAATTTAAAACCTGCTAAGGCGCACAGAGATACATGGGCATCAAATGTATTTAATCAAATAAATTGGTGGATACCATTACATAAGGTTGAAGAATCAAACTCTATTTTTATTGTACCTGAATACTTTAATAAAAAAATTTCAAATAATAGTAATGCATGGAGTTTCAAAAATTATAAAAAAATACAAAATTATCCGTCAACACCATTTACAGAATTTAAATTTAAAAAAAAACAAGTTAGACATTTTAAATTACAAAAAGGAGAGGTGCTTTGTTTTTCAGGTAATCATATTCATGGAAGTGTTTTAGGATTTAAAAAAAGAGTAAATCTCGAGACGAGAACGGTTTGTTTTAACGACGAAAAAATTTTCAATATTCCAAAAAATGTTGACTCAGAAACTACTGTTAAAAAAATTAATTGGTTCTCCCCAATTCGCAAATAGTAAATTATTTATCTTTTATAAAGTTTATTAAAAGTACGTGCGAAATAGTAAGACAAAATAAACCTATAATTACATTATATATAAATAAAGTTTTTATGGAATTTGGAATGTAAAAATAAATAAAAATTAAAAAAACTAATAGAGATGAAACAATTAAAGTCATTGGAATAGTCTTCAATAGTAATTTTTTATTTGTTAACTTAAGTAGTTTTTTTTCATTAACTAAATGTCGAACAGAATGAAGAAAACAAAAATATATTAAAAAAGACAACAGTGGTTCAAAATAGAAAAAACAGAATAACAAAGTAATGATATCAATTAAATGTCCATATTCCTTTTTGATTAGTGAATTAGTTGTGTATAAAATTAATAAAGGGATTAAAGAGTATACCACATACTGAAAAATCTCAGTTAAAAAAAACCCGTAATCCTCTGAAATGTTTAAAAAATAAAAAATTTTTAGGGTTTGTTCATTATGAAGAACTAATGGTAAAGATATAATAATAAAAGACCTTAATAAAATTTCATTAGCAACCATAATATTTTTACTCTTAAGTTTATCACTGATACCAAAATGCATAAGTGACAATATCAAAAAAACCGTAAATACATAGTTCGGATAAATTTGCCAAGTAAAAAAAAACACTAATGGGATCATTAAATATAGGATTAAAAAAAAAAATTTAGTAAATGAATCCATAATTAATTTTTTTCTTGTCGCAGTTAAAATATCTAAACTACCGTGAGCAATTCCTGGCCAAATAATAGGTATGAAAAAAATATAAAGTTGATTAAGAATATTTGAATATATTTTTTCACCAAAGAAAAGTATCAATATAAAAAAAAATAAATTAATTAATAAGAAAAATTTGGTATCGTTACTTATCATTAATTTAATTATTTTTAATTGATTTAAACATTGAAAAAAGTAGCTTTTTTTTTGGAAGTGAAAGTATTATTAGTACCATTTTAAAAAATTTTATTTCTCCTGTTAAAAAACTGACTATATCTTTGAATTTATTTTTTAAAAAAAAACATTTAAAAAATTTTTTTGAATCATAGCTATAATTTGCAATGTAATAACAGAATACTTTATCAAGAAATTTAATTATTTTATTTGTTTCCGTTTTTAATTTTTTTTTTTCTAATAATTTATCTGTAATTTCTTTTGATATTATAAAAGCATTTTGAAAAGAATATCCAGTTGATGCTCTTACCCAATTTCCAGGAGTTCCAATATTTATCACGTTTTTATTTGTACTTCTTTGATTTGTGTAAAACATTGGGATTATTCCTTTTTCTATAAATTTAGATTCATATTTTTGATTCGGAAACTTTTTTTTTAAATATTTTTTTATATCTAATTTATAAATTCTTTCATTTAGAATTTTTGTAGAAAAATAAGTTGTTTCAAACAATGCTTTTTTTGACGAGAAAGGAAGTATATATAAAAAATGAATACCATTATTAAAACTTTGGAAATCCATTAAAGTAACTTTATTTTTATCTATTAGAGGTTTCTTAAATAATATTTCAGCACCATAAAAATGCTGAAATAAGAGGTTTTTTTTTTTGAGATATTTTTTTGGTCGACTGTCAAAAACAAATTTAGATTTGAACACTGAATTTTCAGATTTTATTAAGTTAAACCCTTCTTTATTGGATAATACGGATTTTATTTTTTGATTCATTTTTATTATTACCTTTTTTTTTTTTAAATCATTGATCATTTTTTGATAAAAAGACGAAGACTTTAAGTGTAAGTATTTAATATTTTTGTCACGTAAAATTTTTTCTTTTCCATCAATATTTACTGAAATTTTTTCCCATGCGTGATCAAAGTTATTTGTAAAAGGGTTTTCAGGTTTGTTCCAAAAACACCAGTTTTTATCAAACATGAATTTTTTTTTTTTTTCCAAAACTAATATTTTATAATTTGTTCTATCACATATCTCTTTTGCTAAAGTTAACCCTGATAACCCCGCACCGATTATTACTACTTCAAATTTTTCAGTTTTTTTCATTTATAAAATTTTTAATTTTTTCAATAAAATATTACATTTATTATCAATGTTTTCATCAATGTTTCTTTTACTGAAGACTAACTTAAAAATGGCAATAAACGAATAAAAAATTTTTTCTAAAAGTTTAAGATGAATTCTTGTTTCCCAAATATTACAATTATTTTTAATTATTTTAAACCCTATCCTTTGATACAATTCTGCTGCAATTGCTACAGATAATGAATATTTAAGAGGAAGTTTTTTAATTCCTTCCCATGAATTTAAATAATACTGATCAGTTTCAAGAAGAAAAACTTTCAAGTCGTGGGACAAAGATAATCTTAAGAATTTATTTTCTAGTATTTTTTTTTTTCCACCCTTAAATTTTCTTTTTGTTTTTGGTAAATATATTCTATTGAGCTCTAAGTCCTCTTTAATATCTCTGGAAATATTTGTTCTTTGCATTCCTATTCCCAATTGTATAGCTCTTAAATATAATTCTTTATCTGTTACATTAATTATTTTACAAAACATAAAGCCAACAGTCCCTGCAACCGAATAACAATAAATAAACAATTGTTTATCATCTTTAATATTAACGGATTCATAAAGATCACTTTTAATTCCTTCAATCAAATGAAATACTATTTGGTTATTAATTTTATATCTTTTCTGTAGATTAATAAAATTTGAGACTATAAGACTTTTGGTTTTTTTTTTTTTAATATCATTTTTTATTTCATTAAGTTTTTTAATGGATTCTTTTTTTTTAATATTTTTTTCATCCCCAATATCATCAAGGTATCTGCAAAATGTATACAAACTTTCTATATCTTTCCTTGTGTTTCTGGGAAGAAAAATAGAAGCAAAATAAAATGTTTTAGCTCTTAACTTAATAGATAGCTGATCATTAATTTTCATTAGAAATTAAATTTTCAAGAACTTTTGCGGAACTTATTACACCTGGAACTCCAGCTCCAGGATGGCTTCCTGCTCCAACAAAGAAAAGATTCTTGAAATCTTCTGATTTATTATGAAATCTAAACCATGCAGATTGAGTAAAGATTGGACTTATAGAAAAACCTGTACCATTAAGAGACAAGTAATCTCTTTCAAAGTCACTAGGAGTCATATAAAAACTTACATCTATTAGTTTGCTTAAATTCGGCATTATGGTTTCTTCAAGTGCTTTTATTATTTTTTGCTTATATAATTCAGCTTCACTTTTCCAATCAATATTTGACAATAGATTAGGAACTGGTGATAAGACATAAAAGCAATCACATCCTTTTGGAGCCATTTTCTTATCGGTAGCTGTCGGTCGATGAAGATACAAACTGAAATCCTTGGCTAATATTTTTTTTTTAAAGATATCATTCAACAAACCTTCATACCGTTTACCCATCCAAATTAAGTGGTGTGGAATATTATTAAATTGTTTTTTTGTTCCAAAGTAAAAAACAAACAATCCCATAGAGTAATCTAATTTTTTTAATTTTTTACTGCTCCATTTTTTATTGTAGCTAGATTTTAATAAATTTTTATAGGTAAATGCTGGGTCAGCATTAATAATAATTTTATCAGCAAAATATTTTTTTGAGTTATTAACTTGGATTCCTATTACTTTATTGTGGTCTGTAAGCAACTTTGTTACTTGGGATTTCAAAGAAATTTTAATTTTTTCTTCTTTCATCAGCGTACATAAAGCTTTAATTAAGTTTCCTGTACCACCCATTGCATAATGAACACCCCATTTTCTCTCTAAAAAATGAATTAAATTATATATTGATGTTGTACTAGTAGGGTTGCCTCCTAACAAAAGTGGTTGTATGCTTAAAGCTTGTCTAAGTTGTTTATTTTTGATGAACTTTTTAACTAATCCAAAAACTGTTAAATAACTTTTTAACATCAACAGTTTGGGTAGTTGTTTTATCATGAAAAAAAAATTGTGAAATGGTGTTGCAGATAGTTGATCAAAGCCAACATTAAAAATCTTCTCAGAAAAATTAACCAAATTATGATAACCAATAATGTCTTCGGAATTAAATTTAGAAATTTCTTTCTCTGTCTTTTTTAAAGATTCACAGTAATCAAAAAACTTATTATTTTCTGAAAAATAAAATCGGTACCAGGGATCCAATTTTACAAATTTAATGTATTTTTCTCTTTTCTTGTTAAATAGTTGGAAAAGTTCATCAAATAAAAATGGGGCTGTAATTACTGTTGGACCAGCATCAAATGTATAACCTGATTTTTTAAAAACTCTTGCTCTTCCGCCTAATTGGTTAAGTTTCTCAAAAATATTCACCTCGTAGCCTAAAGCTTTAAGTCTAAGAGCTGATGCAATTCCTCCAAATCCGGAACCAACTACTATCGCTTTTTTCATACTAGTCTTTAATTTTTTTTGAAATTCTGTTTAGAATATTTTTATTTACAAACTTAACAATTTCATAGATTTTTTTGTCTAATTTGTAGGCCTGAGTTATGGATTTTTTTGAAACATCCACAAGGTGTTCAATTGATTTCTCAATAATCCCTTTACTTTTTATTGTTTTGATCCAATTTAGTATATCTTCCTCAGATATCGACTCTGACTTTTTCTTTAGGAACTCTTTTAATAAAAATTTTTCTCCATTACTTGCGTATTTTAAAAAATGCATTATCAAAACATTCATCTTTCCCTCTTTAAGATCTCTACCAGGCAACCCTCTATCTTTGATACCAAGAAAATCAGATAAATCATCCTGAATTTGATATGCTAAACCTGCCTCGTAAAGCGGTTTAAAGTAATTTTCGTTGATTTGCTTTCCTAAAAGGATCATTACCAATTTAATTGGCAAACATATTAAACCACCAGTTTTTGCTTTTGCTGTGGATTCATAATCTTCCATTCTTAAATCAAAGTCCGATCTACCAAGAATTTCTAACGATTGCCCTTTGAGAGTTTGTTTAATAATTCTACTAAGCTCTGAGGTTGCGTTACATTTATATTCAGGGTTAACATTAATTTTAGTAATTACATCATAAGAACCTGCAATGAAATAATCTCCCAAATTTATTGCGGTGTGATCACCAAATCTATTCCAAATTGTAGGGAGACCTCTCCTTAAAAGATCTCTATCTTGAAGATCGTCATGAATTAATGAAGCATTATGAATGAATTCACAGCAGACAGCTATATCCAAAGAAGATTCAAAATCTAACTTAAACATATCAGCTGTAATTAAAGCGAGAAGTGCTCTAAATTTCTTTCCTCCAGATTGAAGTTGATACTTTGCGCAATGCCCCATCCAGGAGTCATCACATAAAATTGACTTCATTTTTTTGTCTACTAAATTTAACCTGTTAATAAAATTTGTTTTGCTTGGAAGAAGAGAGTTTATGCTGTTTGAAAAATTATTCAAATGCGTCCAGTCATTAGAGGAACGGACAAAGTTTAGATTACTTATATAATTTTTGTAACTAGAATTTTTCATCAAAAAATAAGGGAAGCATCAAATTTTATGCTTCCCTTACCTAAATGTTAATTACAACATATTATGCTTTTGATGTGTCAGCTTTAGCAGCCGCCCAAATAATAACACCAAATGCGATTTTGTTGATATAATCTGCAAGGTTATATACCCAGTTTAGCGTAGATGCATCGGCACCTGCTCCTGATAAATAACCGAGGAAATATCCAATTGGGTAAATTGACCAACCGATTGAAACAATCCATTTTAGAGAATTGAATGCTGTTTTCATTCCATCAGAGTTACTTGATGCGCTTGCCTGTGCAGCCTCACCAGCAAAAACTTCATAAAGAATGTAAATCCATCCTGCCATCCCTATTATGAAACCGACAGTTGCGTTTATATATCCAGCTTCTCCCATGAAACCACCAATAAGCATAATTAGTGTACCTATTAGTAATCTCCAGAAAATTCCGGCTGTTGCCGCACCAACAGCTGCTAGAATCAAATAAAACTCTATCATTTGTAGTGGAACGGTTAGTAGCCAATCAATGTACCTGTAAACAGTAGGTGATTCACCTGTTGCGACCCAGACATCTCTCATGTAGTAGTAGTGAACTGCAGCAATTAATGTAACTAGTCCAGCAACTCTTACAGAGGTCTGCCAATGTTTTGAAACACTGTTTGCTTCAAAAAAGAAGAACGCAGTCGATGCAACCATTGATACGGAAATAATCCAAAAAGTTACACCCACGAAATCATCCGCTTTAAGCTGATATTCCATATTATTTTCCTTTCGTAGTTATTATTTGTCGGTCAAACTCACAAAAGGAATATGCCCGACTAGTTAATTATTACATACGAGCAGATGGATAGATGATGCATTCATCTATAACCTCCCCATATCCTTATGCTATAGGATGACTTAAAAAATATTGAATTCAAGAAAAAAAATGAAAAAAACTTCTAAGTCACTGATTTTGCTTAATAAAAATTATTGAAAATAGTGGAATTATTGCAAGGATTGTTACAAAAAATCTCATTTTAAAATACCAATAATCAATAGTTTTAATAAAAAAGATTTCCATGAACAAGCACCACAATAATCCAATTATAACTAAAGAATAAAAAATAAAATTTGAATAGAAAATAAAGGATATCCACAAAAAAATCACTGGAAACATTGGTATTACGTAATGTTGAGTGCTTTTTTTTGAGATTAACCTTTCGAAATGCATTCCACTCAAGAAAGAAATGATTAATGAGCCATAAAAACCAGATGAACCCTTTATCATCAACTTGTTATTATAATATAACTCAGAATTAATTAAGTACAAAAAAAACTCAAAGTAAAATGGTACCACTCCCATCGTACTAAGTAACAATATTCTTTTTTTTGAAGTTGATTTATATTCTTGCCTCATTTTAATTATTGTTTATCATAATCACTTTAGTTTGGCGTTACAATGACTGAATATGAAATCAAACAGATACAGGAATATTTGAATAAGAAGTTTTCCTCGAATAAATTTGTAGCAAAAAAAAGAAAATCAATTGACGATTCTTGCGAAATTTTTTTAGATGATGAATTCATTGGCTTAGTTTACGTTGAAGATGATGAAGGAGAAATCTCATATCAATTTCATATGACAATTTTAAAAGAAGATTTACTAAACAGTTGAAATGAAACTTGTTTTTTTTCTCACTTTTTTTTATTTTTCTTTTATAGAGGCTCATCATAAGATTTATAGTCCATTAGTTGAGGAGGGGCGACAATCTTTTGAATGGAGAGGACATTTTGACGTTGATGACAGAGTTGAAGTAAACAAAGCACATCATCATGTGCTAGAAACCGAATATTCTTGGACAAGTTTTTGGCAAAGTGAACTGGAATTTCACATTTCTGATAAGAAGGATACTCCTTTAGATTGGGAAAAAACTGAATTTCAAAATCAAATTCAAATAGCTAATTTTGAAAATTTTGCAGGCGCACTTTATTTTTCATACAATTTTGTCTCCGAAGGAGGAGAAGGTGATGAAATAGAGTATAAATATTTAAATCAATTTTATAATGAAGATTTAGGAATAATCTCAAATTTTATTTTTGAAAAACAAGTTGGGAAGACTGCAAGTGGGTCTACAACATTCGATTTAAGTAATTATGTATATGTAAAAAATCTTATTTTTAATATGATTGATTTTGGAATTTTAGGATTTAGCGATTTTGGTGAAATTTCTAATTTTAATGTTTTTGGTGAACAAGAGCACCAATATGGTTTTCAAATTGAATCCGACTTCAAATTTAATGAAATAGAGTATGAGTGGGCTGTTGGTTACCTGCATGGATTAACTGATGCGAGTGCGAATCATACAATAATATGGAATTTTGAGGTTGAATTTTTTTAATAACCTAATTCTTTAAGCTTTTTTAGGTACGACTCTTCACTAATTAACCCTCTTGATCTCATGTTTTCTAGTGATTTCAAACTTAATTGATTGTTTGACGACTGCGGATTTGGTTGTCCATATTGTTGATTTTGATAAACATTTTGATTAGGGTATGGTGGATAAGGGTAGGGATATGGTTGTTGATATTGATACGGCTGTTGTTGGTAAGGATAGGGTTGTTGATACTGATAAGGTTGTTGGTATGAATAAGGTTGAGAGTTGTACCTATATTGTTGATTAGGATTAAAGTACCTTTGATTTGGGTTTCTCATGCTTTGAAGCTCTTGTCTTAGTTGTTGAACTTCACTTTTTAATCCTTGAACTTCTATATTAGATGCTCTTGCTGCTTTTCTTTCATTTTCTGAGAGATTAGATCGTGCTACTAAAGATTTACTCGTAAGTATTATCCAATCAGCTCTCCCTTTAGCCACTCTTGGTTTCATTATTCCTGAGTTTGGAGGTACTGCAAGTGCGAAAGGATTTTTAACTGAAAATGATCTTGAACCAGGAACATAAGGGTTGGTTTTTAAATCTGGATTTCTGCTTACCAGCATTGGATCTGTTGTACTTTGAAATCCTTGTCGAAGAACAGAGCCAAAAATTACGTTAAGACCGTCTTTATTATAAAATACTCTACCAGAAACAACTCTATTATCTTTTAATTTAGTTCCAGGTAGACCAGAATACCAATCCTCCATAGTGAAAACAACATCTTGATTTTTGTTAGCTTTGGAAAGTCCTCTGGAAATGTTGTATGAAATAATCTCTAATTTTTTTCCTGGGAAAAGTGAATCGGTTTTATTACCAACTCTAAACAAGAGTAATTTTAATGCTCCCTCAATCCGTTCTTCTGAGATATTGACTGGATGAGCGTTTTGTCCAGTTATTTTTGAGTCTTGTTCAACAATTTTAACGTTTTCATATGAGCTTAAAAAAAGTATTTCATCGCTACTTAATAAATTCGCAAAAGGATCTGTTAGGTCTGAGAAGGAACATCCTGTCAGAAAAAGAGATATTAAAAAGAATTTTAAACTGTGTTTCATAACAAAAAGGGAAGATTAAAAAACCTTCCCTCAATGTATAATATATTACTGGTAAAAATTCTACCAGAAAAAGAATGCACCAACAGAAACCTGCGAGCTTTCTTGTGAACCTGCACCATGCCAGTGAGCTTCTGAATAAACACCTTCGGCAATTACTCTGAAGTCATCAGTAACATTATGCCAGATCATACCCATGTGTGATTCAACATAGTTTTGGATAGCGTCTGTTCTAGCAGTACCGCCACCACCTAGGGTATAACGTTGGTTGATTTCACCGTGATCCTGACCAGTACCTACTAAGTGGTTAGAACCATATGAGTAACCAACATTTGTTCCTTGACCAAAGTCATAAGTACCTTGTATGTAACCACCGTAGAAGTGTCTTGCTTTACCTCTTTCATCAAGAGATCCAGAATAATTTCCGTCGCTGTTACCTTGGAACTGCATTCCAAGACCGTGGTTAAAGAAACCTGAAGCAACAAGTTTGAAGCCTTGGAATGTTAATCTCGTACCGAAACCAACACCACCAACTTCAATTGATTCTGCTTGATCATCATCAACTGAAACAGCTGCAACACCACTCAAGTTACTGATACCAGTATTTCTTGCTTGGTAAAGCTGTGACTCAGCAGAAGTTCTGTCTAGGTTCTGGTATTGACCATCAACCCAAACATAACCACCTAGACCACCAAGTTCAAATGAGTAATCTAATTGAGCTTCAACTCTTGGGTATTTTGTATTTGTAGCGTCTGCACCAGTATTAGACTGAAGTGGAGTTGCTTGTAAAATACCAATTTTTGCTCCAATTGGTCCAAGACCTGGGGTTGTCCACGTAATCTGTGGATACCAGTCAGCGTACACATAACCAACACCAATTCTACCTAAGGTAGTACCGGCGATGTTACCTGCAGCAACACCCACACCAAATAAAGTCATATCGTTTAAGATAGCATTGGCTTGATGGATACCCAGGCTTCTACCCATGATTACTGAACCAAATGATCCGGCAACAGTCAGTGAAGTTTCACGAATGTTGATTACGTTTGTATTTGCTGAGTTACCAGTCGCGTTCATGTGTGTGTATAAACCTAAACGACCAGAAACATCCAAGCCATTTTTAGTTGGAGCTTTTACAGTAAAACCCCAGACGTTAGGTAATAGACCAACAGAAATAGATGAAATATCAGATCCACCTTCTCCCTGACCAATTACACCACCACGGTTAACGTTACCCGATACACCACCACCAAGAATGGTTGAAGCAGCAGTTTCACCACCATCTGTGTACTGGTTATAGTAACCTAGCGTGTCCATATTTCCTGTAGAAGTATGGTTGTAGAATGCGTTAGCGGCACCGTCAAAGGACACTTCCCAACCATTGTCACTCATAAGCAGAACTTTTGAGTTAACATCAGTCGCGGAAAGAGCCATAACAGCAGGAATCGCAGCTAAAGCAATTTTCTTTTTAATATTCATATTATTTCCTTCCTTAAGTTAAATAAATAATATCAATCTATAATATTAAAAAATATTTATTATTGAAGAAATAAATGGTTTTAATCTAGAATAAATGGAATTTTGTTGTAAAATTACAACAAGACTTTAATTCAAAATGTAGTTTACTGGTATTTTTATTGAAAACGTTTTTGTGTCATTAAAAATTAGTTGTGGTGGCTTTGGAAATTCATAGCTCTTCAAGATTTGCTTTGTTTTTTCATAAAGCCTTTTTGGCCTTTTATTTTCAAAATTTAATTTTAAAAGATCTCCGTTTGAATTTAATATGATTATAGCAATAATTGTTCCTTGTTCACGACGTTTGATCGATTGAATTGGGTAAGATTTCATCGCTACTTTATTTATTTCTTCAGATATTTTTATTAAGAAAGATTTTATTTCTTGATCAATCAGTAATTTTCTATTTTTATCACTTTGAAAAGTTTTTTTCTGTTCATAACTTTTTTCAATAATTTTTTGGTCATTTTCTTTTGCATTTTTTAAGTTTTTAGGTTCTACTTTTTTTTCTAACTCTTTAATTTGCTTTTCTGGTTCGGGAGGTTCTATAATTTCAACTTTTCTTTCTTTAATTGGAACTTTTTGTTCTAATTTTTTTTCAAAAATTTTTTTTTGAATAATTTTTTTTTCTGGTTTTGGAACATCTTTTGTTACTTGTTTTTTTACTTCAACT
>CACCPY010000001.1 GCA_902547955.1 uncultured Alphaproteobacteria bacterium | reverse complement strand
GAGATGAGTGGTTTTCTGAAAAACTTGCGATAATTCATTCTTATAAGGGTGAATGGAGGTTAGCATTTGAGTCACTTAACAAGGCCAGCATAAAAAAAAATTCTAATTTAAAACATATGCTTGCAAATCTTAAGGTTCTATCTGGATCAAAAGCCGTAGATGCCATGAAAATTTCAGATGACTCAATTTTTGTTTTACAAGAGTCAGTTAAAGAATTTATTGACGCCTCTGAAATAAAAAAAGCTGCTAATTTAATCCAAAAAAATTGGGAAAAAATTCAATACGTTGGGATTATTGAAATTTATATGGAATTTAAAATCAAGAATAATTCAGATTCTTTAAATAGATATAAAATAATATCTCGATTATTAAGAAAGGAAAAGAAATTAACTGACGAAACAAAACTCGCCCTAGCCTATTCTGCATACCAAGCACAAGTTTGGGGGGAAAGTCAATCCCACTTAGACTCCATTGAAACAAAAAACTGGGACGAAAGAGTAATAAAACTCTATAAAAAAGTTGAAGAAAAAAGTCCAAAAGTAACAATGCCTAATAGTAAAAATAAAATTTTATTAGAGCCTAGATGGGTTTGTTCGAATTGTAATTTCAAATATGAAAAATGGCAATTCGTGTGTGATGAGTGCAGTGCAGTCAATCAAATAAATTGGTCAAAGAAGAATAGTGCAATAAAAATAAAATCTGCATTCATTTCACAAAATCCTTTTAGACATTTTCCACATATGAAGTGAAAGTATTGAGAGATTTGGCGAAAATATTTTATTAAAATTAATTTCTTTATTTTCTATACAGCAAATCTTCTTTTTTACTTTTTTAATTATCAGATCACTTTCTGGCAGAATATTTGGCCTTGTTAAAAAAAAAATGAGAATCATATCGCATGTCCACATTCCAATTCCTTTCAATTTAGTCAATTTTTTTTTAATTTCATCTTCACTTTGATTTTTTAGCAAGTTAGAATTTAGTGACTTTGATAACATTGATTGATAAAGAGTAAGAATATACTCTATTTTTCTATTTGAAATACCAATATTTTTTAACTGCAGTTCTAGAGAGCAAATATTTTTTATATTTTTAAATTTAGGTGTATTTTTGTCAAAATATTTACAGAATTTTTTCCATATAGAATTTGCTACTTTATCAGAAATTTGTTGACTAATAATTGTTTTAACCATGAATGCAAAAAAATCAATTTTTGGTTTCGGTATTCTTATAACTCCATTCATAAAAATTTGATTCTTTAATTCCTTTAATTTCGAACTCTTAAAAATTAATGATTGATGAATATCATCATAATTAACTTTCATTAATTGACTTTCATAATTTTTGATGGATCATTTTTTTTGTTTTTACCTGCCTTTTTTATCAGATAAATATTTCTAGAATATATGAGAAAACCACAGGATTGACCTACAATAAAAACTGGGTCAACTTTATGAATGGCGTAGCTAAGTAAAACCATACTTCCAGCTAAACTAATCCACCAAAAAATATTTGGTATAATGCTTTTAGAAGCTCTCTCGCTAACTACCCATTGTATTAAAAATCTTGAGGCAAAAATTGTTTGTCCAATAAAACCTACTATCAACCAAATCTGTTCTCCACTCATTTTCTCTCCTTTTTGTTAATTAATAACCAGACTTTAAATAAATCGATTATTCCTATCCAAAATCTATTATTAAAATTAAATTTAGAAACTCCTGCAAATCTTTGCCTATCATCCACTAAAACATTAAAAATTCTCCCTTTTTTCATTTTAAAAAGAGCTGGTAAAAATCTATGCATATTTTTAAAATATTTCATCTTCAAATAATCCTTTTTATTGAATACTTTTAATGCACAAGCAGTATCATCACAGTCATCATTAAGAATAAACTTCCGGACAATATTAGCAACCTTTGAGCTGAATCTCTTTAAAAATGTATCTTTCCTTTTTTTTCTATTACCACAAATTAAAACAAAACTTTTCCAAGTTTTTGTAACTTGATACCAATAGTCAATCATTTTCTTTATCTCATATGGAGGGTTTTGGCCATCTCCGTCAATAATGCAAATTACATTGTTATTGGCAGCTTTTACCCCTGTCATCATTGCCATACATTTTCCTAAATTATTTTTGTGAGATATAATTTTTATATTGTTGGTTAATTTTTTTTTCTCTGACACGAAACTATCTGTGCTTCCATCGTCTACAATAATAATTTCTGGTAACTTTCCTCTAAATTCTTTTTTTATCTCTTTGACTAAAATAAAAATAGAATCTGACTCATTATAAATTGGAATTATTATTGTAAAATTGTTCATTTTAGGGTGTTATGTTACTTAATCTAAACTAGTGTGATGGAAAAACAATGAATTTTTTAAAAGACAATTTTTTTTTTCTAATTCTTGTTTTTTTTATTATTTTCTTTTTGCAAGGGATCTTTAATTTACCCGTACTTGACAGAGACGAAGCTAGATTTGCAACAGCATCAAAGACAATGCTGGAAACTGGTGACTTAATTGATATAAAAATGCAGGACGAAACAAGATATAAAAAGCCGATTGGTATTTATTGGACTCAAGTTTTTTCTAACTATATTTTTGGTAACGCCCCCTTCGATAAAATATGGGTTTACAGAGTTCCATCATTATTTGGCATCATCCTATCCTTCTTATTTATTTTTAAATTTGTACAATCTTTATATTCTAGAGAAGTTGGTCTATTGAGCGTTTTTTTTCTAGGGATTTCATTTTTAACAATCTCAGAAGTTCATCAAGCTAAAACAGATGGTATACTTTTCTTCTTTATAACTCTGTGTAATTTACTTCTCTTAAAAGGTATCCTTAAAAATGATTTAACAAAAACCTTAAAGATCATTTATTGGATCTCGATGGCTTTTGGCGTTTTAGTAAAGGGCCCAATAATTTTTATTTTTACAATTCTTCCGCTCATAACTTTTTCAATTATACAAAAAAAAAATTTTTTCAGTTTAATATGGACAAATATAGGCTTTTTAATTTTTTTACTTATCTCAATACCGTGGTTTGTTTTGATATCAATTAAGTCTAATGGTTTATTTTGGCATGAATCTGTAATAAATGACTTATTCAATAAAGTTAAGTCTGGTCAAGAATCTCATGGCTTTTTACCTGGATATTATACTTTACTCATTTTTTTGTTTTTTTGGCCTGGATCAATATTTTTGCCAAGTTTTTTTATAAATGTAAAAAAAAAATTTAAAGAATATTTTTTTCAAGATAATTTAAATTGTTTTTTACTAATATATTTTTTTATACCTTTTATCTTGTATGAATTGATACCTACAAAGTTGCCACATTATGTTTTTCCATCATACGCAGCACTCAGTATATTAATTTCAAAAGAGATCATTAATTATAAGTTCGATTCAAGTTTATTGAGTTATGCTTTCTTACCAGTAATCATTCTTCCTTTAACTATTTTAGTTGTTATCACTTTTGCAATAAATGAATATTCTAGTTTTGATAATATTTTCTTTTTTATAATATCAACGCTTATAGTATTATTTTTAATTCTATTATATTTTCTAAAAAAAAAACAAATTAAATCCATTCTTTTTACAGCATTCATGCATCAAACTTTTGTATACTTAGTTGCTGTATATTATTTGGTTCCACAACTTAATTCTTTTTGGATTTCTCAAAATATTAATAAAGTAGTTGATCAATACGTGGGTGTTGTAGACGAGATATTTCATTTTGGTTTTAATGAACCCAGCTTAGTATTTTTGACATCTCATAAGGCAAAACAAAAGATGATAAGTAAAGAGGATAAAAATAAAAAAATTTTATTTTTCGTTGAAAGAAAATTTGAGAATTCAATTAAAGAGAATATTGAACTTACAAATTTTAAATTAGTTGATCAAATTAAGGGTTTTAATTATTCTCAAGGAAAGAATAAAATCATAAATATTTATGCTAACTTCTGATTACCTCTCACCTAAGAATTCTAAGAAATTTATTTCGTTAAATTTTTTTGTTCTTGTTGCTGTATTGACTTTTTTTATTTTTAATTTTTTAGACATTTTTATTTTTGAGATTTCAAGATCTTGCCCAAAATTTGTTTTTGATTTTTTCAAATACATTATTGATCCACTATCAGATATTCTCGATCCTCTTCATGTAATTTTAATTTGTCTAATAATTATTCTATTTAATAGTAATTTACAAAAATTACTTAAAAATCCATCAAAACTTGACTTAATGCAAAAAAAAAGTGGTTTAAAATTTAGACAAATCTCTGATTCTTTCAATTACTATTCGATAATCAGTTCACATTTTTTTTGGTCTTTAGTTGTTGCAGGTATTGGATGTAACTTAATAAAGTATATTCTTGGTGTAGCCAGACCAAAATATTTTTTTTTTGAGGGTTTCGAGAGGTTAGACTTTTTTAATGTTTTGCATAAATCAAATTCTTTTCCTTCTGGTCATACTCAAGCGGCGTTTACTTTAGCCGTTTTGATAATGATTTATTTCAAAAAATATCATTTCTACATTCTTTTTCTTGCAATATTGATGGGTATTTCTAGAATATTCATGACTATGCATTTTCCCAGTGATATTTTGTTTGGAGCATATTTTGGTGCAATTATTCCAATTTTATTGCATCAAAAAATTTTTTATAAAAAAATTAAAATTTATGAAAGATCTGGTGTAACTAGTTTTTATAGGTTTTCAAAATTAATGTATCTAAGAATATTTATATGAATTTTTTTTTTAAAATTATCATTCTTAATATTTTTCTTTTATCAGCAAATATTTCATTTGCTGGAAACTGGTGCAAAGCAATTTATAATCAAGACATTTCTGAAGGTGATTTCCAAAAACAAATTAGCAAATGCAAAAATTCAGATAACTTTTTCTTAGCTATTCATACTTCCTACAATAATTCCGGCCACTTACTTAACTCGCTTGTTGCAGAGCTATGCGATCTAAGAAGAAACATAGTTAGATCTGAACCGAGAAAAGGTGATCCTTACTATACTGTTGTTTGTGAGTTTAGAAGACATTATTTGCGAAAAAATTAAACATTTATTTGTAAGGTCGTTAGAAAGATATGCTTAATTTAATTTCTAATATAAGAATCGATAGAATTAAAAGAAATCACGATTATTCTTTCAAAAAAAATCTTGATAATTTTACAAATTCAGAATTAAGCATCTTTCCAGAAAAAAATACCCTAGATACACAAATATCCTCTGCAGTTTGGATTGATCTTTACCGAAAACAATAAAACCCTGATGATATCAGGGTTTTATTGGAGGAAATTAAAATAGACTTGAGACTAGCAATAACAAAAATGTTGAGGAGAATGTTATTGCACAAATTTTTGTTATTACCATACTAGTCCTATTTATCAATATATAGTTAAAAAATAGAAAAGTCAAACAATATATTGATTTTTTCTATTTTATTTTAATTTCAATTTTTTAAACTTATCTTATGAAAAAAAAAAAAATAGCTATCATTGGCAGTGGCATTTCTGGACTATCTTGTGCTTGGAAGTTATCCGAAAAATTTGATGTCGAATTATTTGAATGTAAAAATAGATTTGGTGGTCATTCAAATACTGTTGAGATAAAAGAAGGAAAAAAAACTATCAATGTAGATACTGGCTTTATTGTTTTTAATGAACATAATTACCCGTTACTTTGTAAGTTTTTCGATAGTTTAGGTGTAAATTCTTATGAGAGTGATATGTCATTTTCAGTTTCTATAACTTATAATAATTTGCAATATTCAGGAACGAATCTTTTTTCAATTTTTGCTCAACCTAAAAATATAATAAATTTAGATTTTTTGAGAATGTTGTTTGAAATTGTCAGATTTAATAGGAATGTCGAAAAGGATGTAAAAATTTTTTCAAATTTAACAATCGATCAATACTTGAAAAAAAAAAAATATAGTAATTACTATATATATAATCATCTTTATCCAATGGCTGGGAGTATTTGGTCTTCAAAGATAGGTGATATTAAAAATTATCCATTTGATAAATTTGTTTCTTTTTTTGCAAACCACGGTTTGCTTAAAATTTTTAATAGACCAAAGTGGAGAACTGTAAAGGATGGAAGTCGAAGTTATGTCGAAAAAATATTAAAAAATAAAAAAATAAAATTTTATAAAAGTACTTCAGTCAAAGTAAAAAAAAAAAAAAATAAAATTTATCTAAATATTAAGGGTTCTATTAAAAGTTATGATCATTTGGTTATTGCAACTCACTCCGACCAAGTGAAGTCAGTTTTAAATTTAGGTGTTGTAGAGAAAAAAATCTTTACTAAAATGATTTATAAAAAAAATGTTGTTTATCTTCATAGTGATAAATCTTTGATGCCGAAAAATATGAAAGTTTGGTCAAGTTGGAATTACCTTCAAAATTCTAGACATGCTAATGAGTTAACAGTTACATATTGGATGAATAAACTACAAAACCTTAAAACAGATACAAACATTTTTGTTTCATTAAATCCATTTAAAAAACCTAAAAAAGAAAAAATATTTAAAATAATTGAATATGAGCATCCACATTATAATTTCGAAACATTTAGAAAACAAAAAGAAATTGATAATATTCAAGGGAGAGATAATATTTGGTTTTGCGGCGCTTATTTAGGATATGGTTTTCACGAAGATGGTATAAGCTCATCTATGAATGTTGCAAGAAGGATACATGATTTTGAAAAAGAAAAATTCAACGAACTTTGAAGAAAACTTGCTTTTTTCTGGAATTGTAAGTCATGAACGGATCAAACCTTTTAAACACTCATTCAAGTATAACGTAACATATTTTTGGTTCGATATAAATATTTCAGAGAAATACAAATTACTTAAAAAAAATAAATTATCTCTTTTTTCCTTTTTTGATAAGGATCACGGCCCCGTTAAACCTAAAGTTGAATGTCTATACAGATATTTAACAAGCAAATTAGATTTTAAAAAAAACGAAATTAAAACTATAAAAGTTTTATGCCTACCAAGAACTATTGGGTATGTCTTTAATCCAATATCAGTTTTTTTAATTTATGATTATAAAAACATTCCCGTAAGGATAGTTTTTGAAGTAAGTAATACTTTTGGTGAAAGGCACGCTTATGTATGTAAGGTAAATACCAAAGGGGTTTATTATTTAAATAAGATACTTTACGTATCTCCTTTTTTTAAAACTGAAGGAAAATATAAAATCCAATTCAATATAAAAAAAAAAGTTATTAATTTACTTATCTTTTACGATGTAAACAATATTAGGGTATTCAAGGCATCATTCATTGGGAATTCAAAAAAAATGTCAGAATTTAATTTACTAACACTATTTTTTAGTAATATGTTTCAAAATTTTAAAGTAACCTTTGGAATTTACATTCAGGCCTTGAAACTTTGGTTAAAAGGTGCAAAATACATAAATAAACCAAACAAACCAAAGAACTTCATAACAAGAATATAATTTTAAATGGATCAAGAGTTTAAGGCAAAAGCCGATCTTTTTTTTAGCGTTTTGTCTCAAGGAAAATTTGGGTCAATAGAAGTTTATTACGAAAAAAAAAAAATCTTCTCTCATCGTGGTAATCTTCCTGGACCTAAAGCCCAAATAAAACTGTTAGATAAAAAATGTCTGGATGATTTTTTCCTCAAAGGAGATCTTGGTTGGGCAGAAAGTTATATTGAAAGTAATTGGGAGTCGAAAAACCTCTCAGATTTTCTTGAGTGGGGTGCAAAGAACTTTCACGAGTTTTCAAAGTATATAAGAGGTAAATGGTTTATCATCCTCTACTTAAGACTAAAGCACTATCTTAACAGAAATTCTAAAACAGGATCCAAAAAAAATATCTCCTTTCATTATGATTTGGGTAATTCTTTTTATGAAAAGTGGCTTGACAAATCAATGACATATTCATCAGGTATGTTTAAAAAAAGTTCTGATGATTTATATGATGCACAGCTAAATAAGTATAGAAATTTGGCGAAAATAACTGACATTAAAAACAAAGATAAAGTCCTAGAAATTGGATGTGGATGGGGAGGGTTTTCGTGTTTTCTAGCTAAAAACTTTTCAGCTGATGTTACAGCAATTACTATATCAAAAAAACAATATGAAAAAGTAAAAGAAAAAGTTTATAAAGAAAAATTAACAGAAAAAGTAAATGTTAAACTGACTGATTATAGAGAGATTAAAGGACTTTATGATAAAATAGTTTCAATTGAAATGTTTGAGGCTGTAGGGGAAAAATACTGGTCAAAATACTTTGATGTCTTGGGAAGTAATTTAAAACATAACGGATCTATCGGACTGCAAACAATAACTATAGAGGACAAATTTTTTAAGAAATATAGAAAATTTCCTGACTTTATTCAAACTTACATTTTTCCTGGAGGGATGTTACCTTCAATTGAAGAAATGAGTAAGGTTTTAAAATCAAAAGGTCTGACAATTGAAAAAAAACAAATGTTTGGAAATGATTATGCAAAAACCTTAAAAATGTGGTCAAAGTCTTTTGAGAGTTCTTGGGATAATATTAAAAAAGAGGGTTTTAATGATACATTTAGAAGAATGTGGAGATATTATCTTGGTTATTGTGAAGGAGGGTTTAAATCAGGAAATATTAATGTTGGACAATTTTTGATTAAAAAGAACTAGTGAAAAAAATTTCTTCAAGAAATATCTTTTATTCTTTACCAGCCTTCTCTTTTGCAATACCAACCTTCCCAGTGATGATAATGCTCCCAGCATTTTTCGCTGAGGTTCATAACTTTGATATTGCTATTATCGGAACATATATATTTCTTGCAAAGATAATTGATATTGCCTCTGATCCCATTGTTGGATGGATTAATGATAAAAAAATTTTAAACAGGAAGCTTTTAATAATTTTGGGTTCAGTTCTTTGTTCAATAGGGCTTTATAAACTTTTTATACAAAAACAAATTGATTATGACGCTTACTTACTTGTGTGGATAAGTGTTTTATATTTGGGTTGGACGTTATTCCAAATACCTTATTTGTCTATTGGTTACGATTTAGAAAAAGACTATTTTTTGAGAACAAAACTTAGTGCGAATAGAGAACTTTTCATTTTGTTTGGTCTTTTCTTTTCCTTAGGTTTTCCAATGTTTTTTAATTTTAGTAATGCTGAGCTTCTTAGTTTAATTGTTTATATAGCAATTTTTTCAGGTTTTGTTGGAGTTATAGTTATGCTTAACAAAATTCCTGATAATCGAAAAACAAATAAAGATGTTGAATTAAAAAGTGTTTTTAAAAATTTAAAGAACAATAACTTGTTAGTAAGATTAATGTTTGCGTGGTTTATAAACAGCCTTGCAAACGTTTTTCCAATGATATTATTTTCATTTTATGTATCATATGTTCTCGGGGGTAACGACAGTGATAGACAAGTGGTTCTTTTCTATTATTTTTTGTTTGCTATCCTGGGTGTACCCTTTTGGACATATGTAAGCAAAAGGTTTGGAAAAAAAAGAACTTGGGTTACTTCTTTAATTCTATCAGCATTTTTCTTTATATTTGTTTTGTTTCTATCTAAAGGAGATATACATTTCTTTATTATTATCTCATGTATTACAGGTTTTTGTCTAGGTGCCGACTTGATAATTCCTCCTTCTATTCAAGCGGACTTAAGTGATGTTCATCTTAATAAATTTAAGGAGGATATTTCTGGTATTTTATTTTCTTTAATAACTTTTTTTAATAAATTGTCTTTTGCTATAGCTAGTTTATTTGTATTTTCAATTTTGAGTTATTTAAATTTTGAAGCTAACGAAGAAATTAATCCAGAAACGAAAATTTTCATAATATGTAGTTATGCATTAACACCAATCTTATTAAAATGTTTGTCATCATTTATTTTGATGAGTTTTAGAATAACAGAAATGGATCTTAAAAAAATTCAGAAAAAAATTTATGGTTGAAATTTTTTTTTTTATGAAGATTAATATAGTATGAGATTTTTAATAGTAATTTTTCTTTTAATAACTTCTTGTTCAACCGATATGAATATTAATGATTTTAGTGATAAAAAACCTAAGTTTAAACTTGAAGAATACTTCAATGGCAAAACAGAGGCATGGGGAATGTTTCATGATAGATTTGGAAACCTAAAAAGATCTTTTAAGGTTGATATTATAGGAACGTTGAATTCAAATACTCTTACTTTAGATGAGAAATTTCTTTATGATGATGGTGAAAAAGATACAAGAATTTGGACCATAAAAATTCTAGGTGACAATAAATATTCAGGGGAAGCTTCAGATGTTGTCGGTAAAGCAACAGGTATATCAAGTGGTAATGCATTAAATTGGAAGTACAAGTTAAATCTCAAAGTTAAAGACAGCACAATTTTGGTTGACTTTGATGATTGGATGTTTCTTCAGGATAAAGGTATATTAATTAATCGAGCTGAAGTAAAAAAATGGGGATTAAATATTGGTGTGGTAACAATTACTTTTTTAAAGCTTGATTAGCCATTGTGAATCTTTTTAAAAATTGAACCAATTATAGGTAGATTAGAATACACATTTGCCCCACTGTCCCAATAATCAATGTGCTTATAAATTAGATTTTTTTTAATTATTATTTCACTTATTCCATCAAAGTTTAATTTCTTCTTAGAACCCTCATATACAAAATTCCATTTAATAAGAGTAAGATTTTTTTCTTCTAAGACATTCAAAATTTTAAATCTTGGATTTTTAATTTTGACAAACATTTTATTTAATAATTTTCTAAAACTCTCTTTACCTTTTATTTTATTAAACGGATCGATAAAAACAAAATCTTCGTGTAAACAGTTTATAAGGTTGCAAATCGTGGATTGTTTTAATTGCTCAAAAGATTTAATGTATTCTTTTGTAATACTTTTCATTCTGGCAGTTTTACAAATTTTTTAATTAAATAAAAGTAAATCCTATATGGAAGAAAGCTTAGTATTTTCATTGGTATCAAAAGCATCTTTGGAAAATAGATTTCAAAAATATTTGAATTTATTTTTGAGAAAATTATTTTTGCTGCTTTTTCAGAACTCATTAAAAATGGCATTGGAAAAGTATTTTTATCAGTCATTGGAGTTTTAATAAAACCTGGATTAACTACTTGTACTTTGATATTGAATTGTTCTAGTTCTATCTTTAAAGTTTCTGCTAAAAAAGTTAAGGCTGATTTTGTAACTCCGTATAGGCCAGCTCCTGGCATCCCTCTATATCCTGCAGGTGAGGACACAAAAATAACATGCCCCTTTTGTCTCTTCTTCATCGCATGAACAATGGTTGGTAGGCAATTTATGATACCTGTTAAATTAATATCAATAACTTTTTTAGCATTTATAGGGGATATTTCTTTTAAGGAACCAGGGCTATAAATTGCAGCATTAAGAACTAACAAATCAATAAATTTGAATTTCTTAATTATTTTTTTTGCAACAATGTCGGTCTCTTTTAAATTACTAACATCGAGTTTGTATGGGAAAATTTTCTTTTTGTTGTACTTTGCAACCTCGATTAATTTATCTTTTCGTCTTCCGCTTATTATTACGTCAAATCCATTATCACATAAAAGTTTGGTTAAATCTTTTCCTATTCCTGTGCCTCCCCCAGTGAGCCAAACTGTTTTTTTATTCATTGTTATCGAAATCCTTTAAAAAGTATTCAATTTCACTTCCATCCTTATAAAATATCATTTTAACCCATTGAGAATCTCTATACCAAATATCGATATCTACATCATCGCCAGTAATTTCTTTACCAGTTAATTTATAGTGCTCGGCTAACATTTCGTTGTTGTAGATACTATCTTCTCCAAGGTAATTAATCTTAAAGTCGATAAAACTACAATCTTGAGTATTTAAAACTGTTTTATTTTTTTTATCTTTAACCAAATCGTAATTCCAATAACTTGTAGGTAGAATCATGCTATTGGTCTTTTCTTTATTATTTGTGCCATCTAAAGAAATGCTATTGTTAATTTTCTTTGCATTGCAAAATAAATTTTCACCATCTTTGTTAGTTTTAGACTTTAATTGAACCAAAGAATTATTTAACCAGTTTTCATTATTTTGGTGAAAATAATTGTAAACAGTGAAGCCAAGGAAGGTTACTTCAAATTTTATTTCAACAAATGGGTTAATTGAATTATTGTCATTACTAAAATTAATTTTGTGGTATCCAATTTTTGAACCATTTCTGTATACATTGAAAAATATGTCATTGAGTTCGGTGCTTTTGGCTTCCAGAAAAGTGACGAGAAGAATGGTTATTGCTAATAAAGATTTCAAAATATTAGGTTTGAGTGGTTACAGTTAAGTAACCACTCATTAGAAATTGTTAACGACGTTGCCCAAATAACTGGATTAGCATTATAAATAGATTAATAAAATCTAAGTATAGAGTTAGAGCACCCATTATTGCTTTTTTACCTTCGTTACCAGTACCGTCAAAATACATAGCCTTGATTCTTTGTGTATCGTATGCTGTTAGCCCAGCGAATACTAAAACACCAATTACAGATATTGCAAATTGCAAACCAGTACTACCAAGAAATATGTTAACAATTGACGCAAGTAAAATCCCAATAAGTCCAATAAATAGGAAAGATCCCCATCCAGAAAGATCTTTCTTGGTGGTGTAGCCATAAAGACTTAAACCTCCAAAAGCACCTGCTGAGATGAAAAACACCCTAGCAACAGATTCACCGGTATATTGGATAAAAATTGAAGATAAGGATAGACCCATAACACCTGCAAAAGCCCAAAATAGGATTTGAACTGTGCTCTCTTTCATTTTTGCAATACCAAAGTTTAGAGCTAATATGAAAGCCAATGGTGATAACATTATAATGAAAGCAAGAGGTGAAGCATAAATTGCTGCACCAAATGATGTCATAGAATTAGTTGAGAAATCGAAAGCCAATTTCGATGTAAGATGCGCTATTACGCCTGTTAAAGCTAGACCTACCGCCATAAACGAATAAACTTTATTCATGTAAGCTTTCAAGCCTAAATCTATTTCAGTGGACGTTGCTCTTGATCTGACATTTCTATCATAGTCGTAAGCCATTTTTTCTCCTATTTGTAAAAGGTTTATTTCTCTTAATAATATACTATTATTATTTAATAGTAAAAATATGTTACAATTTTTTAAAATCAAGAAAATTATTTATAATTATGGAATATAGAAAGTTAGGAAATACAGACATTAATGTAAGTGTAATTTGTTTAGGTACGATGACTTGGGGCGAGCAAAACAATCAAGAGGAGGCATTCGCTCAAATGGATTGTGCTATGGACTATGGAGTAAATTTTTTTGATACTGCAGAATTATATTCTGTTCCACCGCGGAAAGAAACATGGGGCTCTACTGAAAAAATTATTGGAGATTGGTTAGAAGATCGTAAGTGTAGGGATAAAGTTATATTAGCTACAAAAGTTACAGGTAGATCCGGAATGAAATGGTTTAGAAATAAAGAAACTAGACTTAATAGGGAACAAATAAATTTAGCAGTTGAAGGAAGCCTAAAGCGATTAAAAACTGATTATATTGACCTTTATCAACTGCATTGGCCAGATAGAAAATCGAATTTTTTTGGACAACTCTCATATAAACACCAAAATGATGACGAATATGTTGAAATAGAAGATCAACTTGAAATTTTATCAGATTTGGTAAAATCTGGAAAAGTTAGATATGTTGGTTTATCTAACGAAACACCTTGGGGTGTTATGAAATTTATTTCGTGTGCTGAGCGCTTAAACTTTCCAAAAGTTGTTTCAATTCAAAACCCTTATTCCCTTTTGAATAGAAGCTACGAAGTGGGTTTGGCAGAAATTTCAATGAGAGAAAAGTGTGGTTTGCTGGCTTATTCACCATTAGCATTTGGAATGTTAACGGGAAAATATGATAATGGCTCAAAACCTGACGGAGCAAGACTCACTTTGTTTGGAGAAATGTTTACAAGATATACAAAACCAAAGGGTTTAAAATATTCTGAAAAATTTAATGACCTAGCAAAAAAATTTGATATAAGCCCCACCCAAATGGCTTTAGCTTTTGTAAATTCCAGAGATTTTTTAACAAGCAACATAATTGGAGCAACTAATATAGATCAGCTCAAAGAAAATATTGAGAGTTTTAGTATTAGATTGTCAAGTGAGATACTTGAAGAAATTGAAAAAATTAGCAACGAAAACCCATTTCCTTGTCCTTAAAAGGCTAATCCTTTTTTACAAAATAAGTTGTCAAAGCAATAACTAAGATACCCAAAATGGTAATTATGCTAATTTTTTCTCCTAGAAAAAAAAAACCTAACAATGTAGAAAAAACTATTCTGCTATAACCTAGTATAATTACACTATTGGTTTTTCCGTATCTGTATGATTCTGAATTAAAGTATTGACCAGCTAGTGCTGTAATTGTTAATAAAATTATACTTAGAAAATTATGGTATAAATTAAATTCAATTTTGTTTAAAAAAAAAACCAGAAAAACAATTGTTGAAAAAAAGGAATGATAAATCATTACAGTTAGTGTGTTTTCAAGTTTTGCTAAAAATGAAATAGATATTATTCCTCCCGCAACACACAGAGCAGAAAAAATACTCATGTATAAACCGATTAGATTAGAAGTTTGTGTTGGTAATGCAATTAAATAAACTCCAAAAAAACCTGTAAAAACTAAAATTAAGGAAAATAAATTTAATTTTTCTTTAAGAAAAAAAAAAGCAAGGATGCTTGTAAAAAAAACTTTGGTAAACCCAATTGAGGTTGCTTCAGATAAAGAAATATAACTCAAGGAACGATATCCAAAATACATTGCCATAGTTCCAAAAATGGATCTTAAAATATGTATTTTAATATTGGATGTTTTGACAATTTTAATACCTTTTTTTAGGGTTGTAGAAATTATTAAAATTAAAACTAATCCAATAAAAGATCTAAAAAAAACTATACTCTCTATATTAGTTATATCCAATAGCAATTTTACTTGAAGGCCTAGGAGTGAAAAAAACGCACAACTTATTACTTGATTATAAATACTAAGCTTTTTCATTTTTAATTTTTCCAGCAATAAATGAATTACAAACTATTAATCCAATTCCACAAATTGAAGTAATTAAATCAATTTTTTCTTGGAAAAAAAAAAACCCAAGAATAGTGGAAAAAATAAGTTTTGTGAAATCAAATGGCATTAAATTCGTTAGTTTAGATAGACTTATAGCTTTTGTCCAAAAGTAATTCCCTAAGGTTGCTATTACAGCAAGTGAGAACAATAGTGCTAGAATAAAAAAAGAATCTACCTCGTCCCATACATACACTGACGGAATAAAGGTGATAGGAGCCATTAAAACCACCATACTAAACATTAAAGTAAGAACATTTTCATCATTTGATAATCTTTTAACAAGGAGACCAGCAACTGCATGAGTGATCGCTGAAACAACAGCTAAAATACTACCTAATTCAACTTTCAGATCTGGTCTTATTATCAAAATTGTAAATAAAAATCCAACTATCAGAAAAAAAGTTTTAAACAAGTCAATCTTTTCTTTAAAAAAAATAATGCTACCAAAATACATGAACAATGGTGTACTAAAACTAATTGCCATGGCCTGAGATAATGGAATTAGGGTATAAGCTGTAAATAATAAGATCATTGTCATTCCGCCAAAAATTCCTCTGAGGACTAAAAGACCTATGTTTGATTTATATTTTACAAAAGGTTTCTGACTTAAAAAAAAAGGTGCTAAAATTAAAATACCTAAAAAATTTCTAAAAAAAGACTGTTGAATTGGGTTGATATATTCTGCAACAAATTTGATGAGTGCTGCTAAAATCGAAAATAAAAAACATGAGGATACTAGTAGCGCAACAGGGTACATATTTTTTTTCAATTTCCTCTTTAGTTTCTTGCAATTTAGTTTCAATTATGTCAATAAAAATAATGATTTTTTTACGATCAAATTCTTTTTATAAAATTGTAATTTTATCAATTTTATTATTTTTTTTTAAATTAGAGTCAAAAGAGCTGGCAAAATTTAATGATTGGACAGCGTTTGCAGAAGGAGAAGGTAAAAACCTTGCTTGCATGGCTGTATCAAAACCAAAGAAAGCTGAAGGAAATTATTCACGTCGAGGAGATATTTTTGCAATTGTAACACATCTTCCTGGTCAGAATAAATGGAATGAGTTTAGTATAGTGGCTGGATATAATTTTCAGCCAAATAGCAATCCGGATGTGACTATAGGAGATATGAAATTTCAGTTATTCACTTCTGGTTCAAGAGCATGGAGTTTTAGTCCAAGCGAAGATGATAAAATTGTAAAATTCTTAAAAAATTCAATGAAGATGAAAGTAGTTGGAACATCATCAAGGGGTACAATTACAAATGATACGTATTCCCTTATTGGATTTAGCAAGGCTTATCAAAAAATTAATGAAGCATGTAATAAAAAAAAATAAATAATGACCAAAAAAGAAAAAATAGTCTTAGCCTTTTCAGGTGGTCTAGATACATCTATAATTCTTAAATGGCTTCAAAATGAAAAGAACTTTGAAGTAGTTACATTTACAGCAGATATAGGTCAAGGTATTGAAATTCAAGAGGCGAGAGACAAAGCTAAAAGTTTTGGCATTAAAGAAATTTTTATTGAAGATTTAACCAATGAATTTATTGAAGAATATGTATTTCCAATGTTTAGGGCAAACACTCTTTATGAAGGTCAGTATCTTTTAGGAACATCTATAGCACGACCACTGATAGCAAAAAAACAAATTCAAATTGCGGAAAAAGTTGGAGCAAATTTTGTATCTCATGGTGCAACTGGAAAAGGTAATGACCAAATTAGATTTGAATTGGCTTATTATGCGCTCAATCCTAAAATAAAAGTTATAGCCCCCTGGAGAGAGTGGAGCTTGAAATCTAGACAAGATTTAATTGAGTATGCAAACAACAATGATATTTCATTTTCAAAAGATAAGGAAAATGAACCACCCTATTCAATGGATGCAAATATACTTCATACTTCATATGAGGGAAAATTTTTGGAGGATCCTTGGATACCACCTGACGAGTCTATGTTTTCAAGATCCGTATCACCAGAGGTAGCACCAAATGAGCCAGTCGAAATTCAAATAGAGTTTTTGAATGGTGATCCAATAAAAATAGATAATGAAAAGAAGTCACCCACAGAAATATTTCAATATTTAAATGATATTGGGGGAAAAAATGGCATCGGGAGGTTGGATTTAGTGGAAAATAGATTTGTAGGAATGAAATCTAGAGGTGTATATGAAACTCCTGGAGGCTCGATTCTTTTAGCGGCAAGAAGAGCTGTTGAAAGTATAACGCTTGATAAAGCTGCTGCCCATTTAAAAGATGAAATTATGCCCAGATATGCAGAACTGATATATAACGGTTTTTGGTTCTCTCCAGAAAGAGAAATGCTTCAGGCTATGATAGATAAAAGTCAAAAAAATGTTAACGGCGTTGTAAGGCTAAAAATTTACAAAGGAAATGTTACCATCTTAGGACGAAAATCAGATTCAAGTTTGTATTCAACTGAAATGGCAACTTTTGAGGAGGACAGCGTTTATGATCAAAAAGATGCAGAAGGTTTTATAAAGCTCAATGCACTTAGATTGAAGTTACTCAAAAATATCACTTAACTTGATAGGTGCCACTCCAAACTGTTCATAAGAGGTGAATAAAGTATTTAACAACAGACAAGCAATTGTCATTGGCCCGACGCCACCAGGCACAGGTGTTATTTTTGACGAATTTTCAATGCACTCATCATAATCAACATCTCCAACTAAAATTTTTTTCCCATCTCTGTCTATTCTGTTAATACCAACATCAATAACAACAGCTCCTTTTTTTACCCAGTTTCCTTTAACCATTTCTGGAATACCTACAGCAGCAACAAGAATATCGGCAGATTTTACTAGTTCTTCTATATTTTTTGTTCTTGAGTGAGCTATTGTCACTGTGGCATTCATTCCTAATAGCAAAGCTGCCATCGGTTTTCCAACTATGTTTGATCTGCCAATAATTACAGCATTCTTACCAGAAAGATCAGGGTTTAATTTTTTTAATAATATACTACAACCCAAAGGTGTGCACGGGACAAGAGAGTTAAGACCAGACCACAACTTACCTACATTTTCTGCGTGAAAGCCATCAACGTCTTTTACTGGCTTTATTGTGTCCAAAACTAGGTCGGCATTGATATGTTTTGGAAGGGGGAGCTGAACTAAGATTCCTTGAACTTCATCGTCGTCATTCAACTTGTTTACAACAGATAAGAGTTCTTCTTCGGATACATTTTCATCAAGTCTATGTTCAATAGAGTTAAAACCTACCTCTTTGGTTTTTTCAATTTTATTTTTTACATATACTCTACTTGCAGGGTTCTCCCCAACTAGCACAACCGCAAGTCCTGGTGTTCTATTTGATTCCTTTATTAAAATATCACCAAATTTTTTTATTTTTTCTCTGATTTCAGCGGAAACTTTTTTTCCATCAATTATTTTTTCGTTCATTCTATAAACCATACTTTGTCATAACAAATTGTAAAGCTTCAATAAGTATTATTAGTAAGACTGGAGATAAATCAATTGCTCCAAAATTTGGTAAGAACTTCCTTATCCTTTTTAGTAAGGGTTCGGTAAGTTTGTATAGACAATCCATTATTATTGATACAAGTTTGTTATTGTAATTGATAACATTAAATGAGACTAGCATACTTAAAATAACATATATGATTACCGCATACTTATAAAGTTGAAGTATTTGATATATGATGTAAGCAAAAAAGTCAAAAAAGTACATAGTTAAAGACCTAATTTTATAATATGAAAAAAACAGATGATCAAATAGATTTTAATTTTTCTAGGCCAATAGATGTTCAAATAAATTTAGAAGTAGAATTTATTAATTTTGTTTTAAAAGAAATAAATTATGAAAAAGAAAAAAATTTAATTTTTGATAAACATCTAAAATTCTTAATTTTAGAGCTTTTTTATTGTTGGCTTGAATCTAATAATCAAATGCTTTCAGTTTCTATGTCAAAAAGAGGCTACTTATCTAACTCAAGATATAATCCAAACAAAATATCTTCATACACAATAAGAGTTATAAATTTTCTAAAAAAAGAAAATTATATCCAGTTTTATCCTGGCTTTTTTGATTCAATAAGAAAAAAAAGCAGGTTATCAAGAATTAAAGCTTCGGATAAACTAATTAATTTATTTAAAAATATCAAATTACCTACAAAAATAAAAATCAATCACCCTTTAAGGGAGTATTTGATTAAAACTGACGGAAGAAAAAAGATTGAATATTCTGATGATTTTGAGACACAAGAAGTTAAAGAAATAATCTTCAACTATAACGAATTAATTTCCAAGACAATTATCGACATTCCACTACTGGAAGAACAATTTATAAATAGACATGATAATAAAAAAATAATTATTTCAAAAACTGCTTCAAATGCTAATTATATTTTTCAAGGAACACCATTTAAAAAATTTAAAATTGAGGGATGCTGGTGGAATAGAATTGACGTTGAATTTTTAGCAATATATGCAAAATTTTTTATCGTAAATGATAGTCCCACTGTTTTCTTTGATCTAAGTGAAAAATTCAATATTTTTCTTAAAAAAAAAATTGGAATTGAAAATATTTTTAAAAAAAAAGACCTAGAAATTTTTGGTAGGTCTCAAATATGCTATCTCATTGTAAAAGCAGTAAACTCAAAAAATTTTGAAAGCTTTTTTAGATCTGTTCGAACGGAAAAGAAAAAATATTTCAAAAACGAAGGGTTGCCCACTAAGGAAATAAAAAAAAGGCTTCATGTTTTTATAGAAAATAACCAATTTATTTCAAATTATTTTTTTAGAAGTTATAGGTTAAATTGGGATGAATATTTGATGGAAGTATTTTATAATTTATTAAAGAAGTGCGTTCCAGCAAATATTCCTGTCTTCCTGATAAAAGATAAAATTTATTCGTCTAAAACTTTTTCTGAAATAGTTAAATCAAATCTTGATCAAATTTTAAAACTAACATTGAGTGAAAAAAAAAATGAAATTGGTTTTACAGATTGCGCATCATATAACTTTAAATCGAAAGGTTTTTTTAGTAGAATGTTTAAATCAAATAATTCTAGTTCAAGACGATACATTGAGAGAGTAAAAACTTATAAGTAGATTAAATTATGGCGACTACAAAATTTGGACTTAACCAATTAAAATTTAATAAGGGTAGTAAAATTTATGCAAAAGGAGACAAAGCTGATTTTGCTTATTATGTGCATGTAGGTAAAGTAAATATATATTCCCCAGGCGGTTTATTACTTGGTCAAATTGGTGAAGGTGAAATTTTTGGTGAAAGAGGACCCTCACTTGATGAGTCAAGGTCAATAACAGCTGAAGCGGCTACAAGTTGTGTTTTATATCCTATCAGCGAAAAAACTTTAAAGGAGAAGATTAAGACCGCAGATCCTGTCTTAAGGGCTATCTTAAGAAGTCTACTCATAAGATTGAATGATATAAATGTCAAAAGTGAGGACTTTTGGAGAAATCTTAACGTTATGACATCGTTAACTAAAGGTGATGACGGTTAAAGTGTGTTTTTACCTTGACGGTGAAGTGTGTTTTCTTCACCATTAACTAAGTTCCAAAATTTTTGCATGTAATCTTCACCAAATCTATCGATATTGAACTTTGAATAATTAAACATTTTGCTAATTTTCCTTTCACCGATTACCTCCTCAGCGACAGATTCACCTAAAACTGGAGAATACTTCATGGCTTGACCGGAGCCTAAATTATGAAATAGGTTATTTATTTTGGAATCTTTGCCAAGTATAAATCTTAAATCAGGCGTTATATCAAAAAATGATCTATATCCTGAAGCATAAACAGTTTTATCTATGTTAGAAAATCTTTTTTTTGAGATGTCTTCGTAATTTTTAATTTGATTATAGGCCAGTGACTGGTTCATTGGCTCGTTAAGATACTCTCCGCCATTAACGGCGCATAGATCATTTAAAAAATTTTTTGCTATCTCATAGACAGACCTTTTTCGTGGTTGATGAGCGTGCATTTTATTTCCTCGCCAAGACCTGAAATAACAAAGGTTTGTATAATCAGCGATAATTGGATATTCATATTTAATTTGTCTAGGACTTTCCATCCAGTTAACTACTGAAACTGGTTCGATGGTAACTGGTATCTTTAACCCGATTTTTGAAAACAATTGCGCGCTCCATGCTCCTGTTGCATTGACAAAATTCTTTGCGTCAAATTTTCCATTGTTTGTTGTACATGAAACAATTTTGTTCCCATTGGTAATTATAGCATCAACTTCAGTCTTTTCAAAAAGTTCCACACCATTTTCATCTATAGCATCGTATAAAACGGAACGAAGAATACTTGGATCTAGTTGAAACGCATCTGGTTCATAATAATATGATTCATCTTTGTCGATAATTAAAGTGTCTCCACATTTTTCTATTGCTGATTCTGGGGAAATTTCTTCAAAGATCAATTCAATTTTTTTCATTCTTTCAGACAAATCATTCCACGCTGGGTTTTCGCCATCGGAATTTTTTTTAGCTATCCATATAGCTCCAAAGGGGTCGATTTCCATATTTTTTCCCCAATGTTTCTCTAAATTTTTCCACATGTTGGAGCTTATTGAAGCCATTACTGAAGCATCAGGATCGGCATTTGCTGATCTTACGATACCTGAGTGCCGTGATGATTCAGCTGCACACAATACGGCCTTGTCTAAAAGACATACCTTTTCTCCTTTACCAATTTCATTCAACTTTCGTTGAAGAGATATTGCTGTGGCCGCACCTAAGCAACCACCTCCAATTACAACTGTGTGATACATATTTCCCTCTTTAGTAATTATTGTTATAAATAAAAAAAAAACAAGTAATTTTAAGGAACACCATGAATAATATTTTTTTTGGTAAGGGTTGGGCGTTTAAAGTTTATAAAAGCGAATTTTATAAATCTTTTGATTTATTAAGTCTGCAATACTTAGATATAAAAAAATATCCTTATCTTCTTGAAAGTTCCTCACGAGGTAATTTAAAAAATAGGTATTCAATATTGTTTTATAAACCGGAGTTCTCTGTTGAAAAAAATACAAATAATTTTTTATCTGAATTTGATAGGCATTGGTTGAGAAATAAGATTGATCAAGACAAATTAGTTTGGAAAGAAAAAAAATTACCTTTTGTTGGAGGATGGTTTGTTTATTTTGGATATGAGCTATCTAAGGAAATTGAACCTACATTAAATACTCCTGACTCTCCTTTTGAATTACCAACTGCTTTTGCAAGTAGAGTTAAAACAGCGTTAATATTTGACCACGTTGACAACGAAATTTTCTTAGTCTCAGAGGATACAGAAAAATTTAAAACAATTTGTAAAGATATCGAGACGGATTTTGACCAAATGATCAAAGTCAAAAATACTTCAATTGGAAATATAGAATTATTAAATAAAGGATCGGAACAAGAGCACCAATCTCAGGTTAGGAAGTGTATCGAGTACATATTTCAAGGAGAGATATTTCAAGCAAATTTGTCAAGACTTTGGAATTATAAAGTCGATAATGGAATTAAGGCCGTTGATATTTACAAACAATTAAGAATTAAAAATCCTTCACCTTTTTCTGGTTTAGTAAATTATAACAACAGCTTCATTATAAGTTCTTCTCCCGAAAGACTGGTATCTGTTAATGACAATTTTTTAGAAACTAGACCTATTGCAGGTACTAGGCCTAGAGGAAGTTCAGGTTTACATGATATAGAACTTTCTAATGAACTAATTAATTCTGATAAGGAAAAAGCTGAGCACCTTATGTTAGTTGATTTAGAAAGAAATGATATATCAAAAATTTGTGAGCCGGGGTCTGTGAAAGTAAATGAAATGATGACTATTGAATCATATGCACATGTTCATCATATTGTTTCCAATGTTTGTGGTCAAAAAATTAAAAATGTAAGTCCTGGTAAAGTAATTTCATCAGTTTTTCCTGGTGGAACAATTACTGGTTGTCCAAAGGTTAGATGTATGGAAATCCTTGGTGAACTTGAGAAAATAGGAAGAGGACCATACACTGGCTCTTTTGGTTATATAACACATTCAGGAAACATGGATGTAAATATTTTAATTAGATCTATGTTGTTGGAAAATAATAACTTATATTTTAGGGCAGGTGGTGGGATCGTTGCAGATTCAGCACCAGAAGCCGAAACACTTGAAACTGAGGCTAAAGCCAACGGAATGCTTAATGCCTTAAAAGCCTTTGATGATGTCTGATTTTATCTCTTTAGTAAATAATGAATTCACACACAATATTTCTATATTAGATAGAGGCTTTGCTTATGGTGATGGTTTTTTCGAAACTATGTTATGGAAACACTTGGGTGGTGTTGTGAGACCAAATTTAAAAGTTGAATTCTGGGAAAAACATTACGACAGAATAAAAAAAGGATGTGATTTAATGAAAATAAAACTTCCAAATTCAATCGATTTGTTGAAGCAAAGAGAAAAAATCTTACAAAGATCATTTTTTAATGCGTCTTTACAAGAAGGTATTTTAAAACTAATCATCACCAGAGGAGTTGGTGGAAGGGGATATAAATTTGATAATAATATGAAACCTACGATTGCTTTTTTATCATTTCCAAAACCAAAATTTAATCCATTAGTTTATGAAGATGGTGTAAAAGTTAGATTTTGTAAAAATAAACTCTATTCACACAACAGGCTGTTTGGTTTAAAACACATGAACAGGCTTGATTCTGTATTAGCACGATCAGAATGGGAGGATGAATTTTTTGAGGGAATTATTCTTGATGAAGATACTAATTTAGTAGAGGGAACTATGACAAATATTTTTTTTGTTAAGGGAGATATCCTGATTACACCGCCTATTGAAAAAACAGGTATCAACGGAATTTTAAGACAGGTGGTGATTGAAAAAGCAAAAAACTTCTTTAAAAGAATTGAAATTTCTAAAGTCAACAAGAAAATCCTAGGTAGTTTTGACCAAATGTTTTTAACAAATTCCATTATGAAAATAGTACCAGTAAAAAAGTTAGGTAGAAAAAAATTTTCCGTTGGAGAGAATTTAAAAAAACTAGTTAATTTTTTTAATTTAAACAACAGACTTGAATTAAAAAAAAATTTAGAACTTTCATAGGTTCAATTTTTTTAAAATTGAATTTATCTCCTCTTTTTTTAGAAAATTCTCTTTTTTTAATCTCTCAATTTTAGCATTCAAGAGTTTTTTGTTATTAATAGTTTTAAGAATTTCAAGATTTAATTCTATTGAATTAAAATTCTTAGGATTAATTTTGTATATTTTTTCAAGTATCGAAATGGCACTCATTAGTTGATTTGAATTTTTTTTAAGCATTGCTAATTCGTATAAAATAACTTCATTATTTGGAAAATATTTTAAAGCATTGTTATAGTGTAAATCTGCTTTTTGAAAATGACCAGATATAAAGCAGGTTCTTGCTAATAACATCCATCCTTCAAAATCATTGGGTTTTTTTTTTAGTTTATTTTCTAAAAAAAAAACAATTTCTTTAGGATTTAGATCAGCAAACTTCTCAGGATCCTTAGATAACACTCTTATTTGTTTTTCTAGTTTATTGCTGTAGGAAAATGAATTCTTGTTACCTTTGAAATTGTAAATAATTAGACTTGTAAAAAAAATAAAACAGAAAGAAAACAAAAAAAACTTTTTATTTCTTGAAAATCTTAGTAAATAAAAAATTGAAAAAAAAATTGTTAAAATTACCAGAAATATAAAAATTCCCATTAATCCCTTCTCCTGAAAAAAAGATATGAAAGATATATAAAAAATATCAAAGGAAAAATCCATAACCCTAATGTGTCATATCTAAAGGGTGGGGAAAATAAAACAAAATCTCCATAGCGTGAATGAACAAAAGAGATAATTTCTTTTTTGCTTTCTCCCTCAGTAAGTTTTTTCCTTACTAGTAGCCTCAAATCCTTTGCAATATCAGCATTTGAATTTTCAATATCTTCATTTTGACAAACAAGACATCTTAAATTTCTTCCTATTTCTCTTGCTATCTCTTCTAGTTCTGTATTTTCTAAGATTTCATCAGGTTCGACAGATTTTGAAAGGTCAGCATTAAAAATTAAAAAAAAAATTGTAATAAAAAGCTTCATTCTCTTGCTAGAATTTTAAAAATTTTACTTAAATCTTTTTTAGTTATTGGTCCAACGTGTTTGTATAAAATTTTTCCATCACCGCTAATAAGAAATGTTTCGGGTAGGCCATAAACTCCCCAATTAATACTGGCAGAACCATCATTGTCCAAACCTATTGCTTTAAACGGGTTTCCTGACTTCTTCAACCAGTTATAAATTTTATTATCACTATCTTTTTTAGCAATACCATAAATTGGAAATTTTTCTGATAATTTTATTAAATTAGGATGCTCTATTTTACAAGGAGGACACCAGGAGGCAAAAAAATTGACCATCTTTAAGTCCTTGCTTTCCAATAAATCTGATTTTTCAAAAAACGGAAAAAGTTTAGTTTTATTTAATTTAAAATCTGGAATTTCTTTTTTGATCAAGTTAGATGGAATTATTGATGGATCTTTCTCTAATCCCTTGTAAAAAAAAAATGATAATAGTGCTAGAGAGATAACAAGGAAAAAGTACTTCAATTTTTAATCCTTAAGGTTTTGATAAGAGATAAAGCACCACCCAAACTTAAAAGAAAAACACCAATCCAAATCCACAATGTAAATGGGTTAAACCAAATTCTTGTAGTCCAAGATTGACTATCATTTAACGAATTTTTATCTCCTATTGCAATATAAAGATCACCAAATATGGTAGAATATATCGCCGCCTCTGTTGTAATCTGGTCAGAGGAATTGTAAAACCTTCTTTCAGGATAAAGAGACTTTATATATTCTCCATTTTGATAAATTTTAAACTCCCCCATCTCACTAATGTAGTTTGGGCCTTCAACGTTATTAACCCCCATGAACTTAACATCAAATTTAGATATTGAGATAATTTGATTAGGATCCTGAAATTGGATTTTTTCTTTTTTTAGAATTGATGTTCCTGTCGCACCAATAATCAACAGTCCAATACCAATGTGAGCTGTAAGTTGTGAAAGATTTTTTAACGGTACCTTTTTGAAGGTTAATTTAGGTTTAAGTGAAATAAACTTTGTAAATTCAAATAAAGAACTAGTTACAATCCATGATGAAAAAATGAAAAAAATTATCGATAAGATTGGGCCACCAAAATTCAAGTACCATACAAACAAAGCAACAATGAAAAAGATAAATAGCAGAACTTTTAATCTATTTATTAGATTAAAAAAGTCATCATTTCCCCATTTAAGAAAAGGTCCGAAAATCATCCCTATAACCAGTGGGAAGATTATTGGGGCTAGTATAGAATTAAAAAATGGAGCACCTACTGAAATCTTAGTATTAAAAATTACTCCAGAAAATAGTGGATATACTGTGCCTAGCAAAATTGTAAAACTCAGTGTGAGCATAAATATATTATTTAATGATATTGCACCTTCTTTTGAAATTAGATTGATGTTATTTTTTTTGGGAAAAAAACTTCCACTTTTAATGTAAAAAAATAATCCTGCACCTGTTACTAATAGCAATAAAAGTAAAATGAATAACCCTCTGGAAGGATCGTTTGCAAATGCATGAACTGAGATCAAAACTCCTGATCTCACTAAGAAAGTTCCAAGAAGGCTTAAAGTAAAAGTTATTATTGAAAGTAAAAGAGTCCATTTTAAAAGTAATTTTCTTTTACTAGAAATAAGAATTGTGTGAAGAAGAGCTGATGCTGTAAGCCATGGAAGTAGAGAAGCATTTTCTACTGGATCCCAAAACCAAAATCCTCCCCAGCCCAATTCATAATAAGCCCACCAGCTTCCAAGCCCAATACCTAAAGTTAAAAAAGTCCATGAGGCAAAAACCCATGGTCTTAACACATTTACAAAATCATCTTTTTTGATTTTAAAAAGGAGCACAGCCAAAGAAATTGAGTATACTATCGAAAATCCAACATATCCAAGATACAAAAGCGGTGGGTGAATTATTAAACCAGGATCTTGAAGTAGTGGATTTAAGTCTGATCCTTCAATTTCTGGGGGAAAACTTCTTTCAAAAGGGTTTGATGTTAGAACTATAAATAAACCTATTAAAAAAATTAAGGTGTTTTGGACGTAAAGTGTTTTAATTTTTATGTCCTTGTTTTTTATGTTTTGAATTGAGAATAAAAAACCGAAAAAAGTCATTACAAGAAGCCACAAAAGTATCGAGCCTTCATGATTTCCCCAAACACCAGTTATTTTATAAATAATTGGAAGTTGAGTATTTGAATTATTCACCACAACATTTAGAGAGAAGTCTGATATTATAAAAGAGTATGCCAAACAAAAAAATGACAAAAGTGTAAAAGTAAAAATTAAAACACTAAGTTTTTCTTGTGAAAATAAAAGAATGTTTTTATTGATGTTAGAAAGTATTGGTTGTAAGAAGCCAAAGCTCGAGAAAACCAGAGTTAAAATTAAAAAATAAATACCAAATTCAGCTACCATGTTACTAGTTACTCGCTTCAAGATTGAGGTCTTTTAACTCTGGCGGCATATAATTCTCATCATGTTTAGCTAATACATTTATAGCATTAAATAAATTGTCTTCATAGTTACCTTCAACAACAACGCCCTGACCTTCCTTAAAAAGATCGGGTAGAATTCCTTTGTAGTTTACCTGAATCTCATTTTCAAAATCAGTAATAACAAAAGTAATTTTTTGAATCTTGAAATTATCCTGCAAAACCATCTCTTTAAATATACTCTCCTTTTTTACCATCCCACCTAGTCGAACTTTTTGTGAATTAACATCACTTTTCTCTAAAAGCTCTGTCGGTGAGTAGAAAAAAACGAGATTTCCCCTAAGGTTGTAAAAAAGTATTATACATCCAACTCCAAATAAAAAAAGGGATGAACTTAAGGTTATTAATCTTTTAGTCTTTGGTTTCATTTCTTAATTTACTGTTTAATTTCTTTTCAAGCTTTCTGAGTTTTATAGATGTTTGTAAAAAAATAAGTATTAGTAGAAAAAAAACAATGAAATAAGAAGAGAAAACATAATAAAAATGTTTATCAGAAATTAAGAAATTTATGAAATATTCCATATTTAGTTATTATTAAGTTCTATAATTTCAATTTTTCTTACTACAATTTCACTTTTTATTCTTAAGATAAGTAAAGATGTAAAAAATAACAAAAAAGAAAAAAACATTAAAAATAATGGAATAAGCATGCTGTCATCTATTGATGGAGAACTAAACTTCGATATGCTTGCTGGTTGGTGAAGAGTATTCCACCAATCAACAGACCACTTAATAATTGGTAAATTTACAATACCAACAAGGGTTAAAATCGCAGCGTTTCTGTCGCCTTTCCTTCTATCGTCATATGCATTTGAAATAAAAATGTGCCCTAAATATATAAAAAATAAAACTAGTTCAGACGTAAGTCTTGCATCCCAAACCCACCATGTTCCCCATGTAGGCTTTCCCCAGATAGAACCTGTTATTAAAGTAGCCAATGTAAAGCAAGCACCTACGGGGGCACACGCTCTTGCAATTATGTCGGCCAATGTGTGTTTAAATACAATAGAAAAGAAACTACAAATTGCCATTATTGAGTAGGTAGAAAGTGACAACCAGGCACAGGGAACATGAACATACATTATTCTGACTGTTTCCCCTTGAAGATAATCAGGTGGACTTGCAAAGAACGAAAAATACAAAGAAATAAAAAATAAAACAATACTTGATAAAAAACATGGATAATAAATTTTATCGGATATTTTTAGGAAATAATTAGGATTGGCGAATTTTGTAAACATTTATTTATCTATTGATTTGTTTCTTTAATTAAAAGTTTTCCAATAATTATTGATATTGGTAATGTAATTAAAAAAAATCCAAATAAAATCAAAAAATTTTCGTTATTAGAATTTTCATAATTGAAAATGTCAGTTGAGGAAGCAAATATTACTATTGGGATAAAAAAAGGCATTACAATGATGAATTGGATAAATTTATTTCTTTTTATTTGCAAGGAAAATAATGCAGAAATCAATGATAAAAGGACCAACGTAGGCGACGATAGTAAAAATATATAAAAAACAGTGATTGTGGCAGAAAAATTAATTCCAAATAAAAGAGAAGTTAGGGGAATTAAAAAAAAGTTGGAAAAAATTATTGATGAAAACATTGAAAAACTCTTGGCTAGAAAAATTTGTTCTGGAGAAAAGCCAAGAAATTGAAGCTCTTTAAAACAACCATTTTTAAAATCTTCATCTATAAAGTTCTCGGAAGTTAAAATAAGTGAAAACAAAATGATCATAAATAAAATCGGAAGATAAATTGAAGATAATATTTTTAGATTAGGTCCTACTGAAAAGGCGAATAATAGGAAAACTAACAAAAAAAAGCTTGAATAAGATAAAATGTGTTTCACACTAACAAACAAAATTTTTAGTTCTCTTTTTACTAAAATCTCAAAATTTTTCATAATTTTCCCCAACTATCGAAAGAATTCTTATAAAGTTTTTTGTTACAAAATTTTTTTAAAAGTACCTTCTTAGTGATTTTAAATTTTGGGTATATGTGACTAGTGAATAATACAGATCCATCTTCTTTTATGTGCTGAGTGCAGATAGAATTTAAAATTTGTACTGATTTTTTATCTAATCCATTTATAGGTTCGTCCATTATCCATAGTTTTGAATTAGAGAAAAGAAGTTTAGTGAGGGAAACTTTTTTTTTTTGGCCATGAGATAGATTCCTAACCAATTGATCTTTTATATTTTGGAGATCAAAAACCTCTAATTTTTTTGAAATTTGTTTAGTGTTTAATTTTATAGAATGCAAATTTAGCCAAATGTCTATATTTTCAGCTATTGAAAAACTATCTCTCAAACATATCTCGTGAGGAATATAAGTAAAATATTTTTTCTTTTGAGTTTCAATCTCTTCTAATGTTTGTCCATCAAAAAGAACCTCCCCTGATTGAGGTTTAATTAACCCTACTATAGTATCCAACAAGCTAGACTTTCCAGCTCCGTTTTCACCTAAAAGTAAAACCATTGTTTTTTTTTTTAAAATTAAACTGAAGTTACTTAAAATTTGCTTTTTATTTCTATTCAAATATATTGATTTAACTTCTAACATTTTATTTCTTGGATAATATATCAATAATTTGGAATAAGGTATGAGTAAAAAAACAAATAATTTTTTAGATACAATTTTAATAGATAAAAAAAAATATGTTTTTTTTAATCTGAATAAAGTGTCGAAAGAATTTGGTTTCGACTTAAAAAAACTTCCCTACACATACAAAATTTTACTAGAGAATTTATTAAGACAAAAAAAAATTGATAGAAAAATTTTAAAAAATCTATTTTGTTTTAAATATGGTAAGGAAATTTTTTTCTTTCCCTCAAGAGTTTTAATGCAAGATTACACGGGAGTACCGGCAATAGCCGATTTAGCAGCTATGAGAGATAGAATGGCAGAAAAAAAAAAAGATCCAGAGCTGATAAACCCAATCGTACCCGTAAGTTTAGTAATTGATCATTCAATATCTGTTGATAGCTCTTCTCAAAAAAAATCAATAACAATTAATGTTAAAAATGAATTTGTTAAAAATAAAGAAAGATATGAGATCCTAAAGTGGGCACAAAAATCTTTGCAAAATTTTACTTTATTCCCTCCAGGTTCAGGAATTTGTCATCAGATAAATATTGAGTATATTTCAGATGTTGTTGCTGAAAAAAATAATCTACTATTCTTCGATTCAGTTGTAGGCACAGATAGTCACACAACAATGGTTAATGCCTTATCTATTTTGGGTTGGGGTGTGGGAGGAATTGAAGCTGAGGCAGTAATGCTTGGACAACCAATTTCACTAAAATTACCTGAGGTAGTAGGAGTTAAATTAGTTGGAAAATTGAATGATGGTTTAACGGCGACTGATTTGGTTTTAACAATAACCGAAAAACTTAGAGAAATTAATGTGGTTGGAAAATTCGTAGAATTCTTTGGGGAGGGTATTGAAAACATTTCACTTTCTGAAAGATCTACAATTTCCAATATGGCTCCGGAGTACGGTGCAACATGTGGTTTTTTTCCAGTTGATGATGAAACATTAAAATATCTCAAAATTACAGGAAGGGATAAAAAAAAAATTAAAATTGTTGAAGAATTTTGCAGAAAGCAAAAGTTATGGCACGAAAAAAATAACAGTAAAATTATGTATAACAAAATATTGAAAATTGATCTAAGTAAAATCAAACCTTCTTTAGCAGGACCTAAAAGACCTCAAGATAGAATTGAATTATCCAAAGTAAGAGAAAATTTTATTAAATCATTATCTATTTCTGAAAAAAATTATAATCAAAAAAAAGAAAATAAACTATCACATGGAAAAGTTTGTATTGCTGCAATTACAAGCTGCACAAATACTTCAAATCCTGCAGTTCTTGTTATGGCAGGTCTTGTTGCACAAAAAGCACGAAAACTTGGTTTGTCTGTCCCATCTTGGGTAAAGACCTCGTTTGCACCTGGAAGTAAAGTCGTAGAAACTTATATGAAAAAAGCCAAATTACAAAAGAGTTTAGATGAACTTGGTTTTAATATAATTGGTTATGGTTGTACCACTTGTATAGGAAATTCTGGGCCGCTAGATAGTAAAATTGGTAATCAAATAATTAAAAATAATTTAAACGTTTGTAGTGTTATTTCAGGAAATAGGAACTTCGAAGGTAGAATTCACCCCTTAGTTAAATCAAATTATTTAGCATCTCCCCCATTGGTAGTGATGTATGCATTAGCCGGGAAAGTTGATATTGACTTTTTTAAAGATGAAATTTCTTTCGTTAATGGGAAAAAAGTTTTCTTTAAAGATCTTTGGCCTAGCGTAAGAGAAGTTAAAGAAAAAATGGATAAGTGTTTAAAAGCATCTTTTTTTAAAACTAACTACAAAAATATATTCGACGGTGATCTTAGTTGGAAAAAAATAAAAGCTAATAAATCACCAATTTATAAATGGTCCATGAATTCAACTTACATAAAAAAACCACCCTTTTTAGAAAAAAGAAAAATAGAAAAAGATATAAAAAACGCCAGACCACTTTTAATTTTAGGAGACTCTATAACAACTGATCATATATCCCCAGCAGGTGTAATAAAAAAAGATAGCTTAACTGCAAAATATTTGGCTGAAAGACAGGTAAGTGATGATGATTTTAATTCCTATGGAGCAAGGAGAGGAAATCACGAGGTAATGGTTAGAGGTACTTTTGCAAATATAAGAATTAAAAATAAAATGGTCGAAGAATTTGGTGGTTACACTAGACATTACCCATCAAAATTTGAAGGAGAGGTATTTGAAGTTTCAAAGATGTATAAAAAGGATTCTATTCCTTTGGTTGTCGTTGCTGGAAAGGAATATGGTACCGGGTCATCAAGAGACTGGGCGGCTAAGGGTACTAGGTTGCTTGGAGTTAGGGTTGTTATTGCAGAAAGCTTTGAAAGAATTCATCGTTCAAATCTAGTTGGAATGGGGGTATTACCGCTTCAAATTGAGAGCACTAATTTGTTTGAGTTAGAATTAAACGGCTCTGAAACTTTTGATATTGGAAATATAGACGAAATAATTTCTGAGCCAGGAAAAAAGGTAGAAATAAAAATAAATTATGAAAATCACTCAAAGAAGATTAATGTTTTGTCCAGAGTTGATACCGAGAAAGAAATTGAATACTTCAAAAATGATGGAATTTTACCTTGTGTTCTCAAGGAAATTGAAGCAAATATAAATTAACAAAATCATAAAATTATTGAGGTTTTAATGTACAAAAAAAAAATCTCTGCTATTCTCGGCCCAACCAATACAGGAAAAACATATACTGCCTTAAAAAAACTATTTAACTTTAATAGTGGTGTTATCGGCTTTCCGCTAAGATTGTTAGCGAGAGAAAATTATGAGTTTGCCAAAAACGAATTTGGCGAGACAAATGTTGCATTAATAACTGGGGAAGAAAAAATAATTCCAGACAATGCGAAATATTTTTTTTGCACTGTCGAATCAATTCCCGACAATAAAAACTTTGAATTTGTAGCCATTGATGAAATTCAAATGGCGGCAGACTTTGAAAGAGGTTTTTTTTTTACAGAAAAAATTATTAATAAAAAAGGGCTAATTGAAACCTTGTATATTGGTTCATCGAGTATGGAAAATATTCTTAGAAAAATATATCCTGGCATCAAAGTCTTAAAAAAACCAAGACTATCAAAGCTGTCATACTGCGGTTATAAAAATATTTCTCGTTTACCTCGACGTTCTGCAATAATAGCCTTCTCAATACTGGATGTTTATGAAATTGCAAATAAAATTAAACAATCTTTTGGCGGAGTATCCGTAGTTATGGGTGCATTGTCTCCAGAAGTTAGGAATGCACAAGTAAAATTATTTGAAGATGGAAAGGTTGATCATATAGTAGCAACAGATGCAATTGGTCTAGGACTAAATTTGAATATTAAAAATATCTTTTTTTCTGATATTATAAAATTTGACGGTATTAGGAAAAGATACCTTACATTTGATGAAATTGCACAGATAGCTGGAAGGGCTGGAAGATTTCTTAATGACGGCTTTTTTGGAGTAACAGGCAACCTAAAATCTCTTAACAATGAACTTATTTCTTTTGTAGAAAATTATAAATTTACTGAAATAAAAAAAATATATTGGAGAAACTCTGATTTAAAATTTTCTAGTCCAAATGACCTTATAAGGTCTCTGAGTAAAAAAGCTGAAAAAAAATATTTTATGTTAAAAAGAAACGCAAGTGATCAACGTTTTTTAAAAATTTTATGCAATGATAAATCCGTATTAAGTGAAATAAAATTTTCAAATATTTTAAAAATATTATGGGAAATATGTAGTATACCCGATTACTCAAAAGATTTGGATGAATTTCATTCACGGTTTTTGAAAAAAGTTTTTTTTTTTTTAGTAAGAGAAAACAGTATTCCTGATTCATGGATAATTATGCAGCTAAACCAGATTAAAAAAAAAACAAACAAAATTTCTGAATTAAATTATAAAATTTCCCAGATCAGAAAATGGTCCTTTTTGTCATTTAAAGTTGATTGGATTAAAAATAACAAACGTTTTCAGAATAAAATTAAAAAAATAGAAAATGATCTTTCAATAGACTTACATAACCAGTTAATATCAGAATTCATTGGTGAATTTAAAAATTTTGAAATTAGCAAAGAAGAAAAAAATGAATATGCAAATATAATTAAAATAAATAACTTAAATATAATAACATTAGGAAAAGAAGAAGTTGCAAAAATAATCGGTTTTTCTGTAAAAACTTACTCTGGATTTAGAAAGGATAAAAATAACTTTCTAAAAAAAATTTTTAATAATGCTATGAAGGATGTTGTTAAAAACTACGTGGAAAAATTTAATCATATTGAATTTGATGAAGTAAAATTTGACCCCGACGGCAAAATTAAATGGAAAGGAAACCTAATAGGCCAATTTATAAAAGGTAAAGAATTGACAAAGCCAAAAATAAAAATTTTTTACGACGAATATTTCGAATTATTCAAAGAAAATATTGAGATGAAGTTGATAAAATTTTTTGAGTTTATGATGGAAAAGAAAATGAGTTTTTTTAAAAAGGTTGAAGACATAGCAAAACCTTCAAAATTTTTTAGAGCTTTAGAATATTCAATTCTTGAAAATTTAGGACATTGTAGAAAAAACTCAATTGATGTATATTACAATCAACTAACCAAAAAAGAAATTGAGATTTTTCAAAAGGTTGGGTTAGAAAAAGGTCTCATTTTTTTCTTCTTTTATTCAAAAAATTCAAATAATTTTAAGCAAATGTTGGTAAATGTTTTTTTTAAAATTAAAAGAAGAAATTTTTATGATAGAGATTTTTATTTTGTGAAAAGTTTTTTTTCTTCTGATAATCATAAAATTCTTCAAAAAATGGGATATTACTTGATCATAATTGGTAAAAGAAAAGTTTTAGTAAATTACGAATACATCGAAAAACTTGAAAAAAAAAAAAGAACTTTTAAAAGTCCTATAAACACCAAAGGATTTAACCTTCTTGAGAAATTATATTTTAAACACCCAAGAAAGTTTATTTTTTTTGATTAATTTAATTATTTAAGTTGAATATAAAAAAAAACTGAATTATATACCTTATTATGACTTACGTTGTGAAAGATCCATGCATAAAATGTAAATACATGGATTGTGTTGAAGTCTGTCCAGTTGACTGTTTTTATGAAGGTGAAAATATGCTTGTTATACATCCAGACGAATGTATTGATTGCGGGGTGTGTGAACCAGAATGTCCTGTTGATGCAATTAGCGATGATTCTGACGATGCTTCAAAAAAATGGGTAGACATAAACAGAAAATATGCTGAGGCCTGGCCAAATATTAATAAGATGGGAGAACCGCCCCCAGATAGAGATGATTGGAAAGGTGTTGATGGTAAATTTGAAAATCATTTTAGCGAAAAACCTGGAAAAGGTAGTTGATTTTAATCTTTAATTTTAACTTTAACTGCAATATACTCCTTTTCTTAACATTTTCTACAGGAGAACAATTTGAAAAAAAGTGATGAATTAAGTCTTGAAATAGGTGATCTAGTTGTTTACCCAATTTATGGTGTAGGCGAAATTGAAAATTTTGATACGTACAATGTAGATGGGTCGTCTCAAGATTTTATTCTCATCAATTTTAAACAAGATAAAATGAAGTTAAGAATTCCAAAAGAAAAAGCATCTAACTCAGGTTTAAGAAAGTTAAGCAACAAGAACAGATTATCAAAAGCTCTTGAAGTTTTAGCCGAGAACCCAGCAGTTAAAAAAGACATGTGGATAAAAAGAGCTAAGGAATATGAGAAAAATATTAATAGCGGTGATCCAGTTTTAATCGCCGAGGTTGTAAGAGACCTTCATAAGAAAGAAGATTCTCTTGAGCAACAGTCTTATTCAGAGCGACAAATTTATTTGACTGCTTTAAATAGGTTAAGCAATGAATATGCGGCAGTACAAAATCTTGAAAAAAAAGTTGCGAAGCTTAAACTTGAAGAGTTACTTAATCAGTAGATTAATTTAATTTTTTCTTTTTCCTGCGGTTTATTTTCAAGATCATTTATTGTTTCGAATATTTCTTTTGCATATTTTGTTTGGAGAGTTATTTTTTCCTTGATTGAAGAAATAAATTTTTTGTCTTGTAAGTTTCTTAAAATTCTAATTTTCGGAGGATCTAGAGAGCTTAATTTTTGGTTAGATGAAACTCTTTCAAATGAGTATGCGACTGCTTCAAATTGTTCTGAGAAAATATTGAATTCATTTTTGTTAGTGATTAACACAAACCGATAAATAAGATTTTCATCACTTATTGCAAAAACTTTTAAAATATTTTTTTTTCTTTTTATCAAACCACTCGATATTTTATAGTTATTCACAAATTCTGATTTATAATCAAGAATTTTCCTTTCTGGTACTTTTATCCATTCGGATAAATACTGCAAGGTGTTCTCTTCTTTCGTTTTGTCAATATCAAAAAAAATTTTAGTGTCCTTATCTGTTATACCCAGGAGATAGTTTGGATTATTTAAAAAATAGAAACTTTTACTAAAACTAAAACTAAAGTCTAATTTTTTGTGAATAAATGTATTTTTAACAAAAAAACCTTCTTCAGGTTTTTCGCCATAGATCATTCCGTCAATTTTTTTTAGAAAAACTTCACTGCCTGTTATTGGATTAAATGGTATTTTTTCTTTTGAGTTTTTTATAACTTCTTTAACCCTTTTTGAAGAATTTGGGTGAGTTTTAAGTAGTTCAGAAGTTTCTCCTAAATCTTTAACTATTTTTCTTTTAAGTCTAGAAAATTTTTCCATTAATCTGAGAAATTCTCCCATTTGATTTGGATCAAACCCGGCTCTTGCCATATATCTAACTGCTAATCTATCAGCTTCATATTCTTGGGACCTTGAAAATGATAGGAGATATAGAGAAGCAGATTTATTTACTAGATCATTTATAACCATATTTTTATTTATCGCTCCTAAAATATTTGCTAGTAAACCCACACCAAAATTTTTTGTATATCTTTTTGCTGTATGTCTTGCTGTCACGTGACCAATTTCATGTGCAATAACACCGGCAAGTTGGGCTTCATTTTGGCATAAATAAATTAGCCCTCTGGTTAAGTAAATATATCCTCCAGGAAGGGCAAAAGCGTTAACAATTGGGGAGTTTAAGATTGTGAAAGTAAATTTTTTATTTGAAAGCTCTGACGTATTTACAAGAAAATCACCAAGGCTTTCAACATAGTTTTGTAGTTTTTCATCTTTGTATATTCCTCCAAAACTTTTTATAATTTTTGGATGTTCTTTTTTACCTATTTGATCTTCTTCTCTTTCACTCATTATGAAGAACTCACTTTTTCCCGTTGATGGATTAACAGAGCAATTTGATGTGATAATCAAAATCGAAAATATATAAATACAATTAATAATTTTATTTTTCATAGTAAAAATGTTACTTTTATCATCCATTATAAAGATATTAGGGTAATGTTGAAAAAATTTAAATTGATTTTGATTCTTTTATTTATTCCGCATACGTTGGTCATGGCTAAGGATAACAAAAGTAGACTTTCTCTTGGAGGAGGTATTTACAATTTTATGAAACATGGTAGCGACGGTTTTAATCAATCATCAACGGCTTACAATGTAGAATTATTTTCTGGAAAAAAAATTTCTAATCTAATTAGACCATTTATTGGTTTCTTAGGAACTGATGAGTCAGCCTATTATGGTTATTTTGGTCTCTCAGTTGATCTCTATTTTTTTGATTGTAAGTGTTTTGTTCTTACACCTAGTTTAGCTGTAGGGGCTTATGAGGATGGTGATCAAATTAGAATGGGAAATACAATTGAGTTTAGAAGTGGTGGTGATTTTATGTATAGATTTAAGAACAATGTAAGAGTTGGAGTAGGAGTTTTTCATATTTCTAACGCAGGAATTGGTTATAGAAACCCAGGCTCCGAACAAATAATTTTTAAGTATCAAATTCCATTTAAGTGAGGTGATAAGTGAACTTCCTGCTCGCAAAACTATTCTTCATTTTTCTATTAATATTTTCTTGCTTCGAGTCTAAAGCTAAAGACCCTTCAAGGTTTTCATTAGGGGCTGGTATTTTTAATTATATGGAAGATGGGACAGAGCCTCATAAAGATCAATCAAACATGCTTAATTTAGAAATTCATAGTGGAAAAAAAATGTTTAGTTTAATTAAACCTTTTATTGGATTCCTTGGAACAGATGCTAATGCATATTATGCTTACGGTGGTTTTGGTATAGATGGTTATTATGGTAAAAGGAAAAACATAGTAATGACTCCCTCAGTTGCATGTGGCTTTTATAAAGATGGGAGTGAAATTAAAGCAGGAAATCCTCTAGAATTTTATATTGGAATTGATATCTTCTATAGGTTTAGAAACAATGCAAGAGTAGGAGTAGGTATTTTTCATATTTCGAATGCAGATAGCGGTTACAGGAACCCAGGTTCAGAAACTTTAGTTTTAAAATATCAAATTCCGTTTAGTAAATGAGATGATTGAAGAGGTCTTATAGTTAAACTGGATATAACAAGTCCCTCCTAAGGATTAGTTTCTGGTTCGAGTCCAGATAAGATCGCCAGGTATAAAGGTAAATTTATGAAAGAGTTGGAGTTATTTTTTGAGAAACAGATTAACGAGCATCAACTAATTGTTGAAAGAAGTAAAAGTCTGTTAATGGATTCTTTTCTTGCAACTGTAAAAATTTGTATAGATTCTTTAAAAGACAATAAAAAACTACTTTTTTTTGGAAATGGAGGGAGTGCTTCAGATGCACAACACCTTGCAACTGAGCTGAGTGTTAGATTTTCAAAGGATAGACAGGCTATTTCAGCTATATCTCTCGTAACTGATACATCTGCATTAAGTGCTATAGGTAATGATTTTGGTTTCGAATTTTTGTTTTCGAGGCAAATAGAAGCTATTGGAAATGTCGGTGATGTTGCAATTGGAATTACAACATCTGGAAAAAGTAGAAATGTAATCAATGGGTTAAAAAAAGCTAAAGAAAATGGTCTTAAATGTTTGGCATTAACAGGTAAGTTTAAAAAAGATTTAGAAAAAAATTGTGATCAAGTGATTTCTATTCCAGCAAATAATACTTCCAGAATTCAAGAGATGCATATAATGATTGGGCAGATGTTGTGCAATGCGATAGAATTTGAATTAGGTCTAGCACCTCTTGTAAAAGAGGAAGAGTGAATATGCACGTTTCTAACTTATTAATTAGGAGATTTAAAAATGATAAAAAATGTATATACACCTAAAGTTTTTGTTGTAGTTTTTTTGCTATGTTTGTCTTCATGTGAAAGACAGTTCTCTTATTTACCTGGTGGAAAAAATAAGCACATTCATTATGAAATTACTTTCATTGATAAAGAAAAAAAAGTTAACAATTACAAACAATCATATTTTTTAAAAGAATCAAAAAAAAATAAATCCATTTTAGTCAGAAGTGATGGCAAGGTTATTGAGTATCAAAAAGAGCCTGGAAGATTAATTCTTAAGGATGTTCAGTATCTATTTCCTGGTCTTGTTGATCGTCCAAAAGAAAAACTAGAGTTTGAAAGAGAAAATATAGTTTACGAGATGTCTTTAGAAAAAAATAATTCTTGGATAACTAACGATCTAACAACTCTAATTATGAAGTTGGGTTATGACAGAATTTATAGAACCCTTCTCCCAATTGATATTGAAAATAAATTAGTTAGTATGAATGAAACAGTAAAAATAAAAGATAAAATTTTAAAAAATTGTATTAAAATCCAGGGTTTTGGGGAAACTAGCTATAATCCTGGTCCTCCCATGGATAATATAAATATTACTGTAAAAAAAACTGAATGGTATGCCCCAGATCTTGGCTTAGTTAAATTAGTAAGAGAGGAAATATCTGATTCAGAGACCATGGGAAATGTGTATTACGAAAAAGTAATTAATTTTAACTAAAAATACCAATAAAGTGTTGATTAATTTCGGAATTAATCATAGATAATAATAGTTTAGAATGTTTTTAAGAAAAAGAAATAAAGGCTTATACAGCTCCAGTAATGAAAAAGATTCATGCGGTATCGGATTAGTTGCAAATATTTATGATATTCCTTCAAAGGAAATCATAAATAATGCGTTAAAATTGTTATCTAACTTGACACATAGGGGGGCAGTTAGTGCCGACCCTAAAGCAGGCGATGGTGTTGGAATTTTAACTCAAATTCCTCATCAATTTTTCCAGAAAGAACTATCAGCTAACAATGTAATTTTGCCAAGACCTGATGATTACGCTGTTGGCATGTTTTTTTTTCCTAGGAATGACGAAGAAAAGGCACATTGTATTGAGATAGTCAATAAATACTTTGAAAAATTTGGATTGAAAATATTAGTTCAAAGAAAAGTTCCTACAAATGACGAAGTTCTAGGTTATTCGATCAAAGGCAAAGAGCCCTCGATCTATCAATTTTTTGTGTCGGAGATCGAAAAGTCTCAATCAATAAACCAGTTTGAATCAAAACTTTTTTTAGCCAGAAGAAATATGGAAATTGATTTGAAATCCTTTGATTTTTATGTAGTTTCATTATCTCCAAGAACTGTTACTTACAAAGGAATGATAATGTCAGACAGTCTCAATGAGTTTTACTTGGATTTCAATGATGATTTGTTTATTTCATCTTTAGCAATTGTACATCAGAGATTTTCAACAAATACTTTTCCAAGTTGGGAACTTGCACAACCTTTTAGATTTCTCTGTCATAATGGTGAAATAAACACATTAAGAGGAAATGTAAACTGGATGAATGCCAGAGCTAGAATTTCTGACTCAGAATTTTTTTCTAAAGAATTTAAAAATATAAACCCCTTAATATTTGAAGGAGTTTCAGATTCAGCTGCATTTGATAATGCTCTTGAGTACTTGATAATCGGAGGCTACGATATTGAGGAAGCAATGATGATGTTAATTCCTGAAGCATGGGAAAAGAATGGGCTTCAAAACAAAAATTTAAGATCCTATTATAACTACAACTCAAACCTGATTGAACCGTGGGATGGTCCAGCTGCCATGTGTTTTACAGACGGAAAAAAAATCGGTGCAATTCTTGACAGGAACGGACTACGTCCTTCGAGATACTTGATTACTGACGATGGCATGATCATGCTTTCATCTGAGATGGGTGTTTTAGATGTTCCACCTGAAAAAGTGATTAAAAGATGGCGTCTACAACCAGGCAAGATTTTCTTGATTGATCTTCATCAAAGAAAAATATTGGAAAATGATGAAATAAAACTCAAGTACTCTTCAAGATATAAATACGATACTCATTTACAAAAAAACCAAGTTTTTCTAAAAGATTTAAAGACAGATAAAAATTTAAAATTATTTAAAGATGACCAATTTAAAAAATTTCAAATTGCTTTTGGTTTCACTAAAGAGGATATAAAATTTTTTTTGAATCCCATTATTGAGTCGGGAGCTGAGCCAATAGGTTCCATGGGAACGGACACTCCAATATCGATACTATGCAACAAGTCAAAGCTCTTATATTCGTATTTCAAACAATGTTTTGCCCAAGTTACGAACCCCCCAATCGATCCGATTAGAGAAGAATTGGTTATGTCACTTGAGATGTCCTTAGGCTTTAAACCAAACATTTTTTCTAAACCTGATGAAAACAATTCTCTTAGATTGGAGTTGTCACAACCAATAATCAAAAACGAAGAAATGTTATCCCTAGTAACTATTGATAAAAATACGAATGGTAGATTGAAATCTTCGGTTATCGATATTTTATTTAAGAATTCCAACAAGGGTGATGAGCTGAAAGATGGTTTGGATAGAATTTGTTATGAGGCAAAAAACCAAATTCTTGAGGGCTCTAACATCTTAATTTTATCTGATAAAAAAATTTCCAATGTTAATGCACCAATCCCTGCATTATTAGCTGCATCTGCTGTTCATCATTTTTTAATCAAAGAGGGATTAAGAATGAAGGTTAGTCTGATAATGGAAACAGGTGAAGCAAGAGAGCTTCATCACTTTTCTGTCCTATTTGGTTATGGTATTGAAGCAATAAATCCTTATCTAGCCTTTGAAACTATAAAAAATTTGACAACCAAAAACGACTGGATCAGAGCAGAAGAAAATTTTATTAAAGCATCGCAAAAAGCAGTTCTTAAAATCATGTCAAAAATGGGAATATCAACGCTAAAGTCTTATTGCGGTGCCCAAATTTTTGATGCAATTGGAATATCTGAGGAAGTAATAAATAGATATTTTTGTGGAACATCAACTTTAATAGGTGGAATAGATCTTAATCAAATTCAAAAAGAAACGCTAGATAGATTTAATAAAATAAAAACAATAGACGAAAACTCTAAATTAGATGACGGAGGAGAATACGCATTTAGAGTTAATGGTGAAGAACATTCATGGTCACCGTCTACAATTTCTAATCTACAACAAGCTGTTAGAATCAATTCAAAGGAATCGTTTAAGCAATTTTCAGATCAAATTAATGGATTTAACAAATCAATTTATACCATACGAAGTTTGTTTAAATTTAAGAAACAAAATTCTATTCCTTTAAATGAAGTCGAACCAAGTTCAGAAATAGTAAAAAGGTTTGCTACGGGCGCCATGTCATTTGGATCCATTTCAAGAGAAGCTCATACTACTCTTGCTTTAGCCATGAATAGAATAGGTGGAAAATCCAATACTGGAGAAGGAGGAGAAGAACCTGAGAGATTTGTTCCCCTAAAAAATGGTGATTCGATGAGAAGTGCTATTAAGCAAGTTGCATCTGGTAGATTTGGAGTTACGACAGAATACTTAGTCAATGCTAATGACATACAAATAAAGATTTCTCAGGGTGCCAAACCTGGAGAAGGAGGTCAATTACCTGGACACAAGGTTGACGAAAAGATAGCAGAGGTCAGGCACTCAACCCCAGGAGTTGGTTTAATTTCTCCGCCACCTCATCATGATATTTATTCAATAGAAGATCTTGCACAGTTGATATTTGATTTAAAAAACGTAAACCCTAAAGCCAGAATAAGCGTAAAATTGGTATCCGAATTTGGCGTGGGAGTAGTAGCTGCCGGTGTAACTAAATGTAAGTCGGACCACATAACAATAGCAGGTTACGATGGAGGAACAGGTGCTTCACCTCTAACCTCAATAAAAAATGCGGGAACCCCTTGGGAGCTTGGTCTTGCCGAGACACATCAAACATTAGTTTTGAATAAGTTAAGAAATAGAATCTCCTTACAAGTAGATGGTGGTTTAAAAACAGGCAGAGACGTGGTTATTGGTGGACTTCTAGGGGCAGATGAATTCGGGTTCTCAACAGCCCCTTTAGTTTCAATCGGATGCATTATGATGAGAAAATGTCACCTAAATACTTGTCCTGTGGGAATAGCTACACAGAATGAAACACTTAGGAAAAAATTTGTTGGCACTCCAGAAAATGTTATCAATTATTTTTTCCTTATTGCGGACGAAGTTAGAGAAATAATGGCATCACTTGGAATAAAAAAATTCGATGATTTAATTGGAAGGTCAGACTTACTAATTAAACGTGACGCCATTGAACATTGGAAAGCAAAAAATATAGACCTAACAAAAATCTTATGGAATCCTTCAACTGACAGTCAAGCTGAAAACTTCAATTCATCTTCCCAAGATCACAACTTAGGAAAAGTTACCGACAAAAAGTTGATAAAAGAAGCTAGAGAGGTGCTAGAAGGGAAAAGACCAAGTTTGAAAATAAATAAGTTAATAAAAAACACTGATAGAAGTTTTGGAGCAATGTTGTCAGGTGAGATTGCAAAAAGGTATGGCTTTGAAGGATTAAATGATGACTCAATAGTCGTTAATTTAAAAGGTACTGCCGGCCAGAGCTTTGGAACCTTTTTATCAAAAGGAGTAACGTTGAATTTAGATGGTGAGGCCAACGATTATGTCGGTAAAGGCTTGTCAGGTGGTAGGATTGTTATAAAACCTTTCTCAAAATCAAAGATAAGTTCAAATGAAAATATTATTGTAGGCAATACGGTTTTATATGGAGCTATAGCTGGAGAGTGTTTCTTTTCTGGTGTTGCTGGGGAGAGGTTTGCTGTCAGAAACTCGGGTGCAATTGCTGTTGTTGAAGGAACTGGTGATCATTGCTGTGAATATATGACAGGAGGAGTTGTGATGGTTTTAGGTGAAACGGGAGTTAATTTTGGGGCTGGTATGAGTGGAGGAATTGCATACATCTATGACAAAAACGGCAATTTTGATGAAAAATGCAATACTTCAATGGTTGAAATGCTTAAGCCAGTAGGTTTGAATAGTCATTCCTCCGTTAATATATTCCACAAAAACACTTACTTAGAAAATGATGAAAAAAGAATAAGAGAAATGCTTATTAGGCATATTAACTACACGAACTCTTCAATAGCAAAAGGGATAATTGAGAATTTTAACGAAGAAATTAAAAACTTTATTAAAGTTTTACCTTTAGACTTTAAGGAGGCACTAAAAAAAGTTAAGATTAAAGAGAATACTAAGAAAGACGACTTATGGCAAAAGTAACAGGTTTTTTAGAGTTTGATAGAATAGAAAATAAATCAATTAACCCAAAGGTTAGAATCAAAAACTTCGATGAGTTTATTTTACCCTATTCTGAAAAAATTTTAAATCAACAATCTTCCAGATGTATGAATTGTGGCATACCTTATTGTCATAATTCTTGTCCCGTAAATAACGTAATTCCAGATTGGAACGAGCTAGTGTACGAAGGAGACTGGAAAAGCGCTTTAAAAACATTACATTCAACAAACAACTTTCCAGAGTTCACCGGAAGGATCTGCCCTGCACCGTGCGAAGCGGCTTGCACTTTAAATATTGAAGATAACCCAGTTACAATCAAAGGCATTGAAAGGTCTATAATTGATAGAGGGTACAAAGAAGGATGGATTGTGCCACAGATAAAAAAAGAAAAAACAGGTAAATCAATAGCCGTTGTTGGTTCTGGTCCCGCTGGGTTAGCTTGTGCACAACAACTTGCAAGAGCGGGACATAATGTTGATGTTTTTGAAAAAAATGACAGAGTAGGTGGATTGCTCAGATATGGAATCCCAAATTTTAAAATGGAAAAACACTACATTGATAAAAGAGTTAAACAAATGGAGGCCGAGGGTGTTAAGTTTAATTGTAACGTTAATGCAGGTATAGATCTTTCTACGGAAGATTTAATTAAGAACTACAACGCCATTGTTCTTGCTTGTGGTTCAGAGGAACCGAGAGATCTTAGCATTCCAGGTAGGGACTTGAATGGAGTTCACTTTGCAATGGATTTCCTAACATTACAAAACAAGATGTGTGAGGGAGATACAGTTTCCAAAGAAAATCAAATTTCTGCAAAAGACAAAGATGTTGTCGTTATTGGGGGAGGTGACACCGGTTCAGATTGTATTGGAACATCTAATAGACAAGGAGCCAAATCTGTAACTCAACTTGAAATTTTAGATAAGCCCCCAGAGAAAGAAAATAAACTTTTAACTTGGCCTAACTGGCCTTTAAAACTACGAACTTCATCATCTCACGAAGAAGGTGTCTCAAGAACATGGAGCGTATCTACAAAATCTTTCCAAGGAGATGGACACAATTTAAAGTCAATGTTACTTAAAAAAGTAGAGTGGAAAAAGGATAACGATAACAAAATGTCTTTGAAAGAGCTAGATGGCCATGATTCTGAAATCACCCTTAAAGCAGATTTAGTTTTACTTGCCATGGGATTCCTTCATCCAAAAAAAGATAAACTAATTAAAGATCTAGGTATTAAGCTTGATGATAGAGGAAATGTTCATGCGAATGAAGTAGATTATAAAACAAATCTAGAAAAAATATTTGTATCTGGTGATATGAGAAGAGGACAATCTCTTGTTGTTTGGGCAATAAGAGAGGGACGTCAGGTTGCTCATTCTGTTGATAAATTTTTAATGGGGAAAACTGTCTTACCTTACTAATTCCTAACTATTTTTCTTCCCTTTAATTTTTTGTTCATATTCTAAAAGCTTCTTTTTATAATTCTCCTCGCTAAGACTATGCCAGCCTATACACTTACCAGTAGGAGATCTACCACATCCACATTCATTTTGACTCATGTTTTTATTATATTTCTTTACTAAAAATTTTCAATTTATAGATTTTTATTTTTTATTAACTAGTATTATTAACAATAAAAAATAAATAGGAGGATATTATATTGTGGAAGAATACATTTCTTGGGAACCTAATACTGTAATATACAAATTTGGAGATCAATCTGATTATGCTTATTTACTAGAAAAAGGAGCTGTTGAAATTTTGTCTGAAAACGGAACTAAGGTTGGTTACGTCAATGCAAAAGAAGTATTTGGAGAGCAATCAATTTTATTGGAAACTCCAAGAACAGTTACAGCAGTCGCAATTGAAAAATCGTCTGCAGTAAAGATACCAAAAGAAACTCTTCTAAAAGAGTTCAAAGAATCATCAATTTTGATTCGAGCAATTCTAAGGTCTACATATTTAAGATTAACGAATTTAAATACAACGATAACAAAAGACCTTAAAAATTTTTTTGATAAATATCATTGACGTATTTTCTTGAATTTTTCGTTAAATTCTCTCAAGGCATCGTATCTAAATTCTTTCATGGCTTTGCTAACTGAAAAACCAAGAACAGCTATATTTTTTTTTATTATTTGTTTATCCGCCTCTCCTATTTCAAAGCTTTTGTAGAGTAAAAAAATTAGATCAATTAATGAATCTTCATTATGGGTTAACACTAAATTTTTATTTTTTTCATACATATTTTCAATCAATTCAACTTTCTTAAAATAATCTTTTTCGCTAAAATTCATGACACTTGACCAGTGACAAAGTGAATTGAAGAAAATTTCTTTCATGAACTCTTTTAAAGTATCTTCTTCTTTAAACAGTTTGTTCAAAATTAAAAACAAACTAAATGCAAAAGAGGTATTTTCGATTCTCTCAATTTTTTCAAAATCTTTATTAAAAAAAAATTTATAAAATTTGTTATGAACTACCTTAATTTTATTTTTAAATGGTTGATTAAAGAGAATTTCAGAAGCCATTATCATCACATAAAAACCTAGTGAGAATAAAAGACTATCTTTTGTATTTTGTTTTGAAAAAATTAATTTCGGTTTGAAATTAGTATCACCATATTTTTTTTTCCATTCTATGGCCTGTTTTTTTTCTTTTAACATTATGTAATCAAAATTTAATACTACTTTATGGGTTGTTTCAGATCATTAAAAATAAGCATAACTAAAATTTTTAAGAAATTGTCGTTTTTATAATTAACAGTTAAGGAAGAATAATGGAATATACAAAAAAACAACAAACAAATTTTAAAATTACTGCCTTAAAAAAACAAAAACCAAGTTTTTTAAAAATCATTCATCCACCTAAAAAAGAAAATAATCTTTTCTATCCTCTTGCTCATAAAAGTTGGGATGAGGTCGAACATAATGCCCTAATTACTCAGCTATACTCAGGTAAACTGACCATGGGTGAAAATGTCTTAAAGTTTGAAAAACAATTTGCCAACTATTTTGGCTCAAAATTTTCTGTGATGGTAAATTCTGGATCATCAGCTAATTTACTCATAGTGGCAGCTTTAACTTTATTAAAAAAATATAACTTCAAAGAAGGAGACGAAGTCTTAGTACCAGCATTAGGTTGGAGCACAAGTTATTCACCATTTAGTCAATATGGTATTAAACTTAGGTTTTTGGACATAAACAAGTCTTCACTTAATATTGATCAAGAAATAATTGAAAAAGCGATAACTCAAAATACAAGGGCAATATTAGCAATAAATATTCTTGGAAATCCTGTGGATTTTAGAAAAATAAAAAAAGTATGTAAAAGGCATGATTTAATTCTAATTGAGGATAATTGCGAATCTTTAGGAGCAAAATTTGAATCTAAGCACACTGGTACTTTTGGGGTAGCATCTTCACACTCTTTTTATTTCTCACATCATTTACAAACTATAGAAGGTGGTATGATTTCTACAGATGACAAGGATATCTATGAGTTTTGTAAATCACTAAGATCTCATGGTTGGACCAGGGAATTAGAGAGTGATGACTACTCAAAAAATACTTATACCTCTAAATTTGAAAATGCATTTAAATTTGTTCTGCCTGGGTATAATTTAAGACCTAATGAGTTGAACGGAGTCTTAGGACAATGCCAGTTAAAAAAGTTTAGTAAATTTCTTGAAGGAAGAAGAAAAAATGCTAATTTTTTTAAAAATTTGTTTAGCAAAAGTTCTTTTTGTCAAATTCAAGACAGCAATAGAGAGTCATCATGGTATGGATTCAGTATTATTCTCTCTGGAAATTTAAAAAATAAAAGGGAATATGTTATTACTGAACTTACAAAACAGGGTATTGAGACTAGACCAATTGTAAGTGGAAACTTTTTAAAAAATCCAGTAGAAAAATATTATAAATATTCAGTTTTTGGTGATTTAAAAAATATTAAAGATGTTGATGAAAATGGATTTTTTGTAGGTAATTCACATAAGGATTTGAAACCTCAGATTTCTAGACTTTTTGACATACTAGATCAATTAAATAAAACCATTAATTAGTCTGAAAGATTTATGATTATAAATAATTTTTTAGGAGGATTAGGTAATCAATTATTTCAAATTGCTGCTGGTTATGCTCATTCTAGAAGAATTAATTCCAAATTTGCAATAAATTATGGATTAAATCATGCAGGATTTGGCCAAGGACATCATCCAGTAAAATACAGACATAGTGTTTACAATAATATTCCGACCACTGACCAAAATATCCAGCTAGTTTATAATGAGAGGGAATTTAAATATACACCCATAGCTCCACTCGATAATATTTGCCTGTATGGATATTTCCAATCTGAGAGATACTTTGAAGACTATAAGGATGAAGTAAAAAATTTATTTAATTTTAATTTTAAGACAAAGAAAAAAATTAAAAAAGAATTAAGTAGTATTAAGAAAAAAGTTGGTATTCACCTTAGGTTAGGAGATTATCTTAATGAAGAATATAATGGAGTTTTTCATAAAATCAATTATCCAATTTATCTTGAAAAAGCAATGTCATTATTTGAAAAAGACTATGAATTTATAATTTTTTCTGACGATTTTAAATCACTTAGAAAGTTAGTAGATTTAAACAAATTTATTAATTTAAATAACTCTAATGAAGTTGAAGATATGTATTCATTATCTCAATGCGAGAATATTATAATGAGTAACAGTTCTTTTTCATGGTGGGGTAGCTGGCTTGGAAAAACAAAAAGAAAAATAATTTCACCGGACTGTTGGTTTGGTCCTAAAATTCAAAAAGATTATGAGGATAGATTTAACAAAAACTGGATAAAAATTTCTGTAAAAAATTAATAAAAAAAAAAAAAAGTATGTTAAGTATCAGTTAACACTTAAAAAAATCTCATGAACTTTTTTTTTAACCTTAAAAAAAATCAAAAATTCTTTTTTATAATCATATTTTTTTTACTGATACTTACAGTTGTTTATATTTTTTTGAAAGAGAAAGACAAAGAGGATTTATCCCAAGTAAAAGAAGTACTTAAAAATGAAAAAGATGATAGGCCTAATGAACCAGAAAGAGAAAAAACAATAGATTCACAGAAAGTTGTGAAAGAAAAATTAGAAAAAGAGGAAGTTAAAACCAAATCCCAAAAAAAAACTAAATTTATTAAAGAAAAACCAGTAGTTGAAAATGTTGAAAATATAGTCTCTGATTCAAAAGAAGCGACTCAGACAATTTTGGAACTTCACCAGGGTTTAAAAGACATCAACGGAAAAAATTCAACTGTTTTAAAATCAACAACAAAATTAATTAATGAGACTTATTATAGCGAAGAAATGTTAAATATGATAATTGGAGATAGTTGGAAGAATGCTGATAATCAAACAAAGAAAAAAATGATAGATGTTTTTGAGGAATATATTGCCAAAAATTACATAAAAAGGTTTTCAAAAATTAAATACCCAAAATTTAGTAATTTAGAAGAAAAAAAAGTTGGTAAGTATAAAATGATTAAAAGTAATTTAATTTTAAGTAAAGATGAGAAAGTGTCGATTAATTATCTCTTATCTCTTAAAAATGAAAAATGGAAAATATTTGATGTTCTGTTAGCGGGTTCTGTAAGTGAAATTGCTACTAAAAAATCTGAGTTTAAAAGTTTTATTAAAGACGGAGATATAAATCCATTAATTGAAGCACTTTCTAAAAAAAATAAAATTTTATTAACTAAGTAATTTTTATCTTAGTTTATTTACTTTTTAATTTTCTAAAAAATTTCAAGATATCTCGAATAAATGTTTTGTTTATAAAATTTTAATATTAGTGTCTATCTTTTTCACTTTTTACCCAATCAGAAAGAGATTTCTCATAAAAGTTGAATTCAATTCCCTTGTGATTTGTAAAGGTTATGTATTGGTTATTTTTATTTATTTTTAAAAATTTTTCCACTCCATGCATAAACGTTTTTACCAATTCTATTTTTTGTTTCTTTGATCGACCTGACCTAATATCTAAATTCATTAGACATAAAGTATCATTTTTGTGAACTCTACCAAGACTAATATTTTCTTTTTCCAGCTCTCTCAAAGTTATCGCAATATGATCAGTCCCAGTTTGCATAATTTTCGAAAAGCTTTCTTCGATAAAAGCTATAAACTTTTGCTTACAATTTTTTTTTAATTTTTTATTTATTTCAAATTGAAGGTGAGGCATTTTAATTATTGTTAAGAATTTTAATTAATTTTTCTTCAAGATTTTTTCCTATTACTTTCACTCCTTTTGGATTTGGGTGTTTTCCATCATCTAAATTAAGTTCTGGACTTAATGCAACACCATCTAACAAAAACGGTAAAAAAGAAACTTTGTACTTTTTAGCAAGTTCAGGATAAATGCTGTCAAAATTATTCTTATAATTTTCTCCTAATGCTTCCTGAGATAACATACCTGCAAAAAGGACTTTAATATTTTTTTTTTCTAATTTCTCAAGGATCTTATTTAAATTTTTTTTTATGAGAGAGGGGTTTATTCCTCTCAACATGTCATTGGCTCCAAGACATAAAACAACAATATCTATATCTTTTCCTTTAATTAGCCAGTTTAATCTATTTAGTCCCCCAGAAGTTGTATCACCGGATACACTGGCATTAATAACATTAATATCAAATCCTTTTTCTTGAAGACTTTTTTCCAAAACTGTCGATAAATGGAAATCTTTTTCTAGACCATAACCAGACATCAGACTATCACCGAACAATGCAATTTTTTGATTACAATAAACATGTGTTGGTATAAGATTTAGACAAAAAATCATTACAAATAGAAGCCTAAAAATGGAAAATATATTCAAACTAAACAACATTAACCTTAATTATAATTTAAATGGAAATAATATCAGAGTTTTAAAAAATATTAATTTTGAAATAAAAAAAAATGAAAGGGTAGCTATTATAGGAGAAAGCGGTTCAGGAAAAACGAGCCTTTTAATGCTTATGTCTGGTTTAGAAAAACCAACGACAGGGTCAATTTTTTTTCAAAATCAAGATTTTTCTAAAATTACTGAGGATCAAAAAACTGAAATTAGAAAACAAAAAATTGGCTTAGTTTTTCAGCAATTTTATCTAATACCGAATTACACAGCTCTTGAAAATGTAATGTTTCCCATGCAAATAAATGAAATTAATGATGAAGAAGAAAAGGCTACTTCAATTCTTGCTGATTTTGGTCTTGGTCATAGAACAAATAATCTTCCTTCAGAGCTATCAGGTGGTGAACAGCAAAGAGTAGCAATTGCCAGAGCAATTTCATTCAATCCAAAAGTTATTTTAGCAGATGAACCTACAGGTAATTTAGATAGAAAAAATACAGAGCTTGTTTCTAGTTTACTCTTAGATTATTCAAAAAAAAAAAAAATTAGTTTAGTTTTAGTAACACACAACAGTAATCTTGCAAAAAAATGTGATAAAGTAATAAGGTTGTTTGACGGCCAGGTGAAAAATTAAAATGTCTTATACAAAATATTTAAAATTGTTAACGAAAGAATTAAACAAAAATAAATCAAAAATTTCAAAAGTTTTCTTTTCAATTTTTGTTAGTTTACTCATTTTTTCTTCAATAACAATTTTAAAAAATAGTATAGAAAATGAAATTAATGATAATTCAAAAGTCTTTCTCGGTGGCGACTTGGAGCTTTCTACAAAAAATAAAGCTTTAAACAGGGATCATTTAAATGAACTAAAAGAAAATTTTTTTATTACTGAGGTTATTGAGTTCACTTCCATACTAAGAACAAAAAACGAGGAAAGTAAAACAACTAGAATTAAAGTAATTGATAATTTCTACCCACTTCTTGGTGAAGTAAAAGTAGAGCCTTCAAATTCATTAGAGTTACTTAAAACTAAAGCTGATTCTATTTTGATTGACAAAACGACCAAAAAAAATCTTGATTTAAAAATTGGTGAGAAAATAAAAATACAAAATATTAATTTTGAAATCATTGGTGTTATTGAAAGTTTACCAGACATTGGAACATTTTTTCTATTTGGAGATCAGGCACTTATTAACAGCTCTAGTTTCAAAAATCTAAAAATTAACAATCTTGGTAGTTTTCTAAATTTTAAATACAAAATGGCATACAAGAACAATAACAGTGAATTACCGAAAAAAATTAGTGAAGACAAACAGATTGTAATTAAATACCCAAAAAATGTTAGTCAAAACTTAAAGCGGACTATAGAGAATTTTATTTATTTTCTTTCTATTATAGCAGCATCAGCAATTCTTATTTCTGGTATTGGTTTGAAAAATTCATTGTATTCGTTTATTAGTAATAATCAGTTTAATGTCGCTATATATAAATCATTGGGACTAAGTTCTCAAAATATTAAAGCTTTATATTATACTCAAACTCTTATAATTTTATTCTTTTGTTCGCTATTGGCTTATACATTAGGCTTAATAATAATTCTTTTAATCGATTATAGTTTTTTAAATTTTTTAAATATTGATCTAAAAATAAAATTTGAATTTTATGAATATCTAATTATTCAATTCTTTAGTGTGGTAGTATTTTTTATATTTGCTAAACCAGTTTTGGATAGTGTTGATCAAATAAAAGTTGCTGATTTATTTAGAAATAGTATGACTCACTTAAATATAAATTATACTAGTAAATCAGTTTTTGAAATTAGTGTTTTAATGCTAATTTTTATCTTCTTTTTTTGTATCTTCAATGTTAAACCCCAACAAACAGGGGTGTTTTTTTTCTTTTTTATAATTGTTTGTTTTTTCTATTATTTTTTATCTAAATTTTTCATTTTTATCTTAGGAAAAATAAATAATACAAAAAATATTCTTTTAAAAATGGGTATTAAAAATTTGAAAGCTTATCGTAGTCTAAATTCAATGATCATAGTGACAATGGGTTTAGGAATGACAATATTATTTTTTCTAGGTAATTTGTCTTCAAATATTAGTAAAGAACTCAGTACTTCAGTACCCAAAAATGCTCCTGATTATTTTTTTTTAGGAATTCAAGAAAATGAGTTGAATTTATTCTCAGATCAAATAAGTAAGATTGATGATGGGGCAAAACCAATAGTTGTACCCATGATATCTGCCAGAATTGAGGCTATAAATAATATAAATCCAAAAGAGCTGATAGATGAAAAAAATAAAAGTTATTGGTTTATTAATGGAGAAAGACGAATATCTTGGGCCGATGAACCTCCACCTAATAACCCTGTAGTAAAAGGCAATTGGTGGTATGAAAATGAAAACAATGAATTAAAACTTTCATTGGATTACAATGTTGCAAAAAATCTTAAACTAAAGATTGGAGATACTATTACATTTAATATATTTGGTAATTTAGTGACCGGAGTTATTCAAAATTTTAGAGAGGTAAATTATAGAGATCTTAATATTAATTTTGCAATTTTATTTAATCCTCAATATGCTTCAAAAATTCCTCATGAATTTATGTCTACTGTAAAGTTTGAGAAAGAAAAAGTCATTAATCTTAGTGATTTGTTAAGAGAGTTACCAACCATTACTTATATAAAATTATCTGAATATATAAATAAAACAAAAAACTTTATAAATAGTTTATTTATTGTAAGTATTTTGATATCGGCGTTGGTTATATTAATAGGGCTTCTTGTGATATCAAACGCTATAAATGTAATAGGATCCCTAAAAGTTTATCAAAATTTGGTTTTCAGAATTATGGGGTTTGAAAAACGAAACATTATAAAATTAATATTATTTGAATCCTTAATAATATTTATTCCTATAATTCTCTCCTCTTTAATATTTTCAAGTATTTTTTCTTATTTTTTTGTAACAAGTTTTTTTGATATTCAATGGTTTTTCTCCATTCCAATTACTTTATTAATTTCTAGCTTGTTTTTGTCAGTATTTTCCATGACTTTATTCATATCAAACAAAAAATATTTAAATTTTAATGCCTACTCTCTGTTGAGGTATGGATAAGAAAAAAAGAAATCTAGTGTAATTTTATAAACATCCAACTCGAGCAAATATGAACTGAAGTTCAACTTGTTTTGTATCAATTTCGTAAGGTCTAAAGTCCATTATTAAAATAAAGTAAAATGGTTGTGTTAATATTTAATATTTTAAATAATTTTAGAATTTTAACTTCTCAAAAATTTCTGATGCAATAATTTTATTTCCTTTTTGATTATGATGTCTTGCATTACTGTAAACATTTTTTGAAGAAGGGGGTGCAGTATCTGAAATGTCTAAGCAAAAAGAAAAATTTTCGCAATGTTCTTTCAACTTTTTATACGTTTCTCTTAAATTTTTTATATAACTCTCATCTTTAAGAGTGTTTTGAACTATCTCGCTATCTTTCCCTATAATATTCATAAACTCTGATTGTACTCCTTCAAGCCCAATGGTTGGTTGTAAAAAAACGATGTACTCTGCATTCAAAATCTTTGCAATTGCATTCATAATCCCAACATTAAATTTCCAAATATCTGTATTATCATTAAATCTCAAATTTTGTTCAGGAAAATTATAATCAACAATTTTTTTTTGAGGCAAATTCAATTCAAGGTCAAAAAATATACTAAAAATATTTGGAAATAAATAAAAAGGTTTTTTATTTTTAATAACCCATTTTTGATTCTTTAACATGTGAATCTGATTACTGTCAAGATAGGGTGTTTTTAAAGATTCTAGTAAATTTGAATTAGAGTAATTTCTTATGTCATTAATTCCATTTAAAGAAATAATATGGCTGATATTTAAATTTAATGGAGCGATTTCAGTTAAAAGTTTTAAAAGTTCTTTAGAGGTTCCATAACCACCTGTACCTGCATTGATGACTCTGCATTTACCCTCTTTTTGACAAAGTTTATTGAGGTAATATGGATAAGTTTTTCCAGCACTAAAGTTTTTATAAAAACCGTCTGATGTTGATCCTCCAAGTGTTATTATAATCTTAGCATTTGGATTTTTATAATTATATACCACCAAATTATCCAAGATCTGTGCATCGATAATTTTACAATTTTGTCTATGATCGTGAATATGCCCTAAAATTGGATGACTTTTCATTCTTTCGCAGTCATCGTCTATTTTTTTAAATAATTCACCTGTTTTGATATATCCGAGATTTGTTTTTTCATTTATTGTTCTGTAAAAAAAGATGGCAGTTTCAAGAAAAATAAGGATTATAAAAAATATAATAAAATTTATTAGTACGATTTTTTTATAAGACATAACATAATTTATCACATTCTTTTTAAATTGGTTAATCGAAGGTTTTTTTTGTCGATGGTGTTATTTTTTTGAGGACAGTTTTCAAAAATTTACTTTTTGAGGATAGTTAGATTAGCGATAGAAAAATATCTCAGAAAAGAATCTTTTGAAAAAAACTGAATTCTGAATTTAAGTGGAGATTAGTCTAGTGTGTATTTGTCTCTATAGTTTTCTTTCAAATATTCATGTTGATCTTCTTTAAACAACAAGTATGTTCCAATAGCTAATAAGTCAAGATTTGTCCCCATAAAACATTTAAAAGCGTCTTTTGGTGAACAAACAATTGGCTCGCCACGTATGTTGAATGAAGTATTAATAATTAAAGGACATCCTGTTTTTTCTTTGAACCCAGAAATCAAAGCATGAAAAAAAGGATTTAAATTTTTATGAACAGTTTGAATGCGTGCAGAATAATCCACGTGTGTAATAGCAGGTATACTTGAACGTTTTATATTTAGTTTTTCTATACCAAATAAATTTTCCTCTCTCGTTGTCATTTTGCGAAGCTTTTGTTTTTTAACGCCAGCAACTATAAGCATGTAAGGACTATTTTCGTCAAGTTCAAACCACTCTGATACATGCTCGCTAAGAACACTAGGTGCAAAAGGTCGAAAACTTTCGCGATACTTGACTTTTAAATTAAGTTGCCTTTGCATTTCTGAATGTCTCGGATCAGCAATAATACTTCTAGCACCTAAAGCTCTGGGACCAAATTCCATACGGCCCTGCATCCATCCGACCGCTTTTTTTTTTACAAGAGCGGATACAACACTATCAATCAAATCATCTTTTTTAAATTTTTTAAAAACAGCTCCACACGATTTAAGTTGATTTTTTATTTCACTATCGGAGAACTCTGGCCCAAGATATGAACCCTTCATTGAATCTGGGTTTTTTTTTAAATTTCTTTCTCCATTTTGATTCATGTGCCATACAGTTAATGCTGCACCCAATGCTCCACCTGCATCACCTGCTGCTGGTTGTATCCAAATATTTTCAAATATTTTTTCTCTAAGAAGAATCCCATTTGCAACACAGTTTAAAGCAACACCTCCCGCCAAACACAAATTACGTTCCCCAGTTTCTCTAGCTATATTTTTTGCAATCCTTAAGATAATGTCTTCAGTAACTTTTTGAATAGAAGCAGCCAAATCCATATCTCGTTGTGTCAATTTGGTCTCTGGTAATCTTGGGGGGCCTCCAAATAATTTATTGAATTTATTATTTGTCATAGTTAAACCAGTTGCAAAATTAAAATAACTCATATCCATCTTAAAGCTTCCATCACTGGCAATTGTAATTAGTTTTTCTTTAATTAATTTTGTATATTTTGGCTTACCGTAGGGAGCTAAACCCATGACTTTGTATTCCCCAGAATTTACTTTAAACCCAGTGTAATAAGTAAAAGCTGAATAAAGAAGACCAAGTGAATGAGGAAAATGGATCTCCTTAATAACCTTTAAATCTCTATCTTTACCAACCGCTAAAGAAGTTGTGGTCCACTCGCCAACACCATCGAGTGTGAGAACAGCTGCTCTTTTAAAAGGAGATGGATAAAAAGCACTAGCTGCGTGTGATAAGTGATGTTCAGAAAAAAGTAAGCGATCTTTCCAATTTACTTTTGGGGATAATGTGTTTTGAAGTTCCTTAATAATCAAAGATTTTTGAAAAAGTTTGTATTTTACCCATAATGGCATAGCTTTAATAAAACTTAAAAATCCTCTAGGGGCAAAAGCTAAATACGTTTCAAGCAATCTTTCAAATTTAACAAAAGGTTTTTCATAAAAAACGACATTATCGATTTCACTAGCAACTATTTGTGCTTCTTTGAGACAGTAATTGATAGCGTGAGTAGGAAAATTTGAATCATGTTTTTTCCTTGTAAATCTTTCCTCTTGTGCAGCTGCTATAATTTCTCCATTTTTTAATAAACAAGCAGCACTATCATGATAATAGGCCGATATGCCCAAAATGTTCATTCGAATATTTCCTTTAAAATAATGTGTAAATAAATGGCGCAATAACTGAGCCTTGAGCCATTATAAGTAGTCCGCCCAAAATTATCATTACCAAAATAATCGGTGCTAACCAAAGTTTTTTACGAACTTTGAGAAAAGTAAATAATTCTTTTAGTAAATCAATCATATTCCCTTAATCAAAATTGACGTTTAAAAGAAGCTTTATTTATCGAAGACTTACGCTTGATCCAATAACTATCTTGAAAATTAAGACGCAAACGCAATTCATCTCTGCCGACAAGGCGCATAATAACAGCAACAGGTGTGAACATAAAGAAAAATATAGTACCAAGAACTATGGGACTTATAAGTTTACCTAGTAAAATACCGAACTTCATCCAAACAATATTAAAGGGAAGAAGTAATCCTGCTTTGAGAAGTGAAACAAAGAAGAATAAAACAGAAATAAAGCCTAAAATTAGTGCGATAATTATTTCGTTCAAATATAAATAATAAGAAGATATAAGTAAAAAAATTACACTAAAAAAAAAACCGAATTTTTTATTACTAGGTAGTTTTAATTCTGACTTGTCCTTAATAATTTTCATCGTAGTGCATCTCTAATACTGATTTTAACGAGTTTTAAAATGTTTAATATAAAAACATAAGAAAAAATTTGTTAATTAGTAATATTTTTATTTTTTTAGGTTAATGGTACCCTTAGTCCGACTTGAAAAGACATAAATCTAAGTTCAACAAATTTTGAATCAGTTGCGTTGGGTTTAAAACCTTTGACTTCATTGAGTTTCTAAAATGAAATCAATATTTTTTTTCAGATTGACTCTCATACTTTTTCAATTTCAAATATTTAGGTTATTAAATTATTTTTCCCAACTGATAACATAGTTTCCTTGATGAACAAAATCTTTAGGGGTTTCATTATTAATCTTTATAAAAGGTATCTCCTTTTTAATTTGATCTAGAGATAAATAATCACCTTGGAAAATAGAATTTTTCTTGCCGGAATTCATGGTTAAATATCCCCTTTTTGATAGTTTTATAACTTTTCTTAAATATATTCGTTGAAGCTCGCTAGGTAATTCCGAAAAGGCATAGTTGCTGATTACCAAATCAAATTTTTCTTCCCCGTTATAATTATTTATATGTAAAGTTTTAAAAGAGTTTCTTATTAAATAATTATCAAGATATTTCTCACAAAAAAGTAGCACTTCTTTTAAATCAAAAAAATAGTAATCTGAGAAATCTAAAAATTGATCTAAAATCAAAAATTGCCCGCCATATCCAGTACCAATTTCAGCAATTTTTTTAAATTTTTTTTTCCTAAATAACACTAATATGTCAGATAAAACTTTTGCATATCTCAAAGAAGAAGGACTTATATATCCAACATCTTTGTAATCAACTAAGTTTGAACCACCTACTAAATCATTAATTTTTACTTTATCAATTTTTTTTATTATGGAAGGCGTTTGTTTTTTGATTATTTTTAAATATTCAGAACCAATTTCTTGAGATACGTGTTCTAAAATATGCTTATAAATATTATTTTGTTTAAATTTTTTAAAAAACTCTTCATTATTTAAACATAGATTTACAAAATCCCTGTACTCACGCATTCCTGGAATTGCTGAATATGTCTTTACCATAATCTAAGCTTACAAAAGGAATTGTGAAACTACAATAAAACTTATGTTAAATTCTTTATTTATGAAAACCTTAAAATGATGCCTCTAATCTGACTCGAACGGATATGAACCGGGGTTCACCGGATTTTGAATCCATTGTGTTGGTTCTATGGCACTTTATTAAACTGACTTTTATTGTTTGTATCAATGTTAAAGTAATCACCTTAGAAATGGTATGAGAGTTGCAAATGTTGTTATGTGTATACAAATCCAAAAACTGCATCTTGTGCCGATTTCATTATAATGGAGTCTAATATTGATAAAATTTTTATTGACGCCCTTAATAAAAAAATAGATGAGTTACGTTTGAATAAAAATAAAACCTCTGCATCCGATACATTAGTTGGACAAATAAAAAAGGGTGAGCAACTCATCTTAAATAGAAAGATAAAAATTTTTGATCAAGTTCATAAACTTGGAGAGATTATGGCAGAAAAATATACTTCTGAGTTTTTCACTAAGGCTGGCTTTAAAAATATATATACAGGAGCAAAATGTACTGGTTTGTGGTCGGTTCATCAATTTTCTGGCGATTATAATCCAATGCACTGTCATGCAACCGGAGAAACTGGACTGTCATTTATTTTTTGGACAAAAGTTCCCGAAAAAATGAGAAATACAAGAGCAAGTAATTGGTATTCAGTATCAGGACAATATAATGGATGTACTACATTTGTTGGAAACAGTTCTGGAAACTTCTTTGATTTTAAACCTCTTAATTCAAAAGTTTATGTACCAAAAGTTGGACATTTTTTGATTTTTCCAAATTGGCTTAACCATATGGTCTACCCTTTTTTATGTGATGGTGAGAGAAGAACAGTGGCAGGTAATATCGTACTTTATAAATCAATAACTGAAAAAAATGATGACAAATATGATCAAAGTATTTGTTATTTCAATCAAGGCAACCCTTTAAAATGGAAGATTTGTCAGGATATTTAAACCTATATTTTTTTTAGATAGTTGGTTCCCCTAGTCCGACTCCAACGGACATGAACCAAAGTTCAACGGATTTTGAATCAGTTGCGTTTGATTGTAAGTAGTTGATTTGAAAATTGTTTTTTCTCTCAAACTTTTTTTTCAAAATTTCTAAGAATATCCCGATAATTATATTCTCATCAATATTTTCTATTATTTTTACACCTATTCTGAGTAAGTTTTTTAATCCCTATAAAAATTGAAATGTCTATTAGATTAAAAAAATATTAAGCAATCTCTTTGGAGAGTTCGTTCGCACTTAAGAATGCACCTTCGACTCTGCTATTAATTAACCAATCACCGCAAACGGCAATTTTATTATCATGATCAATAAAATAATTTTCTTTTGGAGAACATTCAGCTTCGACATGCCTCCATTGATGAATTTTTATCATAGATGATTTAAATAAATCATAATTTATTAAGTTACTAGATATATTTAACAAATGTTCTAAAACTTTATCTTTTGGAGTGTTGATATTTTTAGAAGCGTACTTGTATGAAGAGTTAATTACCAAACAATGATTTCTCATCCTAGACGGTTTTGAGTTATTTAGAGCTAACCATGCAATATCTTTGTTTTCGATAAATGCTGCATCAAAATCTAATTGCAATGATTTATCCATTCCAACCATCAAAGAATAGCACCCTTTCATTTTGATTTTTTTTACATTTGGATAAAAGGAAGTTTTTTCTGAAATTAGATCAAGAGATTGCTCAGCAGGAAGACTTAATATAATCCAATCATACATTCCGTGAGGTTTTTTATATTGGTCATAAAGTTCCCATTTATCATTTTTCCGTTTAATTCTTTCAATTTTTGTATCTAAAATCAAATTACAATCTCTAGAGATATATTTTAAAATGGAATCCATGTTTGGAACACCAACATAAAATTTATCAGCATTTTTGATTATTTTAATTTTTCTTAAATGATTTCCTTCAAAATATGCAAGTCTAAAACTCCAAGGTCGAATAATTTCCTGTGTAAACAATTGTGAGAAAAATTTTTTACATTCAGTTGTTTTAATTTTGAAAAATTGAGCTCCATGATCAAAAATAAAAGGAGATTCTTTTCTGGTTGACATTCTTCCACCAACTCCACGTGATTTTTCAAAGATTTTTACATTAAATTTATCTTTCATTATGCAGGCAAAAGTGATTCCTGCCAAACCGGCACCTATTACAGCTATTTTTTTATTCATTTTCTATTTTATATTGTAAAAAAACCATGCCAATCCGAATGCGGGAGTGTTCAAATCTCCTTAGTCACCCCATTCATATTATCACATTAAATATCACTAGGTTTGTAAAATTTCATATGATATTGCTTAAATGGTACCCCTAGTCCGACTCGAACGGACATGAACCGAAGTTCAACGGATTTTGAATCAGTTGCGTTGGGTCTAAAACCCTTGATTACATTGACTTTCTAAAATGGTGTCAATGTTTTTTTTCAAAATCTCTAAGAATGTTTAAGTATTACTAAAAATTGTGGCTAAAGCTCACTTGCTTAGAGCGCTGGTTTGTGGTACCGAAGGCCGGGTGTTCAAATCCCCTCAGCCACCCCACTAAAATTATTTAATCTACCTGTTTAATATCTTTCTTTTCTCTTTTTCAAATTCTTCTTTAGTAAGAATTTTATCCTCATAAAGTTGATGAAGTGCTTTTATTTCTGAAACTTTATCTTTTACATCAGAAGAGGTGGTGGTAGTTGTGTTAACTTTTTCTATTATATCATTACCACCAGTAAAAGAATTCTTAGTAACCTGTTGAATTGTAAATGGTCCTCCAGTAGCGGCTTGACCAATAACACCTCCAAGAACAATACCAAGTCCTTTACCTGATCTTACACCTGTTAAAAAATAATAACTCTCTCCTGCTTTTAGATTTAAATTAATGTCAGTCCTACCAAAAACTCCAGCTAATGGATCACCTGCTACAGTTAACATTAGATTGCCTGGTGGTACCTCAATTTTTAAAAAATCATTATTGTATAAAGATCCAAGCGTTTGCTCATTAACCTTTATTATTGCTCGGGTTCCACTTAATACAAAGCCACTTAATCTTTTAAAATAAATATTTGCTTCAGTTGATGAAGGATTGCTCAACTGTGAAAAATTTTTGACGCCAGTAGATGAACAAGATTGAATAAAAACTAATAAGAAGCAAAGTAATATATTTTTTTTTATTTTTTTCATATTTTATTTCAATAAAAATACTAATTTTAAAAAAATAACTTTTAGCCCTAGTATACCCCAAACTGAATATATTGAATACAAACTTTATAAACTCTTGGTTTGTGGTACCGGAGGCCGGGGACAAATCCCCTCAATTAATCATATCAATAAATCTTTTTTACTGAGTTAATTTGTAAGAAAAAACAAGGTTCACAGTGTCAATGTGTGTCAATGTCTATAACAATAGTAAATATTATCAAATAAAATTTTTAATAAATTCTTAAACTCCTACTCACGTTGATTCTAAATGGTACCCCTAGTCCGACTCGAACGGACATGAACCGAAGTTCAACGGATTTTGAATCAGTTGCGTTTGATTGTAAGTAGTTGATTTCAATACATAAAGTTTTTTCTATCACACTTTACTATCACACTTTTTTTTTCAAAATCTCTAAAAATATACCTATGAATGGGAAAGCAATAACCTTAGCAATGAAATGGAGAGTAAGGCTTTTGAAATTTACTGAATTATGGGAAGATTTATTCAGAGGTTTTAGTTTGTAATAATTGTTAAACATTAAGCATTTATATTCAAAAAATGTTTCTAAAAAATTACCAATTTTATAGCTACTTTATTTCAATAATTTTAATTCCTTTTTATATTTTTAGAAATTTTAGCATACCTTATCACTATTTAAGATTTAAAAGTTACATTAGACCAAATTACAATGTGTCAACTCATATTAATTTTGGTTCAAAGAAAGCAACTAATTTCTATTTTTATAAACTTTTAAAGTCTAAGTGCTATTTGGAATATGGCTCAGGAAATTCAACCTTGCTTGCAAAAAAATTAGATAAAGATTTTTATGCTGTTGAAAGTGATGCAAATTTTTTTAATTTTTTAAAATCAAATTTTAAAGAAAATTATATACTTGTTAGTCTTGGGGTTGTTTTCTTTTTTTCTACACCTGTATTTTCGAGCATAAGAAGATTTTATTTAAACAGAAGGGCGATCAAATATGCAAGCTATATATTGAAAAAGATTATACGAGATCAAAAACAACCAGATTTTGTATTAATTGATGGAAGGTATAGAGTTTTATGCTGTCTCTTTGTTTATAAATTTTTATTAAAAAGTAAAAATGATAAGATTTCAATTATAGTTGATGACTTTAGAAATAGGAATTATTACCAAATTCTTCATCAGTTGTTTGATATCGAAGTAATTGGGAGAATAGCTCATCTTAAATTTAAAAAAACAGATACAGATATAAATAAATTGATTGAAAAGTATCAATATGATCCCAGGTAATTCAAAAACTTAAGATTTAATAAATTTGTTTAAAATTAAAATGCACTAAATCACGGATATGCCTAGTAATTGAAGATTAATTAATTAAGTAATTATTTTTATTCTTGAAAGACTTTGTTAGTTTATTTTCTACTCATATGAAAATATTAGTGTCGATGTCTGTAATAATGGAAAATTCTTTCAAGAAAATTACTAGTAAACAAAAAATCCTTACTCCCATTCACTTTATATGGTACCCCTAGTCCGACTCGAACGGACATGAACCGAAGTTCAACGGATTTTGAATCCGTCGCGTCTACCAATTCCGCCATAGGGGCTTTTAGATATATATATTTAGTTTAATAATGATATAACGTAAAGGTGAAAAATATTTATGAAAAAACTATAAAATGGTGCATTAATTTTTGCTCAAAAAAAAACTCAAAAATTTATCTTAATACAATATCATTTATAGAATCTATTTTTTTCCCATTGCCAACAGATATTTTTCTTTTTCCATTTGTTTTAGCTAATAAAAAAGAATATTTAAAAATTACAATTTATGTAACCTTATTTTCTGTTCTTGGAGGGGTAGTTGCATATTATATTGGTTATTTTATATGGAATGAGGTTTCACCTATATTAATGGAAGTCTACCCGAAATACATTTCAAAAATAAACCACTTTAATAATCAATTTACTGAAATTGGAATACTCTTAATTATAATAGGAGGTTTCTCGCCTTTTCCCTACAAGATCACCTGTATTGGCTCAGGAATTATCGGCATTAATATTTTTTTATTCATAGTTTTTTCAATATTATCACGATTCTTAAGATTTTTTTTAGTCTCTTATTTCATTTATAAATATGGTGAAACTACCAAAAACATTATCGGTAAATATATAAATATTATAAGTATTATTATTGTGGTTATTTTGATTATTTACATTTTTTCAATTTTATAGGGGATCAAAATTTTTTATTTTAAAAAAAGATGTTTGGTAATACTGTGAAATCAACTCATAATTTTTCTTTGTTAAATATTTATAAACCTTAGATTTAAAAACCTCATCGGTTCTTTTCGCATGTATTTCTATTAGAATGATCTTTGGTTTATAAATTTTAAAATCTAGTCCTTTAATTACCTCAATCTCATGACCCTCAACATCAATATTGAGCAGGTCAAAATCTTTAGGACACTTATATTTTTTTAATAGAGTTGTAAGTTTTTCTTTTTTAATCTTTATTATTTCATAATCTTTATTAATTATTTTTTTCCATTTATCTGCCCAGTTTTTTTCTAATGTGTTAAGACCTGAACCGCTATCAAAAATATATGAATTTACAAATCCAGATTTCGAAGAAATAGCCATATTTAATGAGATATCTCTAGGACGAAAAATTTTGAATAACTTTATGTTTGCATTCATTAGGTCAAAGTTTATTCCTCTCCATCCTCTTTTATATAAATGATAAGTGTTGGATCCATTAATTGGATGAAGTGCTCCAACATCTACATAAAAACCAGTTTTATTTTTAAAAATTTTTTTTATTAATGCATCTTCTCCAACTGCACCGTATGATGGGAAAAAATTTATTTTATATTTCAAATATCTGTAAAATTTATAAATTAATGTATTCTTGATGAATTTTTCTTTGAAATGTTTAATCATTAATTTTAAATAACATATTGAAAAAAAAAAAATAAATTACTTTGTTTAATACCAAATTTTTTAAAAAAATTATGCTTTTAAATATAAAAAAATATTATTTTCTTCTTATTTTCACAATCTCTGCAATAATTATTGTTGGAGCTTATGTATTAGAATATTCATACAATTTTCCCCCATGTAAATTATGCATTTATCAAAGAATTCCATATTTTTTAATTTTATTAGTATGCTTAACCTCTTTTTTTATGGAATATAGAAATATTCATTTTTACGCAATTTTTTTTCTTCTTTTTTCAAGCTTTTTAATAGCTTCATTTCATAGCTTAGTGGAGAGAGGACTGGTAAAATATGACTCTGGATGTTCGTCATCAACAAATGATTTCGATAGCATAGAAGATTTAAGAACTCACCTTGAGAGTGTTGCTCTCACAAAATGTGACGAGATAATTTTCAGTATTTTGGGTTTATCTTTAGCCAATATAAATTCTCTTATCTCTTTTTCACTGGTATTATTTAATATATATTTTATTTTAAAACTCTATGGATCAAAAAATTAAGAAAAAATTAGAAGAGATTGTTAGAGTTAATCATGCTGGCGAACTTGGTGCGCAAGATATTTACAATAGTCAAATTAAGTTTTGTAAAGATGATAAACTTAAGAAAGAACTATTAAAAATTTCTCAAGAAGAAAAAGTTCATTATGATTATTTTGAAAATCTTATTTTGAAGAAAAGAATAAGACCAACCCTGATGTCTCCTGCTTGGAAAGCTGGAAGTCTTTTCTTAGGTGCTATAACTTCCCGATTAGGTTCAGATTATGTTTATGCATGCACTGAGGCCGTTGAGGAAGTAATAGTTGAACATTATCAGGAGCAAGTTGAATATCTCGATAAGAATAAAATTGAAGAAAATTTAAAAAATAAAATTAAAAAATTTTGTAAAGAAGAAGACAAACACAGAGTCAATGCTGACAAATCTATTAAAGAAGAAAATTTTTCGCTTAAGTTATTTAAGGGCTTTACAAGAGGTGTTACAAAAATGGCGATTGAGATTTCGAAAAAATTATAGCTTATGGCTCAAGTTCTGAATCCCAGTAAAGAAAATCATTCCAACTTTGATGCAAAAAATTAGGGGGAAACATTCTCCCAATCTCTTTTAGTTCATAATTACTAGGTACATGTGGTTGTTTTTTTAACTTCAAACCTAATTTTTTTAATGTCTTGTTACCTTTTTGAGTGTTACATGAACGACAACAAGTTACAACGTTTTCCCACATTGTGGTGCCTCCTCGCGAGCGAGGTAGAACATGATCAAAAGTTAATTCTTCAACCTTAAAAGTATTTGAACAATATTGACAAATAAATTTATCTCTTAAAAAAACATTGAATCTTGTAAAAGCAGCTTTTTCAGGTAAAGGGATGTAGTCTTTGAGAGAAACGACGCTTGGTAGCTTAAACTCGATAGATGGTGATCTTACAACTTGATTATATTCAGAAACAACATTTACTCTATCAAGAAAAACTGCTTTTAAAGCGTCTTTCCACGACCATGTTGATAGTGGAAAATAGCTTAAGGGCTGATAATCGGCGTTTAAAACGAGTGCAGGACAACTATTAGGAGCTAAAGACATAATAACCTTCTATGATATACATATTGTTCTTTTATGACAAATTTAAATATTAAATGTTTTTTTTATGAAATCTAATCCCATTTTTATCCCTTCGTCATCAATTCCATGTCCAAGTTCTTCACTTAGATTAAAATCTATTTCAAAACCCATGTCTTTCAATTTTTTTGAAGCTTCCACTGAATTCTGATAGTTAATTAGTTCATCTTTTTTTCCATGGTAGAGTTTTATTGGAAATCTTGATTTAATTTCAGAATTAAAATTTTCATTTTCAAAAAGCAAACCTGAGTAACCTAATAGTCCTGCACATTGATTTTTTCTTTTACAAAGGTGATAAAGTCCCATCATAGTTCCTTGAGAAAAACCAACAAAAAAAATATTTTTTTCATTTACTTTGTAAGTTTTCGACACATGATTAATATATTCGTTTAAGAATGGTCCTGCTTTTTCCAAACCTTCGCCAATACTCTGAGGAGAAATAGAAGTTAATTCAAACCATTGGTATGCATTTTCTGCAAATCCACATTCAAATGGTGCATTGGGTGAAAGAAAAATTGTGTTTGGCAGACTATCAATCCAAACATTAGCAATACCAATTAAATCGTTGCTATTCGCCCCATATCCATGAAGAAAAATAATAGCATTTTTATTATCATCCCCAGATTTGATTATCGAATCAGTTAACAATTTTGTCATTATAATTTAGTAGCTTTTCAAGTTCTAAGATACCTTTATTAGGAAAAAAATCACGCATATTTCTTAAAAAAAAGTCAGCGATTGGAATTATACAATTTGGTTTTAAAAGCTTTTTTTCTAAAATTTCATATAATTCTGTTACACTAATTGTTTCAAACTTTTGAACTTCTCCGTCACGATTCTTTAAAACTACTTCTTTGTCGAGTTCATAATCGTAGACGAATATTGTTCCAGAATGAATTTGATTGTTGTAATTGTGAACATAACTTATGGAACTTCCGATTTTTAAATTTTTGTTTAAAACTCTAATGCCTGATTCCTCAAGTGCTTCTTTTTTTAAGTTTTTATTTATTGATAATTTAGAAGGTTGGCCGCCAGCGAAAATGTTATCATATAAACCAGGAAAATCTTTAATCTGTTTTGATCTTATTGCAAAATACAATAGATATTCAGATTTTTCTTTACGCCATCCATTAGCATGAATACCGTATTGAGGAAGTCCAAGTGGAGCTAAAAGATTCCTTTCCATATCAAATAATTTATTTTTCCCAAAACTTTCATGACGATTAAATTTTTTATTAGGAGAGATTGAAGGCTGTTCAAAAACAGGACAAAACTCGTAATTTTCCTTTATATCTAAGTCAGCGTAAAATTTTTTGTTTTTTGAAATTTCTTGAAGTTTTTTTGCATCAATGCTGTGGTTTTTAATTTCAAAAAAGTTTAAAATTTTCTGATTTTTGTTGTTGACCCAACCAATATTAATTTTTTTATGCTTAATTGGCACGAATGATGTAGTGTCCAAGTTGTATAATTCTTTTGTAAGCTCAATAACTAAATCTAGAGTTTTTTTTTAGCCATAAGATTTTCTAATTATGGATACTAAATTTTTCATAATGTCCTCAATTTTGAAATCCTTTGGTGTAAAGACTGCCTTAACTCCAATAGAAATCAGTTTTTTTTCATCAACTGGAGGAATGATTCCCCCCACGATAACAGGTATTTTTGATAGATTATTTTTTTTCAGTAATTGAACAATCGTTTTTACTAGATGAACATGTGAACCAGATAGAATTGATAATCCAATTATATGAACACCCTCTTCAATTGCGGCTACAACAAGTTGTTCTGGTGTGGATCTGATACCATCATATACTACCTCCAAGCCGATGTCTCTCGCCCTAACAGCTATTTGTTCAGCACCGTTTGAGTGGCCATCAAGACCAGGTTTTCCAACTAACATTTTTGGCCTTCTTTTAATTTTTTTTGCCAATAAATTTACCTCTTTCTGAAGAAGTCTTATTTCTGATTGTTGGGTATTTTGTTTTAGTACGTTTGAGGAAACTATTCCTGTTGGGGCTCTGTACTCTCCATAAACTTCCCTCATTACGTTAGACCATTCGCCAGTAGTTACACCTGCGTGTGCACATTTTACAGAAATATCCATTACATTTCTTCCTTCTGCAGCCGTTGTCTTTAAATCCTTGAGAAGAGATTCAAGTATTTTTTTATTTCGTTTGGACTTGAATTTTCTAATATTTTCAATTTGCTTTTTTTCAGCTTTTGCATCTACTTTCATAAATCCACCATCATTAACATTTGTTAACGGTGACTCCTCTCCCTCGGTGTAACAATTCACGCCAATTACTTGTTGTTCACCACTCTCTATTGATTTTTGTCTAACTGTCTGTGATTCCACTAGTTTGCTTTTCATGTACCCATTTTCTATCGCTTCAACTAATCCACCTAACTTATCAATTTCTTTAATTTGTTTGTAAAATGATTCCTTTAAAGTTTTTACTTTATTCTTCAAAACCTTTGAACCCTCAAAAACATCATCAAACTCTAATAGATCGGTCTCATAAGCCATGATTTGCTGGAGCCTTAGGCTCCACTGTTGATCCCATGGCCGTGGAAGACCTAGAGCCTCATTCCAAGCAGGAAGTTGAACAGCTCTTGCTCTAGAGTTTTTAGCAATGACAACTGGTAACATTTGAATGAGTATTCTATAAACATTGTTCTCTGGTTGTAACTCTGTTAAACCAAGTGAATTTACTTGCATTCCATACCTAAACCTTCTGAATTTTTCATCTTGTACTTTAAATCTTTTTTTACAAATTTCGTTCCATAATTCAGTGAAAGCAATCATTTTTGCTGTCTCCGTTATAAACTTCATACCGGAATTAACAAAGAAACTTATTCTCCCTACAATTTTTTCAAAAAGTGTAACATTAATCGATGAATCTTCCGATAAAGTTTCAATAATCCCTATTGCAGTTGCCAAAGCAAATGAAAGTTCCTGTTCAGGTGTAGCCCCTGCCTCTTGTAAATGATAAGAGCAAATATTGATCGGATTCCATTTTGGTACTTCCATTGTTGTATAATGTATTATATCAGTTGAAAGTTTTAAGCTCGGTCTAGGAGGGAAAATATAAGTCCCTCTTGATAAATATTCTTTGGTAATATCATTCTGAGTTGTGCCGGATAGTTTTTTTTTATCTACCCCTTGTTTTTCCGCAGTCGCAATATACAAAGCAAGAAGCCATGCAGCAGGTGCATTTATTGTCATTGATGTATTCATTTTTTCAAGAGGTATGTTTTTGAATAATCGTTCCATGTCTCCAATATGACTTATTGGGACTCCTACTTTACCAACCTCACCCTTTGCAAGAATATGATCTGAGTCGTATCCAGTTTGAGTAGGAAGGTCAAATGCAACAGAGAGACCAGTTTGACCTTTTTTTAGATTTTTTTTATATAGGTTATTAGAAGCTTCTGCAGAGGAATGTCCTGCGTACGTTCTTATTAGCCAAGGTTTTTGTTTATCATTAATCATGAGAATCCAAAATAATATTAATTTAAGTTATGAACAAGAAATTTTGTGTATTTTTTTAAATTAGTGTTATAAGTAATCAAAAATTTTTTAGAGGAAAGAGTTATGACGAATAAGAAAATTTATGAAATTGGAGAAATACCAGAGATAGGCGTGGTTCCTGACGAGATGTATGCATGGGTGATAAGAGAGCAAAGACTAGGGGTGCCAGAAAAGGCAATGCAGATAGAAAAGATGCCTGTCCAAAAACCCGGTCAAGATGAGGTTTTGGTAATGGTTATGGCCGTTGGAATTAATTACAACAATGTTTGGGCATCGCAGGGAATACCTATTTCAGTGATAGGTAAAGATACGGGGTATCACATTGGTGGTTCAGATGCATCTGGAATTGTTTGGGCAGTGGGAGATAATGTAAAAAGATGGAAAGTAGGGGATGAGGTAATTATTCATTGTAACAGAGATGCAGGAGACGACGAGGAATGTAACGGTGGAGAACCCATGTATTCAAAGTCTCAAAGAATATGGGGTTATGAAACTAATGATGGCTCTTTTGCTCAATTTACAACAGTTCAGTCTAGACAGTTACTTAAAAAGCCTGAGCATTTATCTTGGGAAGAAAGTGGATGCTACACCTTAACCTTGGCAACATCTTACAGGATGCTATTTGGCCATCCACCTCACGCACTAAAACCAGGGATGAATATTCTTGTTTGGGGAGCATCTGGAGGTATTGGAAGTATGGCTGTACAAATTTGTAAAGCTGTGGGAGCTAATGCCATAGGTATTGTTTCTGATGATGATAAAATTCCATTTGTTAGGGATTTAGGGGCTGTTGGAGTTTTAAATAGAAAGAAATATGAATGTTTTGGTCAGTTGCCCGATGTACAAGACCAAGATGGTTATTCAGCATTTATAAAAAAATGTAGAGTTTTAGGAAAAGATATTTGGGATATCACTGGAAAAAAAGATGTAGATATTGTGTTTGAGCATCCAGGTGAATCTACATTTCCAGTGTCTACTTATTTAGTGAAAACAGGAGGAATGGTTGTTATTTGTGCTGGCACTTCTGGTTACAATTTGACAATGGATGCAAGATATATTTGGATGAGACAAAAAAGGATTCAAGGCAGCCACTTTGCTAATCTTTATCAGGCAAATCAAGCTAATGAAATGATGATTCAAAAGCTTATTAACCCGCTTATGTCAGAATGTTTTAAATGGAATGAAATTCCTGCTGCTCACACAAAAATGATGAACAACAAACATTTGCCAGGAAATATGGCTGCATTAGTTCAAGCGAAAAAAACTGGTATGAAAACGTTAAATGATTTAAATTAAAATTAGCTTGAAAATTATACTAAAACCACTAAATTAACACTTTATGGACAGTTCTCTTAATAAATCAGATCAAATTGTTGAAACACATAATTTTGTTAACACTAATTTGGATCTATTTGAAAATATCTTAAATTCACTTGAATCAGTATCCGCTGAGGCTAAGTCTTTTCTTAAAGAAAAGGTTTCCTCAGAGGGAAAAGTAAGCAACCAGTTACTTGAAAAACATCAACATGAAGGTCATGGATACGCTTGGTTCGAAACTTACAGAATCGCCTTACGAGAAACCCTCAATTGGTTTAAAACTCTCAAAAAACTTGATAAATCCACCAAGTTAGAGTCCGGGATTTTAATATTCTCTTTCGCGGAATATCTATGTCAGATGAGAAGTGGTATTATGATGAGTCAGACAGAAATAATAAGGCCGGAAAATCTGGGTATTTCGAATCAAAGCTTTAGCTTCTGCGATTCGCCAGATGTCGCAAAACTAGTTAAGCTAGGTTTATCTGAAACAGTTAAGTTAGAGATAGTAGAATCACTAGAAAATGGTTTTTTTCCCAATTTAGGTTTGAATGACGAAACCCTAGAGATGATTCAAGATCAATTTAAAAAATTTACTGATGAAGAAATTGTTCCCAATGCCAATGAATGGCATTTAAAAGATGACCTAATCCCCGACGAAGTTTTAAAAAAAATGTCTGAATTAGGAGTTTTTAGCATTGCTATACCTGAAAATTACGGCGGCTTAGGCATGGGTAAAGTTGCAATGTGTGTCGTAACAGAAGAGCTTTCTAGAGGTTTTTTAGCTGCCGGCTCTCTTGGAACGAGAGCTGAAATCGCTGGCGAACTAATTCGTTTAGGCGGTACTGAAGAACAAAAAAATAAATACTTACCAGAGATTGCCTCTGGAAATATTTTAACAACTGCTGTTTTTACTGAGCCAAACACTGGCTCTGATTTGGGAAATTTGTCCACCAGGGCGCAACTTGATGGAGATAGTTACATTATCAATGGAAATAAAACATGGATAACACATGGGGCTAGGTCAGATTTAATGACAGTTTTAGCTAGGACCGATTCTAATCAAAAAGGATATAGAGGTCTTAGTATGTTCCTTGTTGATAAACCGAGGGGTAACTGTGAAAACCCATTCCCGATGGAAGGCATGTCTGGAAGCGAGATTGAAGTTTTAGGTTACAGAGGTATGAAAGAATACGAAATAGCTTTAGATTCCATCAAGGTTAGCAAAAAAAACCTTTTAGGTGAAGAAGAGGGCAAAGGTTTTAAACAGCTAATGGAAACATTTGAATCTGCTAGAATTCAAACAGCGGCTCGAGCTGTTGGCGTTTCTCAAAACGCACTTGAACTTGGTTTGCAGTACGCGAAAGACAGAAGTCAGTTTGGAAAGTCTATTATCAAATTCTCTAGAATCTATAATAAGTTAGCTTGGATGGTAATGGAAACCACTGTAGCAAGACAGATAACCTTATTTTCTGCTCGAGAAAAAGATAATGATATAAGATGCGATATTGAAGCTGGCATGGCAAAACTTCTCGCAGCGAGGGTTGCGTGGAGTAGTGCAGATAGTGCTCTACAAATTCATGGTGGCAACGGTTATGCTCTCGAGTATCCAGTAAGCAGGGTTCTTTGTGACTCCAGAATATTGAATATATTTGAAGGTGCTGCTGAGATTCAGGCTCAAATTGTTATAAAAGGTCTTTTAGGTAAATAAATGGATTTGTTGTTAAATTCCTTGATCGTAATTTGTTTAATTACGACGTTCATTATCCTTATGCTGGGTCTTTTTCATTCAGCAAGGTCTGGTGATGATAAAGACAATAAAATCAACTTGTTTATGAGATATAGGGTTGCAATACAGTTTGTAAGTTTACTAATTTTAACTATTGCCCTCTACTATAAAACTTAATTTTCGAAATAACCTTGATCAAGCTTGATAAAATCTATACTAGGGGTGGGGATACCGGTACAACTAGTTTGGGTAACGGTGACAGGGTTAAAAAAGATTCGCTAAGAGTCGAATGTTATGGCGAAGTAGACGAGATAAACGCAACAATTGGTGTAGCAATTTGTTTTTGCTCAAATCAGCAAAAAAAAAATCTTAAGAAGATACAAAACGAACTGTTCGATATTGGGGCTGATTTGTGTATGCCTCAAAAAAAAGAGAAATATGAATCAATCTCAAAAGGAGTAATAAATTTAGAGGAAGAGATAGATAAAATGAATTCAAAACTTTCTTCTTTAACATCATTTATTTTACCAGGGGGAACTAAAAGTTCTTCTTTTTTACATCTTGCTAGAACTGTTACCCGAAGGTGTGAAAGAACACTAGTAAAATTAAATTCAAAAGAAAAAATAGATCCTGAAATAATTAAATATATCAACAGGTTATCCGATTTTCTTTTTGTTTTAGCAAGGATTGAGAATATTAAAGATGGTGATATACTCTGGGTTCCAAACAAAAAATAATTTAAGGAATTAAAAATGAAAGCGTTAGTTTGTGTTAAAAGAGTTATTGATTATAACGTCAAGATAAGAGTAAAAACTGATAAATCTGGAGTTGAAACTGAGAATGTAAAAATGTCCATGAACCCTTTTGATGAGATCGCTGTTGAGGAAGCAGTAAAATTAAAAGAAAAGGGAGTAATTGATGAGATTATTGTTCTTTCAATTGGTGCTGAAACTTCACAAGAAACAATTAGGACAGGGTTAGCCATGGGTGGAGATAGAGGTGTTCTTGTTAAAACAAACGGTCAAGAAATAGATCCTCTGAACGTAGGCAAAATCATAAAGTATATATTTGATAAAGAGTCCCCTGATATGGTTATTCTAGGAAAACAGGCGATAGATGATGATTGTAATCAAACGGGTCAGATTTTGTCAAGCTTGCTCGACTGTCATCAAGCCACATTTGCATCAAAAGTTGAAGTAAATGATGACAAAACTATTAATGTTACTAGAGAGGTTGACGGTGGTCTTGAGACAATTAAAATTTCCATACCCTGCGTGATAACAACTGATTTAAGGTTAAACGAACCAAGATATGCTTCTTTGCCAAATATCATGAAGGCAAAGCAAAAAAAAATTGATATTCTTGATATTAATGATTTAAATATCGATATAAAAAGAAGAGTGGAGACAATTGAAGTTAGTGAGCCTCCTGAGAGAAAGCCGGGAGTAATTGTTAATGATGTTGATTCTCTTATTGATAAACTTAAAAATGAGGCAAACGTAATATGAAATCTTTAGTTATAGTCGAACATAACAATAAATCTATAAAAACTTCAACTTTTTCAACAATTACAGCAGCATCTCAAATTTGTGACTCCGTCGACGCATTGATTGTGGGTAACCAACTTAAAGAAGCGGTGGATGAAATTAAAAAGGCAAATGGTTTAAAAAAAATTTATGTCATTGATAAAGACGGGTTAAATAATCCTATTGCGGAAAATTTATCTACACACATATTGGCATTCTTGAAAACTAAAGATGAATATACTCACGTTCTGACTCCGTCTAGTACCTTTGGAAAAAATCTATCACCAAAGATAGCCACAAAACTAGATATTCAACAAATTTCTGACATAATAAAAGTTTGTGATAGTGATACCTTTGAAAGACCTATTTACGCCGGTAATGCTATTGCCAAAGTTAAATCAAATGAAAAAATTAAAATTTTAACTGTAAGGCCTACTTGTTTTGAGCCATGTGGTCTAACTTCAAATGTTGAAGTAGAAAATGTAAACTTAGAAGGTGTTGATTTAAGTTCAGTATCTTTTGTGGCATATGATGAATCAAAATCCGATAGACCTGAACTTACCTCTGCCAAAGTAATTATTTCTGGTGGTCGAGGAATGCAAAATGGCGATAACTTTAAATTATTGGAGGGTATAGCAGATAAACTTGGCGCGGCTATGGGCGCTAGCAGAGCTGCGGTTGATGCTGGTTTTGTACCTAACGATTGGCAAGTTGGTCAAACTGGGAAAATTGTGGCACCTGATCTTTATGTTGCTGTAGGTATTTCTGGAGCGATTCAGCATATTGCCGGTATCAAGGACTCGAAGTTTATTGCAAGTATTAACAAGGATGAAGAAGCACCAATCTTTAAGTTTTCAGATTATGGTTTAGTAGCGGACTTGTTTGAAATTTTACCTGAGCTTGAAAAAAAATTATAATAAACTTTTAATAAGTGATTTATACTTTTGGCTTTGCCAGTCCACATAGCCTATGACTCTGTATATTTCTTTAAATTCTTTGTTAATAATTATGGTTGTTGGCATTATTTTAATTTTAAGTTTATTTGAAATAATTAGTTTTTGATCATTAAACACTTTGAGTTTTGAAAATTTATTTTTTTTAAGAAATTTTGGAACGACTTTTTCAAAATTCGAATCCACAGAGATAAAGAAAACTTCTAATCCAGATCCAAACTCTTTCTTTAATTTTTGTAAATCAGGGATTTCTTTAATACATGGTGGACACCAAGTTGCCCAAAAGTTGAGTAAAATTACTTTTTCATTTGTGTTAAAAAAATTCTCTTCGATTCCATTTTCCGTTATTAATGTAAATGGCTCTATACTTACAGGAGGTTTATTTATTTGTAGTTGATTGTTATCGTCGGAATAAGATAAGTTTGAAAAAATAATTGTAAATAAAAACAATGTTAAACGAACCATATATAATTTTTAGAGACAAACAATGAAAAAGTCAATAAATCCGTTGTGGGGTGGTAGATTTGAAAATAACCCTTCTGATTTACTTCAAAAGATTAACAATTCTATTGGATTCGACCATAAATTAGCTCTCCAGGATATTAATTTAAATCTTGAGTACTCTAAATCACTTAAAAAAGCAAAAATTATTACAGACCAAGAATATAAAAAAATTAAAAAAGCTTTGGAAGAAATTCGTAAGCAAATAACTATGGGTAAATACAAATTCTCCGAAGATTTTGAAGATATTCATATGAATATAGAAATGTCTTTAAAAAAAAAGATAGGAAGTCTCTCCGGAAAAATACATACTGGAAAATCTAGAAATGATCAGGTCGTAACAGATCTTAAATTGTGGACAAGAGAAAAGCTAGGTATTCTGGTTAAAAATATAATTGATATTCAAAAAGCTATAATAAAAAAAGCAGAGATAAATTTTTCTGTGATAATGCCAGGTTTTACACACCTTCAGAATGCTCAACCTGTTTTATTTGCACACTATCTTTTGTCTTTATTCGAAATGTTGCAAAGAGATAAAAAAAGAATTAGAAACCTTCAAGAAAATCTTAATGAGTGTCCTTTGGGAAGCGGAGCATTAGTTGGTACGAACTTTTTTGAAATCGATAGATTTTCATTAGCAAAAAATCTAGGGTTTAAAAAGCCATCAGAAAATTCGATCGATAGTGTTTCTGATAGAGATTTTGTACTTGACTTTTTATTTATTGTTTCAACATTAAGCATGCATTTGTCAAGATTTGCTGAAGATTTTATAATTTGGAGTAGTAGCTCATTTGATTTTTTAGAATTTCCAGATTCATTGAGCACAGGTTCTTCCATAATGCCACAAAAAAAGAATCCCGATTCTGCAGAATTAATAAGAGCTAAAACAGGAAGAATATTTTCTTCAATGATAAACATTTTGATTGTTCTTAAAGGACTTCCAACAGGATATAGTAAGGATCTACAGGAAGATAAAGAAGCAATTTTCGATGCATATGAATCAATTGATATTATTTTAAAGGTAGCAAATGAGATTATAAAACTGGTAAAAATTAATAAAAAAGCAATGTTGAAGTCTTCTTTTGATGGATATTCTACAGCGACAGATCTTGCGGATTGGATTGTGAAAAATATAGGAAAAACATTCAGACAATCACACGAGATCTCAGGAAAGATAGTTTTGTTAGCTGAAAAACAAAAGAAGAAGTTACATGAACTTGATCTAAAGTTAATGCAATCAATTGAACCGAAAATAACTAAAGACGTATATACTTTTTTATCCCCCATAAACTCCATTAATCAAAAAAAATCTTATGGGGGTACTGCATCTGTAAGAGTTAAAGAGGCATTGTTAAGAGCAAAAAAACAATTATAGAAGTAATATGAAGTTTTTTGTAAATTTTATTATATTATCGTTATTTATTTTTTCTGGATGTGGAAAAAAAACAAGTCTTGAAAGATTCCCTAATAGTGATTATCCAAAACAATATCCAAGTAAAAAATGAAAAAAAAAATATTCAAATATAATAAATTTCTTTCATATGAAAGTGACTCTCTAAAAATGGAAGAAGTTTCACTTGACGGTATTGCAAAAGTAATAAAAACACCTGTGTACTGTTATTCAGTGTCCCAAATCAAATATAATTTCAAAAAATTAAAAAAATCTTTCAGTAATTGTAAACCCTTAATCTGTTACGCTGTTAAAGCAAACTTTAATAAAAATATAATTAAAATTCTTGGTCAACTTGGAGCTGGAGCCGATGTTGTGTCAATGGGTGAGCTTAAGCAATGTCTCAAAAATGGAATAAGCAAAAAAAAAATTGTTTTTTCGGGTGTTGGTAAAACTTCAGAGGAGATAAAATTTGCTATAAAAAATCAAATTAAGCAGATTAATGTCGAAAGTGAAGAAGAATTACAGGAAGTGATCGAGATCTGTAAAAAACTTAAAAAAAAAATTGATGTTGGTCTTAGAGTCAATCCAAATGTAGATGCTCAAACACACAAAAAAATTTCTACAGGAAGGTTTGAGGATAAATTTGGAATACCTGAAACAAAAATAATAAGTATTTTTCAGAAATTCAAAAATAATGGTTATGTTGATATAAACTGTGTTTCTATTCATATAGGCTCACAAATCAAGAGCTTGTCACCATTCAAACTTGCTTTTAAAAAACTTAGAAATTTAATACTAAATCTTCAAAAAAACTCTTTTACTTTAAAATCAATAGATATTGGCGGGGGTGTTGGAATTATATATAATGACGAAAAAGACAAAATTTTTACTATTTATAACTATGTCAAATTGATTGAGAAATATTTTGCTGACTTTAAAACACAAATTATATTAGAGCCAGGTAGATTTTTAGTGGGAGAATCAGGCGTTATTTTGTCAAAAGTAATAAGAATTAAAAAGGGAGAGAATAAAACCTTTTTAATAATTGATGCTGGAATGAATAATTTTATAAGACCCTCTCTTTACAGTTCAGATCATCAAATATTTCCTGTGAAAAATAAAAAGACAAAACAAAAATATGAGGTAGTCGGTCCAATTTGCGAAAGTAGCGATATTTTTAAAAAGAATTTTTTAATGTCTGAGTTAAAACAAAATGATTTGATAGTAATTTTGTCAACAGGAGCATACGGCTCATGTATGTCCTCAAGATATAATTTGAGGAATGAAGCAAAAGAAGTTTTGATTGATGGGAAAAATTTTTTTGGAATATAATTTTTCATGAGCGAAATTTTAAGATTTGAAAATATCTCTTTGAATGTCGAAAAAAAAACCCTTTTTAATTTTTCACTTACCATAAATACAGGAGATTTTTTTATAGTAAATGGAAAAAATGCAGCGGGGAAATCTTTACTTTTAAAATTATTTTTTTTAAAAATTTTACCGAGTAATGGTAAGATGTTCCTTTATGGAAAAAGAATAACTGAGAATCAAAAAGTAAATATATTGGAATATAGAAAAAAAGTTGGTGTAATATTACAAAATGACTATTTGATACCTTTTTTTTCAGTTTACCAAAATATTGAAATTGCAAGTGAAATTCAAAGTAAAAAGAAACACTTCAAAAAAAGAATTGATGAAATTCTAGACTGGCTAGACTTAAAACAAATTAGTAGTGAATTAGTAAACAAACTCTCTAATGGTGAAAAACAAAGAGTGGTAATTGCAAGGGCATTGATTAATAATCCAAAAATAATTATTGCCGACCAACCTGAAAATTACTTGGACGAGGTTATTAAGAAAAAGTTATTTTTTCTATTAGAATCACTTAATAAACTAGGAGCTACAATAATTATGACTTCAAATAATTATAATATGTTAACCTCAACTTATAAAATAATTAATCTCGGAGATAGTAAATGATAAACTACCAAGAGGTTTTAAAAAAAATTTTACTCAAAGATGAGCAGAAATTTTTTCATGGCTTATCATTTGTTATTATAAGTTTGATAGCTATTCACGTTGTTTTATATTTCAACTTTTACAAATTTTCAAGTAACTGGATAAACCTTGAATCTCAAAAAACAACATTTATTTTGACTAATAATAATGGTGAAAATGAAATACCATTATCCGTAAGTGAAAATATCAAAGATTATCTAATCAATAATTCTATTATTGATTCATATAAGATTTTTGATTCATTAGCTATTAAAAATATATTGGGTTTAGATTTTGAGGATGAAATTTCTGGCTTAGATTTACCAATGGTTTTTCAGGTTATTTCTAGTGAAAAAAAAACAATTGACCAAATTTATAAAAATATCATTGAAATATCCGAGAATAGGTTTGTCGAAAAATATTCTCATGAGGATCAGTTGTTTGAAATAAGTATTGTCGTAAATAGGATAAAAATAATAATTTTTGTGATGTTCCTAGTAGTATTTACATTATTTTCTTTTTTACTTATGAATATTGTAAAAGCCGCTTTGATTACAAACTTTAAATTACTAGAGATGATGCAAATCATGGGAGCTAGTAGTATTGAGTTAGCCAAAAATATCTCTCAAAGTTTAATAAGAAGAATCCTTCCTGGAGCATTATTGAGCTTATTTTTTGTTTTTTTTATAAGTGTTATTTTGATAAATTTATTCGGAGCAAATTTTGAGTTCTATGATTCTAGCTTTTCTAAAGAGCTTATTCTTTCAAGCTTTTTTATTTTAGTCCTTTTCTTAGTTTTCTTTATATTACTTTTTTTGATTTTTTTAACTTTATATTTGTTTAATTTTTTTGAAAGTAGATTTTTTGATAAACTTTAAAAATATTTTCTCAATTTTAATTTCAATAATTCTAGTAGGATTTATTTGGTGGATAATCTTTTTATTTAATATTTTACCAAAGAACTATTATTCCAAAACTTTTCCTGATAATTCTTATGACACAGGAATTGTTGTTCTCACAGGGGGTAAAATGAGAATAGAAAGAGGTATGGAAATTCTTCAAAAGGGCTACGCAGAGAAAATGTTCATATCTGGTGTATTTATGCCTTCTGAAATTGAAACAAAATTTAGGATCGAAAAGTCAAAAAAGGATTTATTAGAATGTTGTATAAATTTTGGTGCAGAAGCCAAAAATACAATTGAAAATGCTGTTGAAGTGAATCAGTGGTTAAGTGACAACTCAGAAATTATAAAAATAATTTTAATAACCTCTTATTATCATTTGCCAAGAAGTATTTTGATGTTTGAAAAAAAAATTGACAGAAATCTTGAAGTTTTTCCGGTTCCAGCAGTAGAGAAAGTAAATTTATTGGAGCAACCATTTTTTCATATTAAGTTAATTACTTCAGAATATTTTAAAGTTATTTACACGCTTTTGTTTGTAAAATGAATTTGATTCGATCCAGTTTATTTTATTTAATTTTTTATTCTTGGACTATTATTTTTTTTATAATTTTTTCTCCTGTTAAATTTTTTTCATATCATTTTGTTTTAAAGCTAGCAAAATTTTGGACTGGCTCAGTAATTGAGCTTTCAAGAATAATATTAAATATTAATTATGAATTAACTGGATTAGAAAATATTCCAAAAGAAAGATTTTTTTTGTTAGCAAGTAATCACCAATCAGCCTGGGAAACATTCTTTTTTAGTTTTTTCTTTAATAAATCAGTTTTTGTTCTAAAAAAAGAATTGAGAAAGATACCATTAATGTCTTGGTATTTCCAAAAATTAGGTTTTATTTTTATTGATAGAGATAAAGGCTTTAAGTCAATTAAACATATAATAAACTCAGTAACGGTTCTAAAAAAAAAAGGTGTAAAGACATTAATTATTTTTCCCGAAGGAACTAGGACTAAAATCAATGAGAATGGCGAAATTAATACTGGAGTATTTGCCATCCATAAAATATTAAAAATCCCAATACTAGTTTTAAAGCACAATGCTGGTAAATATTGGCAAAATAAAAAATTTATAAAAAAGGCTGGAACAATTCAGATTCAAATTTTTCCTGTTATTAATAAAATAAATAAAAAAAAGCTTTTTGTAGAAAAGATTAAAGAATTATTTTATTAGTCTCTTTTTAAATTAGAGAGTTGCATTATACTCTTCCTAATTTTTTTATTTCTTTTAAGATAAGAAAATATTTTACCCACTTCGTCGTCTACAATTAGCTTTTTAATTTTATCAATATCTTTTAAAAAATTTTCTAGAGTTTTTAGTAAGTGTTTTTTATTTTTTATGAAGATGTCAGTCCACATCTTGGGATCAGAGGAGCCTATTCTTGTAAAGTCTTTAAAACCTCCAGCGGAAAAATTTATTAAATCTCTTTTTCTTTTTAAATCAATTCCAAATGCTGTGCCGACAATTGTAAAGGCTATTAAATGAGGAAGATGAGAAGTTATTGACATAATTTTATCATGTTCGTCAATAGTCATTGTTGACACATTCATTCCAATTGATCTCCAAATTTTTTTTATAACTGATAATGAACTTTCATTTTTCGTTAACGGTGTTAAAATACACCATTTTTTTTTAAATAAATCTGGTTTTGCATTTTTTGCACCAGAAAATTCAGTTCCAGCAATTGGGTGACCGGGTATTAATCTACACTTACCTTTAATCATTTTAATTGTTTGGTTGCTGAAACATTTTTTTACTGATCCTACGTCAGTAATGATAGTTTTTCTGTCAGTTATAAGGGGTACAATTTTGTGGACCAAAGGTTCGATTTGGCTTACTGGAGTACAAATAAAAATTATTTCGCTGTTACCTATTCTTTCATCAAGTTTTGTTCTTTGTTCATCAATTGACCTGTTTTTAATAGCATCTTCAAGATTTGACTTGGATTTATCTATTCCAACAATTTTTTTTGATATACCTCTCTTTTTTAGTGCTAAACCAAGTGAAGAACCAATTAAGCCAGGTCCAATTATTGTTATTTCATTTATTTTTTTTAACAGCATTATTATTCATTATACCTTTTAGTACCTGTAGAAATTTATTCATTTGTTTACTTGATCCTACAGAGACTCTTATAAACTCGTCCAATCCATAACTAGTTAAGTCTCTAATTAAAATTTTATTTTTTAGAAGTAATTTTAAAATCACGCTCTTATTAAACTTTTTTTTATCAATTTTTATTAGCACGAAGTTCGCATAAGTAATTTTTGCATCTAATCCAAGTGAATTAATAAATTTTGTAAGTTTTTTTTGCCATAAATCATTGTGTGTAACTGATTTTTTCAAGAAACTTTTTTCCTCTAAAATCAGTGAACCTATTTTTTGAGCAAAGAGGTTAACATTAAATGGGCCTCTCACTTTTTCAAGTATTTCTATTATTTGCTTTGAGCTGTAAGCCCATCCTAATCTTAATCCAGCAAGAGCAAAAATCTTAGAAAATGTTCTTGTTATGATTATATTTTCAAAGTTATTTATTAGATCAATTCCGTCGGAATAAGATTTATCTGTAACAAACTCAGAATATGCTCCATCAATAACAACAATTATATTCTTTGGTACCCTTCTCAGAAAATCTTTAAGTTCATTTCTAAAAATAATTGAACCAGTAGGGTTGTTTGGGTTGGCAATAAATATTATTTTTGTTTTTTTTGAAATTTTTTTAAGAATATTTTCACAACTTACTGAGAGATTTTTTGATTTTGCAATGACTACCCTAGCGCCAGCAATTTTTGAAATTATAGGGTAATAAATAAAACCATATTCACTACAAATTACCTCAGAACCCTCTCTACCAAAAGCTTGTGTAATAAGAGACAAAATATCATCTGAACCATTACCACAAATTATTTGATTTCTGTTTATTTTGAACTTTTTGCTTATTGAAAGTTTTAACGATGATGAGTCACCATCAGGATACAAATTAGACTTTTCAATTAATTTTCCTGCAATTTTATAAATTTTTTTTGGAATATTAAAAGGTGATTCATTAGAGGAAAGTTTAATTACATTTTTTGCTCCAGAAATTTTTGATTCACCAGGTACATACTTAGCAATTTCATTTATTGAAGGTTTTATTAGATTGAAAACTTTATTTTTTTTCATGTTTGTGTGCATATTATCAAATAAATTTATTTTGACTAGTTTTCCAACATAGTTATGATGCATTTTAAGTCAAATAATTTGAATAAAAAATGAAAGAAAAAAATTCTTTTGAAAAAGCACTAATTAAAGAACACATAAAACTTGATTGTGGTGAATATTTGCAAGAGTGTCAAATTGCTTTTAAAACATTTGGTAAATTGAATAAAAAAAAAAATAATGCAATTCTAATTTGTCATGCTTTGACTGGTGATCAATTTTGTACTGGAAAGAATCCTGTAACAAAAAAAAATGGGTGGTGGAATATACTTGTAGGTCCTGGAAAAGTTATTGATACAAATATTTTTTTTGTTGTATGCACAAATGTTTTAGGTGGCTGTATGGGTACCACTGGACCTTCTTCAATTAACCCAAAGACAAAAAAACCATATGGACTAGAATTTCCCGTAATCACAATAGGAGATATGGTTAATGTGCAGAATAAGTTGATAGAAAAGCTAGGAATAGATAAATTATTTGCAGTTGTAGGTGGCTCAATGGGAGGTATGCAAGCGTTGGAATGGGCTTCAAAATATAGCAAAAGAATTAATTCTGTAATTCCAATTGCCACATCTTACAGACACTCTGCTCAAAACATTGCTTTCCATGAAATTGGTAGACAAGCTATAATGGCTGACCCAAACTGGAAAAAGGGTAATTATTATTCAAAAAAAAATCTTCCTAAGAGAGGACTGGCTGTTGCAAGGATGATAGCACATATTACCTACTTATCTGAATTTGCATTACAAAGAAAATTTGGTAGAAATTTACAAAATAGTAAATTTTTTTCATTTGGATTCGATACAGATTTTCAGATAGAAAGTTACTTGAAACATCAGGGGATTTCATTTGTAGAAAGGTTTGATGCAAACAGTTACCTATACATTACAAAAGCTATGGATTATTTTGATCTATCAATAAAAAAAGGAGGACTAAAAAAAGTTTTTTCAGAAAAACAATTAAAGTATTGTTTCTTTTCGTTCTCTTCAGATTGGTTATTTCCTACTTCAGAAACTAAAACTATTCTTAAAGCACTGAAATCTATTAATGCAAAGTCTAGCTTTATGGAGATTAATACTGATAAAGGTCACGATGCTTTTTTATTAGATGAGCCTGAATTTCACTTAGGTCTTAAAAAATTTATCACAGGTCAAATAAAAGAAATAAAATTATGACAAAAATATTAAGAAAAGATCTAATAAAAATTTCCAACCTTATTAAGGAGGATGAAAAAGTTCTTGATGTAGGTTGTGGTGATGGAAATTTAATTAGTTATCTCTCTAAAAATAAAAACGTTGATTGTAGAGGAATCGAAATAACTTTAAGTGGTGTGGGTTCGTGCTTAGAAAAAGGACTAAATGTAATTCAAGGTGACGCAAATTTTGACCTTGAAGATTATCCAGATAATTCATTTTCTACGGTAATCTTAAGCCAAACTATTCAGGCTATGATTTATCCTGAAAGAGTAATTGAAAATTTGATTAGGATCGGTAACAGAGCTATTATTTCGTTTCCAAACTTTGGTTATTGGAAGGTAAGAGGAGAGTTTTTATTTTCTGGTCGAATGCCTAAAAACAAAATTTTGCCATACGAATGGTTTAACACTCCTAATATACATTTATGTTCGTACAAAGATTTCTATGATTTTTGTAATTTAAAAAAGATTAAAATAGAGAATTTCTTCTCATTAAACGAAGAAGGCGATGTAATAAACAATTATTTTTTAATAAATCTTTTTACCTATCAAGTAATTTTTTGTGTTTCAAAACAATAAATAATGTAAACTATAATTAATGTTAACAGTTAAGCAAATACCGGTATTAAACGATAATTATATATATTTAATTGTTGACGAAAAAACTCAAACTTCTGCTTGTGTTGATCCTGCCATTTCTGAGCCCGTAATAGAAACTTTAGAAAAAGCAAATTTAAGTTTAGATTTTATATTAAATACTCACCACCATTTTGACCATGTGGGGGCAAATATTGAGCTAAAAAAAAAATATAGTTGTAAAATTGTCGGAAACGAAAAGGATAGTAAAAGAATTCCAGGAATTGACATAAAATTAAACGAAGGAGATTTTTTTGATATTGGTAAATCAAAATGCAAAATTTTTGATGTTTCTGGACATACTAAAGGCCACATTGCTTTTTATTTTATGAAAGAAAATCTTATTTTTTGTGGTGATACACTTTTTTCTTTTGGATGTGGAAGGCTATTTGAGGGCACTCCAGCACAGATGGTTCAATCACTTTTAAAAATTAGATCATTGCCAGATCATACAAAAGTTTATTGTGCTCATGAATATACACTAAATAATGCAAATTTTGCATTGAGTCTAGATCCTTTAAATAAAAAATTAAAGGGAAAGGTAACAGAAATTGAAAGAAAAAGATCTAAAAATATTCCAACAATCCCGTGCAATTTGGGTGATGAAAAAAATTTTAATCCCTTTTTAATGTTTGATAATAAAGATTATTTAAAAAGAATAGGTTTGGATAATTATAATGATGAAGAAAGCTTTAAAATAATTAGAGAGATGAAAGACAATTTTTAGTCCATCCATAACCCTCCATTAATCGATAAAGTTGATCCGTTTATGTATTGGGCTTTGTCAGATACTAGATAAGATACGAGCTCAGCTATTTCTTCTGATTCACCTAGTCTTTTCGCGGGGATTGTATCTACAATCGACTTTAAAATATCTTCCCTTATGGCTGCAACCATTTCGGTGTTGATATAGCCTGGACAGACAACATTTGAAGTTATATTTTTGATCGCACTCTCCAGAGCTAGTGATTTTGAAAAACCAATTAAAGCTGATTTAGTTGCTGCATAATTGGTCTGACCAAACTGTCCTTTTTGTCCATTGACTGATGAAATGTGAACAATTCTTCCATATTGCTCTTCCCTCATTTTATTTATTACCAAAGAAGTAATGTTGAAAACTGAATTTAGATTGACATCTATAACTCTTTTCCAGTTTTCTTGAGTCATCTTATGTAATGGAGCATCACGAGTTATGCCTGCGTTATTCACTAAAATATCTATAGTTTTATATTTATCATATATTTTAGATATCATTTTTGAACAGGAATCGTAATCACCAACATCACACTTGTAAGCATCTATATTATTTTGCTCAGAAAACTCTTTTGCAGCCTCTTCATTGTTTCCATAATTTACAACTACTGTGTAACCATCATTCTTAAGTTTTTTTGATATTGCTTCACCAATACCCCTTGTTCCTCCAGTAACTAAAGCGATTTTTGTCATCTATTAAATCCTTTCAATACACATAGCAATACCCTGCCCGCCGCCAATACATAATGTGGCGATTCCTTTGTTTTTGTTTGCTCTAATAAGTTCGTGAATTAGTGTTACCAAAACTCTTGTACCAGATGCACCTATAGGATGTCCAAGTGCAATTGCACCGCCATTTACATTAACTTTACTTAAGTCCCATTTTAATTCTTTTCCAACAGCTAAAGATTGAGCAGCGAAAGCTTCGTTAGCTTCAATAAGATCAAGATCATCTAGCTTCCAGTTTGCTATTTCTAAAGCTTTTTTTACAGCTGGCACTGGGCCAATACCCATTATTGATGGATCAACTCCGACAGTAGCCCAAGAAATTACTCTTGCTAATGGTTTTATATTAAGTTCGTTAGCCTTACTCTCTTTCATTAAGACTACTGCTGCTGAACCATCATTTAGACCAGAGGCGTTTCCTGCAGAAACGGATCCATCTTTTTTAAAAACTGGTTTAAGAGAATTTATTTTTTCAAAAGATGTACCATGACGAGGAAATTCGTCAACATTAAAATTAATGGTTTCTTTTTTTGATTTTATTTCAATTGGTATTATTTCATTATCAAAATAATGATTTTTTTGGGCATTTTCTGTCTTATTTTGAGATTCTGTCGCAAACTTATCTTGTTCATCTTTTGAAATATTATATTTTTCGGCGATATTTTCTGCAGTTGTTCCCATATGATAGTCATTCATAGCACACCATAAGCCATCAACAATCATACTGTCCTTAATGTTACCATCACCCATCTTCAATCCATTTCTAAGATTAATTGTGTGATGAGCATTACTCATCGACTCTTGTCCCCCTGCTATTACTACATTGGACTGATTTGTTAAAATTGATTGTGCTGCAACTGAAACAGCTCTTAAACCTGAGCCACATACTTGGTTTATTGTTAGGGCACTTTTTTCAATAGGAATTCCCGCGGATATTGAAGCTTGTCTTGCTGGATTCTGACCAGCGCCTCCAGTTAAAACTTGCCCCATAATAATTTCATCAATGACATCCTTTTCAAATTTGCAATCGCTAATGACAGCATCTAGAGCAAGCTTACCCAACTCAGGTGCAGAAAGACTCGCCAACGTACCCATAAATTTTCCAATTGGTGATCTCTTTGCAGATGTGATTACAATCTCAGTCATTTGAAAATTATTTATTAATTGAATCGTTTACATAACACAATTGTAATGCATAACCAATAGAGATTTGTAAAAAAAAAATAAATTTCAGGCAAAAAAAACAATTGATTAAAAATTTTGATAGTAGTATAAGCTTACCTAACTGGGAATTTATAAAATGTATGCAGTGTTTGAACATAATGACAAACAATATAAAGTGTCAAAAGGTGACTATATAAAGCTTCCTAGGCAGGTAGGCTTAAAAAAAGAAGACTCAATAAAGTTTGATAAAATTTTGTTTATAAAATCAGAAAATGGCGATCTTCAGGTAGGCTCACCCTTAGTAACTGGAAGTTCAGTCGAGGCTACGGTTATTGAGCAGATTAGAGATAAAAAAATTATAGTTTTTAAAAAAAAAAGACGTCACAATTACAGAAGAAAAATTGGACATAGACAAGATCTGACTTTAATAAAAATAACAAACATATTTACAAATAAGTCTCAAAAAACTGAAAATGATAAAGTTACCGAAAAAACTAAAATAACGAAAGAGGATAAAAATGGCTCATAAAAAGGCAGGCGGAAGTACTAGAAATGGAAGGGACAGTGCTGGGAGAAGATTAGGAATAAAAAAATTTGGAGGGGAAGCTGTAGTTCCTGGTAATATAATTGTAAGACAACGCGGGACAAAATTTTATCCGGGTAGGAATGTGTCAATTGGTAAAGATCACACACTGTTCGCATTAACAGAAGGATTTGTATCTTTCAGCAAAAAATCTTCCGGTAGATCATTTGTTGACGTACTCTTAAAGAAATAACCTTAAAGATAAAAAATGAAATTTTTAGACGAGGCCAAAATCTATCTCAAGGCTGGAGATGGTGGTCCTGGATGCGTCAGCTTTCGAAGAGAAAAGTACGTAGAATTTGGAGGCCCTGATGGAGGTGATGGTGGTAGGGGAGGAAATGTCTTTTTTGAAGCAGTTAATAATCTTAATACTTTAATTGATTTCAGGTATAAGCAACATTTTAAGGCAGAAAGTGGAAAAAACGGTGCTGGAAAAAATAGAACTGGTCACAACGGAAAAGATACTGTAATTAGAGTTCCTGTTGGGACGGTCATACTCAGTGAAGATAAAAAACAAATCTATAAAGATTTCAAAAAAAAAGAGGTTTTTCTTTTACTTGAAGGAGGATTAGGTGGTAAGGGAAATCACAAGTTTAAATCCTCAACTAATCAAGCTCCCAGACATTTTCAAAAAGGTATCAAAGGAAAAGAAATGTGGGTTTGGTTAAGACTTAAATTAATTGCTGATATTGGGTTTGTTGGCGTTCCCAATGCAGGAAAATCGACCCTATTATCAATATTGTCTAATGCAAAGCCAAAAATTGCTGATTATCCGTTTACTACTGTAAAACCTCAACTCGGTGTTTTGAGGTTTAATTCTGGGGATCTAGTTCTAGCTGATTTACCAGGGCTATTAGAAGGTGCATCAGAAGGGACTGGGTTAGGATTGAAATTTTTAGCACATATTGAAAGATGTAAAGCAATAGTTCATCTGTGTGATTTATCAGTAGAATCTGACTTAAAATTTATTGAAAACTATAAAATGATAAGAAAAGAAATATTAGATTATGATAAAAACGTTTCTGAAAAAGAAGAAATCATAGTACTTAGCAAATCTGATTTAGTAACAGAGAAAGTTATTCAAAAAAGGATTAGCTTGCTTAAAAAATTAACCCACTCTAAAATTAAACATATATCTAGTCATAAAAATATCGGATTAGAAAACTTAAAAAATGATCTAAAAAGTTTTTTTAAATGATTAAATATTCGTTAACTAACAAGTCAGAAAAGATTGTGATTAAGATTGGCTCGTCCCTTTTAATAAATCAGAATAGATTTAATTTAAGTTGGCTTTCTAATTTTATTGATGATGTAATATTTTTAATAAAAAAGAAAAAAAAAATTATTATTGTTGCTTCTGGTGCCGTCTCATTAGGAAAAAAATATTTAAATATAAATAAAAAAAAAATGAGTATTGAAATGAAACAGGCTTGCGCTGCCTGTGGACAAGTAATTTTAATGAAAAATTTTATGAAATCTTTTGAAAAAAAGAAAAAAAAAGTTGCGCAAATTTTACTTACTTTTTCTGATACTGAGGATAGAAAAAAAAGCCTTAATTCTAGAGAGACTATTAATAAATTATTAGATTTAAATATAATTCCTATAATTAATGAAAATGATACTGTTGCAACGGATGAACTTAAATTTGGAGATAATGATAGACTTGCTGCTAGGGTTGCTCAGGTTGTTGATGCAGATTTACTTTTCTTATTGAGTGACGTAAAAGGACTTTATGATAAAAATCCTAAATTAAATCAGGATGCTAACTTGATTAATGAGATATCTGAGATAAATTCAAAAGTATTTAAAATGTCAACATCTGAAACCAATGACCATGGATCAGGAGGGATGTTGACTAAAATTCAAGCAGCAGAGATCGCATTTACCTTTGGGTGTGACACCATAATCATAAAAGGGAATATTAAAAACCCTATTCTCAATTTTGAAAAGAATAAACAAGGAACTTTTTTTAGATCGCAAAAAAAAATAAATAAAGGTGGTTTTAAGAATTGGTTGGGTGGTTCAATTAATATCTCTGGTTCAATAAAAATAGATGATGGTGCCATTAAAGCTTTACAAAATGGAGCTAGTCTATTACCGAGTGGGATTAAGAAAATAGCTGGCAATTTTTCAAAAGGAGATATTGTTGAAATTTTTAGTGAAAATGGAAAAAAGTTAGGCAGAGGAATAAGCTACTATGATTCGTCTGAATTAAATCTTATAAAGGGAAAGAAAAGTATTTATATTAAAGACACATTAGGTTATGAAGGTAGAGAAGAAATAATTCATAGAGATTATTTGTTTTTGGATATTAAATGAAAAAGATTGATAAAAGTGAAATTCTAAAGATTGGAAAAAATGCGAAAGAAGCATCAAGAGTTGTTTCACTGTTAGACCCAAAATTAAAGAATGAAATTTTAAAGGCAGCTTCAGAAAATTTACAGCATAATTCCTCTATTATTATTGATGAAAATAGAAAAGATGTTGAAGAGAATAAGGACAAATTAACTTCTGCAACCCTAGATAGACTGGTATTAGATGAAAAAAGGATAAAGTCAATGTGTGAAGGTCTTGAGGATATATCAAGATTAGATGACCCGATCGGTAAAATTTTAGATAAGTGGGACAGACCCAACGGTTTAAAGATAGAAAAGGTTTCTATTCCCTTGGGAGTCATAGGAGTAATTTATGAATCAAGACCTAATGTTTCAGCTGATGCAGCTGGATTGACTCTTAAATCGGGAAACACACTGATACTGAGAGGAGGTAGCGAAAGTTTTAACTCCTCATCTAAAATTGTATCATTGATAAATCAGACATACAGAGACTTCAATCTTCCAATTGGTACTTTACAATATATTCCAACAACAGATAGGTCAGCAGTCGGTTATATGCTTAATATGGATGATTTTATAGATGTGATTATACCGAGAGGAGGAAAATCTTTGATTGAAAGAGTTTTGACAGATAGCAAAGTACATGTAATTAGGCATTTAGATGGTATTTGTCATACCTACATTCACAAAAAATCAGATCCAAATTTATGTAAAGAGGTTACTTTTAACGCAAAGATGAGAAGACCTGGTATCTGTGGAGCTACTGAAACGATTCTTATAGATTATGAAGTATTAAATTCGCATCTTCACATGATTATTACTGCACTTCAAAATGAAGGTTGTCTTGTCAAAGGAGATAAAGAGATTTTAAAAATTAATGACTCAATTGAATTAGCAGATGAAACGGATTGGGCCACTGAATATTTGGATAAAATTATTTCAATTAAAACAATCAAGGGTGGAGTTAAAGAGGCTGTAAATCATATAAATGAGTATGGTTCTGGGCATACGGACGCAATTCTTTCTGAAGATCAATTAGCTGTAGATTACTTCCTAAATAATGTTGATAGCGGAATTGTAATGCATAATACTTCAACACAATTTGCTGATGGAGGTGAGTTTGGAATGGGAGCTGAAATTGGGATTTCAACATCAAAAGTTCACGCTAGAGGCCCAGTTGGAGTTGCACAACTTACAAGCTTTAAATACAAAGTTCTAGGAACAGGTCAAATTCGTCCATAAATTGAAAAATTCAAAAAAAAAATTTGTTGGTATATTAGGTGGAACTTTTAACCCTCCACATAAAGGACATATTTTTATTAGTAATTATGCAATGAAAAGAATGAATTTGGGAGAAATATGGTGGATTGTAACAAAAAAAAATCCACTAAAAAAAAATCAAAATAGTTTTCAAAAGAGATTAGAAATTGTAAAAAACTTTCCAATTAATAGAAATATAAAAATTATAGAAGTTTGTGATCCAAAAAAAAATATTTATACAGTAGATGTTTTAGAATATTTGTACAAAAGATATCCTGAAAAAAAATTTATATGGCTGATGGGTGTTGATAATTTAAAAAAATTTCATCATTGGAAAGATTGGAAAAAAATTTTTTATAATATTCTGATTGCAATTTTTGATCGTCCATTTTACTCTTTAGATATAGCAACTTCACAGGTAAGTAGCTTTTTTAAAGGAAAAAAAATTAGTATAAAGTCTGTACAAAAATTTAAATATATGAATCCTCCAGGTTGGATTTTTCTCAATAATCTTACTCATCCAGGTTCCTCATCAGAAATTAGAAAAATCATAAATGAGAAAAAATAACAGAATTGAAAAATTATTAAAAGAAATTCTTGAAGAATTGAGTGATCTTAAGGCAGAGAATGTTGTAAAGATTGATATCAAGAACAGAAGTGCATTGGGTGATTATATAATAGTTGCTAGCGGAACATCATCTCGACATATAAATGCAATAGCTTCAAAAATAATAAAAAAAAATAAAACCAATATTATTTCAGTTGAAGGATTAAAATCTACGGAATGGGTAATATTGGATTTCGGAGATATAATCCTAAATTTATTTAAACCAGAAATAAGAAGTTATTATTCTCTTGAAAAAATATGGGAGAGTGGAGTTGAAGATGAAAAAATCAATTTTGCCTAAATGGAAATTCAAATATTAAGTCTTGGAAAATTTAAGTCTTCTATACCGTTTAAAGATATTTTCAATTTTTATAAAAATAGAATAAGCTTTGATTTAAGTTTAGTCGAGCTCAAGACATTTGATACTGAAAAAAGTAGAAAATTAAAATTAGAGAAAAATGAAATAACCAAACATTTAAAAAAAGAAGATTGTGTTGTTATTTTAGATAAAGCAGGAAAACATATATCAAGTGAAGAATTTTCCAAATTTTTAGACTTAAAGATGAAAAATCGTATAAAAAGAGTTTGCTTTATAATTGGAAGCGAAATAGGCATGGATGATTCTTTAAAAAAGGGAGAAAATATTTTTTCATTTGGTAAACAAACATGGCCTCATTTAATGGTTAGAATTATGTTAATTGAACAAATTTACAGATCATTAGAAATTTTAAAGGGAACGTCTTATCATAAATAATACAAAGAGTAAGAAATGAAAAAAAAAGTAATGTTATGTATTTTAGATGGTTGGGGATTAGCAAAAAATAGTCCATATAATGCAATTTCAGAAGCAAAAAAAAACTTCTTTGATAAAATTTTAGATAAATATGGAATGGTTAAACTTTTTGCTTCTGAGCAAAAAGTAGGACTTCCTAACGGTCAATTTGGAAATTCCGAAGTTGGACACATGAATATAGGTGCTGGAAGAGTAATACTTCAAGACATTTTAAGAATAGATGAGGGGTTAAATAATGGATATATAGAAAATCATCAAACAATTAAAGAAATTAAATCAAATTGTAAAAGAATCCATATATGCGGACTTCTCTCTGAAGGAGGAGTGCATGGTCATCAAGATCATCTTTTTAAAATGATTGAGATTTTCAAAAAATCAGATTTACAAATCTTCCTTCATTGTTTTCTTGACGGAAGAGATAGTACTCCAATTTCAGGATTGACCAATTTGAAAAGGCTCTATCAAATTATTAAAGATTATAAAAATATTAATGTTGTAAGTTTATGCGGAAGATTTTTTTCAATGGATAGAGACAATAGATGGGATAGGGTAGAAAAAGCATATAATGCGATAATAGAGGGTAATGCGAAAAAAGAAAAAAATTTTATTGAAGCAATAAAAGAAAGTTACGCGAATAAAGTAACCGATGAATTTTTTAAGCCTGTAAATCTTGATAGTTACGACGGTGTTAAACCAGGAGATGGTTTTTTCATAACAAATTATAGATCTGATAGGGTTAGAGAATTGTTGACCTCCATTTTTGATGAAAACTTTTCAGAATTCAAAAGAGAAAAAGTCGCAAATTTTTTTAAACCCACGAGTATGGTTGAATATTCAAAACGATTAAAAAAAAAAATTGTACCAATAATAAAACCTCTAGAGATAAAGAAGAGTTTAGGTGAAATATTATCTAAAAATAATTTGCGTCAATTAAGGATTACAGAGACTGAAAAATATGCTCATGTAACGTATTTTTTCAATGGTGGTATAGAAGAGAGTTTTGATAAGGAAGATAGAGTTTTAATACCCTCTCCTAGAGTTGAAACTTATGATAAAAAACCGGAAATGGCTGCATTTGAATTAACAAACGAGCTAGAAAAGAGAATTAATTTAGATAAATATGATTTTATTTTAACTAATTTTGCAAATCCAGATATGGTTGGTCATACTGGGAATCTAAAAGCAACCATTAGAGCAGTTGAGGTAGTGGATGAGTGTTTGGGTGGAATTTATGAAAGATGTTTGGCAAAGGATTATATTTTAATAATTACATCAGATCATGGTAACGCAGATCTAATGTTTAATGAGAATGAATCTGTTAAATGTACGACTCATTCCATAAATCCTGTTCCATTTATTATTTGTGGAGATTACAAATATATAAAAAAAAATGGAGTCCTGGCTGACATAGCTCCTACAGTTTTAAAAATTATGAATATAAAAATTCCTGAAGAAATGGAAGGAAAACCTTTAATAGAATGAAAATATTTTTTTTTTTAATAATTATAAGTTTTTCATTTCTTAGTGCTGCAAAACCTGGTCCTTTGAAAACGAAACTTGACACTTTAAAAAAGCAAACTGTTAGTATTCACAATGATATTCTTAAAAATAACAAAGAATTAAAAAAAATAAAAATTGATATTGAAAGAAATTCTCAAAAACAAATAATTTTAAAAAAAAGAATTAAGTCTGGGGAGAATGTAGGTAGAAGGCTTATGTTTCTTCTGCAGGAGAGAATTTACCTGTCACCAGCGACTAAAATAATCAATAGTTTATTTTTTCAATCTGAAGACTTTATTACTGAGCAAATTGTAAGAGAGTTTTTTTTAAAAAAGGTCAGATTAGGTGTTGATGAGTATTTATCAAGCTTTAAAATAATTGCAGAGCTTAACAAAGAATTAGATGACAAACTGATCGATTACAAAAAAAAAAAAAAGAACCTATCAATAAAATTAACATCTTTGGAAAAAAAAATTAACGAAGTTGCTAAACTTCAAAAAAAGGTAAAAGTAGATGTAAAATTAAAAGTTAAAGAAAAAAGATATAAAGAAAAGGCAAAAAATCTCAATGAATTAGTTCAGGGAGTAAAAAGAAAAAAAATAAAAAAAAAGCTAACTAACTTCAGTAAAGTTAAATTTCCTGTTCAAGGTAAGATTATTTCAAACTTCGGAGAGGGAAAGGATATCAGAAAATCAAAGAACGGACTTGTTTTTAAAGTTATTGAAGATTCTTTTGTTACATCACCAATTAATGGTATGGTTGTTTATGCGAATCAATTTAGAAGTTATGGAAATTTAGTTATAATAGAAAATGATCAAGGATATTACTGTATATTGTCAGGAATGAAAAAAATAATGATATCATCTGGAAATGAAGTTTTTATAGGAGAGCCCATAGCAAAGATTTCGGCTGAAAATAACAGTCAGCTATATTTTGAGTTGAGATTAAATGGTAAAATTATTAATCCTAAATCAAAAGTTGAGATTTTGTAAAAAAACTGCATAATCATAAAATGAAAAAAACTTTATTAGCTTTTATTTTTATTTTTATAGGTTCTCATGTTTTCGCTGATGAAGATAAGGATGTTTATAAATATCTAAATTTATTTGGAGAAGCATTTGAAAAAATAAAAAATAATTATGTTGAAGATGTTTCCTCTAAAGAATTAATAGAATCAGCTATAGAGGGCATGCTAGGTTCATTAGATCCACACTCAACTTTTTTAAATAATCAGGAACTTAATGAACTTAAAGTTCAGACAAAAGGAGAGTTTGGTGGTCTTGGGATTGAAGTAACCTTAGAAAATGGGTTTGTAAAAGTTATTTCACCAATTGATGATACGCCTGCATCTAGAGCCGGAATCAAAGCTGGTGATATGATTACACACCTTGACGATGAGCCAGTGCTCGGAATGACCTTATCAGAGGCAGTTTCAATAATGAGAGGAAAAGTTGGTTCAAAAATCAAATTAACTGTAAATAGAGAAGATAATAAAACTCTTCAAATTGAAATTGTTAGAGCAGTCATTCAATTAAAGGCAGTAAGATCAAAAATAGAAAATAACATAGGCTACATAAGAGTTTCTTCCTTTAACCAGAAAGTTGATACTCAAATTATAAAAGCAATTAAAGATTTTAAGAAAAAAGAAAAGATAATAGGGTATGTTTTGGATTTAAGAAATAACCCTGGAGGTTTATTAGATCAAGCTGTAAGTGTTACAGATATTTTTTTAAGCCAAGGTGAAATAGTATCAACAAGAGGAAGATTTGACAGAGAAGGCAGTAGATACAATGCGATAAAAAGGGATTTAACTGATGGTCTGCCACTTGTTGTATTGATTAACCAAGGGAGTGCTTCTGCCTCTGAAATTGTAGCTGGAGCTCTACAAGATCACAAAAGGGCTATTATTATGGGTACGAAATCATTTGGAAAAGGCTCAGTGCAAACCATTATTCCTTCTGGTGAGGATGTGGCATTAAAACTGACAACTGCTAAATATTACACTCCATTAGGGAGGTCAATTCAAAAAACTGGAATAGATCCTGATATCTTAGTGGAGCAAGCTGAGTTGACAAGAATAGAAAATCAGAATAGAAGAAAAGAGTCAGATCTTAGAGGTGCAATTGATAATGACCAAAAAAAAGATGCTGATGAGTCTCAAAATGAAAAAGATCAAAAGTCCAACGAAAACAGTGATCCTGAAGATTATCAGTTAAGCAGAGCTTTTGATTTGATTCTTGCATTAACTTTAATCAATAACAAAACAATCCAATAAAGCCATTTTATAGTTTAAGATATGAATGGTGAATATAGGAAGGGAGTAGGGATCTTTCTTTTGAATAAAGAAAATAAGTTATGGGTTGGTAAGAGAATTGACTTTAAATCAAATTTCTGGCAAATGCCGCAGGGCGGAATTGATAAAAATGAAACTCCACGACAAGCAATGGTTCGAGAATTAGGTGAGGAGGTAGGGATAACAAAAAATTTTGAAATTATTGATGAAACAACAAAATGGTTGGATTATCAACTTCCCAATGAGCTCAAACAAAGAGTGTGGAAAGGGAGATTTGTTGGTCAAACACAAAAATGGTTTTTATGTAAATTTTTGGGGATGGACAAAGAAATTGATTTAGGAACTCACAATCCAGAGTTTTGCGAATGGAAATGGATTGAACCTAGTGACGCAACTAAACTAGTTGTTCCATTCAAGAAAAAAATGTATGAAAATATTTTAGAGGTGTTTAAAAAACACATAAATTATGAGTAATATGGGTTGTCCACTAACTTCTTCTTACTTATTTCAATTAAATCATTATTATTTACAATTTCAAAATCTTTGGATCTTACAATGTCTTCAGTAAGCAAAGTACACTGTTTTTTTGATATTTCAACCACACCTCCATTAACTAAAAACTTTTCAATAAGTTTTTTTTCCTTGTATATATAAGCTATCCCAAGACGTAGTGTTGTCAAAAAAGGCATGTGATTTTTCAGCACACCAAAATCTCCCTCAACTCCAGGCATTATGCATAGATCAACTTCATCGTCAAAGACCTTATCTTGAGGTGAAATGATTTCTAATTTAAATGACATTGAATCAATCCTTCATTTTTGCTGCTTTTTCAAGAGCCTCATCAATTTTACCAACCATGTAAAAAGCTGCCTCAGGTATATCGTCATATTTTCCGTTTACCAAATCATCAAATCCTTTTATTGTATCTTGTAAGTTGACAAAGACTCCAGGTGTGCCTGTGAAAACTTCAGCAACGTGAAACGGTTGAGATAGAAACCTTTGAATTTTTCTCGCTCGATCTACCACTAATTTATCTTCCTCAGAAAGTTCGTCCATTCCAAGTATTGCAATTATATCTTGCAGCGATTTGTATTTCTGAAGTGTTTCTTGAACTTTCCTTGCTACATTGTAATGATTTTCTCCAATAATTCTTGGATCTAGAATTCGAGAGGTTGAATCAAGTGGATCAACAGCAGGGTAAATCCCAAGTTCTGCAATCTGTCTTGATAGGACAGTTGTAGCATCTAAGTGTGCAAATGACGTCGCAGGAGCCGGATCTGTCAAATCATCTGCAGGTACATATATAGCCTGAACTGAAGTAATAGAACCTTTGTTAGTAGAGGTAATTCTTTCTTGAAGAGCCCCCATATCTGTAGAAAGAGTGGGTTGGTATCCGACCGCAGATGGAATTCTTCCTAAAAGTGCTGAAACTTCAGATCCTGCTTGTGTGAAACGGAAGATATTGTCAACAAATAGAAGTACATCTTGACCTTCTTCATCTCTAAAATATTCCGCTAAAGTTAGACCTGTCAATGCAACCCTTGCTCTTGCTCCGGGTGGTTCATTCATTTGACCATAAACTAGAGCTGCTTTTGATTCGTCAGTATCTAGTTTTATGACACCAGATTCTATCATTTCATGATATAAATCATTTCCTTCTCGCGTTCTTTCACCTACTCCAGCAAAAACTGAATAACCACCATGACCTTTTGCAATGTTATTGATTAGTTCCATGATTAAAACAGTTTTTCCGACACCTGCTCCCCCAAATAAACCAATTTTCCCCCCTTTTGCATATGGAGCGAGTAAGTCTACCACTTTAATTCCTGTAACCAGAACTTCTGTATCAGTCGACTGGTCGATAAATTCTGGAGCATTTTTATGAATAGGAGCTCTCAATTTTGTTTTCATTGGGCCTCTCTCATCTACAGGTTCGCCAACAACATTTAAAATTCTTCCAAGTGTCTCGGGGCCAACAGGAACTGAAATTGGGTTACCGGTGTCAGTGACTTCTTGCCCTCTAACTAGTCCATCAGTGGAATCCATGGCAATTGTTCTAACAGTATTTTCCCCTAAATGTTGAGCAACTTCTAAAACTAGGTCTTTCTTCTCATGTTTAACGACCAACGCATCAAGGATTTGTGGTAGCTTATCTTCAAAACTTACATCGACGACTGCACCTAACACTTGTTTAATCTTTCCTGAATTTTTAGTCATTTTGTTCTCCTTTTCTCTAAACAGCCTCTGCTCCTGAAATTATTTCAATGAGCTCTTTTGTAATAAGGGCCTGTCTTGATCTATTATAAAATAATGTCAAATTATCAATCATATCATTGGCATTTCTTGTTGCGTTATCCATTGCCGTCATTCTGGAACCTTGCTCACTTGCAAGGTTTTCCAAAAGTCCTGAATGTATCTGAACAGCTATGTTTCGTGGGATAATTTCTTCTAGTAAAAACTCTTCACTTGGTTCGTAATCGTAAGATATTGAATTTTGCTGTGTACCTGAATCAGAATCAACATTCTTGTCCTCAACCTCTACCGGTAACAGTTTTAAGGCTTCAACATTTTGTGATATTGCACTTTTAAATTTTGTATAAATTAAATAACATTCTGATATTTCGTTTTTTTCATATAAATCAAGCACCTTATCACGAACTGAACTTGCTATCTCAAACTTTATTGAGGGATTAGCAAAATCAGAAATATTATCAATAGTGGTATCTGAATAAAGTCTTTTTAAAGCTTGATATGCTTTTTTACCTACAAAAATAAATTTTGTATTTACGCCATTAGTTTTTAATTGGTCTACAAGTTTTTTTGTAAATTTGATAATCGAACCATTGAAACCACCACATAACCCCCTATCTGCAGAGCAAACCAAAAGTAGTGTTGTTTTTTTTGAAACGTCTTTTTGTTTGGCGAACTTAAAACTGGTCTGATTACCTTTATTTGTTAACGATGAAACTACTTCCATCATTTTTTCAGCATATGGCCTTGTTTTTTCTGCATTATCTTGAGCTCTTTTAAGCTTCGCAGCTGCCACCATTTTCATAGCAGATGTGATTTTTTTTGTTGATTTAACACTAGAAATTCTGTTCCTTAAATCTTTAAGACTAGGCATTAATTATTATCCTCGATAAACTTTTTTGAAAGAGATTGTAAAAAATCACTTATTTTTTTTTCAAGAGTTTCTGAGATTGCTTGTTCTTTAGTAATAGATTCTATTATTTTTTTTTCTTTTGATCTAAGTTCTGATAACAATAAATCTTCGAACTTTGTTATTTTATTTATTTCGATTTGATCTAAAAAACCTTTGACTCCTGCAAAAACAACTACTACCTGCTCTTCTACCTTCAGAGGAGAATATTGTGGTTGCTTTAATATCTCAGTAAGTCTTCTTCCCCTTTCTAATAAATTTCTTGTTGATTGATCAAGATCTGATGCAAATTGTGAAAACGCTTCCATCTCTCTAAACTGCGCAAGATCCAATTTTATTGAGCCTGATACTTGTTTCATAGCCTTAATTTGTGCAGCTGATCCAACTCTACTTACTGATAACCCAACGTTTACCGCCGGTCTAATCCCCTTGAAAAAAAGCTCTGTTTCTAAAAAAATCTGACCGTCTGTAATTGATATTACGTTTGTAGGGATATATGCAGAAACGTCACCAGCTTGAGTTTCTATAACTGGCAAAGAGGTTAATGAACCTGATCCATTTTCATCACTCATCTTCGCTGCTCTTTCAAGTAATCTTGAGTGAATGTAAAATACATCTCCAGGAAAAGCTTCTCGCCCAGGAGGTCTTCTTAACAAAAGGGACATTTGTCTATATGCAACAGCTTGTTTTGATAAGTCATCGTAAAAAATTACCGCATGCATTCCATTATCTCGAAAGTACTCTCCCATTGCGCAACCAGTATATGGAGCTAGAAATTGAAGTGGTGCTGGATCAGATGCTGTGGCAGCTACTACAATTGAATAGTCCATTGCCCCATTATCCTCTAACGTTTTTACTATTTGAGCAACAGTTGATCTTTTTTGACCAATTGATACGTAAATACAGTAAAGTTTTTTAGATTCGTCATCAGAAAAGTTATTGGATTTTTGGTTTAGTATTGTATCAACAATTACAGCTGTCTTCCCAGTCTGTCTATCACCAATTATCAGTTCTCTTTGTCCCCTTCCTATTGGGATCAAACTATCAATTGCTTTTATACCTGTTTGCATTGGTTCATGAACAGATTTTCTAGGGATAATACCAGGAGCTTTCAGTTCCGCCCTCCTCATTTCTATATTTTCTAATGGTCCTTTTCCATCTATCGGATTCCCAAGGCCATCAACGACTCTGCCCAAAAGGGATTTTCCAGTCGGAACTTCAACAATTGAGTTAGTTCTTTTTACGACGTCACCTTCCTTAATCGACTTGTCGCTTCCGAAAATAACGACACCAACATTGTCATCTTCTAAATTCAAAGCCATGCCTTTTATTTTACCTGGAAATTCAACCATCTCCCCAGCTTGCACGTTGTCTAGTCCATAAACTCTTGCAATGCCATCACCAACAGTTAAAACTGTTCCAACCTCGGAAACTTTTGATTGATCATCAATATCCTTAATTTCTGATTTTAAAATAGATGATATTTCTGATGCATTAATTGACATGCTAACCTAACCTTTCACTTAAATTATAATTTAAAAGTTTTGTTTTTATTGAAGAATCAATCATAATAGAGTCGATTTTTATGATAACCCCTCCTATTATATCTGGATCGATAACTTTATTAAGCCTTATTTTTTTCTTTAATTTTAAACTCATACTTTTAACAATTTCTTCTTCAATTTTTTTTTCTAAAGGCTCAGTAGTTGTTACGGTTACTTCAATTATACCTTGTTTATCATCTAATGATTTTTTAAACTCGCTGTATATTTTTTCAATTAAAAAAAGTTTACCATGATTCGCGACAATCTTAAAAAAACTTATAAATTCCTCACATAAGTTAATTTTATTCAAAATTTTAATAAGAAGATCTTTTTTTTTTTGTGTTTTGATTAGTGGTGTTAGAATAAAACTTCTAAAACTCAGATTTTTTTCATACAAAGACAAAAGTTTTTCATAATCATTTTCAAAATTAGAGATTAATGAGTCATTATCTTCTGAGGATAACATTAAAGCTTTTGCATACCTTTTAGCAGACTCATTGATATTTGATGAATTGTTAGTCAAAAGAACCTTACTATTTATAATTAAGTTGTTTTATTATCATAACCTTAAGATCTATTCAATAATTGTATATATTTATTTTATAGAAAATTAATTGGATCAACATCTATAAAAACTCTGGTTTTATTAGTGGACAACAAACTTTTTAAAAATTTTTTAACTTGCGCTTGAGATTTATAATTCTTTAAAAGTTTTAGTAGCAGCCTGAAGCGGTAGAGATTATTTTTTTTTTCTATTAATGATGGTGCCGGCCCATAAATAACAAGTTGACTAAAGTTTTTTTTTAAATCAAATTTTATTTTTTCAATTTCTTTTGATGCATTTTGTTTTGATTTCGAAGATGTAATAATCGATATAAAATTTGAAAATGGTGGCTGATTTGTTTTTTTCCTTAAATTAATTTCCCAATTGTAAAACTCATCAATCTTATAATCCTTACAAAATTTGATAACAGGATGCTGAGGTTGATAGGTTTGGATAATAACATTACCTCTAATTTTTTTTCTACCTGCTCTTCCAGAAACTTGCATGATTTGTTGAAAAGCCTTTTCATTAGATCTGAAATCAAAGTCATTTAACAAATAATCTATATTTAAAATACCAACAGTTTTGATATTTGGAAAGTTGTGTCCTTTAGAAATTAATTGAGTTCCGATAATTAAATCAACTTTTTCCGTAGAGATCTCTTTTAGAATTTTTTCATAATTTCCAGTTTTTTTTAAAAAATCACTCGACAAGATAGTGGTTTTTATTTTAGGAAATTTTTTTTTTATTTCTTCTTCGACCTTCTCAACACCAGTTCCAGAGAATCTTAAAAAATTATTGTTATTACAATTTTCACAATAATTTGAAAATTTTTCTTTTAAACTACATTGATGACACAAAAAGTAAGCTGATGATTTTTTTTTAAAATTATGCAAAACCATTGTTGCACTGCAATTTTTACAATATTTAACAAATCCACAGTTTCCACAGATTACAAACGATGTATATCCTCTTTTATTAATATAGATTATTGTTTGAACATTTTGTTTTAAGTTTTCCTCTATCGATTTTTCTATTTCATCACTAATAATCTTTTTTTGATCTCTCATATCAACAACTTTAATTTCAGGAAGTGGAATAGAATTTATTCGCTTTGTTAAAGAAACTTTGTGAAATCTATTTATCAAAGAATTATAATTTGTCTCTAATGATGGTGTTGCAGAACATAAAAGTATTTGACAACTAGAATTTTTTGCTCTTACGATGGCGAAATCTCTTGTATTAAAAATAATTTTATCTTCCTGTTTGTAAGATTGATCTTGTTCCTCATCAACTACAATTAAACCTAAATTTTTAAAAGGTAAAAAAAGAGCTGACCTTGTTCCAACAATTAAAATAGTTTCTCCTGAAACAACAGATTTCCAAATCTTTGCTCTTTTTTTTTTACTTTCAGAAGAGTGAAAAATCTGAGGACATATTCCAAAATCATTTCTAATTTCGGTTACCCAATCCTTTGTTAAAATAATTTCAGGAACAAGAATTAGACATTGCATACCAGTTTCTAGTTTTTTTTGTACAATCTTCATGTACACTCTTGTTTTCCCTGAACCAGTTACCCCATGAAAATTAATTACTTTAAAACCCTCTAAATTTATATTTTTAATTTCCTTTAATGCTCTACTCTGCTCAATGTTAAGTTTAGCGCTAGGTTTATTTAATATTTTAAAATTTTCGTCAAAAGCCCCTACATTTTCGATATAACCGGTCATAAATTGTTTGAATATTAATGATAATGGGATACAAGAGTAGTTAGATAAAAACGTCATACTATTTATTATCTCTTCTGTTAAGATTATGTCTTCCAAGAGATAACTAACTTTCAAGAGCTTAAATTTTAATTCTAAGTGTTTGTGTTTTTTTAAAATTAACCCAACTTGACTTTTGTTTCTAAATTTTACCTTTACAAGTTGTCCAACTACGGCTTGGTCTGTTTTACAAGAACATTCTTTGTAAAAAAAAGTTTTATCCGTAGGTGTTGATGAAACCAAAATTTCTAATATCATAGTGAGATTATAACTCGATAAATTGGGCGAGACATTTACAAATTATATTATAGAATAGAAATTAATGCTCACAAAAAAAATAAACAAAAAGCAAGTTGTAGAATATCTTTTAAAAAACCCTGACTTTTTTTGCGAGACACCAAAAATCCTCTCCGAACTGAACTTTCCTGTTGGCATAGGTACCAAGTCAAAAAATGTAGTCTCTTTTAAAGATTGGGTAATAAGTAATTTAAAATCACAAAAAGTGGAAATTATTGAGAATGCAAGGCATAATTATTTTACACAACAAAAAATTCATGAAGCTGTAATAGACATCATTAAAAAAAAAGGAAAAGAAGAATTTTTAATGTGTTTAAACAAAAAATTACCTAAGCTTTTCGATCTAAGTGTAGTAAATTTAATAACATCAAATCAACAAAATTGTAAAGAGTTTAAACTAATACATATGAATATAAAAAATATTAACAAAATGTATAATTCAAAAAATTTTTTATTAATGGATGCTTATGACGATAAATTAGGAATTAATAGCGATGAAAAAATTTACTCTAATGCAATATTTTCTCTAGATGAGAATTGTTTAAATGAAAAAATGTTATTGTTTTTTGGAAGTAAAGATAATCGATTTATTACTAACAGAGCATATGATTTAATTTTTTTTCTTTCTAAAATTATAGAGCAAAAGCTAAAGGATATTTAATGTCAAAAAAAATGCAAAAGTACCTTAAGGATTGGATAGAGTGGATTAAACTTGAGAGGAGATTAAGTAAACAAACAATTAAAGCTTACACATCGGATGTAAATTTTTTTTTCAAGCACTTTGAAGAGTACAAAAATAAACCAATTGAGTTATCTGATCTAGAGAATTTAGGCCAGCTAGATTTAACTAGTTGGTTTTATAAAAGAATTAAAAATGGCGTCGGTCATAGAAGCAATGCTAGATCACTATCCTCAATAAAAAGTTTTATAAATTTTCTTGTAAAAAAAAAATTAGTAAAACATGCTTTTTTCTTGAGATTAAAAGGTCCTAAGTTTTATAAAACCTTGCCTAGACCTCTTTCAAAAAATCAAGTTACTAAAATTTTTCAAAACATAGCAATGAATAAAGAAAAGTGGGTGGGTATGAGAGATTTGTCAATAATCCTGTTGATGTGGGGTTATGGTCTTAGGATTAGTGAAGTTATAAATATTAGATTATCAGATTTACAAACAAATGATCTGCAAATCTATGGTAAAGGAAATAAAACAAGATTAATTCCAATCGCAGAGGAGGTAAGAGTATTTTTAAAAGAAATGATAAAAAATTGCCCTTTTTACTTTGAAGAAAATAATTTTATATTTCTCGGCACAAGAGGAAAAAAATTAAAAGCTGAAATAATACAAAAGGAAATTAGAAATTTGAGAAATTCTTTCATGCTTCCAGATAACACGACACCTCACTCTTTTAGACACACCTTCGCAACTGAACTTTTGGAAAATATGGTCGATTTAAGAGTTATTCAAGAAATTTTAGGTCATGAATCATTGTCAACAACACAAAACTATACAAAAGTTAGTGCAGACAGACTTAAAGATATTTTATCAAAAAATCATCCAAGGGCTTAAAAAGAAAAGTCAGGTTAAGAAGTTTCGTACCTAAAAGTGAGTTTCATTTCACCTGCGACCTTAACAATTTGAGAAAGACATTCTGGCGCATTCTCTTCTCTGACAGAAATTGCAAATCTTGAAATGTACTGAGTGTTGTTTGGAAAAGAGATTTTTTCAGTATTCATCCTCACAATAAGTGCATTGTTCTCATCAAGTGTTTTTATAATTTTGTTTAATAAACCTTTCTTATCATCACCTGATAAAACTATTCTGTGTGTAATTTTGGATGTGGGTCCACTATCCGATTGATTGGGAAGTGATTTAATCTGAAGTTGACCGTCTGCAACAGAAGAAAGTTTTTGTAAATCATTCTGAAGATCTTCAAGATTTTTTTTCCCACCTGTTTTATAAACCATTGTTAATTCACAAACTCTTCCAAGTGTTGCAAAAGTTACTCCTGAAAACTCTCCACCTGCGTCTGTGAGATAAGCAGTGATTTCGGAAATTAGATTTGGTTTATTTTCTCCGAGATATGATATCAGAGCGTTTTCAATCATGGTTATACTCCCATTGCTTTTCTCATTGCATCACCAATTCTTGTTATAGTATCAGCAACTTCAACTCCTGCTGAGCGCAAGGCTTCTTTTTTTGCATCAGCCGTTTCGTCACCGCTATTTACAATTGCTCCTGCATGACCAAGTTTTCTTCCTTTTGGTGCCGCCGCTCCAGCAACAAAAGCAGCTACCGGTTTTTTATTATCTTTCCAAGATTTAATAAAGTTCGCTCCATCAATCTCTGCAGTACCACCAATTTCGCCAATCAAAACTATTCCATCGGTCTCTGGATCTTCCAAGAATAATTCAAGCGCATCTACGAAATTTGTCCCGTTCACAGGATCCCCTCCAATACCGATAATTGTCGACTGACCAAGTTCAGCGGTTTGAACTGCTGATTCATAAGATAAAGTTCCAGATCTTGAGACCACACCAATTCTTCCAGGTTTACAGATATGACCTGGAATGATACCAATTTTTCCAACTCCAGGCGTTAAAACACCAGGACAGTTAGGGCCAACTAATCTTGTTTTTGACCCTCTTATTTCTCTCCTTACTCTTTGCATATCACTTGTTGGAATACCATCAGTTATACACACAACTAAATCCAGTTCTGCTTCAACTGCTTCCATTATCGCATCAGCTGCAAATGGTGGTGGAACAAATACACCGCTGGCATTGCATCCTGTAACTTTTTTTGCTTCTTCAACTGTGTTAAAAACTGGTACATTTAAATGTTTTGACCCCCCTTTCTCAGGAGTTACTCCACCTACAATATTTGTGTTATATTCAATAGCTCTTTCGGAATGAAAGGTGCCTTGAGCGCCAGTAAAACCTTGACAAATAACCTTTGATTCTTTTGTTAGTAAAACAGCCATTTTACTTCTTTACCAACTCAACAACTTTTTGTGCTGCCTCTTCCATTGTTTCAACTGGTTTAATCGGAAAACCTGAGTTTTTTAAAATTTCCATACCCATCTCGACATTAGTGCCCTCTAGACGAACAACTAATGGCTTATTTAGACCAACTTCTTTAGAGGCATTGACTAAACCTTCAGCTATATCATTACATCTCATCATACCCCCAAAAATATTAATAAGGATTCCCTTAACATCTGAATCTCTATATATAAGTTTAAATGCAGCAGCGACCCTTTCTGGAGTTGCAGCACCAGCAACATCCATAAAGTTGGCAGCTTCGCCACCATAATATTTAATAATATCCATTGTTGCCATTGATAGCCCAGCACCGTTCACCATAAGGCCGATGTTACCGTCTAGTTTTACATAGTTAAGATCATGACGTGCAGCTTCAAGTTCTAGAGGGTCATACTCATTTTCATCTTTCATTTCTGCGACTTGTCTTTGTCTATAAAGAGCATTGTCATCAAAAGATGCTTTGCAATCTAACATAACAATCTCGTCATTTTCAACAATTGCAAATGGGTTAATTTCGATAAGAGCAGCATCTAAAGATGTAAAAGCTTTATAGATTGAAAGTATGTTTTTTTGGGCACCTTTGGCTGTCTTACCAGATAAACCTAGGTTATAAACAATTGTCCTTGCATGGTGTGTAAGTAGATCTCCGCCAGGTGAAATTTTAAGCTTATGGATTTCTTTTGGGGTTTTTTCTGCTATCTCTTCAATATTTACACCCCCTTTTTTTGAGTAGACAATAGTATTGCCTCCAGTCTCTCTGTCAACTGTTATACAAAAGTAGAATTCTTTTTTTATATTATATGCCTTTTCAAGGTAAACTCGCCTTACAGTTTTTCCACTTTCAGTTGTTTGAGGTGTAACGATATTCATACCAATCATTTTGTCCACAGTTTTTACAACTTCGTCATCACCTTTACAAACTTTTACACCACCAGCTTTACCTCTCCCACCAGCATGCACCTGGGCTTTTACAACAATTTGATCTTCGTTTAACCATGAAAGAATATTCTCTGCTTCGTGAGTTTGATAAACCACTTCCCCAGGAGGGACGTTAACACCAAATTTAGATAAAAGTTGTTTTGCTTGATACTCGTGAATATCCATTCTATTTAACTTCCTTGATGTTTTTTGACATAATTGTCACAATTTGCGAATATATATGACTTTTCTTGGTTAAACTAGTAGTTTTTTACATTTTTTTATTAATTCATCAACTGCCAATACTGATTTTTTAAATTGCGATTCTTCATTTTTTGTTAAATTTAGTTCTATAATATTTTCAATCCCGTTTGAACCTATACATACTGGAACACCTACACATAAACCCTTAATATTATATTCACCATCGAGATATGCAGAACAGGGTAGAATTTTTCTTTGATTTTTTAAAAAGGATTCCAACATTTCAATTGCGCTAACTGCTGGAGAAAAAAAAGCAGAACTATTTTTCATCAATGAAACAATTTCTCCACCCCCTTTTCTTGTTCGTTCCACAATTTTTTTAATTTCCTTTTCATTTATATTATTAGACTTTATGTATTCATTTAATGGAATACCAGATATAGTTGTATAATCTAACAATGGGACCATCGTATCTCCATGCCCTCCAAGTACCATCGTATCAATGTTACTAATAGAAATATTAAGAAGTTTTGATAAAAAAAACTTAAAGCGAGCTGAGTCTAAAATTCCAGCCATTCCTAAAATCATATTTTTTTTTAAACCTGTGATTTTTTTAAGAGACCACACCATTGCATCCAAGGGATTTGTTACACAAATAACAAATGACTTTGGTGAATATTTTTTGATAGCTTCGCCAATAGATTCCATCACTTTAAAATTTGTTTCAATTAAATCATCTCTACTCATACCTGGTTTTCTAGGTATTCCTGCTGTGATAATTATTGCGTCACTATCTTTTATATTTGATATGTCAGTACTTCCTTTAATTGATAAGTCTATTTCGTCTACAGCTAAACTTTGGGAAAGATCCAAACATTTTCCTTCGGCTAAACCATCAACTTTATCAATTAGCACAATATCCCCCAGGTTCTTTCTAGAAATATCATAGGCTAAAATTGTCCCAATATTTCCAGCCCCTATTAAACTAATTTTTTTCACAAAACTCACCCCAATTAATACTATATTATGTCCAATCCAATATCTACAGATTTAACAGAATTGGTAATCTTGCTAGTTGAAATGTAATCTACTCCAAGCTTTGAATATTGTTTTATATTATCAAGGTTGACACCACCCGAAACTTCAAAAAGTATTTTTTTCCCAGTTTCTTTTCTGAGCGATAGGCATTTTTTTATCTCTTTAATCGACATGTTATCTAACAAAATGTGCCTGCAATTATAATTAATACATTTTTTTACTTCCTCAAATGTTTCACATTCAATCTCAAATTTTTTAATTTTTTGTTTTTTAATTAAACTTAGTGTTTTTGAAATTCCGCCAATCACTTTTATGTGATTATCTTTTATTAAGATTTTGTCATAAAGACCCATTCTATGATTTTTTGCTCCTCCAATTTTTGTTGCATATTTTTCAAGAACTCTTAGACCATTTGTAGTTTTTCTTGTATCAAGTAAAACCGTCTTTGTTCCATTCAATTTTTTTACGAATTTATTTGTGTAAGTAGAAATGCTTGAGAGGTGTTGTAAGAAATTCAAAAGTGTTCTTTCTAAAAAAAGTATCCATCTTATATCGCCAGACAGTTGAATTAATTTAGAGCCTTTTTTAACAAAATCTCCATCTTTGTAATTTGATAAACAAATCAAACTAGGAAATCTCTCTTTTACAAATCTTAGAATAAAAGCCTCACCGCATATAATCATATCCTCTCTGTTTGAAAAAACTGTTTTACAATCTAATTTTTCCTTAAAAAGTGATGCAGTAGTTAAATCACTATTTAAACTAATTTTTCCAACGTCACATTTTAACTCTGAAGATAATTTATAATTAGCAAAATTGTAAATTTTTTGTTTACGCACAGAATTTAAATCAACTTAATTTTAGCATTAAGTTTAATGGCTTTTTTGCGTTTAATATTAATTCATTACTAATTTTTATTTCTGGAGATAAATGAAGTAGACAATCCCTTAACTTTTCTAATGTGTTAAGTTCCATATAAGGACAGTTAGAGCATGAACATGAACCATCGTCTCCAGGAGCAACTAAAAAGGTTTTATTAGGTTCATTCTTTTTCATTTGGTGTAAAATATGGGGTTCAGTTGCAACTATAAATTTTCTACTATTATCCTCGGAAACATACCTTAGAAGAGAAGATGTCGAACCAACAAAATCAGCGTAGTTAAGAATATTTTCAGGGCATTCTGGATGTGCAATTATTTTTGCATCAGGATTTCTTACTTTTACCTTAACTAATTCTTTTGAAGAAAAAGTTTCATGTACTATACAAGTTCCGTTCCACAGTAACATATTTCTATTAGTTATCTTATTCAAATATGATCCAAGATGCCTATCTGGAGCAAAAATTATTTTTTGATCTAAAGGTAATTTCTTAATTATTTTCTCCGCATTTGATGATGTTACAATTATATCTGAGAGTGCTTTTATTTCCGCAGAGCAATTAATATAAGATAGTACGATATGATCTGGATGCTTTTTTTTAAATTTTTCAAAAGCTGGTGCTCTGCAAGATTCTTCTAAAGAACAACCTGCATTGAGATCAGGAAGAACTACAGTTTTATTCGGGCTTAAAATTTTTGCAACTTCGGCCATGAATTTTACTCCACAAAAAACTATTACATCTGCTTTTGTTTTTGCTGCATTTTTTGAAAGATCCAACGAATCTCCAACAAAATCAGCAATATCTTGAATATCTTCATCTTGATAGAAATGTGATAGTATAACAGCGTTTTTTTCTTTCTTATAATGGAGTATTTCTTCTTCAAGATTAGAGAACGTTTTTTTTAAATTTTTCATTATCTTTTTTTATTTATTCTTTTTATATGTTTATTTATATATGAGTTAGAGCCCATCTCTTCTAGCCTAGATAGAGTTCTTTTAAACTCAAAAGCATTAGTTTTTCCTAAATATAATTTACCTAATTCTACATCCGAAGATAAAGAAAGTACAACTTTATTCTCATATAAAGCATCGATGAACATAATAAATCTATACAAAAAATTTTTATTGTTCTCGTTCATTTGGTTAACGTTTCTTAATATTACAAAGTTAATTTTTCTTGCGATTAAAAGATAATCTTGAAACTCAAAATTATTTTCAAAAAACTCTTTAAAATTCAAGTCTAAAAGGTTTCCATAATACCCCTTAAGAGAAAAAAAAAAGCCTTTTCTTTTGAATACAGCCTCAGTATTTATTGAATTAATTGCTAATTTTTTTTTAATTGTATTCAGCAATCTTTTTGAATTTTTTTGTTTAAGTATAAAAAAATTATGATTTACAAATCCTTTTTTTCTATAATCTACTTTAGAAGACATCTTAATTTTTGTGAAGTTTTTATTTAAAAAATCTTTGAATGAATTACATAATTCCTTGTTTGTTGGATCTTTATAAATATTTGAAAGTTCTTTATTTCCGGTCATGATTAGAATTTTTTTTTCTTTAATAGTTTCTTCTAAGAAGTTTTTAAACAATATTAAGTTAGTAAGATTATTAATGTAAAACTCATCAATTAATATTAATTTTTTCTTCATCATCAAAGATCTAAATTTCTTCTCATGTAAATTTTGCAAATTAAACATCAGGTCCGTAAAATGAAAAATTTCTGATTTGGAATAAACGAAATGAATTGCCTTCAAAATTAGAGATTTTCCTACACCAACGGAACCAAACATGTAAATTCCAATGAATTTTTTTTGAAAAAGATTTAATAATCTTTTCTCTAAATTAACTTTTAAATTTTCACTAATCTTCTCTGTAGCTTTGACTTGGCATGAGTTAGGTTTAATTAAATTTTGATGTTCTAAGTGATAAAGTATTTTTGAACTTAGATTTTTCAATATTTACGAACTTACTTGTAGTTTTTTTATTTCGGAAATTGCCTTTGCGGGGTTAAGATTTTTTGGACATGTTTTGGTGCAATTCATTATTGTATGGCATCTATAAAGTTTAAATTTATCTTTCAAAAAATTTAGTCTCTCTTTTTTATTTTTATCTCTGCTATCAACAATAAATCTATAGGCTTGAAGTAAAATTGCTGGACCTAAAAACTTATCGCTATTCCACCAATAACTTGGACATGATGTTGAGCAACAAGCACAAAGAACACATTCGTAAAGACCATCTAGTTTTTTTCTATCATCTTGACTTTGTTTTATTTCTTTCTTCCCTTTTGAATTTGGGATAAGCCATGGTTTAATAGATTTGTATTGTTCATAAAACTCTGACAAATCGGGAACTAAATCTTTGAGAACTTTCATATGAGGAAGCGGATAGATGTCAACAAATTTTACGTCCTCGATGGGTTTTAGGCAAGCTAAGGTATTAGTACCATTTACATTCATTGAGCATGAGCCACAAATGCCCTCTCTACAAGATCTTCTAAATGTAAGAGAAGAATCGACCTCACCTTTGATGTGCATTAGTGCATCGAGAACCATTGGTCCAAGCTTTTTTTTATCTATGTGAAACTTGTCTATTCTTGGGTTGTTCTTATTTTCTCTGTTCCATCTGTAAATGTTGAAACAAATGGTACCTTTTCCTTCTTTTCCAAAAGTTTTTCCCTCAACAATCTTTGAATTTTCTGGTAAGCTTAATTCAACCATAACTAATAAATTAATAAACTCTTACTTTGGGTTCAATAGTTTTTATTTCTTTAGAATTTGTTTTTAAATTGACTGGACGATATCTAATTTTTGGTTTGTTTTTGTTATTAACCCAAGCCATTGTATGTTTTAGCCAATTTTTATCATTTCTTTTTTTATAATCAACTCTTGAGTGTGCTCCGCGACTTTCTTTTCTATTAAGGGCTGATTCTATGCTTACCAATGATTGAAGTAGAAGATTTTCTAGCTCAAGAGCTTCAATTACCTCAGTATTCCATACACTCGTTTTGTCCTTGATTTCTATTCTTTTAAATTTATCGAGTAATTTAAGTAGTTTTTCTTTTCCTAGAATCATTTTCTCTTCTGATCTGTATACTGGACAATAATTTTGGTTTATTTGCTGCATTTCTGACCTAATATCGGAAATTTTGTATTTTCCATTTGAATTTTTTATTCCATCAAACCTTTTTATTATAGACTCGTATGAAGATTTTTCTATTTTAGGGTTACTTTTTTTTGGGTTTAAAATTTTTGCGCACCTCTTAGCGGCAGATTTACCGAAAACAACTAGATCAAGCAATGAATTAGATCCTAATCTATTGGCGCCGTGGACAGACACACATGCAGCCTCGCCAACAGACATTAGACCTTTAACTATTTTTGACTCACCAGAGTCATTAAGTGTTAAAACTTCTCCATGAATATTAGTAGGTATACCACCCATATTGTAATGTACTGTTGGTTGAACAGGTATGGGTTGATTCCTAACGTCAACCCCAGCGAAAATTTTTGCTGATTCAGTTATTCCCGGTAATTTTTCTTCTAAAACTTTATGATCTAAATGACTGAGATTTAAATGAATATGATCCTTTTTAGGTCCACAGCCTCTACCTTCCATAATCTCATTTGTCATGGATCTGGAAACAACATCTCTACCTGCAAGATCCTTCGCATTGGGTGCATACCTCTCCATAAATCTTTCGCCCTCAGAGTTAGTTAGATATCCACCTTCGCCTCTCGCTCCTTCAGTAATTAAAACTCCGACACCATATATTCCAGTTGGATGAAATTGTGTGAATTCCATGTCTTGAAGTGGCATGCCAGCTCGCAAAACCATTCCTCCTCCGTCACCGGTACAAGTGTGAGCAGACGTGCAGGAGAAATACGCTCTACCGTACCCTCCTGTAGCTAATATGACCATTTTTGATGAAAAAAGATAAAACTTACCGTCATGAAGATTGATGGTCAGAACACCACAGCACTCGTTTTTTTTGTTCATAACAAGGTCTAACACAAAGTGTTCAATAAAAAATTCTGCATTATGAGATAAAGATTGTTGGTAGAGTGTATGAAGCATAGCATGACCTGTTCTATCCGCAGCGGCACAGGTTCTTTGAGCAATACCTTCGCCAAAATTAGTTGTCATTCCACCAAATGGACGCTGATAAATCTTTCCGTCTTCAGTCCTAGAAAAAGGAACGCCATAGTGCTCTAACTCGATTACAGCTTCTGGAGCTTCTTTGCACATAAAAGCAATAGCATCTTGATCACCAAGCCAATCTGACCCTTTAACTGTATCATACATATGCCAAGTCCAGTCGTCGCTTCCCATATTCCCAAGTGCGGCGCTTATACCACCTTGAGCAGCAACGGTGTGGCTTCTTGTTGGAAAAACTTTTGAGATGCATGCTGTTTTAAGTTTAGCTTCAGCTGATCCCATAACGGCTCTTAAGCCAGAGCCTCCCGCACCAACTACTACTACATCAAAATCTAACTTAACCAAATTATCCATTATATTATTGCTCTAATTAAAATCCCCATTACTGTAATATAAATAGTGATAAGTGATAGGTTTTTCAAAAACAAAATTTTTTTTTTAACTTTGATATTATGAATATAGTCGTCAATTATTGAACTTAGACCTAGCTTAGAATGGATAAGAATAGCAGAAAAAAGAAGTGTAAAAGAGAAGAAATTGAAGTAACTTGAAAACCAGATTAAAAGCTCATCATGTTTACTGAGATTTATATTTTTGAGTGAAAAAACTAAATAAATTAGAAACAACAGAAACACAATTGCTGTCAATTTTTGAAGAATCCAGCTTTTAGAGTAATCTAATTTCATTAAAATAAACCAATAAAATTTGAGATTAAAAATGATAAAATGACTGAGGTAATTATAATAACTAAACCAGATACCAATGCTGCTTTATTACTGATCATAAATCCAAAATCCCAAAGAATGTGTCTTATTCCGTTTAACGCATGATATGATATTCCTAAAACTATAAAATAAACAACTATTTTCACAAATATTGTTTCAAAAATTGTAACAAAATTTGCATAGACATCGCTACCTAAACCAAAAGAAATTATCCATAAACTCAAAAGAATTAATGCTAAATTTAACCCAAAACCAGTGATCCTATGCGTAATTGACAATAATGAAGTTATCTGAGGTTTATAGATTTGTAAATGAGGGGATATGGGTAAGTTTTTTTTCATTTTTTCTTCACAGGAATTAAAACTGAGTATTCCAAATCAAGAACCATATTTTCTGTTAATTTATCTTTATCTGGAAAATTAATTTTAGAATCATTTTTTGATGCAATTGTTCTTACCAAAAGAGTACCAAGATTATCATCAATTTTTTTTTTCTTTAGGATTTTTGACCAAGCATAGATTGTATCCCCAGAAAATGTTGGTGCAGCATGTCTGCCAGAATGGATAGCTAATATTTTAAATGCGTTAGCGAGACCATTGCAACTTATTGCCCTGGCTAGAGAAATGATGTACCCTCCGTAAATAATTCTTTTTCCAAACCTTCCATCTTTTTCAATGTGATTATTAAAGTGAACTCTCGCATTATTTTGGTATAGCCTTGTAGCAATTTGGTGTTCTGCTTCCTCAATTGTTTGTCCATCAAGGTGGTGAATTTCTTCACCCTCAACAAAATCATCAAAAAAAAATTCACTTCCCGTTATTTCAGGAGACCATTTTTCTGAATTAAAAGATAATGGAATTTCAAACTCTTTTTCGTCTAACTCCTTAGGTAGATTTGGCACGATATTTTTAAAAGAGTCAATCATACCTGTTTGTTTTTTTCTCATCATCAACCATCGATAGTAAGTTAATACTATTTCTCCATTTTGATTAGTTCCAACTGACTTAACATAAACGGTTCCTGTTTTACCATTGGAATTTTCTTTTAATCCAATGATTTCAGACTCTGCTGTAACCGTATCTCCAACAAAAACAGGTTTATAAAACTTAACAGCAGCATAACCTAAGTTTGCTATTGCATTAAGCGAAAGATCAGGAACAGTTCTTCCAAAAACCATATGAAAAAGTAAAATGTCGTCAATGGGTTGTTTTTTAAATCCTAACTCTTGGGAAAATTTATTTGAATAATTTAAGGCGAACCTACTTCCAGTTGTTGAAAGATATATAGAAACATCACCATCAGTGATTGTTCTTGGAACACTGTGTTTAATGACTTCTCCGTGATTATAGTCTTCAAAATATCTACTCTTAAAATTTTTCATTTTTTTAAGTATTTTTTTATTAACAATTCGGCTATTTGTACAGTATTTAATGCTGCACCTTTTCTTAGATTATCAGCAACAACCCACATTCCCATTTTTTTTTCATCCTTAACTCTAATTCTGCTAACAAATACATCATCTTCTCCTGCCGATTCGTCTGGTGTTACATATCCACCGTCAATACTTTCATTCACTAGGCTTAGACCAGGAAATTTTTTCATGGCGGATATTGCTTTTTTTAAGTTTATTTTCTTTTCTGTTTCAATAAACACTGATTCTCCATGTCCAACAAACACTGGAACTCTGACGCATGTAGAAAAAATATCTATTTTAGTCTTTAAAATTTTTTGGGTTTCCTCAATCATCTTATTTTCCTCTTTTGTATCTCCATTTTCTAAAAAATCATCAATATGTGGTATTAAGTTGAAAGCAATTTTTTTTGTGAAAAAATTTGCCTCTAATGGTTTATTTTTATACACATCAAGTGTTTGATGAAACAATTCGTCCATTGCAGTTTTTCCAGCACCAGACGTTGATTGGTAGGTAGAAACAAAAATTTTTTTAACTTTAAATAAGTCATGAATAGGCTTGAGAGCCATAACCATTTGAATAGTTGAGCAGTTGGGGTTTGCAATTATTTTCTTTTTAGAAAAAGTTTTTAAATCCTCAGGATTTACCTCAGGAACTATCAATGGAACATTTTTTTCCATTCTAAAATAAGATGTATTATCAATTAAAATAGATCCTTCTTTAATAGCAATATCAGAGTACTTTTTTGAAATGTTAGATCCCGCTGACGATAAAACAATATCTATATCTTTAAAGTTGAATTTTTCTAGATCTGAAACAACAATATCTTTGTCATCACCATAATTTATTTTTGTTCCCTCTGATCTTGAAGAAGCTAAAGCAAAAATTTTATTTATTGGAAATTTTCTAAACTCTAAAATGTTTAGAATTTCTCTTCCAACGTTTCCAGTTGCTCCAATAATAGCAATATTATATTTTTTCATTATTAAGTTCCTCAACCACTAAATCACCCATGTCTTGAGTTGAAATCAATTTATTTTTTTCCATACAAATATCCTTTGTCCTGTAACCATCGTTAAGAATTTTATTCACCACTTTATTTATCAAATCAAAATATTCTGGTTTTAAGAAAGAATACTTAAACATCATTGCAACACTAAGAATCATAGCTAGAGGATTTGCAATTCCTTTTCCAGCAATGTCTGGAGCAGAACCATGAACTGGCTCATACATGGCATTACACTTATTTTCAGTTTTTGTACCAATTGAAGCTGATGGGAGCATTCCAAGAGAACCAGTTAACATTGAAGCACAGTCTGATAAAATATCTCCAAACATATTAGTTGTAACTATGACATCAAACTGTTTTGGGTTTCTCACAAGTTGCATGGAGGCATTATCAACATACATGTGAGATAACTCAACGTCAGGATAATCTTTTGAGACCTCTGTTACAACTTCCCTCCATAGTTCTGTTGATTCAAGAACGTTTGCTTTATCAACTGAACATATTTTTTTTGATCTTGCTTTAGCTGTTTCAAAACCTACCTTTGCAATTCTTTTGACTTCCTCAGTAGTGTAAGCCAAAGTATTAAAACCTCTTTTGTTTTCCTCATCAATTTGTTCTATTCCTCTTGGTTCTCCGAAATATATTCCACTCGTTAGCTCTCTTATGATTAAAATATCTAGATTTTTTATAATCTCTGTTTTAAGTGTTGACGACTCAGCTAGGGCATCAAAAACAATTGCTGGTCTGAAATTTGCGAATAAGTCTAATTCCTTTCTAATTTTTAAAAGTCCTCTTTCTGGTCTTTTTTTAAAATCTAGACTTTCCCATTTTGGTCCACCAACTGCTCCTAACAGAATTGCATCTGAATGGCTAATATTTTTGAGAGTATCATTTGTTAGTGGTGAATCATATTCGTCAACTGAAATGCCTCCTACTAATTCTTCTTTGACATTAATTTTTAAATCAGTATTCTCACTGAACCATTCTAAAATCTTTAGGGCTTCAACCGATATTTCCTTACCAATACCATCTCCTGGGAGCAAAGATATATTAAAGACATTATTCATTTCTTCTTGGTTCCAACCAACTATCATTATTTTTTGTTTCAAACTCAGAAATTAAATTTTCTTTTTTAAGTGTCAAGTCTATGTCATCCCATCCGTTTAACAGACATGTTTTTTTATATTCATCAATTTCAAAAGAAAGATTAATTTCAGATCCTTTGATTGTTTGTTTTTTTAGGTTAATTTCAAGCTCTAGAAATTTATTTTTTGAAAAATTTATTATCTTTTCAATTTCTTCTCCTAAGAGTTTTATGGGTAATATTCCGTTTTTAAAACAATTGTTGTAGAAAATGTCTGCAAAACTTTTAGCAAGAATAACTTTGATTCCAAAATCTGTTAATGCCCAAGGAGCATGTTCTCTTGATGAACCACATCCGAAATTTTCAAGAGCGACTAGAATTTTTGATTCATTGTATGGACTTTTGTTTAAAATAAATTCAGGGATTAATTTTTCATTTTCATCAAATCTCATTTCATAAAATAATCCTTTACCTAATCCACTTCTTTTTATTGTCTTTAAGAATTGTTTGGGAATAATCATGTCTGTGTCAATATTTGATAATTCTAAACATGCAACAATACCTGTTAATTCTGAAAACTTTTCCATTTTACAATTTTCTCACATCAAATAATTTTCCTTTAATAGCAGCAGCAGCAGCCATTTCAGGACTTAAAAGATGAGTTCTTCCACCTCTTCCTTGTCGACCCTCAAAGTTTCTATTTGAAGTGGATGCACATCTTTCATGTGGTTGTAATTTATCGGCGTTCATCGCAAGACACATTGAACAACCTGGTTCTCTCCATTCAAAACCAGATGACATAAATATTTTATCTAATCCCTCCTCTTCTGCTTGTTTTTTTACCAAGCCAGAGCCTGGGACAACGAATGCTCTAACTTTTTTGTTTATTTTTCTTCCATTTAATATTTCTGCAGCTTTTCTAAGATCTTCTATTCTACCATTTGTACATGACCCTATAAAAACTGTATTAATATCTATATTACACATTTTTTGACCTGGTTCTAAACCCATATAATCTAATGCTCTTTCAGCTGATTGCCTTTTATCGGTATTCTTTATTTTTGCAGGGTCTGGAACGCTCGAGCTTATAGATACGACATCCTCTGGACTGGTTCCCCAAGTCACTTGTGGTTCAATAGAGGAAGCGATGATATCAATTTTTTTGTCAAAATGAGCATTTTTATCAGACTTAAGAGTTTTCCAATAGTCAATAGCTTTATCCCATTCTTTTCCTTTTGGAGATAAGGGTTTATCTTTGAGATATTCAAAAGTTTTATTATCTGGGGCTATAAGTCCTGCTCTTGCCCCTGCTTCGATTGACATGTTACAGATTGTCATTCGTTCTTCCATGGAAAAGTTTTCTATTACTTTACCTGCATATTCAAAAACAAATCCTGTACCACCTGCTGTTCCAATTTTTCCTATCAGATGAAGGATAACATCTTTGGCGGTGATCCCTTTTTTAAGCTCACCAACAAAATTAATTAAATAGTTCTTGGCAGGTTTTAATATCAAAGTTTGAGTTGATAAAACATGCTCGACCTCTGATGTTCCAATTCCAAAAGCTAAAGAACCAAATGCTCCATGTGTTGAGGTATGAGAATCACCACACACAAGAGTTGTTCCAGGTAACGTAAACCCTTGTTCTGGCCCAATTATATGAACTATTCCTTGGCGTAGATCTTCAATTGGAAAAAAAGGAATACCAAATTCTCTGCAATTTTCAATTAACTTTTCAACTTGAATTCTTGATTCATTGTCAGTGATCCCAAATCTTCTCTCAGTTGTTGGAACATTATGATCTGGTACAGCCAAAGTCATTAAGGGTTTTCTGACTTTTCTTTTGTTATTTTTTAGTCCCTCAAATGCCTGAGGACTTGTAACCTCATGTATAAGATGTCTATCAATATAAAGAAGACACTCACCACTAGGGTTTTGGTCTACGATGTGACGACTCCAAATTTTATCAAAAATGGTTTGAGGTTTCATAACTTAAAGTACTTTTAAAAAACTGTGCTAAGTTTTTTGATCCTCAGATTTTGAATGGTCAACTTTTTCGCCAGTGTTTGTTTCTTCATTTTTGTTTTGTTGACTAGCTGTAATTTCTTTTGTTTGATTATTTTTAGTTCCATCACTTTTGTTTTGTAAGTTAGTATTCTGTTGTACTTGTTTTTTTACTTTTACATCTTCATTATCAACTTTATTAAAAATATTTTTTTCTGCAATTCTCGCAGATTTACCACTTCTTTCTCTTAGATAGTAGAGCTTTGATCTTCTCACACTACCACTTTTTACTAATTCTATTTTGTCAATTTGAGGGGAAAATAGTGGAAGAACCCTCTCTATCCCTTCTCCATAAGAAATTTTTCGTACAGTGAATGATGAATTAAGTCCAGCATTTTTTTTCGCAATACAAACGCCTTCAAAGACCTGTATGCGTTCTTTTTCCCCTTCTTTAACCTTTAAATGTACTTTTATAGTATCACCAGCACCAAAGCTTGGGTATGATTTTCCAGATGAAAGACTTTCCAATTGTTTTTTTTCATAACTTTCTAATGTGTTCATAATTTCCTCTACTTTTTTTCTAAATATAGCTTAAATAAATCAGGTCTTTCCTTTTTAGTTTTTTCTATTGACTTTTTCAATCTCCAATCTGAAATTTTCTTATGGTTACCACTTAACAATATATCAGGAACTTTTAACGTTTTCCATTTATAAGGTTTTGTATACTGAGGATATTCAAGTAAGTGGTTATCAAAACTCTCAGAATTTAAACTATTACTATTACCTAATACTTCAGGAATTAGTCTTACGCAAGTATCAATTAAAATTAATGCGGGAATTTCTCCACCAGACAGCACATAATCACCAATAGAAATTTCTTCAATTGAATTTGAATCAATAAATCTTTGATCTACACCTTCGTAACGACCGCAAATTATCAACAGCTCTTCGTTTTGAATAATTTTTTTTGCTAATTCTTGATTAAATCTTTTTCCATTAGCTGATAAAATAATTACCTTATTTTTTTTTAGTACTCCTTTTTTTGCATAATTTAGGGCTCGTTGAAGAACATCTGGTTTAATTATCATTCCTGCTCCTCCTCCATACGGTTTGTCATCAACATTTTTGGATGGGTTTTTAGCAAAATTTCTGATATCGATAGTTTTTATCTTAAACTTTTTTTTTTCTAATGCTTTTCCAATTATTGAATGTTTCAAGGGCCCTGGAAAAATCTTTGGAAATAATGTTAGTATTTTAAAAATCATAATAATCAGGGTTTAAAAATATTTTTTTTTCTTTTATATCAATTTTCATTATATGATCAAAATTGTATGGGACTAGAATCTCTTTTTTTGGCCCAGCTATTTCCAAATAGTCACCTGCTCCATGATTGTTAAGTGTAATCACTTGACCGATTTTTTTATGTTTTACAAATACATCTAAGGCTTCAAGGTCATTGTAATAAAATTCATTTTTTTTGAGTTTTGGTAGACTTTCTTTTTCTATATATATGTATTCTCCTACAAATCTTTTTGCAGTTTCCAGTGAGTTAATTTCTTCAATTTTAGCTGAAATTTTATCGTTAAAACTTATGAATCTAACAGGTATCCTATTAAAATTTTTAAGAAAGAAATCTTTATATTTGAGTATATCCCTGGGCTTAGCAAAAAAACATCTGACGTTTATTTCCCCTTTTATTCCTTTGGTTTTACCAAACTGCGCTACAATTATTAAGTTTGTTTTTTTAGAGACATCTTTCTCCATAAATCATAAAGTTTTTTCAATAATATTTACATTCCTATTCTTTAACATTCTTATCATTGTCAGCTTTATCAGTCGCCGGTTGTTCTGGTGCTGCGGCTTCGGCCGGTTTATCAGCAGCCGGTTGTTCTGGAGCTGCGGCTTCGGCCGGTTTGTCAGCAGCCGGTTGCTCTGGAGCTGCGGCTTCGGCCGGTTTGTCAGCAGCCGGTTGTTCTGGAGCTGCGGCTTCGGCTGGTTTATCAGCAGCCGGTTGTTCTGGAGCTGCGGCTTCGGCCGATTTATCAGCAGCCGGTTGTTCTGGAGCTGCGGCTTCGGCCGGTTTGTCAGCGGCAGCCTGTTCTTTAGCCTTAATCTTTTCTTCTTTAGCTTTAAGCTTTTCTAATGTTTTCTTTTTAGGTTTGTCTTGTTTTGTTTGCTTATTAATTACAGGTTTATCTGCAAGCTTTTCATTAGCTAGAAATTTCTGGACTCTCTCTGTTGGTTTGGCTCCAACTGATAACCAATACTTAATTCTGTCTTTATTAAGTGTTACTCTTTCAGGATCACTTTTTTCTTTCATTGGATTATATGTTCCTAGTCTTTCGAGATATCTTCCGTCTCTTGGTGCTCTGACGTCTGCGGCTACAATTCTAAAAAAAGGTCTTTTTTTTGAACCACCTCTTGATAATCTTAGTGCTACTGCCATTTTATTCTCCTTTGGTTAAAATTTGTTTTTATTAAGTAAAGATTGCAAGTCACCCATTTGTCCGGATGACATCATGTTTTCAAGGTTTTTGTTTTTACCCATTTTCTTCATCATTTGACTCATTTTTTTAAATTGTTTGAGTAATTTGTTGATATCTTGCACTGAGGTACCGGAACCTTTTGAAATTCTAATTTTTCTTGATGCTTTAACTATATCAGGAAAGTTTTTTTCCTTTTTTGTCATGGAGGAAATAATTGCTTTTTGCTTTTTGAAAATATCACTATTTTCCATAGATTGTTCAACTTTTTCTTTCAAACCTGACATTCCTGGTAAATATTTTAAGAAGCCTTGAATACCTCCCATATTAGTAAGTTGATCAAGTTGTTTTGAATAATCAACTAAAGAAAATTTTCCTTTGAGGATTTTTTTTTGAAGTTTTTCAGCATCCTCTTTATCTATCTGTTCAGACGCCTTTTCAACTAATGAGACTACATCTCCCATTCCCAAAATTCTATTGGCTATTCTATCAGGATGAAAAACCTCAAAGTCATCAATTTTTTCTCCAACCCCAATGAACTTGATTGGCTTATTAATTGTTTCTTTCATTGACAAAGCAGCTCCGCCTCTGCCATCTCCGTCAAGTCTAGTCAAAATAATACCAGTCAAGTCAATTTTTTCTGAGAAGCTCGTTGCTGTATTAACTGCATCTTGACCGGTTAAAGAATCACTAATAAAAAAAATTTCTGTAAAGCTACTGAATTTTGAGATTTCTTGAATCTCTAACATCATCTTTTTATCTACATGGTTTCTACCAGCACTATCTAAAATGAGAACATCAAAGTCGTTATTCTCTGCATGCTTTTTTGCAATTTTCGCAATTTCTAGTGGTTTTTTTTTATCTTGTTTGGGTAAAACGGATATGGTGTTATCAGCACCAAGTGTCAAAAGTTGCTCTTGCGCTGCTGGTCTGTATATATCAAGAGAAGCCATTAGTACTTTTTTATTTTTATTTTTTTCAATCCACTTTGCCAGTTTAGCTGATGTTGTTGTTTTTCCTGAACCTTGAAGACCAACCATTAACATAATTGCTGGTGGTTTTGATTTTAAATTTATTTCATAACTTTCGGAGCCTAAAAGAGTAGTTAATTCATCATTCACTATCTTCACAACCATTTGACTGGGAGAGACGCTTTTTATTACTTCTTTGCCGAGGGCTTTTTGTTTGACTCTTTCAATGAAATCCTTTGCAACTTTAATAGATACATCAGATTCCAATAATGCTATTCGTATTTCTCTAAGAGCTTCGTTGAGGGAGTTTTCATCAATGATTCCTTTTCCCTTTAATTTATTGAATACATTAGTAATCTTGTCGGTTAAATTTTCGAACACTTAAATAACTTTCACAAACAAAAAAAGTCAGTGCACGAAACTCGTGGACTGACTGAATTAAAATTGTTGTCTTTATAACAAAAAACCATTAGTTCTTAAAGTAATTTATTAAAAAAATGGAACAAAAAAAATTCATAAAAATGCAAGGGTTAGGAAACGATTTTGTTATATTCTTTTGGGATGGTTCTCTGCCATCAAAAAAATTAATTCAAAATTTATCAAACCGAAAAATAGGCATAGGTTGTGATTTGTCTATGTTCCTAAAAAGCTCAGAAAATAATTTAGTTGACTACGAGGCAAATTTTTTCAATTCAGATGGATCAGAGGCAGAGGTTTGCGGAAATGCTCTAAGGTGTGTTGGTAAATTAAACTTTCACAGAACTAAAAAAAAAACTTGTTTAGTAGAGACAAAAGCTGGATTAATTGATGTGGAATATGTAAATGAACATAAAATTATTGTAAATGTGGGGGGAGCGAAGTTTAATTGGAGGGATATTCCGATAAGTAAAAATATTGATACTTCAAACCTTAATCTTAACTATGATTATTTGAAAAATGGCTTTGCTCTAAATGTTGGTAATCCACATTTAGTTTTTTTTGTAGATACTTTAGATTTAAAAAAGTTCAAAAAAGACTCAGAAAAAATAAAAAAAAATTCTCTTTTTTTCGAAGGTGTAAATATTTCAATTGTTAAAGTAAATTCTAGAGAAGCAATTAGTATTATTACTAATGAAAGGGGTGTTGGGATTACTCAAGCTTGTGGAACTGGAGCTTGTGCGAGTGTAGTTGCTTCTAATAAGTTAAATTTTGTTGAAAAAAAAGTAATGGTAACAACATCTGGTGGGCTATTAGATATTGAAATTTGTGATGATAATAACATATTGATGGCAGGCGATGCAGAGATTGTTTTTGAGGGAGAGATAAATTTTTCTGGTTTACAGTCATGAAAAAATTAACAAAAAAAAGTAAAGTTATAAATCTTGGATGCAGATTAAATTTTTTTGAATCTGAAATTATTGAAAACATTTTAAAAAAAGAAAAAGATGTATCAAAAGTCGTTATCAATACTTGTGCAGTAACCAATAATGCTGTCCAAAAGTCTATATATGCTGTAAAAAAAGCATTAAAAGATTTTCCAAATAGTGAAGTAATTGTTACAGGTTGCGCAAGTCAAGTTGAGAAGAATCGATTTGAGAACCTTGGTCATATTTCAAAAATAGTAGACAACAAACTTAAAACAAATCCCAATTCCTATGTCAGTGAGGATTGGGTTCATGAACAAACCTTTAATTTCCCATCAATCGATTATTTATCTACACATAGAACAAGAGCAATGTTGCAAATTCAGCAAGGTTGTAATCATAGATGCACATTTTGTATCATTCCTTATGGAAGGGGAGATGCTGTAAGTTTAACTTTTACGGAAATCTCCAAAAGAGTGAAAAAAATATTAAGTAGCGGTATTACCGAGGTTGTTCTTACAGGTGTTGACTTAACATCGTATGGTGAAGATTTAAAAGGAAAGCCTAAACTTGGAAGCATTTTAAAAAAACTATTCAAACTGTTTCCGAATCTACCTAGGCTTAGGTTATCCTCAATCGATCCAGCGGAAATTGACCGAGACTTATTGGATTTATTTAAGTATGAAAGAAGATTAATGCCTTACCTTCATCTATCTCTTCAATCGGGAGATAATTTAATTTTAAAAAGGATGAAAAGAAGGCACAATAGGGAAATGGTTTTAAATATTTGCAACAATTTAAAATCTTTTCGAAAAGATATCACTTTTGGAGCTGACTTAATTGTTGGATTTCCAACTGAAACAGATGAAAATTTTCAGAATTCAATTAATCTTATTACAGAATGTCAAATTGCAAACGTACATATTTTTCCATTCTCTCCAAAAGAGGGAACTCCAGCAGCAAGAATGCCTCAGATTAAAAAAAAAATAATAAACGAAAGGGTAATTAAAGCGAAAAATATTTCTGAAAAAATTAAAGAAAATATAATGAAAAAAAAAGTAGGAAATAAAGAAAAATTTCTATACGAATCCGATGATCTAAGTTACACGGATGCTTATTTTAAAGTAAATTTACTTTCTAAAAAAAACAAAATTAAATCTGGTTCAATTATTGAAGGTACGGTAATCTCAGTGAACAATGGAAAGTTTCAGGTTGAAGTATAAATGGTATTTGGCTGGTTTAAAAAACTTAAAAGTGGACTTTCAAAATCTTCAGAAAAGTTAACCACAAAAATAAACAAAGTTATAAAAGGAAAAAAAATTGACGAAGAAACTCTCTTAGAATTAGAAGAAATATTAATATCTTCAGATATGGGAGTTAAATTTTCGTTAGAGGTAATTGAAGATCTTAGAAAATCAAAAATGATAGATCCAACAGTTATCAAAATTAAAAAAGTTATTCAAAAAAAAATAATTAACTTACTTGAACCTTTAGAAAAAAAAAATACCAAAACAACTAAGCCTTATATATTTCTAATTGTGGGAGTGAATGGTGTTGGAAAAACAGCAACAGTGGGTAAAATTGCTCATAATTTTTTTGCAGATGGAAAAAAAGTTGGTTTAGTTGCTGCTGATACATTTAGAGCAGCGGCTGTCGATCAACTTAAAATTTGGTCTGAAAGGACTAAATCAGAATTTTTTTCAGCTAAAGAAAAATCTGATCCGGCCGCACTAGCTTATGAATCAGTGAAACAGGCAATTGAAAAAAAAATAGATATTTTGATTATAGATACTGCTGGAAGATTACATAATAAAAATGATTTAATGAATGAGCTTTCAAAAATAATTAGAGTGATAAAAAAAATTGATGAAGACTTTCCAACTGAAATTGTTTTGGTTTTAGACGGAAATATAGGTCAAAATTCTGTGAAACAAGCAGAAGTTTTTAAAGAAATATGTGATATTGACAGTATTATTATTACCAAGCTTGACGGGACGGCAAAAGGTGGTGTTTTAATTCCCATAGCACAGTTACTTAACTTGCCGATAAGTTTCATTGGTACAGGAGAGCAGAAAGAGGATTTGATAAATTTTAAAGCTAAAGAATATACTGAAGCACTCTTAGATTTAAGCTAGTATAGTTAATATTTATTTGGATTGTAATAATGAATGAAGAAAGTTTTGAGAAGCTCCACGGCTTTTTTATTGAAGATTTAAAGGTTGGCCAAAAAGCTATTTTAAAAAAAAAAATAACTGAAAATGACATTAACCAATTTTCTCTTGTAACAGGAGATAATAATCCAGTTCATATTAATGAAGATTTTGCAAAAAATACTATTTTTAAAAAAAGAATTGCTCATGGATTTTTGTCCGCAAGCTTGATTTCTACGGTAATTGCTACAAAACTTCCTGGTCCAGGTAGTATTTATCTAAAACAGTCTCTAAAATTTTTAGCTCCAGTTTTTATCGATGAAGAAATTTCTGTCAAAATTGTTGTTTTGGAAATTAATAATGAAAAAAAAAGAGTAAAACTTTTAACAGAATGTTTTAAATCAGATATCAAAATACTTACAGGGGAAGCAGAAATTTTGGTAAATTCGAAAAAAGAAACTTAAAAATTAGATGAAAGTTTTCAGATCATTTATAATTCCAAAAACATATTTAAATTCAGTTATTGCAATTGGAAATTTTGATGGAGTCCATATTGGTCACCAAGAAGTAATTAATGAGGCAGTAAGGGTTTCAAATAAAAACAAAGTTGGAGTTCTTACGTTCGAACCACATCCAAAATGTTTTTTTAGAAAAGAATTTTTTTTTTTCAGACTTTCTCCTTTTAGAATCAAGTATTTTCTTCTAAAAGAAATGGGTGTCGATTTTATATTAAATATAAAATTTAATACACATCTAGTAAATTTAAACCCTAGAGATTTTATTGAAAACATTCTTGTAAAAAAATTGAAGGTATCACATGTCGTTACTGGGTTTGATTTTGTTTTTGGAAATCAACAATCTGGAAATGTAAAAACTATGAACGCTTATTCGAAAGAAACTGGAAATTTTTTATTCACAAAAGTACCAGAACTAAGAGTCAATGAAACCGAATTATCCTCATCTCAAATCCGACAATACCTTAGGAATGGAAAACTCATTGAGGCAAATAGAATGCTATCAAGAAATTGGCAAATAATTTCAAGAGTAATTTCTGGTAATAAACAAGCGAGAGAGATTGGTTTTAAAACAGCAAATATGAAAATTAATGATTATTGTAATTTGCAGTATGGGGTCTACTTCGTCAATGTTGAAATACTAAATTCAAAATTTCAGAAAACTTTCAAGGGCATTGCAAATTACGGTGTAAAACCAACGTTTGATAAAAATGAACCACTCCTGGAAGTACATTTATTTGATTTTGATGAAAATATTTATGGAAAAAAACTTAAAGTTGATTTTATTAAACAAATTAGAAAAGAAAAAAAATTTCCATCTATTGAGAAATTGAAGGATCAGATTATAAAGGATATCAAAATAGTAAAAAATGACAGACTTTTCTAAAACAATTAATCTCCCTAAAACAGTTTTTGCAATGAAGGCTAACCTTTCTGAAACTGAAAACTTAAGAACCGAATTTTGGAAAGAAAAAAAAGTTTATCAAACTTTAAAAAAAAAAAGTCAGAATAAAAAAAAATATATTCTTCACGATGGTCCACCTTATGCGAATGGAGACCTCCATTTAGGCCACGCATTAAATAAAATTTTAAAAGATATTGTTTGTAGACTTAAGTTTCAGGACAATTTTGACGTAGACTTTATTCCAGGTTGGGACTGTCACGGGCTTCCAATAGAATGGAAAGTTGAAGAAAAGTTTAAAAAAAAAGGACTTGATAAAGACAAGATCGACGTAATTAAATTCAGAGAAGAGTGCAGAAATTTTGCTGATCACTGGGTTAGTGAACAGAAAAAACAGTTTTGTAGATTAGGAATTCAAACAGATTGGGAAAGTATTTATTTAACAATGACAAAAGATTCCGAAATTACAATTCTTAAAGAATTACTAAAATTTTTGGAAAAAGGTGATTTATTTTTAGGCTTTAAACCTGTTATGTGGTCAGTTGTTGAAAAAACGGCTCTTGCTGAAGCTGAAATCGAGTACCATGATAAGGTTTCAACTTCAATTTTTGTTAAATTTCCAGTTAAATGTGAAGAAAATTTATCGATTGTCATTTGGACCACTACACCCTGGACAATTCCTTGTAATAAAGGTTTAGCTTATTCTCCAGATTTAAAATATAAGATCATCGTTATTGATAAAGATTATCCTAAAATTAATTTATCGAAAAATGAAAAGTTAATTCTAGCTGAAGATTTATTGTCAAGTTTTACAGAGCTTAATGAAGTTGAAGATTTCAGGGTGCTTGAGGATATTTCTGAAAAAAAAATTGGAGATTTAATATGCAAACATCCGTTGTTTTCACTTGGATTTGAATATGACGTAAAAGTTTTTCCAAGTAATCATGTCACTAATGAAAATGGTACTGGTTTTGTTCACATTGCTCCAAATCATGGCCAAGATGATTTTGATTTAGGTCAAGTTAATAGTTTAGGAAATGATCCAACAGTTAACGAGAAAGGAATTTACGAAGACAACATTAATTTTTTTAAGGGTATGCATGTATTCAAATCTGACGAGAAGGTAATAGAGGAACTAGAAAAATTAGGTAAATTAATTTCTAGTTCTAGATATAATCACAGTTATCCACATTCATGGAGGTCAAAAGCTCCTTTGATTTTTAGAGCAACATCGCAATGGTTTATTTCAATGGATAAAAATAACCTAAGGAATAAAGCCTTGAAAGAAATTGAAGATGTAGATTGGATTCCTCAAAATAGTAAAAAAAGAATTTTGTCTATGGTTAAGGATCGTCCTGATTGGTGTGTTTCACGTCAAAGAAATTGGGGAGTGCCCATTACAATTTTTGTTTCAAAAGAAACAAAAAAACCTTTGATTGATAATGAGGTGAATAAGAAAGTTATTGAAGTTCTTGGAAAGAATGGGGTAGATGGTTGGTTTACAATCCCTAACGAAGAGTTTCTTCCAAAGAAATATAATGCCAACGATTTTGAAAAAGTTTTTTCCATACTTGATGTATGGTTTGATTCTGGATCCAGTCATGTTTATGTTTTGAAAAACAAAGGGATAAGAAAAGCTGATTTGTATCTAGAAGGTTCAGATCAACATAGAGGATGGTTTCAAACGTCATTATTGGAATCTTGCGGATTATACAATGAAAGTCCTTATAAGTCTGTATTGACTCACGGTTTTGTCATTGATGAAAATGGGAAAAAAATGTCTAAGTCACTTGGTAACGTAATTTCTCCAAAAGATATCATAAATAAATATGGGGCAGATATCTTGAGGATTTGGGTAGCGAGTTCTAATTTTAATGAAGATGTAAGGATTAGTTTTGAAAATATTAAAAGACAATCAGAAAGTTACAGAAAAATTAGAAATACATTGAGATTCTTAATTGGAAATTTGAATGGGTTCAATGTTGAAGAAAATGTAAAATATGAGATGTTACCTGAAATTGAAAAATTAATTTTGCATAAGATTTTTTGCTTAAATACTGAAATTAATTCTCTTTATGATTCTTTTAGTTTTAACAAAGTTTTCAAATTAGTTTTGAATTTTTGTAATGTCGAACTGTCCTCTTTTCTTTTTGACATTCGTAAAGACTCTCTGTATTGCGACTCATTAACATCTGAAAAAGTAAAATCAACAAAGTTCGTAATGAAATTTGTTTTTGAATACTTGATAACCTGGTTATCACCAATAATTCCTTTCACAACCGAAGAGGCATGGCAATGTTGGAAAAAAGAGGTAAACAAAAACGCTGAGGAAAGTTGTCATTTATTGAAAAGAAACATTTGTCCAGATTTATGGAAAAATCAAAAAATAAATGAAGATTGGGAAAAAATTTATAAATTAAGAGATTTATTTTTAGGTATTGTTGAGCAAAAAAGGAATGAAAAAGAACTCAAATCAAGTATGGAAGCAAAAGTAAATTTATATTTAAAAGATGAAACCTATGAAAAAATAATTAAAAGAATTGATTTATCTGAAGTACTTATTTGCTCAGATGTAAATTTTTCAGAAAAATTTGATGATTCATTTATTGAAAGCTCTGATAACACAAAAATAAAAATGAAAGTTGAAGTAAATAATGGAGAGAAATGCGTAAGATGCTGGAAAATTTTTAAAACTTTAAATACCTCAGGACTATGTAGTAGATGTCAAAGCGTGGTAAATGAAAAAAATTAACAACAAAATTTTATTTGTTTCACTAATTGTCATTTTATCAGTTTTACTTGATCAAGTTACAAAAATGGTAGCTTACATTCAAAAAGATAAAATTGGAGATGGTATAAAAATATTAGATTTTTTCAATATTGTATACGTTGAAAATAGAGGGATTAGTTTTGGGATTTTCTCAAGTCTTGATGCCTCCTTTTATTTAGGAATTTTGTCTTTCTTAATAAGCGGTTACATAATTTTTGTAATAAAAATGACCAAGGAATTTTGGGAAATTATAGGTTTATCTTTAATTTTAGGGGGAGCATTAGGTAATGGTTTGGATAGGATTATTAATAATTATGTAATTGATTTTTTCGATTTTTATTTCAACGAGTTTCATTGGCCAGCATTTAATTTTGCTGATTCATTTATAACAGTTGGCGGAATAATTTTTTTTTGGACTATTTTAAAAAAAAATCCTGAGAAAAAGTAATAAAAATCTCTTTTCAAAGTTTAAAAGTAATGATATGAATATAAATATTGTAACAAAATGTTTGTATTTTAATATAGATATATACTATATATAGTGTGTAAATGACCAAACTTAAATTTTCTAAGAGACTTTTTTTACTAATTTCGTCTTTCTACCTAGTTTCTTGCTCAACTATCGAATCAACATTTGATTCTACAATGGATTCAATCAGTGAAGCAGGTGATTTTATTTATGATTCTGTAAACTTTTGGGATGATGAGACTGACGAACCAGAACAAAGCGAAGCGATAATAATAGAAGAAGCAGTTGAAGTTCCAGATTACGCAATTCCGGATGAAAACTTTTTAACACCGGAAATTTCTCAGCAGAATATTCCAATGCCATTAGCTCAACCACAACCATATTATGATCCAGTTTACAGGAGTGCAAGACAATACTATTTTGTCGGTCCTAATGGAACACCTTTATTAGCTCCACCTCCACCGCCTTTCCCGCAATACTCAATAGATCAGGCAAACCCAGTTGTACCATATTCATATTACAATAGTCTTAATAACATTCAACAACCACAATTACCTAACCAATCAACTCAAGTTTTAGAACAACCTGCAAAGAAAATGTTACCAAAAATGCTATCGAAAGAAGAAGAGATGGAACTTTTTGCAATCCAAAACGACTGTGTTAGAGTTAAAGAAGATTTTGTTAATGGAGGCTATGTTTGTGATGATTTTGAATAGATATTATTTAATTCTAGCATTTTTTTTCTTTTCAACCTCCTGTGAAACAATAGGTGATTTAACTGGTATGAGTAAACCTGATATTGATGATAGTTTTGCACAAGAAACTCCCGATTTAGTTTTACCACCAGATTTTGGAAAGGAACCCAGAGTTGAAGTTCTTGAAAGTAGAGAAAATATTCCGCAAAGAAGTAGTGTTCAACAAATGCAGCAACCTATGATTGGATATCAAACTATTAACCCAAGAATTACTAATTACATATCACCGAAAATTAACGTTCAATCTTCTCCAACACCCTCCGATTCTCTAGAAAAATTTAAGGTAAATAAAAAATTTACGATAGGAGAATGGGTTTACAGCCAATATGTCGACGGTTTTAAAAGAGGAAATTTATACTACAGACCTGTTTATGATAAAGGTTACAATTTCTCAAGAAGGTATGTACCTGGAAGCAATATTTCATCTTTTTCATTACCGCAATCAACACAAATCATTGAAAATAAAACTCAATTACCAAATATAAATGGAGATGAAAATTCAAAGTTTAACACTTTTGATCAGTTACCAATTATTGACTAAATGAAGTTTACTTCACTTATTTTCTTATTCATTTTATTTTCAACAAATGTTTTTGCAAAAAAAATCTTTAACGCAAAGTCTTTTGAATTAAGAAATGGTTTAAAAGTTATTGTAATTGAGAATAAAAGAGCACCAGTAGTTGCTCAAATGCTTTGGTATAACTTTGGTTCAGGTGTTGAGGAAAATGGTAAAAGTGGTCTTGCTCATTTTATGGAACATTTAATGTTCAAGGGAACCAAAAAATTTCCAGATAGTTACTATTCTGATTTTATTTCAAAGATTGGTGGAAGTGAAAACGCATTCACAAGCTACGATTACACAGCTTATTATCAAGTATTTCCTAAGTATGAGCTTGAGAAAATTATGCAAATGGAGTCAGATAGAATGGTTAACCTAACCCTCACTGAAGACAATGTAGAAATAGAAAAGAAAGTTATTCTTGAGGAGAGGTTCCAAAGAGTGGAAAGCGACCCCTCAGCAAAGTTGGACGAGTCAATGAGATCAATTCTTTTTCCTAATCATTACTATGGCAGACCAATCATTGGCTGGAAACATGAAATTGAGAATTTGGGCTTCGATGACATTATTAAATTTTATAAAAAGTATTACATACCAAATAACGCAACATTAGTGTTATCTGGAGATGTTGACTTTGAAAATGTAAAAAAATTAAGTAAAAAATATTTTGGCAAAAGAAAAAAAGGCACCCCTTTAACATACGAAAGTGTTATAGATCCGAAGTTAGAAACATCAGTTATGGTGGAAATGAGACATCCAACTGTAAAGCAAAATATTTGGAAAAAATTTTACCGAGTGATCTCATATAAAACTTCCCTCAGAGAAAGTTTGGCCCTAGAAATCGGTTTAAAAATTTTAGCATCAGGTAGTTCAAGTATTTTATATGAAAATTTAGTTAATAAAAAAAAAGTTTTCTCTGCTGTTGGGGGATATTATCAGGGACTAACAAGAGGTGAAGGTAGCGTTTACTTTTATGCAATTCCCGACCAGGAAATAGAATTTGAAAAAATAGATAAGATAATTAACGATGAAATTGATACAATTCTAAAAAAAGGAATTTCAAAAAAAAGATTTGAAATTGAAAAGAAAAAATTTATTTTTGATTCTATCTATGAAAGAGACGGTGTTTTAAATCCGGCTCAATCAGTCGGTGAAGCTATTACTATTGGTATCGAGTTAGATGATTTGGAAAGTCTAAACAATAAGATAGTGAATGTAAGTTTACAGGACGTTAGTACAGCATTAAGAAAATTCAGAAACAATAAAAATTTTGTTATCGGAGAACTCAATAATTGAAATTAAGATTACTCATATCACTTTTTTTATTACTTGGTTTTTATAAACAATCATTAGCAATACAGTTTGAGGAGTTGACAACTAATAAAGGCATTTCTTTTTGGTTTGTGAAAGATTCATCATTACCATTAGTAAGTTTAAGCTTTACCTTTAGAGGTGGAGCAGTTTTAGATCCAAAAAATAAAGAAGGTTCAACTAACTTAATGGTATCACTTCTAGATGAGGGTACTGAAAACTTTAGTGGTAATGATTTTAAGTTATCGTTAAAAGAAAATGGAACTAAGATTTCTTTTTCAGCAGAAAAAGATAAAATAGAGGGATCATTTCAGGTTGTTTCTTCACAGATTCAAGAGGGTTTTTGGTTATTATCTGAGTCAATTAATAAGCCGCTATTTGAGCCTAAAGAAATAGACAAAGTGAAAAAACAGATAGTAGCGAGTATAAAGATTGATAAATCAAATGTTCAAACTCAAGCCTCTGAAAAATTCAATAAACTTTTTTTTAAAGAATCTAAACTCTCTAGAAACGTAAAAGGATCTTTAAGTTCGCTAAAAAATATTTCAAGAAAAGATATTTTTGAGATGCATAAAATGAATTTTACAAAAGACAATTTAGTCATTGGTATAGCAGGAGATATTGATTCTGATAAAGCAAAAAAATATGTCGACTATGTATTTGGTGAATTACCAATGTTAGGAAAAAAAAGGAAGATTCCTAAATTTGAAACCTTAGCCAAAGGTGAGAATTTTTTTGAGATGGAATCACCACAATCTACTGTTATTTTTGGTCAAAGAGGAGTTAGTAGAAAAGAAGAGAATTATTTTGCTGTAAGAATTTTGAATTATATTCTTGGTGGAGGAGGTTTTCAATCTCGTCTTTATAAGGAGGTTAGAGAGAAGAGTGGATTAGTTTACTCTATTTATGCATACCTAATACCTTTTGAAAATGACGGTGTTATAATTGGGGGGTTCCAGACAAGGAATGAAACAGTTAACGAGACAATTTTAAAAGTTAAAGATCAATGGAATATAATGAAAAAAGAAGGAATTAATGCAAGAGAACTAAGAGATGCAAAAACTTATTATAAAGGCTCTTTTTCTCGAAATTTAACTAGTACAATATCAATCGCATCACTCCTTAAAATTGTTCAATATTATGATCTTGGACGAGATTATTTTAAAAAAAGATCAGAAATTATTGATAATCTTAAACTTAAGGATGTTAATTTATTAGCATCGGAGCTTTTTAATAAAAATGATCTTTTTTTCATGATTGTAGGAAAGCGTGATATTTGATGCTTTTTACACAAAAACTTTCTAATTTGAGTGGTCTCGAAAAAAAAATTAGATCAAATCAGTTTAAACGAGCAAAAAATAAATTTTATTCAAAAATAAAATCAAACTCTTATGGATTTATCAATGATCTCCACGAAAAAAAAATTGAGTACGTCTATTCCTTTTCAGATAAGTTAAAGAATAATGAAAACATTATTTTTCTTGGAACAGGTGGTTCAAGTCTGGGAGGAAAGACACTAGTGTCGATAAAAACAAACTTTTTTTTAAATAAAAAAAAGCCACAAATTTTTTTTTTAGAAAATGTTGATCAAGTTTCTATAAGTGGTCTTTTGGATCAGTTAAATATGGAAAAGACCTCTGTTGTAGTAATATCAAAGTCTGGAGAGACTATTGAAACATTAGCACAATTCTTTTTTATAAAAAAAATAATTTCAAAAACTCATAATTATAAAAAAAGAATTTATGTTATTACAGAAAATAAACAAAGCACTCTGAAAAAAATCCAAGAAGAAGAAGATTATTTATTTATTGAGCATAATAAGAACATTGGAGGAAGGTATTCTGTTTTTTCTGTGGTGGGATTACTTCCAGCAGCAGTAACCTCTTTTAATATTAAAAAATTTGTGGAAGGTGGAAAAAAATTTTTAAAATTTATTGAAAATGAAAATAATTTTGACTCATTTTTTTTTTCCTCGTTAGCAATGATTTTATTACAAAAAAAAGGTGTCAATATATCTGTAATTATGCCCTATGTCGATAACCTGAATAACTTATCATTTTGGTATAAGCAGCTATGGGCAGAAAGTATCGGAAAAAAAAGGATGGGCACAACCCCAGTTAACTCTTTAGGCACAGTTGATCAACACAGTCAGTTGCAACTTTTTTTAGATGGTCCAAAGGACAAATTTTATACAATAATTGGAAGAAAGAAAACAAACAAACAAACCATGTTAGATTGTAGTTTTGGCGATAAAAATAAGATTGAAGTATTACATAAAAAGTCGTTAGAAATTTTGTTAAGAGCTGAAATGGATGCTACAATTCAGACACTTCAAAATAAAAAATTACCCGTCAGGTTTTTTGAGTTAGATTCAATAAGTGAAGAATCTGTTGGTTCATTAATGATGTATTTTTTTGTTGAGACAATTTTTTCTTGTTATTTAGTTAATGTAAATCCCTTTGATCAACCGGCTGTTGAGGAAGGAAAAATACTAACCAAAAAAAAATTAAAAGTTGATGAATATTAAAATTTTATCCGACGATATTGTTAATAAAATTGCCGCAGGTGAAGTTTTAGAAAGACCGTCGTCTGCTGTTAAAGAGCTTGTCGAGAATAGCATTGATGCTAATGCCGATGAAATTAATATTTTTATAAGAGATGGTGGTAAGACTGAAATTATAGTATCTGATAATGGCGATGGAATAAATTCTAATGAACTTGGATTAGCTTTAAGAAGACATGCAACTTCAAAACTAAGTTTAGAAAATTTAAACAATATTTCTTCTTTAGGTTTTAGAGGAGAAGCTTTGCCTTCAATAGCTTCAGTATCAGAGATGCTTATTAAAACTAAAACAAAAAACGAAGCCCAGGGTACTTCTCTAGAAATTTGCTCAGGTATTGCTAAAGCAATTAAGCCAGTAAACCAAAAAAAAGGTACGCATATAACAGTTAGAAATTTATTTTTTTCTACACCCGCTCGTTTAAAGTTTTTAAAGAGTGAAAATTACGAATCTTTAACAATAAAAAAAATAACTCAAAAATTAGCTATGTGTAATTTCAACGTAAGTTTTAATCTTCATATAAACAATAAGTTAATTTTAACTACAAAAAATAAAAAGGATGAAACAAACCATAATTTACTTAAAAACAGAGTAACTGAAATATTAGGTAATCAATATTTAGAAAATTGTATATATTTCGATGAAACTGTTGAAGGCTTTAAATTTCTAGGTTATTTAGGAGTACCAACTTTTCATTACTCCAATACTAACAATCAGTTTTTATTTGTAAATGGAAGAGTTATTCAAGACAAGTCCTTGAATGTTTTATTTAAATTAGCCTATCGTGACTTTATTTCTTACGATAGATTTCCACAATTTGTTTGCTTTATAAATTGTCCACATTCCGAAGTAGATGTTAATGTTCATCCAACTAAGAATGAGGTCAGATTTAAAGATATTAAATCTTTAAGATCCAGAATTATCAATTTAGTAAAAAATAACTTGAAAAAAGTCAATCATTTTGCGAGTACGATAAACACAAAAAAAGCCATAGACAAGTTTTCAAGGTCCCCCTCACAAAGACTAATTGAACTAAAGGATATTTCGACGGATAGTTCATTAAACACAGAATCAATAAATGAAAAATTAAAATCTAAAGAAACAAATGAAGAAAAAATATTACCTCTTGGATTTGCTAAAAGCCAATTCCACAACACATATATTATATCAGAAACAAACGACGGTATTATTGTTGTTGATCAACATGCTGCTCACGAAAGAATTGTTTATGAAAAAATAAAAAGTGAAATTTACAAAAAAAAAATTATAACCCAAATATTATTAATTCCAGTTGTTATAGATCTAGATAAGTCAACGCTTGATGTGTTAAGTGATTTACTTGATAGAGTTAAAAGCTATGGTTTGGTTATCGAACCCTTTGGAGTTGACTCAATTGTAGTACGTGAGATTCCTGGAATATTATCAGGTTGCGATGTTAAAATTCTTACTTTAGACATAATCAATGAACTTATAGAAAATAATGATTCAAAATCAGCGGAAGAACAAATTAATAAAGTTTGTTCAAAAATGGCTTGTCATGGATCAATAAGGGCAGGTAGAGAAATGCAGATAGATGAAATGAATGATTTGTTAAGAAAAATGGAATCAACTCCCTTTTCTGGTCAATGTAATCACGGAAGACCAACATATGTCGAATTAAAATTAAACGATATTGAACGACTTTTTGGAAGAAAATAAATTAATTTAGTTTTTCTAAAAAGTAAAATAGTGACTTTGATACTTTTTTTTTTTTCCAAATCTCATATCCATCTATAAAATTAAGTTCCTCTTCAATAGGTAACTCAATAATACCTAAAACATTAGGTGCTAAAATTTTTCTAATTGAAAAGGAACTCAGAATGTTTTTTACATCCATTTTTTTGTAAGGCGGGTCTAAATAAAAGAAATTTACTTTTGGTTTGATAAAATTAAGTTCTTTGTAGTGAATGTTCAAAAATTTTACTTTTTGACTTTCATTAAATAAAAAATAATTTTTCTTGGCAAGTTCTATTGATTCTGAAGAATTATCCACAAAAATTATTTCTTTTGATCCACGAGAAAGAAACTCTAACCCAATTGCTCCAGATCCGCAGAAGCAGTCGAGAACAATTAAATCCGAAAAATTTATTTTTTTATCTAAAAAATAAGAATTCAAAGTATTGAAAATCATTTCTTTTGCTCTGTCAGATGTTGGTCTGATTTTATTATTATTAGGTGAAAAAAGTTTTTTACCTTTAAATTTACCAGAAATTATTCTCATCTCTAAATTTTACCTTTTTTAATAATATTGATAACCTTTTATTAGAAATTTCTTTTAGTTTACCAATCTCAAGGTTTCCAAGTTTTAACGGGCCATATTCAATTCTTTTAAGTTTTGTGATTTTTAAATTAAAGTGACTTAGTATCTTTCTAATTTCTCTATTCTTTCCTTCATTCAACTCAATTTCAAGTGAATGAAAATGACTTTTTGAAACAATAACGTTCAATTTAATTTTTTTATAAAATTGACCATCAATTAATAAATTTTTTTTGGTTTTTTCAATAATATTTTTTGTTATTACTCCATTAACGTTGACTAGATATTTCCTTTTAATATTGTTTTTGGGAGTTTCCAGAAATGATGAGATGCTTGGATTATTAGTTATTATCATTAATCCCTCAGACATAATGTCTAGTCTGCCAACGGTAACGACTCTTGGAATATAACTAGGAAATAGTCTAAATAAACTCTTTTGATTTTTTTGTTCTTTATTAGAGGATACATAACCAACAGGTTTGTTAAAGATCCATAAGCGGTTTACGTTTTTTTGTAGTACCTCTCCAGAGACAACTATGGTCTTTATTATATCATTTCTAATAGTGTATTCATTGTAAATCTTGCCATTGATTTCAACTTTACCTTTATCTATGAGTTGTTCAGCCTCTCTTCTAGAGCAAATTCCAGCGTGAGATATTATTTTTGATAACCTAATTATTTTATCTTTCAAAATTTCTGGAACTCTCTATTAAGCTTTTAAAAATTTCTATATCTTTTTTATCAATTAAAAACTCAGGGTGCCATTGTACACCAATACAAAACTCTGCATCAGGATTCTCAATTCCCTCAATTACTCCATCTTCAGTTGAACAATTTACAATAAGATTTTGACCTAAAGTTTTTACTGCTTGGTGGTGAGCTGAGTTTACAAACATATTTTCAGTTTTTGTAATTTCATAAAGTTTAGTATTTTTAATTATTTTAATTGTGTGACTGGGTTCATTTCTTGGATTGGTTTGTTCGTGATTTATCAACCCTTTAATTTCGTCTGGTATATGTTGTATCAATGTACCTCCCAACACCACGTTTAATAATTGCTGACCTCCACATATACCTAAAACCGGCAATCCTATATTCAATGCCTTCTTTGTAATTTCAAATTCAAATTTAGTTCTATCAACTTTTGTAGAAACTTTTTTACTCAAGACTTTTTCCCCATAAATTTCAGGGTCTATATCAAAGTCTCCACCGGTAATAATTATCCCGTCAATAACTTCAATAAATTTTTCAATCATATTTAAGTTATGGGGGAGAAAAACTGGAGTTCCTCCAGCTAGAACCACTGAGTCTGAATAGTTTTTCCTGGATGCGTACCATGGAAACATAGAGTAGTTTTGATTATTTTCAGTATCAAGTGTAATTCCAATAACAGGATTTTTCATAATATTTTTAAAATTTAAATTTAGTGTTATGATTATTATATGCAAAAAAAATGTAAAATCTGTATAAAAAATTATGAGATAATCGTTGATTTAAATGACTCTGAAACAGCAAAAAAAATTTGGGAAAGTTTACCAATAAATTCAAAAGCTAATATATGGGGTGAAGAGATATATTTTTATATATCTGTGTCTGCAGCATTAGAAAAAAGTGCAAAGGAAGTAATAAATTTTGGAGAGATTGTTTATTGGTCGGCAGGTAAAGCAATTGCAATAGGATTTGGAAAAACACCGATATCAGTAGAAAATGAAATTAGACTAGCGGATAAATGTAACGTATGGGGTAAAACTAGTTTTGATTTAAAAAAACTAAAAGACGTAGTATTAGGATGTGAAGTATTAGTTGAAAAATATGAATAATAATTTAATGAACAATGCAATTAAGTTGGCATTAAAGTCTCTAAAATTAAATGAAGTACCTGTTGGTTGCGTAATTGTTGATGAGGAGGAGAAAATCATTGGCTTTGGTTTTAATTCATCAATAGAAAATAACGATCCTACCGCTCATGCAGAAATAATGGCTATAAGAATGGCTTGCAAAAAAAAAAAAACACATAAATTAATAGGCTGCTCTTTGTATGTAACTCTGCAACCTTGTAAAATGTGTGAGGCAGCTATTTATATTTCAGGAATAAAAAAAGTCTATTTTGGTACCTATTCTCAAAGTTTAGAAACTTTTGAATTTAAAAAAAAAAAATTTCACAAAGGGCTGGATGGGCATTTATATTACGGAGGGATAAATGAGAAAAAATGTGAGCAGTTACTAAAAAAATTTTTCAAGCAAATTAGATAATTATTTATTTTTTATACCAATATCTTTACGATAAAAACCATTCTTCCAATTAATTGCTTTTATTGTTTTGTAGACTATCCTTCTTGCATTTTCAAGTGTAGTTGACCTTGCCGTTATACAGAGAACTCTACCTCCATTTGAGTAAAATTTATTTTTTACCAACTTTGTTCCTGCGTGGAAGACTTCTATATTGTTTGATTTTTTTACTTTATCTAAATTCTTTAATAGTTTATTTTTTTGATAATTTCCAGGATATCCTAGTGAAGCAAGAACAACACAAATAACTTTCATGTTATATTTAGATATTTTAATTTTAGATAGTTCATCTTCAATTGTAGCCAAGAAAATATCAAGAAGATCAGTTTTTAAATCTCTCAAAAGTGTTTGGCATTCAGGATCACCAAATCTAACATTATACTCAATAATGTATGGTTTATTGTTTTTAATCATTAGACCAAAAAAAATAACGCCTCTGTAATCAACTTTATCCTTTCTAAGACCATAAAAGGTTTTTTTTATGATATCTTTATAAATTTGTTCTTCTAGATTTTTATTCATTAACTTTGATGGAGTAAAGCATCCCATTCCGCCAGTGTTGGGTCCAATGTCATTTTCATATGCTTTTTTATGATCTAGTGCATAACCAAAAGGTAAAAAACTTTTTTTATCAAAAAATGCAAAAAAGCTTATTTCAAAACCTTCAATAAACTCCTCAATAATTATTTTTTTCCCAGCATTACCAAATTTCTTTTTGCTTAAAATTTCCTCAAGAGCTAAAAAACCCTCGCTTAATTTCTGACAAATAACTACGCCTTTACCTGCAGCTAATCCATCAGCTTTAATTACGAGAGGAAAACTACTGTTTTTCAAAAATTTTTTTGCATCAACCGGTGATGTAAACTCTTTGTATGAAGGAGTAGAAATTTTATGTCTATTAAGAAACTTTTTTGCAAAAGATTTTGAGCTTTCTAATCTTGAAGCTTTTTTACTAGGACCGAAAGTTTTAACTTTATTCTTAATTAAAAAGTCACTTAATCCAGCAGCTAAATATTCTTCAGGTCCAATAACTGCCAATTCTATTTTCATCTCTTTACAAAATTTAAGTATTGATTTTTTATCTGCAGGATTAATTTCTTCACAGGATGCAATTTTAGATATACCTGCATTCCCTGGAATACAAAATAATTTGTTTGTTTTTTCTGATTTACTTAAAGACCAACAGATAGAATGTTCTCTAGCACCACTACCAATTACTAAAATATTCAATTTTTTTTTCATTTTTTTGTTATAGAATAATCACTTCTATGAATAAACTTTCTAACATTTCTGAATATACTGTAAGTCAGCTAAATAAATCTATAAAAAATATTATTGAAGGTAATTTTGATACAATAAAAGTCATTGGGGAACTCTCTCAAGTCAAAAAACATTCATCGGGGCATATATATTTTACCCTAAAAGACAAGGAAAGTAGCCTTTCTGGTGTATGTTGGAGATCACATGTAAATAGTTTAAAAGTAAATATTGATGATGGAAAATTTGTTTTAATTAAAGGTAAAATTACAACTTACGCTCCTCAGTCAAAATATCAATTGATAGTAGAACAAGTCGAGTATCAAGGTGAGGGAGAATTATTAAAATTACTTGAAGAGAGAAAAAAAAAATTATTAGAAGAAGGATTATTTGATTTATCTAGAAAAAATGAAATTCCAAAAATACCGAAAAATATAGGAGTTGTTACTTCTGAGACTGGGGCTGTTTTCAAAGATATCATACATAGAATTAATGATAGATTTCCAACAAATTTAATATTATTTCCCGCAAAAGTTCAAGGGACAGGAAGTGTAGACCAAATTTGTGCTGGAATAAATTTTTTTAATAATTTAACAAATAATGAAAAAAACAAACCGGACGTTATAATTTTAGCAAGAGGTGGAGGGAGCCTTGAAGACTTAATGGCATTTAATGAAGAAAAATTAGTAAGGTCAATCTCAGAATCTAAAATTCCTATAATTTCTGCCATAGGACATGAAACCGATGTCACTTTGTGTGACTTTGCCTCCGACCTAAGAGCACCAACACCATCAGCTGCAGCAGAGTTGGCAGTGCCAGATAGAAACCAAATTCTATTTCGAATTTCCGATAAGTTTCTTGGTTTTGAAAAAACAATTATTAATTTTCTTAACGAAAAATCTAATACTTTAAAAATTCTTCAATCAAAAATAGTTGATCCAAAAAATGAAATCAATAAATCCTATCAGGATATTGACTTAGTAAACCAAAAACTTATTTCCTTTTTAGAAAATAGAATTTCAAATGAGAAAAATAAATATTTAGAAAAATCGAAAAAATTAAACTTAACAAAAATTTTTGATAAACTAACTCTTTTTTCTGAAAGATTAGTCTCAATGGTGGAAAAACTTGATAAGCAAATAAAATTTTCTTTTGAAAATAAAAAGATAAATTTAAAATCAAAAATTCAACAATTAAATATTCTTTCCTACAAAGAAACCTTAAAAAGGGGTTTTTCAGTTGCAAGAAAAAATACAAAAATTATCATAAGTGATGACGAATTGAAAAGAAATGACGAATTTGAAATAGAGTTTTATAAAAATAAAACTAAAGTTAAAAAAATTTGATGAAACTTTTGCTGATATTTTTTTTATTTTTAAAAGGGCATTATACTTTTGCTGATGAGTTTCCAAATTTATTTGGTTGTTTTTGTGAGGGAGGATTAATAACGGGAGTAGCAGGTAAGAATGATAAAATTTTAATTGATGGAGTAGAAATTAAAACTTTTGAAAATGGTGAATTCATTTTTGCTTTTGGTAGAAAATACAAGGATACAATAAAGGTAAAATTTAATGATAAACTTAAAATTTTTAACATAAAAAAAAAAAAATATAAAATAGAAAGGATAAATGGACTTCCAAAAAAAAAAGTTGAACCAAGTAAAGAGGATTTTAAAAGGATAATTAAAGATAAAGAAAAAATTAGTCTTTCAAAAAAAGTAGGGGAAAAAAAAAAGTTATTTGACAAAAAATTTATTCTTCCAGTTAATGGACGGCTTTCAGGTGTTTTTGGAAGTCAACGAATATTAAATTCTAAACCAAGAAGACCTCACTATGGAATAGATATAGCACAAAAAAAAGGTGCTCCAGTAATTGCACCCTCTTCAGGTAAAGTAAAACTTGTAGATTATGGTATGTTTTTTACTGGGAATACTATTGTAGTAGATCATGGCTTAGGATTAATGTCTATTTTCGCTCACTTAGAGGATATTTTTGTCGAAGAGGGACAAAAAATAAAAATTGGTGAAAAAATTGGTTCAGTTGGAATGACAGGTAGAGCAACTGGTCCACATTTGCATTGGGGAATCTATTTAGAAAAAAAACCTGTTGATCCTCTTGCATTAACAAATTCAGATTTTTATTAATTTTCTATCAATAAGTTTGATAAGTTTTTTTGATGAAAAAATGTTAATTTCAAGATAGGCAACATTTATAAACTTCTTAAATTTTTGAGGAATTTTTATGTAGTCCTTTTCAGTGCAGACGATTGATAATTTTTTTTTTGTAGATGTTCTTATTATTTTTGAAATATCATCATTTGAATAATTGTGATGATCAGGAAATTTTTTGATCATTTTAATGTTAATTTTAAGTTCTTTTAGTTTATTAACAAAATTCTCATTATTACCTATGCCTGAAAATGCGAAAACGTCTTTATACTTTAGTTTTTTTAGCTTAATTTTTTTTTCAGCATAAAAGACATTTTTATGTTTTTCTGTTGTTAAAGTACTATCTCCATTACCGTTCCTAATTATGAGCATGATATCGTAATTTGATTTAGCACTATTTATTGTTTGCCTTAATGGACCTGCAGGAAGAAGAAAATTATTACCAAACTTGTAGTTATCATCTACGACTAATATCTTGAAGTTTTTTTTAATATCTTTACTTTGTAAACCATCGTCCATAAGGATAAGATTTGCACCATTTTTTTTACACAGTTCAGCTCCTAATTTTTTATTTTTTGACATACATGTTAAACCGTTTTGAGCATGAATAATTGCTTCGTCACTTACATCAAGATAGTTCGAATTTTTGGATACAATAATAGGACCTTTTAATTTTCCTTTATAGCCTCTGGTGAGAACGAAAATTTTAGAATACTTTTTGCTTAAATGTTTTCTCAGTTCTATTGTTATAGGAGTTTTACCTGACCCTCCCGCTACTAAATTACCTACACATATAACAGGCACACCAATATCAACTTGTCTACTAAAAAACTCATAAACTTTAAAACCTATAAAGTAAATAATAGAAAGTGGACTAAGCAAAAATGAAATAAGATTTTTTTCTTTCCAAAAATTAGGCGTATTAATCATCAAATTTTTTCACATTCTTTTTTAATTAATTTCTTTACTTTTTTTGCTTCTTTAATTCTCAAATTGTTAAAATTATTTAATGTATCTTTTATTAAAGTTTTATCTTTAAGTAATGCCGTAATTTTATCTGCAAGCTCATACGAGTTGTTAACTTGAAAGCCAGAATTGGTTTGTATTATCTTTTTTTTTATTTCAATAAAATTTTTCATATTTGGGCCAAAGATTACTGCACAATTAAAGTATGAAGCCTCAATTGGGTTATGTCCTCCTTTATCTGAAAATGAACCTCCTACTATACTTATTTTTGACAACGAAAAGAACAACCCAAGTTCTCCAAAAGTATCAGCAATATAAAAATTATGCTTTTTAATTAAATTCTCTTTTAAAGATCGAATTCCAAAGCTATATTTTTTTTTTCTTAAATTCTTTTCTATTCCATACGAATTTTTTAAATGTCTCGGTATGATTATAAATAAAAGGTTTTTGAAGGTTTTACTTAAAACATCAAAGCAATCAATAATTATCATCTCCTCATTTTTATGAGTGCTGAAAAAAGTTATAACCGTTTTTTTTCCTAATTTTTTTTTAAATGAAAGGCGATCTTTTTTTTCAAAAGATAATTTTTTGCTAAGAAACTTTATATTGCTACTGCAATCTACATTTTTTACTCCAAGTTTTTTAAACCTATTTTTTGAGATTTCATCCTGAGTTGTACATGAGCTTATTTTGGAGAACATAGGTCTAGTAAAAAAATTAAGAGATTTCCACCAAAAAAAAGATTTATCAGACATTCTTCCATTAACAACGGTAAATCTTAGCTTTTTATTATGTAGCTCATTAATGATGTTTGGCCAAATTTCTGATTCCATGAATATTGTCAGATCAGGTTTCCAATATTTAACAAATCTTTTGATTAAGAACCTAAAGTCAATTGGTAAGTAGACAAGTATTAATTGCTCTTTTTGTTTTAGCATTTCTCTATAAGCTGAAATTGTTGAGGTGGAGAATAAAATATTGCAATTGGGTTTATTTACCAGAAATTCTTTCGCTATTGTTAATCCAGATTTTGCCTCACCTATACTAACTCCATTTATCCAAATAAGCTTTCCGTTTGGTCTACGTTTTTTTAAAAAAAAAAATTTTTCAAAGACGCTTTGGGAGGTTTCTTTTGAAAAAAAAAACCTCATCACAAAGAAAATAAAAATAAAAGGTAAAAAAATAATTAGCAAGAGATTGTAAAATTTTAAAAACATTTACTTAGATAAATTCTCTGAAAGTTTTGTTACTCTGTTGAGTTCATCTTGAATGATTTGCAAGTTTTCATCCAATTTTTTTTTATTATTATATTCTATCGCATTTCCCCATACAGCAACAAATTTGTTGAATGGAGTTACAAATATAAATTTATCCCAGGAGTTTAGCTTAAAATTAAACTTTGCAGAGTAACTAAGGGGAATCACAGTCGCATTAGTTTTTTTTAATAATGACACTATTCCTTCTTTCATTTTTTCATTAGGTCCTCTTGGCCCGTCAGGTGTAATACCCACAACATTATTCATGGTTAAGTTTGTTAAAATTTCTTTGGCTGAAGAAATTTTATTTTTATTTGAAGAGCCCTTAATTGTCCCAATACCTAAATGCGCAACAGCATTTGAAATGATTTTTCCATCCCTGTGACTAGATATGAGCATCTTAAAAGGTTTGCTGTAATTCCAACAATAGGGTGCCATTAGGAGTCTGTTGTGCCAAAAGATTACAATTAATTTTTTATTTTTTTTTAAAGTTGAAGTTATTTCTTCATCATTTTTTAAATACCAAAGCGAAGTATTGAAACAAACTTTTATGTAAAATGCGATGATCCAACCCACAAACTCCTGAATATATTTATGCTGAAGGATTTTTTTTATCATTATTTTTTTTTGAATTGTAGTTCATATAAATTTTTATAAATCTTAGATCTTTTTAATAAATTTTTATGATTATCTATTTCTACAACTTTTCCGTTATGCAATAAAATTATTTTATTTGCATCAATTATAGTCGCTAATCTATGAGCTATCACAAGTGATGTTTTATTTTTCATTAAATTTGCGAGAGATGTTTGAATTTTTTTTTCTGACCTTGAGTCTAGAGAAGAAGTTGCCTCATCTAATAACAAAAAAGGAGAATTTTTTAAAAAAGCTCTGGCTATTGCTATTCTTTGTTTTTGACCACCAGATAGTTTCACCCCTTTTTCTCCTATATTTTCATTAATTCCTTTTGGAAATTTTTTTATAAACTCCTCACAGTTTGCTTTTTTGCAAGCTTCTAAAATTTGCTTGTTATTAACATTATTTTGACCGTAACAAATGTTATATTTTATTGTGTCGTCAAAAAGTACTATATCTTGACTCACAAGGGAAAAATGATTTCGTAAAAAGTTAAAACTAAGGTCCCTTATATCAATGTCATTAATGGTAATCCTTCCTCTTGTAATTTCATAAAACCTTGGTAATAAGTTCAGTAATGTTGTCTTCCCAGCGCCAGAATAACCAACTAATGCAATCTTTTCTCCTCTTTTGATATTCAGGTTTATATTTGAAAGTATGTTTTTATTTGAACTTTCATAAGCAAAAGTAACATCAGAAAACTTCACATTATAGGTAGTATCATTTTTGAGATGAATATCCTTGTTGTTTTGCTTTTCAATTATTAATGGTTTGGTGTCAATAATATTAAATATTCTCTCGGCTGCTGCCATTGCCATTTGTAATGTAGCATTAAGACTGGCAAGTGATTTGATTGGTTGATAAGCCATTAACAATGCAGTGAGAAACGAAAAAAAAGTACCTGGGGTCGTGGTGCCTGAAATAACTTGACTACCTCCAGTGTAGATAATTACAGCGATTGCTAAGCCACCTAAAGTTTCCATTAAGGGTCTGGATATGGAGTTAACTCTGGAGGATTTATAAGTTAATTGAAAGATATTTTCTACTTCTTTCTCTACTTTTACTGTTTCAACATTTTCTGCATTAAAAGATTTAATCGTCTTAATACTTTGTAAAGATTCTGTTAATCTTTTTGTTAAGAATCCAAATCCTACCTGAGTATTTTTTGAAATTTTTCTTAGTCTTTTCCCTATTCTTGATATTGGGTAGATTGCTATGGGAAAAATTAAGAGTGAAATAGAAGCCAATTTCCAATCATGATAAAATAAAACACCAATTAAAAAAAAAAGGGTGAAAAAATCCTTTATTATATTAATTATAACATTATGAACTCCCCTAGAAAGAGCACCTACATCAGCAAGAAAACGAGAAATAAGTGTTCCGGAATTAGTTTTACTAAAAAATGAAATATCACATTTAATTAAACTACCAAACATATCACGCTGCAAATCGGCAACTAATCTATAACCAACAAAACTCATTAGAACTGACTGAATATAAGATGAAATACCTTTAACAACAGCAATTAATAAAATGGCGAGTGGAATTATCAATATAAGACTTTCATTTTTATCAATGAAAATATCATCCAATACGGGTTGCATCATCCAGGCGTTTAATGCTGTAGTTGCTGAAACGATAATCATACATATGATTGAAATGATTAATTTTCGAGAATGCTTTTTTACATAATTTTCAAAAATTCTTGATAGAATATAATAATTTGAACTATTTTGGTTCATTTGATTTTTTTAAAACTTTAATAAGATCAGATGTTAATTCTAAATTACCAGCCATTACAGAATCTATCCTTAGTTTATCTGTATTATAGTTTATTTTTTCACCCATTATAGTTTTAATTTCACCGCCAGCTTCGCTAACAAGTAAATCGGCAGCAGCTAAATCCCAGTCATTTTTTTTTGTAAAGCTTAAGGCAACATCACAATTTCCTTTTGCTACGAGTGCAATTTTATAAGCTATTGAACCCATTTTAATAATCTTAATTTTTTTTAAAAAATCAAAAGAATCCCATTTTTTTTTCTCCGAACTGCTTATTGCTACTGTACATTCGTTTATTTTTCTTTTTTTATTTACGAAAATTCTCTCTCCGTTACAAAAAGAGCCATAATTTTTTTTTGAAAAAAAAAATTCTTCTGTACAAGGGTTGTAAATAAAACCAAGAATGGGTGTTTTTTTGTTAATTAAGGCTAATGAAATTGTATACTCTGGTTTATTGTAAATATACGATCTTGTTCCATCAATTGGATCTAAACACCAGAAGATGTTTTTTTTCAACCTAGATTCGTCATCAACAGACTCTTCTGATAACCAACCATAATTTGGACAAATTTTAGTTAAAATATTTTTCAAAAAATTATTAATTTCTAAGTCTGCATTAGTTACAGGTTGATTTTCAGATTTGTAATGAACTTTGAGATTTTTTTTTAATTCTTTTGAAATCTTACCTGCCTTAATAATTGCGGATTTACATTGTGTTTCAATTTCTTGATAGTTAATGTTTTTTTCCAATTAAATTCCACCTAGGGTCATATTTTCTACTAAAACAGAAGGTGCATTTATTCCGAAGTTAAATTGTAAATCATCGGCTGGAATTAATCTTGAAAAAATTTTATTCAGGTTTCCTGCAACTGTTATCTCTGAAACTGGGAACAAAACTTCACCATTTTCCACCCAAAAACCAGATGCACCTCTACTATAATCTCCGTTAGAGTAGTTTATTGAGCTTCCCATAAGCTCAGTAACAATAAGGCCTTTTTTCATTGATTTAACCATGTCACTTTTTTTATATTTCCCCTTGGCTAAATAAAGATTAGTATAGGATGCATTTGGTATTGACGACACCGACCTCGAAGCGTGTCCAGATGGTATATCCTTGAGCTGTCTAGCAGTACTTAGACAGTTAAAGAAAAAGTTTAAAGTACCATTTTCAACCAATTTCTTTTTTTTTGTTAAAATTCCTTCAGCATCAAAATACTTGGATCTAAGCCTTTTTTTCATATGAGGATCATCAATTATATTAATTTCGTCTCTGAATATTTTTTTCCCTTTTTTCTTCTTTAAAAAACTTGTTCCTTTAATTATTGAAGATGCATTACAAGCATTAAAAAGATTACTTAAAAGACTTGATGAAATTTTTGAGTCAAAAATTACGTCACTTTTACATGTTTTAATTTTTTTTGAATTTAATTTTTTTATTGCGTCAAGAGAAACCTTTTTTCCAACTTTCTTAAAACTTCCAAGATCATTAAAAAAAACTTTAGATTTGTAATCATATGCTCTTTCCATTGAGTTTGAATTTCCAGCAAGAACGGCAATAATATAGTCACTATGCGTTTTGTTTATTTCAGTTTCAAAACCATTGGATGCCATAATTTTATATTTAGTTTGAGAAAATGATAATTCTGCTCCCTCGGAATTAATAATATTTTTATTATCCAGTGCGCTATTTTCTAATTCTTGAACTTTCTCATTTATTTCCTTAGCGCTAGGTTTATAGGAATCATGAAGGTTTAAACTATTATTGTTTAATTTTAAAAGCTTTTCAGTTTCAATTTTTTCAGCTAAACCACAGTATTCATCCTCTGGAACAACCTTTGCCATTTCAACAACTTTTTCAACAAGATCATTGATATTATTTTCTTCAATATTTGATGAGGATACGATTGATTGCTTTTTATTTATAATAGCTCTTATTCCAATCTCCTTAATTTCTGAAAATTCAGTTTTCTCTATCTTACCCAATCTTGAAGATGAAGACATTGTTAAATCTTCAGCAAAAACTACATCGGCTTGATCACAACCTTTTTGTTTCAATTTTTTTAAAATTTTTTCTAGTAAATTTTTATTCATAAGATAATAATTTATATTTGAATTTCTTATAATTACAACCTTAACAAACTTTTTATTATGAGTTATTGGGTAGTAGGGGGAACCTACAAAGATACAAATTTTCAAGAACTTGAAAAAGGTTCCGAATTAGAGCGTCATGGACCATATAATAGTTACAATGAAGCAAAAAAAGAGTGGGACAGATTATCATGGTTAAACGTTGATAGTTGTAACACAAGATATATTATACTACCTCATAAATAGTTAGCAGTTAAAAATACAAATAAAACTATAAAACCTGTGAGTGCACTAAAGTCAAAAAAAAGTTTATACCTCTTTTTAATAAATAGAAAAAATTGCATTACATAACAAACCAAAATTGGTAAACTCAATATTAGGTTTGAAGAGAAACCAACACCTTCAATCTTTGTTAAAGATAAAGTAAAAAAAAAATAACTTAGTAATAATAATAAAAAAATATTTCTTTTGGATTTTTTTTCTAAAATAATTGCAAAAGATCTTATTCCAAATTTTTTATCATCTTTTAAGTCTTGGAAGGCATAAGTTGTATCATATGAGATTGTAAAAAAAACTCCTCCTAGAAAAAGAAAAATTATTCCTGTATTCAATGTATTTGATTGAGACATGAACCCAATCAAAACACCCCAATTGAAAATAAACCCCAAAAAAAACTGTGGATAATTCATTATTCTTTTCATTAAAGGGTAAATGAGAACTAAAGGTATTATTAAAAAACTAAAAAATATAGTTTTAAAGTTAAAGTTTATTACAACACAAAATCCTATAAACAATTGTATGCAAAGAAAAAATGCAGCTTCTTTTATATTAAGCGAGCCACTGGCTAGTGGTCTACCTTTGGTCCTGGTAACCTTTTTATCTAAATCTCTGTCAAAAAAATCATTTATACAGCATCCAGCTCCCCTCATAACAAATGAACCTATTACAAATAATAAAATTATTTCAATTAAGTTTTCATGATTGTTAGTTTTATAAAAAACTCCCCAGAGACAAGGCCACATAAGAAGAAGTGCACCTATTGGATAATTATAACGTCCAAGTACTAAAAATAATTTTATTTTGTTTATTAAATGAGTTGACATAAAATTTTAAACCATAGTATTAAACGAAAAAAAATATTCAAATAATATTGATTTTTTTTACATGTAAATAAACTTTTGTGTTAGTTTATTTTTTTAATAAAATTTAATGTCTAAAATTAGGTTGTTCTTTAAGGAAAAAATCGTTAATTCCAAATCCATAGCCCTGGACTCTGAAAAAACTCATTATTTAAAAAGAGTGATGAGAAAAAAAAATGGGGATAAAATAACTATTTTTAACGGAAAAGAACAATGGGAAGTAGAATTAAATTTAACAGAATATACAGTTAAACCTGAAAAAAAAACTGGAATGTTAGGATTTGTTCCAGATTTTTATTTGTATTTCAGTTTATTAAAAAATAAGCAAACGAATTATCTAATTGAAAAAGTTTGTGAGTTAGGAGTAAAAAAAATAATTCCGTTAAAAACTGAATTTTCTGAAAATTTTACTCCTAATCTTTGTCGACTTAAAAAGGTCGCTATTGAGGCTGTTGAGCAAAGCAATGGAATTTTGGTACCAGAAATTGAAAAATTAAGCAGCCTAAAAGAGGTTTTAAAAAATTGGAATAAAGAAAGAAAAGTTTTTTTTTGTGATGAGGATAGGAAAGGAAAAAAAATATCAAAAATTTCCTTATCAAAAAAAGATAAAGTCGCAATATTTATTGGACCAGTTGGTGGTTGGTCACTAAGAGATAAACAACTTTTTGAATCTATCGAGGTTAACAAAATAAATTTGGGTAAAAATATTTTAAAAGCTGATACTGCAGCCATTGTCTCTTTATCTGGTTTACAAGGTTTAATTGATGAATGAAAGTAAATTAACAAAAGGTGTCTTAATGTCATATTTTCTTGATGGGTGTAAAGAAAAAAAAAATTGGAGAATCGGAACAGAACACGAAAAATTTGGTTTTAGAAAGAAAAATTTAGAACCAATAAATTATTCTGATATTCAAAAAATTTTGACAAAACTTTCATTAAAATTTGGCTGGGAAAAAATTTTTGAAGAAAAAAAGATTATTGGTTTAAAAAGACATAATGCCTCTATATCTCTGGAACCTGGTGGACAGATTGAATTATCTGGCGCTCCACTAAAAAATTTGTTCGAAACTTGTGTAGAGGTTAACAGTCATCAAGATGAATTAAATGCAGTGTGTGAGGATTTAGGTATTGACTTTATGGGTATGGGGGTTTTACCAAAGTGGACTAGAGAACATATCACATTAATGCCAAAAAAAAGATATAAAATTATGAGTAGATATATGCCCAAGGTTGGAAGTTTAGGTCTAGATATGATGTTGAGAACTTGCACTATTCAGGCGAACTTTGATTTTTCATCTGAACAAGACATGAAAAAAAAAATTGTGGTTAGTCAGTCAATTCAACCATTGATAATAGCATTATATGCAAATTCACCATTTATTAATGGAAAATTATCAAATTTTTTAAGTTACAGGTCCCATATCTGGACAAAAACTGACAATGATAGATGCGGATTACTATCAATGTTCTGCGATAAAGAGTTTTCAATTGAAAAATATGTAGATTATTTACTAGATGTACCGATGTACTTCATAATCAGAAATAACAAGTATATTGACTTAACTGGCCATACTTTTAGAGATCTAATGGACGGTAAAATAAAAAAAATGGATGCAACATTTTCAGATTGGGAAAATCATATAACAACAATATTCACCGAGGTTAGACTAAAAAAAATAATTGAAGTTCGTGGAGCAGATGGGGGGCCATGGTCAAGAGTTTGTGCTTTACCTGCGTTTTGGACTGGAATTTTATATGATGAGGAAATTCTTGATGAAATTTGGTTAATTATTAAAAGTTGGAAATTTAATGAAATTAAAAAATTTTACGAAGATGTCAGAACTGATGGTCTTAAAGCTAGTGCTCCCAATAATGAGAGTGTTTTCAAGTTCACAAAAAAAATTGTAGATTTTTCTGTGAAAGGTTTAAAAAAAAGAAATTATACAAAAGGGGATGACGATGAAACAATTTTTTTGGAGCCTTTGAACATAATTCTTGATTCAGGTAAGTCTCCAGCTGAAACATGGAAAAATTTATTTTTGGGGGAATGGAACAATAATGTTGATATGATATATGAGACAAATTATTTTAAGATTTTAAAAAAAAATGAAAAAATTTAATACAATCGAAGAAATTAGAAATGAAATCGATAAGTTAGATTTAAAAATCGTCGAATTAATATCCCAAAGAAAAGATTTAGTCTCTGAAGTTGTTAAACTTAAAAGAAAAGATCAGATAATTGATCAGGAAAGAATCGATCAGATTTTAAAAAAACTTAATCTAGAAGCAAAAAAGAGGGGTATACCTGAGGTTATGATTGAGAGGTTGTGGGACATAATGATTAAGAGCTTTATAGAGTATGAGGAAGAAATTTATGATGAGGTGCACAAAAAATAAAAAAGTTAGAGGGTCCCTCCAACAGTTAATTTTTTTATTTTAAGACTTGGTTGACCAACACCAACTGGTACCATTTGCCCGTCTTTACCACAAGTTCCTATTCCATTATCTAATTTTAAGTTATTACCAACCATTTCTACTTCTTTCAAGATCTCAGGGCCATTTCCTATTAAAGTGGCTCCTTTTAGGGGTTTACCTATTTTTCCATTTACAATTTCGTATGCTTCTGAGGCACTAAAAACAAATTTACCGGATGTTATATCAACTTGACCACCGCTAAATTGAGTTGCATAGATACCTTTTTTTGTAGATTTAATTAGTTCTTCATGTTCGTGATTACCTGACAACATGTAAGTATTGGTCATTCTTGGCATTGGAATATGTGAATAGCTTTGCCTTCTTCCGTTTCCAGTAGATGTCTTATTCATAAGTTTGGCATTTAAACGATCATGCATAAAACCTTTTAAGATGCCCTTTTCAATTAACATGGTGTTTTGTGATGGTGTGCCTTCATCATCGATTGTTAACGAACCTCTTCTTTCTGGGATAGTTCCGTCATCAACGATTGTTACCTGATCGGAAGCAACTTTTTTTCCAACTAAATCATAAAATGCAGAGGTTTTTTTTCTGTTAAAGTCACCCTCAAGTCCATGTCCAATAGCTTCATGTAATAATATACCTGGCCACCCAGGACCTAGGACAACTGTTTGTTCGCCTGCAGGAATCTCTTTTGCTGATAACTTTGTGTAAGCTTGATTGAAGGCGTGATCGACAGCGTTTTTCCAATTCTTAGTTTCGAACAGTTTTTCATACATGTGTCTACCTCCAAAACCGTATGAGCCCGTTTCAATTTTTCCTTTTTTTTCAACTGACACTGAAACGTTCATTCTGACAAGCGGTCTGGAGTCGTAAAACACATTTCCACCTTCTTTTATAATTTCTATATTCTGAAAATTCCCATTTAAACTAACACTTACTTGTTTAACGCTAAGATCAAGTTTTCTAGCGTAATCATTAATCTCTTCCAATAGTCTGATTTTTTTTTTGAGAACAATTAAATGTAGTGGGTTAGAAGCTTTATATAATTTCTTGTTTGTTTTTGAGTAATTTTTTTCAGGTAATGTTTTATGTTTGCTGTAAGAAATGGATTTTAGAGCTTTTTTAATAGAGGCTTCATTAAGTTCTGAAGAGTGAAAAAATTTGATTACATCCTCATTTACTGCTCTTAATCCAAAACCTTTGTCATTATCGTAGCTGGCACTTTTTATTTTGTTATCGTCAAGTAAGATATTTTCCGAATAGACTTCTTCAATAAATAGTTCCCCATCTTCATAAGATGACATAAGTTTGTCCACATCTTGTGTTATTTTTTTATCTTCCCAGTTTGTCTTAATCAACTTCATAAACTACCTGACTATTTGAAAAATAATACTAAATTAACTAAAAATCAAATAATTTTAAAATTTCAAATTACTTATGTTATTGTAAATAATCACCATGAAGTCTATAATTGCAAAAATTATAAATTTTATTAATTAATTAATTGTTTTTTATGAAACCAATAACTATATTATAAAAAATTATGACTAAGATTTTCACATATTTTATTGCAACTGTTTTAATGTTTCTAGGTGATAAAGTTCTCTCTAAAGGTCAACCTGAAGAATGGCAAATGGGTTTTCAAGAGGCAGCTTCTCCTTTGATGGCCGAATTAGCAGGACTTCATGATTTCGTTTTTTGGATTATTACCTTTATAACAGTTTTCGTTTTTGTTCTATTAGCTTACGTTTGCGTAAAGTTCAGTGCCAAGAGAAATAAAACTCCCTCGCAGACAACTCATAATTCTCTACTTGAAGTTGCTTGGACTGTTATTCCCGTTCTCATACTTGTGGTTATTGCAATACCATCTTTTAAACTTCTCTACAAACAAAACGATTTTTCTAATATAGATATGACAATCAAAGCAACAGGCTACACATGGTACTGGGGTTATGAATATCCTGATCATGATGACTTAGCCTTCGACGCCATTATGCTTACTGATGACGAGCTTGAAGAAGGACAGCCTAGGCTTCTTTCAACCGATAATATGCTTGTAGTTCCTGTTAATAAAAATATTAAAATGCAAATTACCAGCGATCCTGCTGGTGTAATCCATTCTTGGGCCGTTCCGTCTTTAGGTGTAAAGATGGACGCAATTCCTGGTAGATTAAATGAAACATACTACAGAATTGAAGAACCTGGACTTTACTATGGTCAATGTTCAGAGTTATGTGGTCCTGGTCATGGTTTTATGCCGATATCCATCAAAGCAGTTTCTGATGAAGAATTTGCAGCATGGTTAGAAGAAGCTAAAGAAGAGTTTGCATCCAACAAAGATGAACTAATCGTATTAAAATAGAAAGGAATTTTTATGTCTACTCACGCTCCATCTTTCTTTAAAAGATATTTTTTCTCTACCAACCACAAGGATATAGGTGTTTTATATCTTTATTTTGCAGTTATTGCAGGTTTGATCGGGGGTATCTTTTCACTTTTAATAAGGATGGAACTCGCTGAACCAGGTATGCAAATCCTTGGAGATGATTATCAAAAATACAATGTTTGGATAACTTCTCATGGACTATTAATGATTTTCTTTATGATAATGCCAGCAATGGTCGGTGGCTTTGGAAACTACTTTGTTCCTTTACTTATTGGAGCTCCCGATATGGCTTTTCCAAGGATGAATAACCTTAGCTTTTGGTTATTAGTTCCCTCAATTATTCTACTTGTAGGTTCAGGATTTGTGGACGGAGGTGCTGGTCCTGGTTGGACCTTGTATGCTCCGCTTTCAACATCTGGTCATGCAGGGCCTGCAGTTGACATGGTTATTTTGTCCATGCATTTAGCTGGTGCTTCCTCAATCCTTGGAGCAATAAACTTCATAACAACTATTTTTAACATGCGTGCACCAGGCATGACTCTTCATAAAATGCCTCTTTTTGTTTGGTCAATATTAATTACAGCTTTCCTACTTTTATTGTCTTTGCCAGTTTTAGCTGGAGCAATAACTATGATGCTAACAGATAGAAATTTTGGAACTGCCTTCTTCAACCCTGAAGCAGGTGGAGATCCAGTATTGTTCCAACATCTCTTTTGGTTTTTTGGCCATCCAGAGGTTTATATTTTGATCTTGCCAGGTTTTGGAATAATAAGTCACGTGGTATCTACATTTTCGAAAAAACCAATATTTGGTTATTTGGGAATGGCATATGCAATGGCGGCAATCGGAGTTGTTGGCTTTGTTGTATGGGCTCATCATATGTATACCACTGGGCTAGATGTAGATACCCGAGCATACTTTTTGGCAGCAACAATGGTTATTGCTGTTCCTACAGGTATTAAAATATTTAGTTGGATAGCCACAATGTGGGGGGGATCTATAGAATTTAGAACACCGATGCTATTTGCTATAGCAATGATTTTTCTATTTACTCTTGGAGGTGTAACTGGTGTTGTTTTAGCAAACACTGGAATTGATGTTGCCTTACATGACACTTACTATGTTGTTGCGCACTTCCATTACGTAATGTCTATGGGTGCTTTGTTTTCCATTTATTCTGGATTTTACTATTGGTTTAGCAAGATGTCAGGAGTCGAGTATAGTGAAATCTTGGGAAAGATCCATTTTTGGCTTACGTTCATAGGGGTAAACATTACTTTTTTCCCTATGCACTTCTCTGGTCTAGCCGGAATGCCCAGAAGAATTCCTGACTATCCTGATGCTTTTGCAGGATGGAATTATGTGTCTAGTATAGGCGCATACATTTCTGTGTTTGCAGCTTTTTTCTTTGTTGTGGTTGTGCTTGAGGCATTTATGAGACGAAGAAAAGCTCAAAAAAATCCGTGGGGCAAAGGTGCTACAACATTTGAGTGGAAACTAAGTTCTCCCCCACCTTTCCATTCATTTGATGATTTACCAAAAGTCAAGTAATTCAACATGATCATTTTGAGATGGAGAGTAAAACTGCAAACGACCTAGAAGTCTTCGAAAGTAAAAGCTCTGTAGAGGATTACATTGCTCTTTTGAAACCCAGAGTTATGTTATTGGCAGTTTTCACCTCACTGTGTGGTCTTTGTTTGGCACCTGTAAGTATACATCCGTTTATGTTCGTATTATCAATTTTCTGTATTTCGTTGGGAGCAGGAGCTGCCGGAGCCATCAACATGTGGTTTGACAGAGACATCGACTCTTTAATGGAAAGAACAAAGAAAAGGCCAATACCTGTCGGTAAAATAGACGCAGATAATGCTCTGGGTTTTGGTATAATGTTATCTGTTATTTCAGTTTTAATGCTTGGTCTTTCATTAAATTATTTAGCTGCGTGTTTGTTAGCGTTCTCTATCTTTTTTTACATTTTTATTTACACAATTTGGTTGAAAAGAAGAACACCTCAAAACATCGTCATAGGAGGTGCAGCCGGTGCTTTTCCTCCAGTTATAGGTTGGGTCTGTTCAACAGGAGAACTTAATACCTTCCCTCTCATTTTATTTTTGCTAATTTTTATTTGGACACCGCCACATTTTTGGGCTCTTGCGCTTTACAAAGATATTGAGTACTCGAAAGCTAAAGTCCCAATGCTGCCTGTTGTCTCCGGGCAAAGAAATACGAAAATTCAAATATTTATATATTCTTTATTGTTAATGATTGTTTCGTTGTTGCCATACTTTCTTAATTACTCTGGATCTTTTTATTTTACAACTTCTCTGGTTCTGAATTCGTTCTTCCTCTATCTCGCTTACAAAATTCTTAGATCTGATGATAATAAAAAAACAGCTTTCGCACCTTCCTTATTTAAATTTTCAATTATTTACTTATATTTAATCTTTTCATCACTTGTAATTGACAGTTATTTGTAGGATGGATAATAAGAAAAAAAAAAATATTGCTTTAGGATTATTCTTACTCTTAC